>NZ_CP132384.1:1200000-1800000 GCF_030758775.1 Bifidobacterium asteroides
ATATCTGCCAGCGCAACTGAGCAACACATGCAGGGAGCCATATCGCCCGAAGAGGAGCTGCGGATGGGGGTCAGACTATACTATGACTGGTTCAAGCACGCTTCGCCGCCATCCCGGTTCTTCCCGCCGGAATGACCCCTACAGCGACAGCCGATGAGGAAGGCATACCATTGACGTCCCCAACCAGAAAGATGGGTCTGCCCAACATCAAGGCGGGCAGGAACGGCAAGCCCCAGCACAGCGACGGGTTCCGCAGCAGCCACCGTCTGCGCACGGGCATCTGTCTGGCTCTTACCTTCGTTCTTTGTTTCGTGGCCTCGACGGTGGCGGCCTTCTGGACCGACATCAACGGTCACATGCACGTGCTCGAGCCCGTCAGCCTGGCTCAAACCCACAAGGCCCCGGAGGACATCTACAAGGGCAAAACCCTGAACGTCCTGGTGCTGGGCCAAGACACCCGCGACGGCAAGGGCAATGCCGAGGTGGGCGGCAGCGGCGACGGCCTGGAGGAGAACCACCAGTCGGATACGGCCATGGTGGTCCAGATCGCCGCCGACCGCTCCTATGTGAATGTGGTCTCCATTCCCAGGGACTCCATCGTGAACGCCCCGGCCTGCACCACCAGCAAGGGGGAGACCATCCCGGCCCGCCGCCAGGTCATGTTCAACTCCATCTTCGCCGAGGGCTACAGCCAGGGCGGCGATGCCAATTCGGCCGCCAGCTGCTCCCTGGCGGCGGTCCGTTCCCTGACCGGCTTGGACATCCAGCAGTTTGTGGTGGCTGACTTCAACGGCCTCAAGTCCATCATCGACGCCCTGGGCGGGGTCGACGTGTGCATCCCCAAGGACACCTGGGACGGCTATACCGGCATCAACCTGAAGCGCGGCCTGCATCATCTGGACGGCACCCAGGCCACCGAGTACGCTCGCATGCGCCACGGAACCGGCGCCGACGGGTCGGACATCATGCGCACCACCCGCCAGCAGTATCTGATCAAGAGCCTGGTCAACGAGGCCAAGACCGTCAACATCTATTCCGACCTGCCCAAGGCCTACCGTCTGGCCACCACCTCCATGTCCACCCTGCAGCTGAGCGAGGGGCTGGGCAGCTTCCAGACCCTGCTGGGCCTGGGCAATTCGCTCAAGCATATAGACACCACACATATCTACGCCCGGACCATACCTGTCGAGGAATGGTCCCAGGACAACAACCGGGTGGTGTGGACGGACGAGGCCGAAACCATCTGGCACCTGCTGCGAGAGGGCAAGCCTTTGACCCAGGCCAATGAGGACGCAGAGTCGGCCTCCTCATCAGGCAGCCAGGCCGGCAATGGTCAGGATGCCCAGAGCGCCCAAAACCCGCAGAGTGCCACTCAGACGGCTGGCAACGGCTCTGACACAGGGGACGGCACCCAATCCCCCTCCGCATCCGCCGCTGCTCTTCCCAAGCCCGATCCCCGTACCGGACTGATCACCATGCCCGACAAGACCCTGATCGATCCCAACACGGGCGGGACCGTCGATCCGGACGACGGAACCATCAGGGATGCGAACACCGGACAGTACATCGGCATGGCGGACCGCTACCTGTTTGCTACGGTCTGTGCGGTTCCGGCGCAGAGATAGCCGATTAAGCCCCTCTGGGTCGTTCAGGCATGCTATTGCTGACCTAGTCGGCCAAAGCTACGGAGGTTAAGGGTATGCGGACTGGATCAGACCAAGGCGGACAAGGACAGGAGCCTCCTAGCTTCATGCCCTCCGGGCATCACCGTCCGGCGGCCGACCCCAGATCTCCAGGCACCGAGGCTAGACACAGCCGTAACCAGACGCCCCCCAGCTTCTCCCCCTCCTCCGGGACGGGGCATCAGAAAGCCAGACGCACCAGTGGCTCCTCGAAAACTACACCCAGGCCGGCGGCTGCAGCCGCACCTGTTAAAAATGACTGGGGCAACAGCAACAACCGGAACATGCGGAACGGCACTGCCCTCGTCCGTAAACACCCAGTGCGCAAGTTCGTAATCATTCTGCTGCTGGTCCTGCTGCTGGCACTGGTCGTACTGGCAGGTGGGGGATGGTTCTGGGTCAATGGCAAGCTCACCCGCGACAAAATGCTGACCGATACCCCTGGCTCAGAGGCCACTACCTGGCTCCTGCTGGGATCGGACCAGCGCGACGGTTCTCCGGGGGCAGGACAGGATGCCAGCATCACAGGCTTCCGCACCGACACCATCCTGGTGCTGACCAAACCCCGCCACGGAGCCGCCTCCCTGATTTCGGTCCCCCGCGACTCCCTGGTCAAGCAGGATGGGGATTACATGAAGATCAACGCCGTGGCCTACACATCGGGCTACCGGGCCCTGACCGGCCAGATCGAGGACATCACCGGTCATAAGGTCGATCATGTGGCCCTGATCCGTTTCGGAGGCCTCAGCAAGGTGGTCGACGCCCTGGGGGGTGTCAGGCTTTGCTATGACGCAGATGTCAACGACCCCAACTCCGGCATGGTCTGGTCTCGCGGCTGCCATCAGGCCGATGGCGGCATGGCCCTGGCCTTCACCCGCATGCGCTACTCGGATCCCAAGGGAGACTTTGGGCGTGCCGAACGCCAGCGCCAGGCCATCTCGGCCATCAGCGCCAAGGCCCTGCAGCCCTCGGTCATGCTCAACCCGTCGAGGGCCGGCAAGGTCCTTTCGGCAGGTCTGGATGCCCTGGTGGTGGATGAGCGGGCCAACCCCATAGACCTTGTGCGCATGGTCCTGGCCTTCCGCAGCGCCAGCAGCAGCAATGGGGTCACCGGAAGCGTCTACTGGACAGACCCCGACTACTATCCGGGCGGGGGCATCGGTTCCACCGTCCTGCTGGATCAAGCCCGCAACACCGACCTGTTCAACCAACTGGCCCAGGGCAGTCATGCCGCTGGAACTGTCGGCGGCATGTAGCGCCGCTTTGCGCACACCATCAATCCCGTCCACATTTGACCACATGCCAGGCTTGCTCTAGCGCTCCTGCATCGGGCAGCTCATGCTGAAGGCATGACCAAGGCCAATTCATCAGCATCCATGTCGACAGACCCGAGCGGGTCTGCAGGCAGCGATTGGCACTCTGCCGGCTCCAAAGATGGGAAGGCCAAAAGGGGAAGCGCCCAGGTCATTCTGACCCTGGTTACACAGACGGCTCCGGCCCTGGCCCAGGCGGGCATGATCTGGTACGTAGTAGGCCAGGGCCGCTGGATGCTCCTCCTCCTGCTGCTGCCCAGCTTGACGGGCACCCTGGCCATGGTGCTTCTGAGCCTGCTGCGAATGCATCGCCGGTCATCGTCCGCTCCGCCGGCAGGCGCACAATCGGCATACGGCACAGTATCGGATCGTGCATCCCTCTCGACAACTACAGAGAACGAGACCTTGCAGGACCTGGCTGGACTGGCCTCTGACCCCGGCCCTCAGCTGGAGTCCCGGCTCTTGGAATCAGGGCCTTCGGGATCGCAAGGTCTGCCCTGGCAGGGCATCGTCCACGCATGGCTTGCCGCATCAGGAAGGTCGGCACCGGCAGTCATCGGCATCCGGCCTGATCATGGCCCGCTGGTCATCGATCTGCCCCGCGACGGACCCCACGCCCTGGTGGCAGGTACTACCGGATCAGGCAAATCAGTCTTTCTGCAGACCTGGTGTCTGGCCCTGGCCGCCAGCCAGCCGCCAGACCGGCTCAATCTGGTCCTGCTGGACTTCAAGGGCGGTGCCGGCTTCGGCCTGTTGGCCCGACTGCCGCACACCGTGGGCTGCGTGACCAATCTGGACCTGGACCGAGCCGTACGCGCGCTGAACGGCCTTCAACGGGAATTGGAACGCCGCCAGCGCCTGGTCGCCAGAGCAGGGGTTGAGGACACCGCCCGCATGGCCGATCCACCGGCACGCCTGGTGGTGGTCATTGACGAGTTCCAGGCCCTGCGCCAACTCCTGCCTGACTACCTGGACAGGCTGACCTCTCTGGCCTCTCAGGGCAGATCCCTGGGCATGAACCTGGTGGCCTGCACCCAGCAGACCATGGGGCAGGTCAGCGCCCAGATGCGTGCCAACATGAACCTGGGCATATGTCTGCGAGTGCGGGACCCCCTGCAGTCCAGGGAGCTGCTGGGCTCCTCCTGTGCCACGGCGATCGACCCTGCCTGTCCGGGTCTGGGCTTCCTGGAGCAGGGCCGGGGTCCACAAGCCTTCCGCACCTGCCCAGCAGCTGATCCGCAGGCTCTGGTGGGCCAGATCGTCAAGGCCAGCCGCTTTTGCGGCAGCCGACCGCCGGCACCGCTTTTCTCCCCTCCCCTGCCAGAGCATGATCCGGCCTGCGGGCAGGTCCTCTGGCAATCGGGACGGCCTCAGATACCTCTGGGACACATGGACGACGGGGTTCTGCTCCATCTCTATCGCCTGCCGCTCAACGGTCATACCGCCCTGATCGGACCTCGAGGACGGGGCAAGAGCACCCTGCTGGCGCTGCTGGCTCGTTCCCTGCTCACCCTGATGAAGCCAGGGGCCCGACCAGAGCCCAGCTTCGACCTGCGCATCACGCGTCGAACAGGTCACGGCTACAACAGCCGGGACTTTCCCGGCCCGGTGCCGTCACCGCCTCAAGGCCGTCGGGATGGCAGCCGTGCATTGGTCTGGATTCTTGACGATGCCCAGGATCTGCTGGATCCGCTTTGTCGGGATCCTCTGGCCCCTCTTCTGCAGGAGGCTCTGGGTCAGGAGGGAACCTCCGTGATCCTGGCCGTGGAGACGGCCAGCGCCCTGCGCAGACCAGAGCGTTTCAGCCGTCGTCTGGTGTTCCCCTGCGGCGAACGGGGGGCCGATCTGGCAGCTGGCATCCCCTCCGATCAGCTGGCCACCCTCCCCACCAGGGCCAGCGCCATTCCCGGACGGTGTCTGGTTCTGGAAGCGGGTCTCGCCATTCCGCTACAGGTGTTCTCTTTAGCCGTAAAACAAATGAACCCTTGAAAAAAGTCACTCATCGTGCTTATCTTGCATAGGGTAGTGATAAAAGCATCGATAAAAACTTCTTGGAGGCTTAGGTAGATGAGTAATGCGTTTGATTGGCGCGCCAAGGCTGCTTGCCGTGACAAGGACCCTGAGCTGTTCTTCCCCGTCGGCAACACCGGTGCAGCCTATCAGCAGATCGAGGAGGCCAAGGCTGTCTGCAGGACCTGCAAGGTCATTGACGCCTGTCTGAAGTGCGCGCTGGACACCAACCAGGATTACGGTGTCTGGGGCGGACTGAGCGAGGACGAACGCAGGGCTCTGAAGCGCAGGGCCATGCGTGCGCGCAGGTCCCAGGCCATGCAGATGCAGTCCTGATATCTTCCCGATTGCGCAAAACAGGAGAGGGGCGATGGCTTGATGCCGTCGCCCCTCTCTTTTCCTAAAAGGTGCCTGGTATCACACGTCCTGGGCCACGCGCAGCTTGATGTTGATGACCACCCTGGTACCGCCATCCCGGCGGGGCTCCCACTTGACCGTGCCGCCAAAGTCGTTGGTGACGAAGGTGTTGATGATCTGCGTGCCCAGCCCGGATCCGGTGGAACGAGCCTGGCCCTGATCCGACTCGGTGCTGTAGCCGTTGCCGTCATCCTCGACCACCACATTGAGATTGTTGCCGCCCCGGCCCACCGATATGGTGATATGCCCCTCGTCACGGCCCTCGAAGCCGTGCTCGACCGCGTTGTTGACCAGTTCGGTCAGCACCAGGGACAGGGGTGTGGCATCCTGGGCGGGCATCATCCCGAACTTGCCCACGTAGGAGATGGTGATGTGCTGGTCGCTGGTGGTGGCCAGGTCCACGCTCATCTTGAGCAGGTTGGCGATCACCTTGTCGAAGTCCACAATCTCGTCGGCGGTCTGGCTGAGGCCCTCATGAACCACAGCGATGGTCTGGACCCGTCGCTGGGCCTCCTCCAGCTCCTTGCGTACCTCGTCGGACTTGGTGCGCCTGGCCTGCAGCCGCAGCAGGGCCGACACGGCCTGGAGGTTGTTCTTGACCCGGTGGTGGATCTCGGAGATGGTGGCATCCTTGGTCTGCAGCTCCTTCTCCCGGCGGCGCAGTTCGGTCACATCCCGGCAGAGCACGATGGCGCCGATCCGGCCCTGCTTGCCATAGAGGGGCAGGGAGCGCATGGAGACGGCCGACCCGTTGGCGTCCAGCTCCGAGTCCACAGCCGCCTTGCCCGACAGGACCAGTGGCAGGGAGTCGGGCACGGGATCGTTCTCCTTGAGCAGGGAGGTGCCGATCTCGCTCAGGTACTGGCCGATCATGGTCTCCACTGAGCCCAGCCTGCGGAAGCAGCTGATGGCGTTGGGCGAGGCGTACCGCACCACGCCGCTTGACGTCAGCACGAAGAAGCCGTCGGCCACCCTGGCGTTGTGCCGTTGGTTGAGCACTGAATCCGCGTAGGGAAACTCGCCGCGGGTGATCATCTCGAAGAGCTCCTTGCCCGCGTTGATGCTCTCGCTCTCGTAGCGGCCGTTGGACTCGCGGGTGGCCATGTTGGTCTCGCGGACCACCAGACCCAGGGTCCTGCCCTGGTGACGGATGGGGGCGTAGACGTCGCAGACCGTGGCGCGGCCTATGGTGCGCAGCTTGTTGGACCGCAGCACCCCCTTGGACTGCATGGCCGCCTCCAGTTCCTCGCGGCGGTCAGCCGGAAAGTGCTCCCCCACCACATCTTCGGTGCGCAGGGACATGACCGTGGAGGGCCGGCACTGTTCGGCCACGGTGAACTCCCCCTCGCCGGTGCGCAGCAGGAGCAGCAGGTCCGCAAAGCTCAGATCGGCGATGACCTGCCAGTCGGCCACCAGGTGGTGGAGCCACTCACGGTCCTCCTCATTGCAGTCGTCGCAGGATGCCAGAATCTCGGAAAAATCAGCCATGCCCCCCATCATACAAAGGGCCCTCGGAAGCAGACAGGCGGGTCATGCCCAGGGCGATGATGACATGCGCGTCCAATGCGCAGGTCTGGGGTAGGGTGGTTGACGGATGTTTCGCCCCGGCGACCGGACCCTACAGGCCCGGACCAGTCAAGGGGCCAAGGGAGGGCCATGGCAACCAGGACCAGCGAGGACGGCAGACCGTCCGAGGATCAGGAGGTCGATCCCGATCTCGAACGCCGCCGCCAGCAACGCCGTCAGGAGCTGACCTACCTGCGCCGGGATGCGGAGGTGGCCCACGAGGCCCATCTGCAGGCCAGGGCTGACGCGGTGCGTGCCAAGGCCAAGGCCAAGGCTGCGCGGATCATGGCCAAGGCCGAGATCAAGGCCTCGCGAATCGAGGGCATCCCCGACATGGAGATCGAGCGCAAGGTCCGCCTGGATGTCCACGGCCGTCCCAAGCCCCTCCTGCGTGGCTGGATCCACGCCGTGGCCGCCCCCCTGGCCCTGGCCGCCGGCATCGTGCTGATCTGCCTGGCCCACGGCACTGGGCTCAAGCTGGCCTGTGCGGTCTTCATGGTCGCCTCACTGGCCCTCTTCGGCAACTCCGCCCTCTACCATCTGGGCGACTGGACCCCGGGGACCACGGACGTGCTGCGCCGCCTGGACCATGTCAACATCTTCCTGCTCATCGCCGGCACCTACACGCCCATTTCCTTCGCCCTGGATCCCTTCTGGCGGCGGATCATCATCCTGGGCATGTGGGGGGCCAGCTTGGTGGCCATGATCGTCCACGTCTTCTGGATCGAGGCTCCCCGCTGGCTCTACACCCTGGTCTACGTGGTCTTCGGAGTCTCGGGCGTGGGCTTCCTGAAGCTCTTCTGGGACTCCCCCATGGCCGGTCCGCCGGTGGTGTGGCTGATCGTGGCCGGCGGTCTGGCCTACATCCTTGGGGCGATTGTCTACGGTCTGCGCCGGCCGGATCCCTGGCCGCGGGTATTCGGCTTCCATGAGATATTCCACTGCGGCACGGTCATCGGCTACGCCTGCCACATCGTGGCCATCTACCTGGTGGTCTGCAACCTGCGCTGAACAAATCGCCAACCTGGCGGTCTGTCATCGAGCACCATCCAACACAAGCCACCGGCCGACCTTACGAATCAAGCGGTGACCCAGAGAAAAAGCCGCTCTCCGTCGACCATGGCGGGGAGCGGCTTTATTCAGGCCGGGCCGGGACGGTGAGGGGTCGTCCCGCTACTTGAGGGGCTGGGCATCCTTGACGGTGACCGAGATGTCCTTGCCGTTGGGTGCCTTGTAGGTCACGGTCTGGCCCTTCTTGGCGCCCATGAGAGCCGCGCCGATGGGCGACTCGGGGCTGATGACGTCGTAGTCGGTGGCCACGGTCAGATCCCTGGAGCCCAGCACATAGACCATTTCGTTGCCGGCCATGGTCAGGGTCACCAGGGAGCCGTTGCCCACCGTGCCCGCCTTGGGGGCCTTGAGGATCTTGGCGTTGCGCAGCTTGACGATCAGCTCGTTGATCCGTCCCTCGTTCTTGCCCTGCTCCTCGCGGGCAGCCTGGTAGCCGCCGTTCTCGCTCAGATCACCCTCGGCACGAGCCGCCGCGATGCGTTCGGTGATCTCGTCGCGGTACTCGCCCTGACGGTGGTCGAGCTCCTCCTTCAGCTTGTCGTAAGCGGCCTGTGTCAGCAGAATCGTCTTTTCCTCAGCCATGTGATTCCTCCTTGTTTGATGCGCTTGTCTCGTGGCCCGACCTGAACTGCAAAGTCAAGGGTATGAAAAAGGCGCCGGCCCTCACCGGCGCCTGGAGACCCTTGTCTACCGTGTCGATATGATGTCGATCACGAAAACCAGGGTATCGTCGCCGCCGATGCCCGCCTGGGGCATCCCCTGACGGCCATATCCATACTCCGGCGGAATGGAGACCACCAACCTGGACCCCACGTTGTGACCGGGCACCGTCTGGTCCCAGCCGCGAATGACCTGCCCCACGCCAATGCCGAAGCTGGCCGGCTGATGGCGCTGGAAGCTGGAGTCGAAGACCTGATCCGAACCCCAGACGACGCCGTGATAGTTGACGGTGACGGTATCGCCCTTGCGTACCACGGGCCCGTCCCCCTCGACCAGCTCCACGGCGCGCAGCCCGCTGGGCGCCGGACCATGGAAGGTTATGGTCGGCGTGGCGCCGAATTCGGCGTTCACCTCGGGCATGGATTGGTCACTCATGACAACTCCTTTGGTTTTCTTGCGTACCAGAGTATCGGTTCGTCGGCCGGGTGACAAGTTGCGACACTGCCGTCCAAGCCGATGAGGCCTTGGTGCCCCGGGTGGGAATCGAACCCACAAGCCGGTGAAGGCGGCGGATTTTAAGTCCGATGCGTATACCATTTCGCCACCGGGGCCGTAACCCATAACGCCTTAGTATATCATTCGCGCAGGAGGGTCCGGCCGTAGTCCAGGACCAGGCCATCCAGAAGGCCGTGCTCGCTGGCCACATAGGTTCCCGAAGCCAGCGCACTGGTACTGGCATGGCCCAGGCGCTCCAGCAGACGGCTCCAGATCAGGGCGCCGCCGCCGATCACATCCACACGGCCGGGATGGATGGCCTTGAGTTCCCTGCGCTCCTGCCGGCTCATGTTCAGCACCCGGTCGTCAACCCGGCGGGCCGCATCGACCGCAATGGACCGGCCATCGACGGCATGGCGATCGTAGACCTCGCATCCCAGGGCCAGGGCGCTCATGGTGGTGACCGTGCCGGAGACCCCGATCAGGCTGCCTACCCCGGCTACGGGAACCTGTTCGAAGGCCCGGTCGATCCAGCCGTCAACATCCTCCAGCGCCTGGTCGATCTGCTCCTGGGTGGGCGGATCGCCCAGCAGATGGCGCTCGGTCATCCGCACGGAGCCGATGTTCATGGAGTAGGAGGCCCTGACCTGGTCCACAGGCAGATCGCTCCCGTCCCCGCCCAGGACCAGCTCGGTGGAGCCGCCACCCAGGTCGACCACCAGGTAGGGCGCAGGAGGCATGTCGGCGCTGCCCCGCTGCTCCAGCACGCTGACCGCGCCCAGAAAACTCAGCGAGGCCTCCTGGGAGCCGCTGATGACCTCGGGCGTGACCCCAAGGATGGAGCGCACCCCCTCTTCGAAACTTTCTCGGTTGTCAGCGTCCCTGGTGGCCGAGGTGGCCACAAAGCGCAGACCATCCACCGGGTGCTCCTGCAGCTGCTGGGAGAAGAGCCGGCAGGCCTCAAAGGCACGGTCCAGAGCTTGGTCGGAAAAGCGGTGGTTGCGGTCCACGCCCTCCCCCAGCCGGATGACGCGCATCAGCCTGGGAGCCACCGGATGCAGCCCCTGCCGGTCCACCTGGGCTATCAGCAGACGTATGGAGTTGGTGCCGCAGTCCACGCCCGCCACCGTTACCTGATCCATGGAAGCCCCCTTCATTGGTTTTCCTGCTGGTTCGCTTGCCCGGATGCCTCAGTCCAAGGCTGCGCGCACCGGCAGACCTGCGTGTCGAATACCCGACGCACCAGACTCAGAACCCGGTCGCCCAGGGGATTGACCCCAGGCCCCATAACCAGGGACTGGGCAGCCAGAGCGTGCAGACACTTGACCCTCTTGGGCATGCCACCGGCCGAGATTCCGGCGATGTGTCCCTCGTCGTCGCCCAGCCGCTGGGCCAGGGCGGAACGGAAGGCCAGATAGAGCTCGTGGGCCCTGCGGTAGGCGCTGGCCAGGTCCGGATCCGAACCAAGCTCGGCATTCCAGTCGGCCATGACGCCGTCGGCCTCCAGCCGGGAGACGGCCTTGACGGCCTCGGGGCTGGTCAGATAGCAGGTGGTCGGAAAGGGTGTGCCGTCTTCCAGCTGGGGCCGGGTGACCACAGCCAGCGGATTGCCGCAGACGCAGCGGGCGCCCACGGCCACCATGCCCCGCGGATAGCGGCCCAGCTGCCGGTTCACGACGGCTGTCTGCTCCGGCGTGGCCGGGGTCGCCAGAAGCTCCTGGATACGGTCTTTGACCGCCGCCAGATCCCGGTCGGTAACCAGGCTGGTGGCTTTAGGCTCGACCCGGGCCTTGTCTGCGGCTTGAGATTCCACTGCTGCCTGGGGCCTTTTCTGGGCCTTGATCACGCTGTCCTCATCTTCCCTGATTGTTTCCTGCTGCTAAGTTCATAGTCGGAGTTCACTGCGCTCCCCCACCCTCGGATGGAGAGGGGCCATCAGAACCGCCTGGACTGCTTGAACCAGACGGACTGGCAGAGCCGGTCGGACTGGATTCCCCCTTGCTTCTGTCGGCAGCAGGATCCTGGTCGGCCTTGGCGAAGGAATAGGCCATCTCCTGATACCAGGGCAGGGAGTTCTTCCTGGGGGCCCGGACCCCCTTGCTTCCGGCCTGGTCCTTGTCCTTGCCTCCCGTGACCGCCTCCGGGTGCAGGACCCGGATGGCCTCCTCGTCAGGGAAGACGAATCCCAGCCGATCCCGGGCTTGTGCGGTCACATAGGCCTTGTCGTCCCAGCGCCGGATCTGGTTCTCCAGGTCACGCTTGTGCTCGACAAGCTGGGCCTGCTGGTTGCGCAGGCCGTTGAGCTCGGAAAGATTGATGGCGTAGGCGTGAAAGGTGGAGACCAGCTGGATCAGACCCAGGGCCACGATGATGACCGCCACAAAGAAGGTGATGGGTCCCGACGACCGCCTGCCTGTCCGCCGGTTGGCGCCGTCACGTTTGTTCTTGGCCATACCCATAAAAATACCCGCGGCAGCCGACGCGGACCGCCACGGGTAAAAGACTTCACAGTCGGGTCAAAACCTGCAAGGAGTCCGGCCCGGCTGGCAAGACCTTACTTGGTGTACTTCTTGCAGGCCTTGAAGGCGCTGTAGCCGGCGTACTCGGCGGTGGAGCCCAGCTCCTCCTCGATCTCCAGCAGTCGGTTGTACTTGGCGATGCGCTCGCCACGGGCCGGAGCGCCGGTCTTGATCTGGCGGGTGTTCTTGGCCACGGCCAGGTCGGCGATGGTGGTGTCGGAGGTCTCGCCGGAACGGTGGGAAACCATGGAGGTGAACCCGTTGGCGGTGGCCAGCTCGATGGCGTCCAGGGTCTCGGTCACGGTGCCGATCTGGTTGAGCTTGACCAGCAGGGAGTTGGCGGCCTTCAGGTCGATGCCCTTCTGCAGCCTCTTGGGGTTGGTCACCAGCAGGTCGTCGCCCACGAACTGCAGGCGGTCGCCCATGGCGGCGGTGATCTTCTGCCAGGCGCCCCAGTCCTCCTCAGCGAAGGGATCCTCGATGGAGACCAGCGGGTAGCGCTCGACCAGGCCCTGGTAGTAGTCCAGCATGTAGTCGGCGTCGCGGTCCTCGCCGTCGAAGTGGTACTTGTCGGTGTCCTTGTTGTAGAACTCCGAGGAGGCCACGTCCAGGCAGAGGCCGATCTGCTTGCCGGGCTCGTAGCCGGCAGCTTCAATGGCGTCGACGATGTACTTCAGGGAGTCCTCGTTGGACTTCATCTTGGGGGCAAAGCCGCCCTCGTCGCCCAGGCCGGTCTCGTGGCCGTCCTTCTTCAGGATGCCCTTGAGGGTGTGGTAGACCTCGACGCCGGCGCGCAGGGCCTCCCGGTAGGAGTCGAAGCCGTAGGGGGAGATCATGTACTCCTGGATGTCGGTGGCGAAGTCAGCGTGGGCGCCGCCGTTCATGATGTTCATGTTGGGCACAGGCAGGATGTGTCCGTTGGTGCCGCCCAGGTAACGGTAGAGGGGCAGCTCGGCGGACTCGGCAGCCGCATAGAGCGCAGCCAGGGAGACGCCCAGGATGGCGTTGGCGCCCAGCTTGCCCTTGTTGGGGGTGCCGTCCAGGTCAATCATGGTCTCGTCCAGGGCGCGCTGATCGGTGGCGTCCATGCCGATGACATTGGGAGCGATGGTCTCATTGACCGCCTTGACGGCGTCCAGCACACCCTTGCCCTGATAGCGCTTCTTGTCGCCATCCCTACGTTCCCAGGCCTCGGCCTCGCCGGTGGAGGCACCGGAGGGAACCAGACCACGCCCCTCGGCGCCGTCCTCGGTCTGCAGAACGACCTCGACGGTCGGGTTGCCACGGGAATCAAGAATTTCGCGCGCGAACACGCTTTCAATTGCTGCCACAACTGCTCCTTCAATAAGTTGTTGTGATGTCTCTTACAGGATACTAGTTTTGTTGGACGGGGGCGGGACCCGCTGGCGTGCCATCGTCCGAGGACTTGGGCAGCCCCCAGGCCAGGTCGTCCAGCAGGGTGTCCACCCAGGCGGTCATGGCCGCCGAATCCATGGGCCCCGATCCCAGGGAGCCCGCGAAGGGCGCCGGGATCAGCAGGGTCTGCGTCACCGGGCGGTACTGGCTGCCCTTGTATATTCGTGCGATCCTGGCCTGCAGGGAGTCGGGCATGGTCACGGGCCTGATCCGCACCCGGGTGCCCTGGGAGGCGATCTCCGAAATGCCCATGGAGCGAGCCTTGGCCCGCAGCCTGGCCACCGCGAAGAGGGTGTCGAACTGGGCGGGCGGACGTCCGTATCGGTCGGTCAGCTCCTCGTGCAGGTCGCGCAGATCCTGCTCGTTGCGGGCCGAGGCCAGCTTGCGGTAGGCCTCCAGACGCAGCTTGTCCGAGTCGATGTAGTCCACCGGAATGGAGGCCTCCAGGGGCAGGTCGATGCTGACGGTGACCGGCTCGGTCCGCCCGGGCTCCTTGTACTCTTCCACCGCCTCGGAGACCATGCGCACGTAAAGGTCGAAGCCGACCCCCTCGATGTGGCCGGACTGCTCATCGCCCAGCAGGTTGCCGGTGCCGCGCAGCTCCAGGTCCTTCATGGCCACGTCGTAGCCGGACCCCAGGGCCGTGTTCTGGGCGATGGTGGCCAGCCTGTCGTGGGCGGTCTGGGTCATGGGCTTGCTGGGATCGTAGAGGAAGTAGGCGTAGGCGCGCTCCCGGCCGCGTCCCACCCGGCCGCGCAGCTGGTGGAGCTGGGAGAGCCCGAAGCGGTCGGCCCGGTCCACGATCAACGTATTGGCGTTGGGGATATCCAGGCCGGTCTCGACGATGGTCGTGCAGACCAGCACATCGATGTCCCGGTGCCAGAAGTCGCGGATGACCCCGTCCAGCTGCTTCTCCCCCATCTTGCCGTGGGCCACGCCCACCTTGGCCTCGGGGACCAGCGTCTGCACCTTGGCCGAGACCTTGCCGATGTCCTCCACCCGGTTGTGGATGTAGAAGATCTGCCCCCCGCGCAGAAGCTCGCGGCGAATGGCCGCAGTCACCTGGGCATCCTCGTAGGCGCCCACATAGGTCAGCACCGGCAGACGATCCTCGGGGGGCGTGGCCAGGGTGGACATCTCCCGGATGCCGGTCACCGCCATCTCCAGGGTGCGCGGAATGGGCGTGGCCGACAGGGACAGGACGTCCACATTGGTCCGCATGGCCTTGAGGGTCTCCTTGGCCTCCACGCCGAAGCGCTGCTCCTCGTCCACGATCATCAGGCCCAGATCCTTGAAGCGGATGCGCGGGTTGAGCAGCTTGTGGGTGCCGATGACCACGTCCACGGCCCCGCTGGCCAAGCCCTCCATGGTGGCCTGGTTCTCCTTGGCGGTCTGGAAGCGGCTCATGGCGGCCACGTCCACCGGAAAGCCCTCGAACCGCTCGGTGAAGGTCTGATAGTGCTGCTGTACCAGCAGGGTCGTGGGGACCAGGACCACCACCTGCTTGCCATCCTGAACGGCCTTGAAGGCGGCGCGGATGGCTATTTCGGTCTTGCCGAAGCCCACATCCCCGCAGATCAGGCGGTCCATGGGCACCGGCTTCTCCATGTCGGCCTTGACCTCGTCGATGGCGGTCAGCTGGTCGGGGGTCTCCTGGTAGGGGAAGGCATCCTCCAGCTCCTTCTGCCAGGGGGTGTCGGGGCTGAAGGCGAAGCCCTTGGTGCGCTGCCGGGCCGAGTAGAGCTTGACCAGGCCCTGGGCGATCTTGTGGACGTGCTTGCGGGCCTTGGCCTTGGTGGCCGACCAGTCGGATCCGCCCAGCTTGTTGAGCCTGGGGATCTCGGCGCCGATGTAGCGGCTGACCTGGTCCAGCTGGTCGGCCGGCACGAAGAGCTTGTCTGGCGGGGCGTTGCGTTTGGAGGGTGCGTACTCCAGAACCAGGTACTCCCGGCTGCCCTTGCTGGGGCCCACGCCCACGCTGCGCTGGCGCATGCCCAGGAAGCGGCCGATGCCGTGCTGGTCGTGGACCACGTAGTCGCCGGGTTTGAGCTCGTCCAGGTCGATGGCCTTGCGCCGGCGGTTGGAGGTCTTGCTGCCTGCGGCCACGCTGGTGCGCCCGGTCAGGTCCCGCTCGGTCAGCAGGGCCAGATGGGCGGACTGGTCCACGAAGCCGTCCACGGCCAGGGAACGGTGGTACTCCACCCCGACAACACCAGTGGTCTGCACGGCCCGGCGCAGACGGCTCAGGGTTCCCTGGGCCGGAGCGGTCACCACAACCCGGTCGCCGCGCTCCAGCAGGGAGGCGATGCCCGAGGCGGCCCTATCCTCGTCGCCGCGGTACTGGTCCGGTGCCAGGGCATCCAGACGCTCGGCCCCCTCCCGGTCCGGGTCCACCGACAGGTCGGTCAGCTTCCAGACCTCCCCCTTGCGGTACTCCAGGGATGAGATGACCTCGTCGTAGTCCAGGAAGCTGGCCCTGTCGAAGCTGATGGGCGCACCCGAGCCCTGCCCGGAGGCGGCCACATGCCAGCTGGCGGCCAGGAACTCGTTGGCGGTCTTGACCAGGTCCTGGGCGGAACGGGCCAGCAGCTGCGGCTCCGACAGCAGAATCAGAGCGCCCTCGGGCAGCATGGACCCCACCGGCACCAGGTCGTCGACCAGGGCAGGCAGGAGGGACTCCATGCCCTCCACCGGAATGGCCTGGGCGATGGACTCCAGCATGTCGTCGGCGTTGGGGATGCTTCCGATCAGGGAGCGGGCACGGGCGCGGACCTGGTCGGTCAGCTGCAGCTCGCGGCAGGGCGGCGCCCAGATCCGGTCCAGGTCAGGGCCGTAGGTGCGCTGGTCGGAGGCGTGGAAGCTGCGGATGGTGTCCACCTCGTCGCCGAAGAACTCGATGCGCACCGGGTGGGCCATGGTGGGGACGAAAACATCCAGGATGCCGCCTCGGACGGCGAACTGGCCGCGCTCCATGACCAGATCGACCCGGGTGTAGGCGTTGCGGACCAGAGCTTCGACGGCCTGATCCAGGGGCAGGTCCTGGCCGCGCAGAAAGACCAGGGGCTCCACATCCTGCAGACCCTTGACCACCGGCTGCAGCAGGGAGCGCACGGGCATGACCAGGATGCGGATAGGTCCGAAGTCAGGGTCGCCCTGGACCGGATGGGCCAGCCGCCTGAAGACGGCCATCCGGGAGGCCACGGTGTCTGCCCGGGGCGAGAGCCGTTCGTGAGGCAGGGTCTCCCAGGAGCGCAGCAGGGCCACATCACCCGGGTCGCCCTCATACCAGGAGCGGACGGCGCCGGCCATCTCCTGGGCGTCACGCTCGGAGGGGACCACCAGAACGACCGGGGCACGTCCAGCTGCTGCGGCGGCCAGGGCGGGCCTGATGCCCTGGGGAGCCTGCACCATGAGGGAGGTGTCGGTGTCGGCCGCAGGCTGGGAGTCTCCTTGGACCAACCTTTTGAAGGCAGCATCTGCCTGCAGGTCGTCCAGGAGGGGACGCAGGGACCCGTTCAGCGATTCCTGGGGCTCGGCCTTCTGGGTATGCTCATCGACCATTGAACTGCTCCTGAGCCTGGCTGAGGCCCTTGATGATTACGGTTTCCGCGGCGTCCGCGCCGTCGGCCAAAAACTCAGGCAGACGCTTGCGCTGGTCGCCGGCAAAGGTGCCCAGCACCCAGTCCACAGTGCGCCGATGGGCGTCAGGACCTCCTCGGGCATGCCCCACGCCCATGCGGACCCGGGCGTAGGCGTTGCTGCCCAGGGAGCGGTCGATGGAACGAATGCCATTGTGCCCGCCCGAGGACCCGCCGGCCTTGACCTTGATCCGGCCGAACTCCAGGTCCATGTCGTCATGGATGACCACGACCCGGCCAACCGGTATGTGGTAGTAAGAGCAGATGGAGGCCAGGGCATCGCCGGAGTCGTTCATGAAGGTCAGCGGCTTGGCCAGGAAGAAGGGTGTGCGGCGTCCGTCAAGATCCAGGGTGCCACGGCCCAGCTGGGCCAGGCCCTTGTGATCGCGCAGGTTGACCGACCAGCGTTCGGCCAGCAGATCGGCGCACATGAAGCCCATGTTGTGCCTGGTGCCCTTGTACTCGTCACCCGGGTTGCCCAGTCCGGCTATCAGCCAGAAATCGGATGCCATGTAGGTGATACCTCCTGCTCTCAAACGCGACGGTGAGATTCTACACAGGCTCCCCGACCCCGTTTCGCTCAAGGGACAGGCTCCAGTAGGAGACGTCATGCAGGGAGAACCGGTCCCAGGCGGCCTGGGGCAGGAGGCCGAAGCGGCTGAATCCGAACCGGTGCAGGAGGGCCTTGGAGGCCGAGTTGTCATCGAAGATGATGGCCACGGCCAGACGCATGCCCACCTGCCGGGCGCGCTCCAGCAGGGAATGGACCATCAGGGCTCCCAGGCCACGCCTACGGCTGCCGCGGTCCACGTAGTAGCCCAGCTCGCAGGTCTCCTGGTAGCCGGGCCGGTCGTAGTAGGCCGACAGGGAGCCGAAAGCCAGCACCCTGCCCTCCTGCTCCAGGACCAGGACCGGATGGCCCTGGTCTGGATCATGTGCCAGTAACCATTCCAGGCGCTGATCCAGGCTGACCGGGGCCGTATCCGCCGTGGAACCGCCATCCATGACCGCCTGGTTGTAGATGGCGGTGACTGCCTCCAGGTCCCCGCGGCGGCAGAGCCGGATGCGCGGGGTGGCGCTCACTTGTTGCCGCCCTCCTGGTCGGAGGCCTCCTTGAGGGCTTCGCGCAGACGGTTCTGCGCCTCGCCGTAGGCGCTAAAGTCACCCTTCTTCAGGGCGGCATCGCCGTCGCTCATGGCCTGGTTGGCCTTGTCCAAGGCCTGTTTCAGGGCCTGTCCTGCTGTGGCCGAAGCCCCGCCAGACCCGGTGGTCTTATCCGGGGCCTTACCGGATTGCTTGCTCTGATCAGTATCAGATTTGGTGCGTCCGGTGTTGTCGGCATCGCCGGCCGATGCGCCCGAGTTGCCCTGGAAGGTCTTGTCAAGAGCCGCATCCAGTGTGGCCGACGACGACACCTTGTCTCCGAAGGCCACCAAAACCCGCTTGAGCAGAGGGAAGCTGGTGGCGCCGCTGGACTGGACGTAGACCGGCTGGATGTAGATCAGCCCGCCGCCTATGGGCAGTGTCAGCAGGTTGCCGCGTTTGACCTTGGTGGACCCGGACTGGAGCAGGTTGAGCTCGGTGGAGACCGCAGCGTCCGAGTTGAAGTTGTTCTGGGCCTGCCCTGGGCCGGGAACATTGGAATTCTTGGGCAGCTCCATCAGCCGGATGGTCCCGTAGTCGGGGCCTATCACCCCCTTGGTGGACCCGGCGTCGGAATCCACGGACAGGAACCCGGTCAGGATCTCCCTGGTGGAGGTGCCAGCGGGGATGAAGGTGGAGGTCAACGAGAAGGCGGGCTTGTCAGTCCCCGGTGTCTGCAGGGTCAGATAGTAGGGAGGCTGCTTGACCCCGGCCTTCTGCTCCTTGCTGCTCCCGGTCGGATCCACGGGGGTCTGCCAGAAGTCCTCGCCGGAGAAGAACTGGCTGGCCGAGTTGACGTGGTACTGGGAAAGGAGCTGGCGCTGCACCTTGAACAGGCTCTCCGGGTAGCGCATATGGCTCATCAGGTCGCCCGAGATGGACGAGAGCGGCTTGAACTGGCCGGGGAAGACCTTCTGCCAGGCCTTGAGCACCGGATCCTTGGCGTCCCAGGCATACAGATCCACCGAGCCGTCGTAGGCATCGACCGTAGCCTTGACGGAGTTGCGGATGTAGTTGGCCTTCTGGGAGCCCAGTCCCTTGACGGCCTCCGAGCTCAGGGTGGTCGTGTCCTGGGTGATGGGACCCAGGTCCACCTTCTGGGAGTAGGGGTAGGCATCAGAGGTGGTGTAGCCGTCGACGATCCACTTGACCCGGCCATCCACCACAGCCGGGTAGACGCGACCGTCCAGGGTCAGATAGGGGGCGATCTGGGCCACGCGCTCCTTGGGCGAGCGGTTGTAGAGGATCTGCGAGTCGGGGGTGACGCGGTCCGAGAAGAGGATCTGGTCGGATCCAAAGCGGATGGCGTAGAGGACCCGGGCCAGGAAGTTGCCCACCGAGGGGCCGCCGTTGCCCTTGAAGGTGTTGGTGGCTCCCTTGGAGCCGGTGGGATAGTCGAACTCCCAGCCTGAGGAGCCCTGGGGCGCGCCGACGATGGAGTACTCGGGCGCGTTGGGCGAGAAGTAGATTCGCGGCTCGTAGTGCTGGCTGTCGGTCAGTTTGCCCTTCGTGGGGATGTCCTGTTCGAAGAATTCGGGCTGCCCATCCGGGGTGACCTTGTTGCCGTAGGCGGCCACGATGCCGTAGCCGTGGGTGAAGACCGTGTGGTCGTTGACCCAGTTGCGGTTGTCGTTGCCCTCCAGGTCCAGCTCGCGAGCGCCGATGACCGTGTCCTGGCTGACTCCGTCAATGTCGTACTTGTCGACGGCCAGGGTGTCCTCGAAGGTGTAGTACTGCTTGGACTGCTGCAGCTGACGGAAGGTGGGCGAAACCACCTGGGGATCTAGCAGGCGGATCTGCGCAGTGGTCTCGGCATCACGGGAGAGGGCACCCGACTGGACCTCGGTGGTGGCGTCATAGGCCTCGGTCTTCAGCCTGTCCAGCCCATAGGCCTGGGCGGTGGCGGTGATGTTGCGCTGGATGTAGGCGGACTCCATCTCCTGGGCATTGGGGTTGACCCGGAAGCGCTGGACCAGCGCCGGCCAGAAAACGGTCAGCAGCAGGGACAGGACGACGGTGACGGCTACAGCCAGGACGGGAACCCGCCACTGCTTGACGGCCGAACCCAGCGATCCTGCATGGACACGGCCGGGTTCCAGGGTGGGCGACCTCAGAATCCAGACAGCCAGGATGATGCCCAGCAGGGCCATGACCACAGCCATGATCAGGGTGACGGGAATGGCCGCCTTGACTGAAGTGTAGGAGGCGCCGGTGATCCGGTCGCCCTCCTCGGTCAGCCTGCCGAAGACGCCCAGGGCCGTATCGCCGGCCCAGACCAGCATGAACAGGACCAGCCAGACGGCTACCTGCCTGCGGGCGGCACGGGTCATCTCCAGAATGCCGCGGCCCTGCACGGGCATGGTCAGCCGAATGCCGCCCATGAGGAAGTTGGTGACCAGGCTGAAGACCGTGGCCGCCAGCAGCATCATCAGCAGGGAGGAGACCAGCAGCCGCAGGCCGGGCAGGATGAAGACGTAGAAGCCGTTGTCCAGGCCGAACTGGGGATCGCGCACCCCGAAGGACTGGGCGTTGAAGAGCAGGAGCACCTGCTTCCAGTCGGCGTTGAACTGGAAGCCGAAGAAAACACCGACGACCAGGGAGACCACCGCGGCCACCTTGAGCGCCTTGCGTGAAGAGACCCCCTTGCCGACCTCGATCAGATCTCCCCTGACCCTGATGGTGGACCCGTCGGGCGAATCGGGACGGCTGCGGATAGCCAGGAAGGCCGAGAGCAGGGTCACTGCGGCCAGCAGCAGGGCGTAGGCCAGCCACAGGCCCACCTTGATGCCCAGCTGGGTCCAGACGATCTGAGCCGCCCCCAGCTGGGAAAACCACATGACATCGGTGATGAAGCGGCTGAGCCCGAACAGGAGCAGGAGGACGACCAGGACGACAGCGACAACCACGGCCAGAATCCGCATGCCCCGGGAAGGTCCGTTATTGTCCTTCTTGCGGGAGGTCAGCCGGGGGTCGCCTGGTCCGGCGAAGCGGAAACGTGGCGTGCCGCCGCCCCCTTGGCCGGGACCCTCCCCATCGGTCTGCACATGCAGGATGACCGGGTCGTCGTCGTTGCGACGCCGGCCTGGTCCGCCTGGGCCGCCCTCGGGGTCGAACATGGAACCGAAGAAATCGAAGAATGACATGTACCTAGCCTACATGAGACGGCGGTCCTGGATGGCTTGCCTGTAGACCTCCTCCACCTGATCGGCCACCGTGGTCACGTCGTAGCGATCCAAGAGCGCCAGCTGGTCATGGCGCACGTTCCGCCTCCAGGAGGGGTCCCCCAAGGCCTGGGTGATTCGCCGGGCCAGCAGATCGGGTGTGTTGGGCGAGTCGACGGGCACCAGAGCCCGCTCATCGCCCATCAGGGTGGACCGGTAGCCGGGATTGTCCCCGGCCAGCACCGGAGCCGTGCCCGAGGCGATGGCCTCCAGCAGGACGATGCCGAAGCGACTCGCCCCCGGTGGAGGGAAAGACGGTCAGGTCGGAGGAGGCCAGCAGGGCGGGCTTGTCCTTCTCGTCCACAAATCCGGGGAAGGCCACCGGTGTGCGCAGAGCGGCGGCCTTCCGACGGCAGTCCTCCAGCAGCGGGCCCTTGCCGGCCATGGTCACATGCAGGCCCTCGGGCAGAATGCCGGCCCGCTCCCCAGCCTGGAGGGCCGAAAGCAGGATCCCCGCCCCCTTGCGGGCCACGAACCGCCCCAGGAAGACCAGATGCGGCCCCTGGCCGTGCAGGCGCGCCACCTCCTGGTCGCCAGCGGCCTGTCGGGCCCGGCGCAGGGCAGCCACGTCCACGGGGTTGGCCACCACCCTGCTGGGCACGCCGGCAGTCTGCCGGGCATAGCTGGCCGCCACTGGCGAGACCGCGATGACCCTGTCGATGCGCCTATGGGTCCTGCGGTTGATCATCCCCAGCAGCCGGCCGCCCAGCAGCTGCAGGCTCCCTGTGGGGGCGATGTGATAGGTGGCCACCAGGGCTGTTGCCGGGTTCGCGGCGCGGATGACCCGACCTGCCAGGAAGGGACTGTAGGGGGCCTGGACGTGCAGCAGGTCGAAGTGCCCGGCCTCCAGGACCCGGCGGATGGGCGCCTTGGGCGCCGGCAGCGGTATGCGCATCCTGTTGCCATTGAAGGAGACCATGACGTTGCGGGACAGGGAGTGGACACCGTCAACCGGCGGATGGGCGGTCTGACCGACCAGATACTGGACCCTGTGGCCCCGCCTGCCCAGCTCCCGTCCCAGGGTCAGAATGTGCTGCTGGACTCCGTCAAAGACATCCAGGGTGTCATCGAAGACGAATCCGATGCTGAGCGTCACTGAGCGTCCTGGCCAGCTCCGGGCTCGTTCCCTGCGGCCAGCTGACGACCCTTCAAGGCCAGGGCCACCAGGTGCCGGTCGGCGGCCTCCCGCGCCTGCGGGTCATCGTTGCCCGAGTCCAGATTGTCCACATAGATGGTCTCCACCTGAGCGACCTGGCAGTACTTGAGGAAGGTTTGCCTGCGCAGCTGGTTGTCCAGGGCCTCGCCGATGCCGCTGGACTGGTACCATTCCTTGTCTCCGCCGGTCAGCATGACCAGCTCCACCCGGCGCCCGGCCAAGGCACCCGGGGTGCCATCAGCGTGGTAAGCGAAGCCCCGGCAGATGACCCGGTCGATGAAGCCCTTCATGATGGCCGGCATGCTGTACCAGTAGACGGGGAAGACCAGGGCCAGCACGTCCGCATCCTTGATGCGCTCCTGCATGGCCTGGGCATCCTCGGGCATGGGTCCCTGGCCCAGGTAGTGGGTCCTGTCCTCCATGCCGAAGACGGGATTGAATCCCTCGGCGCAAAGGTCGATCAACTCGGTGCGAGCCCCGCCCTCGGCCGCCCCGTCCAGCAGGGCGTTGCCCGCCGCATCGGTCAGGCTCTTGGGTTCGGGGTTGGCCGTGACTGCCACGATCTTCATAGGGATTCGCTCCTTACATTCCATTTCGCGCCTGCACCGACTGCGTGCAGACCCTTGTCATTGTCAGTCCTGGCAAGGACGGCAACACCGGTTTGGCAAATGCTTGACACTGCTCTGAGGCCCATCTATGTTATTGGGTGGTCGGTAGGTGAAGCTACCGCATGGACAAGGCATGCTGCCGCAAAGTGGTGGAGACACCCCGCGCAGGTCAACAGTCCCCGTCGGATCAAGGCAGGGACTAATGCAGGGCCAAATACCATGCGAAGCCGAAGCTTGAACGATGACAATGGTCGGCTCATGGCCGATCGCCACGCCGTCTTCGAGGCTGCCGACAGGGATGTTCCGCACCTTGGAGGGAGGCCATCGTGAATACTGTCGCACTGCCAGGAATGCTCCGTTCGCCACTGAACGACGACCGCAGCCAGGCATCGCGCTCCACCCGCATATGGACGGGTCTGGCCGTAGCCATTGGCGCTCTGGTCCTGCTGGGGGCCTTGGCCTATCTGCTGCCGGCCCTGGGCGCGCCCATCGGCCCCGCCGGGGTACCCTCGCACGTCTCCACCGACCCGGCCAACCTGCCCTACTACGCGCTGCGCTCCCTCTTCCGCATGTTCACGGCCCTGATCATCTCCCTGGTCTTCGCCTTCCTCTACGGGCTGGCCGCCGCGCGCTCCCGCCGCCTGGGCGCCGTGCTCATCCCCCTGCTGGACATCCTGCAGTCGGTGCCCGTCCTGGGCTTTCTGTCGGCCACCATCTCCATCTGGCTGGTCCTCTTCCCCGGGTCCATCATGGGCGTGGAGGCGGCCTCCATCTTCGCCATCTTCACCAGCCAGGCCTGGAACATGGCCTTCTCCTTCTATAACTCCCTGACCAGCGAGCCCTCCGACCTGGACGAGGCGGTGAGGCTGATGCGCCTGACCCGCTGGCAGCGCTTCTGGAAGCTGGATGTGCCCAACTCCATGATCCCCCTGCTCTGGAACTGCATGATGAGCATGGGCGGCGGCTGGTTCTTCCTGACCGCCTCCGAGATGATCTCGGTCAACAACAGGACCCTGGCCCTGCCCGGCATCGGCTCCTTCGTGGAGGAGGCCACCGCCGAGCAGGACCTGGGCAAGGTGGGGCTGGCCATCCTGACCATGATCGTGGTGGTGCTGCTGATTGACTTCCTGCTCTGGAAGCCGCTGACCGCCTGGGCCGAGAAGTTCCGCTACACCAGCAGCCAGTCCACCGAGCCCCGGCGCAGCCTGGTGCTGACGATCATCCGCCTGTCCGGGGTCAAGGACCTGCTGGGCCTGGTGGGCCATCCCCTGGCCGACCTGCTGGACCGGATCACCCGCCCCCTGGGCCGCACCGGGGCGCGCTGGAGCCGTGGAGGCGGACGCAGGCGGGCAAGCGACCTGGTCTGGTGGGTCTGCCTGGCCCTGATCGGTCTGTGGGGTCTCTGGCAGCTGGACCGCCTGGTCATCCGCCCGCTGGGCCTGGGCGAGGTCGGCCACGTCTTCCAGCTGGGCCTGCTGACCTTCCTGCGAGTGCTGATCCTGATGGTGGTCTGCACCATCGTCTGGGTGCCCATCGGTGCCCTGATCGGCATGAATCCGCGCATCTCCCGCTATCTGCAGCCCCTGGTGCAGATCCTGGCCTCCTTCCCGGCCAACTTCATCTTCCCCTTCGTCACCATGGTCTTCATCATCTGGCGGATCGACATCAACTGGGGCAGCATCCTGCTCATGGCCCTGGGCACCCAGTGGTACATCCTCTTCAACGTCATCGCCGGAGCCTCGGCCATCCCCGACGACCTGCTGGAGATGTCGCGCAGCCTGGGGCAGAACCGCTGGCAGCGATGGAAGACCCTGATCCTGCCGGCCCTGTTCGGCTCCTGGTGCACCGGCGGCATCACAGCGGCCGGCGGGGCCTGGAACGCCTCCATCGTCTCCGAGGTGGTCTCCTACGGCAAGACCGAGCTGACGGCCAAGGGCCTGGGTGCCTACATCGCCCAGGTGACCGCCACCGGCGACACCCCCCGCATCATCCTGGGGGTGGCCGTCATGAGCATCTTCGTGGTCCTGGCCGACCGGTTCTTCTGGTCTCCCCTGCAATCACTGGCACAACGGCGCTATTCCCTGACATGAGAAGTCTGAGAGGTTCGACAATGACCAAGATCAATTCCAACGGGATCATCACGGCCGAGCACGTGACCAAGACCTACCAGTCCGACAAGGGCGCGGAGCTGACCGTCCTGGACAGCATCGACTTCACCCTGCACGAGGGCGAGGTGGTGGCCATCCTGGGCCGCTCCGGCGCCGGCAAGTCCACCCTGCTGCGCATCCTGGCCGGCCTGGTTCCAGCCAGCAAGGGCAGCGTCGAATACCGGGGCAAGCAGCTGGACGGGCCCAACCCCGGCGTGGCTCTGGTCTTCCAGAGCTTCGCCCTGATGCCCTGGCTGACCGTCAAGGACAACGTGGAGCTGGGCCTGCAGGCCCGTGGCGTGCCTAAGAAGGAGCGCGAGAAACTCTCCCTGGCCGCCATCGACGCCATCGGCCTGGACGGCTTCGAAAGCGCCTACCCCAAGGAGCTCTCCGGCGGCATGCGCCAGCGCGTGGGCATCGCCCGTGCCCTGGTCCTCAAGCCGGACGCCCTCTTCATGGACGAGCCCTTCTCGGCCCTGGACGTGTTGACTGCCGAAAACCTTCGCCAGGAGGTCCTCAAGGTCTGGTCCGAGGAGGCGGGCAGCGTCAAGTCGGTCCTGATCGTCACCCACAACATCGAGGAGGCCGTGGAGATGGCCGACCGGGTCCTGGTCCTGGACTCGCATCCGGGCCGGGTCATCGCCGACGTGCCCATCAACCTGGACAGGCCTCGGGACAAGCAGTCCGACCTCTTCCAGTCCTGCGTGGACTACCTCTACTCCATCCTGACCGGCCAGCGCGACAGCGAGGACATCCGCCGCCGTCTGCAGACCAAGGTGCGCAACCGTCAGGCTGTGCGGGATTCGGTCCGGGACGAGGACACCGCCGAGCGCAACCTGCCCGATGCCACCCCCGGCGGCCTGGCCGGTCTGGCCGATGTCATGGTCAACCAGCCCAACGGCATGGATCTGGCCGACCTGGCCGCCAAGCTCTCCTTCGAGGTGGATGACCTCTTCCCCCTGATTGACGCCGGGCTCATGCTGGGCATCTTCCAGGCGGACAACGGGCACGTCAGGCTGACCGACCAGGGCCGTGCCTGGCACGACGCGGACATTCTGGAGAGCAAGGAGATGTTCTCACGGATGCTGATGGATCATGTTCCGCTGATCCGCATCATCGACCGGGCCCTGAAGAACAGCGACGACAAGAGCCTGCATGGCTCCCTGATCCTGGATCTGCTGCGGGCCCACCACTCGGACAAGGAGGCCGTCCAGCAGTTCGACACCGCCATCACCTGGGGCCGCTACGGCGAGCTCTTCGACTACGATGCCGACGACGACCGGCTGACCCTGGATCCGGAAAACCACACCGAGTGAACAGTCTCGCAGCTGCGACGGCTGCGGTCCCCTTGGGCTCCTAGAATGAGCCTCGGGCGATGGAACCCGCCCGGGGCTTGAGCCCCGAACCGCAAACTGCTGATAGTTCCTGCACCATGATTCGACGACCCGTCTGTGGGCCGGGTGCAGGCGCATGCCATTCAGCCCGACCCTGCGGACGCTGATCCGTCGGGAACCGAGCCTTCAATGACCAAATCCCCTACCGGACCTGATATGGCCACAGCCCTGGTGGTGATGCTAGGCGGAACACTAGGCACCGGCTGCCGGTACGCCCTGAGCCTGCTGCCGGGCCAGAGCGGCCCCCTGCATCCGGGAACCCTCCTGGCCAACCTGATCGCCTGCGCAGGCTACGCCCTGCTGACCGCCTTCCTGGCCGGGCTGCCCAAAAGCACGCATGAGCGCCGAAGGCAGCTGACCAACAAGGGTCTGGGCATGGGCCTGTGCGGAGGGCTGTCGACCATGTCCACGCTCTCGCTGGAACTGGTCCAAGGACTGTCGGGCGGCCAAGTCCGGGCAACCCTTGTCTACCTGCTGGTCTCCTTTGCCGGAGGCCTGATGGCCTCCTGGGCCATGGCCGCGCTGGGAGCACGTCTGGCCGCACATATCCAGGCGGGTGCGCGATGACCATTGCATTGACATTGCTGATCTGCCTGTGCGGCGGCCTGGGGGCCGGACTGCGCTACCTGCTGGACACCCTGGTCAAGGCCCGCTGGCAGGTGGACCTGCCCCTGTCGACCATGATCATCAACCTGCTGGCCGGATTGGCTGCAGGGCTGGTGGCCGCCCTGGCCGCCTTCCACGGACTGCCCGCCTGGGGACGGCTGCTGCTGGCCACAGGACTGCTGGGCGGCTTCTCCACCTTCTCGACAGCGGTCAACGAAGTGTTGGCCCTGACCCGGCAGAGACGGCATCTGGCGGCTCTTGGCTATCTGGCAGCTTCAATCTTTCTGCCGCCCCTGCTGACGGCCCTGGGCTTCCTGCTGGCCGGACCGGGCCTGTAGCAGATCCAGCCAGCAATCAAGGAGCTGCGGAACCTAGGCGCGAACCGGTTCCGGACGACCCTGGGCGGAGTCGGCGGCAATCCCCAGACGGTCGTCATGCCGACGCCACCAGGCGGACAGCACCGAGCCGGAGATGTTGTGCCAGACACTGAAGAAGGTGGAGGGGATGGCCACAATCGGGTCGGCCGCGAAAGCCTGCAGTGCCAGGGTCGCGCCCAGTCCGGAATCCTGCATGCCCACCTCGAAGGTAATGGCCTTCTGCTGGGCGTAGCGGAACCCCTTGGGGTAGAGGCGGTACATGAGCCGGCTGAAGAGGAAGCCCAGCCCGTACCCGCACAGGTTGTGAAGCATGACCACTGGCAGGACCAGGGCGGTGGCGGCGGTGAAGAGCTTGGCATGGTTGACGGAGACGACCACGCCGATGATGATCAGTATGGCGATCTGCGAGACTGCCGGCAGGGCCACGGTCACCTTCTGCACCTTCTCCTTGAATATGGCGTGGACGGCCAGGCCCAGGGCGATGGGGATCAGCACCACCTCAAGGGCGGTCAGGAAGAGCTGCTTGGTGGGGATGGCCACATACTGGCTGGCCAGCAGGTTCATCAGCATGGGGATCATGAAGGGCGCACACAAGGTGGAGAGCAGTCCTATGGACACATCCAGGGCCACATCGCCTCGTGACAGATAGGACATGACGTTGGAGGAGGTCCCCGAGGGGCAGCAGCCCACCAGGATGACTCCCACGGCGATCATGCCGTCCAGGCGGAAGATGCGGCAGAGCAGCACGGCCAGCAGGGGCATAATCAGGTAATGGGCTATGGTGCCGACGATGACCATGAGCGGCATCTTGAGGATTCGCTTGAAGTCGTCCAGGCTCAGGGTCAGCCCCATGCCGAAGAGAATAATGCTCAGGAAGTAGTTGGTGTAGCTACGGGCCCAAATGCTAATCTGCGGGACAAAGAAGTTGATGGCGGCCCACGCTAGGACCACCAGAATGAACCACTTAGTCAACCAGTCACTGAACCGCTGCACCTTTTGCATGATTCCTGACCACTTCCTCTCGATAATTCTCTCTGTGGTAGGGGCAAAGTTAGAAAACCGAGGGCAGGCACGACGGCGAATGGTCGCATTTTGGACGAGGCAATCCCGGCTTGCCAGAGAAATTCACTTGACCAGGACGGGTGTGCCGGTGGGCACGGACTGCATGATCCACCGAGCGTCGGGCACCGTCAGCCGGATGCAGCCGTGGGAACCAGGGCGGATGCCCAGCATATCGGCCTCCTCCTTGATGTAGCCGCCCTTGGAATCTGTGGGGACCGAGTGGAAGAGGAAGACCCCGTGGTTCAGAAAGCTGGTGTAGTAGCGGGCGCCCATCCCCTCGCCGGGATTGTAGAAGTGGTCGCCGCGCTCGGCCTGGATGCGGAAGCTGCCCCTGGGCGTGGAGTCATCCATGCCCGTCGAGGCATACATGGTATAGAGCAGGTCTGACCCATCACGCACGTAGACCCGCTGGTCCCGAAGGCTGACCTCCAGAGAGAGGCCAGGGTGGGCTGCAGGATCCGGGTAATCAACCTGCTGGGAAGGCTTGAGCCAATCGACAGGATGAGCGGAAGTAGCAGCAGGGTCTGGCTTCTGCTGCTTTGTCTGCTGCTTTGTCGTTGATGAAGAGGAGGCAGATTTACTGGGATGATGTGCCTTGGGGAATCGTCTGACCGAAACGGTGGATGTGCTCGAAGCACCCGCAGGTGTGGTTCGTTCCGCATGAGCCGCATCCACCGGTTGGAACAGGTTGACGATCACGACTGTCAGCAACAGCGTCAGCAGGGCGCTTGTCACTACCACAGGCGTGCGGCGGACAGGATCCAGCAGCCAACGGAGCATGGCAAGCGCACGCCGCTTAAGGCGTTCGCTATCCAATCCCCAGACAGCCATGTCCTTCCCCTTCGTCGCCATTGAACGAACCTGTATGCACAGTTCATTGTAGTGACAAACGAAACCGGGAGAGACTCAGCCTTTCAGCACCTGCCTGGCCCAATCCTCCAGAAGGTCGCAGACCAGGGCGGTCTGCTCGATCTGCACATTGTGGCCGGCCCGGTCCAGCACCGAGTAGGAGGCCCGGGGGAAGCGGCAGGCCAGGTCGAACTGGTCCAGGTAGCCCACACGGTCGTCCTGGCGGCCGCAGACAAAGAGGACAGGGGCTATGAACCCGTTCCAGGCGCGGTCGAAGTCCATATCCAGCCGGTAGTGCCCCTCCATCCGAGCCGCCGTATCGGCATCGGCCGAACGAATGCCGGGCATGATGGTGCGTTGGTAGGCCTCAAGATGCTCCCGGGACTCCACCACAGCCATCTGCCGGTAGGCATGCCTGGTGAACTCGTCCACATCGGCCAAGCCCTGGTCGTCCCGGACCAGCACCTGACGCGGGGGCAGGCGCCTGTGGGCGGTCACCGGGTCGACCACCGAGGAGAGCAGAGCCATCCCCCGGCAGCGGTCCAGTCGACCGGCGGCGGCATGGCGGCTGAGCAGCCCGCCCAGGGAGTTGCCCACCAGGGCGAAAGGGCCGCCACCGCTGAAAATGTCCACCTGCTTATCCAGCCACCGGGCCAAGCCGTCCAGGTCGAGGATGGACGGGTCAGGCGGCGTGCGGCCGAAGCCAGGCTGGTCCAGGTAGATCCGCTCGAATCCGCCCACCCGCTCGAAGACGGGGTCCAGGTCATCGAAGATGTGATGGTCCACGCCGGACCCGTGCACGAAGATCAGCGGCAGCCCATGACTCCGGCGAATGGCGAACCCGGGACGGGCGCTCACTTCTTGGAGCCGGAGGGGATGCCGGTCTTGAACTCCACGATGTCGCCGTCCTGCATGACGTAGTCCTTGCCCTCAAGGCGCATCTTGCCCTCCTCGCGCACCTTGGCGTAGGAGCCGTCGGCGGCCACGAAGTCGTCGTAGGAGACCACCTCGGCCTTGATGAAGCCCTTCTCGAAGTCGGTGTGGATGACGCCAGCGGCCTGGGGGGCAGTCCAGCCCTTGTGAATCTGCCAGGCGCGCACCTCCTTGACCCCGGCTGTCAGGAAGGTCTGCAGGCCAAGAATGTCGAAGCCCACCCGGGCCAGCTGGTCCAGGCCGGACTCCTTGAGCCCGGCATCGGTCAGCATCTCGCGGGCGTCGGCCTCGTCAAGCTCGGTCAGCTCGGACTCGAACTGGGCGTTGAGGAAGATGGCAGGCGCAGGAGCCACGGAGTCGGCCAGCTGCTTCTTCATATCCTCGTTCTGCAGCTCGTCGTCGTCCACGTTGAAGACGTAGATGAAGGGCTTGGCGGTCATCAGATGCAGGTCGTAGAGCTCGTCCTTGTCGATGTCCCCGGCCTGGGCCGCCTGGTCGATGGTCCGCCCCTGGCCCAGAATCTCCTTGGCCTTACGGACCGTGTCCAGGTAGGCGGGCTTGATCTTGCCGCCGCGCTGGTCCTTCTCCAGCTTGGGCAGGGCCTTGTCGATGGTCTGCATGTCGGCCAGGATCAGCTCGGTGTTGATGGTGTCGATGTCGTCGGCCGGATCCACCTTGCCGTTGACGTGGACGATGTCGTCGTCATTGAAGGCGCGAACCACCTCGCAGATGGCGTCGGCCTCGCGGATGTTGGCCAGGAACTGGTTGCCCAGCCCCTCCCCCTCCGAGGCTCCCTTGACGATGCCGGCGATGTCCACGAAGGTGACCGTGGCGGGCACGATCTTGTCCGTGTGGACCAGCCTGGCCAGTACGGGCAGCCGGTCGTCGGGCAGGGGCACGATGCCGGTGTTGGGCTCGATGGTGGCGAAGGGGTAGTTCTCCGCCAGAACGTTGTTGCGGGTGAGGGCGTTGAAGAGTGTGGACTTGCCGACGTTGGGCAGCCCGACGATTCCTATGGTTAACGACATATCCACCAGTCTATTGCCCGGACTGCCCCGGCGTGGCTTCCCCTAGTCGCCGCGCTCCACCGCATCGATGGCCTCGATGACCGCTCCACGGAAGCCGTGCTTCTCCAGGGAGGCGACCCCCTTGATGGTGGTTCCGCCCGGCGAGCAGACCGCGTCCTTCATGGCCCCGGGGTTGGTGCCGGTGGCCAGGTAGAGGGCCCCGGTCCCTTGAACCATTCGTGCCGCCAGCCGGTAGGCCGCCTGCCTGGGCAGCCCGTGCTCCACCCCGGCATCGGCCAGGGCCTCCATATACATGGCTGTGTAGGCGGGCGCACATCCGGCGATGGTCGTACCCACCGAGACCAGCTCCCTAGGCAGACGCTCGATTATGGCCACCGGGTCGAAGATCTGGGTGAACAGCTCCCGCTCCTGGTCGGTCAGGGTGTCTTCCTCCTGGGTGACCAGAATCCCCTGCCCTACCGAAATGGGGGTGTTGGGGATGGCGCAGATCAGGTGGGTGCCCTCCTCCAGGATGTCGGCATAGTCCTCAAGGGTCATGCCGCCTACAACAGAAAGGACCATGCGGTCCGGATCAGCCAGCTCATGGCGGATGGGCTCGCAGACCTGGGCCACCTGCCCCGGTTTGACGGCCAGAATCACCAGGTCGGCGGCTGCAGCCACCTCGGTTCCGGAGTGCATGGGCCGCACCCCCAGCTGGGCCGCCCGCTCCACCAGCCGGTCATAGTGGGCTGCGCAGGCCACAATCCGGCCGCCGGGCAGCACACCCGCGTCGACAAGCCCCTGGGCCATGGCCTGGGCCATGTTGCCGTATCCGATGAATCCGAGAGTCAATGAGTCCGTGTTCATGTCCTCAAGTCTAGCTGCGCGCCGGGAAAAGCCCCTCCAGATCGCCGCGCTCCAGGGCCAGCCGGTAGAGGTGGGCGAAGACCCTGTCCCCGTGCAGACCGTCGTGCTCAAACTCGTTGGTCACCCAGGCATGGGCGTGACCCACGCGCGAGAGGGTGTCCAGCTGGAGCTCGGAGGGCACGTAGAGGTCGTCGGCATAGACCGCGGCCTGCAGGGGGACCTGATTGTCGGCCAGACGCTTGGGATCGTACAGGTGGCCCCAGGAACCTTCCTCCATGAGCAGGCTGACCGCCGGGCCGAATGGGCGCAGGGCCGACTCCTGCTCGAACATCCAGGGGAAGACCGCTTCCCCGGTGAACATGAGCGGGCGGGCAGCAGTATCGAATTCAGGGCGGGCATCGCGCACCCGCTGCCCAGCCCAGCGCAGGGGTTCGCAGTCCCCATCGGCGTAGATGAACTCCTGCAGGGGCCAGTAGAGCGGCGTAACAGCAGTGGCCGCCCGCACCCCCTCCAGGAAGGCCTGCGAGAGGGTGGCCTGGGAGCTACTAGAGCCGGAAGCGGGCAGGCTGCCGTCGCCGTCCAGGAAGGCCGTGTCCAACAGCCAGTGGAGACGCTCAAACCCGCCGCTCTTGCCCAGGTCGGCACCCAGAGTCTGCAGCCGCTCCACGCTCAGGGGATCACCGCCGGGCAGGGCCACATCGCCCTGGGCCAGCCGGTCGGCAATGGCCGCCACACGGTCTTGATCCCCCGGATAGCGCTGGTAGAAGGCCTGGGACCGCTGAGCCATCTTGGTGAAGGTGTGAGAGAAGAGCTCGTAAGCATCAGTAGGGATGTGAGGCACGCCCCCGGCAGTGAAGGCCGCAGCCAGCCCCTGTGGGAAGTTCGACAGGTAGGCCATGGTCAGGAAGCCGCCGAAACTCTGCCCCAGGGCCACCCAGGGGCGGCCGGCGAAGACCGTGCGACGCAGGTGTTCGAAGTCCCTGATGATGGAGTCCGCCAGAAAATGCTTCAGATAGTCGGCCTGGGCCCGGGGCTCGCCCAGGGAAGCCATGGTGGAGCCGTCGATGGCGCTGGACCGGCCCGTACCCCGCTGGTCGGGCAGGACAATGCGGAAGTGGCGCAGGGCCTCGGCCATCCACCCGTCGGCAGTGGCGTTCAACGGCCGTGGGGCGCCCGAGCCGGGTCCACCCTGCAGGTAGACCAGCAGCGGCAGGTCGTCGTGGATGTGCTCGGGGGCGCAGACCACGCGGTAGAAGCAGCGGATGACCGCCTGGTCCGAATGATCTTCGGCTCGCCAGACGCCAGGTTCACTGCCCGCCCAGTCCAAGGGAACGGGGATGGACCCCTCCCGAACGTAGAGTCCCGGCAGATAGTATTCCTGGTTGGTCATACACTGGCTCCTTTCTTTTAGGTCAGTCGGGTTCATTGTCGCCGGGCGGTTGGACCTGGCTCGTGTGTTGTTTGCAGACCGGGTGGTAGGGTGAAAAGCGGGGGATGTCGAGAAGACAGCTGGCTTACGCCATGGTTCCTGTAATCCGATGCAGGGCAGGCATTGACAGACAGCACGGCTTTCCGACAGGCAGAACTTACACAGATAAGCGGCGTGTGCTCCGCTTGGTGTTTGGTGAAGGGGTTTTGGTTTCATGCATATGGTTACCCGTCTGCGTCGAATCCTGGCGATGATGACCGTCCTGCTGGGCCTGCTGGCAGGCCTGGGCATCGCATCCGCCCAGGCGGACGCTCCCATACTCACCGGGGGGGGGGGGTCGTCAGACCCCTCGCGTAGCTAAGCAAACCCCCGCCACTCTCCCCAGCAACGCAACCAACACACCACTGCCAACACCCTCGCCGATACAAACCACCACACCATTAGGTTCCGCAACACCGAGTCCAAGCACTCCATCTTCGACCACAAGCAATACAGACAGCGCGGGCTCCGTTACGGCCAAGCCATCCGATAAGACGGATGATCAAACTTCGCATGTGGTGCGCTTCGACCCCGCCGACGGAAGCACACCCGCACAGGCGAGCGTGAAAACCGGCACCCTCGTCACCCTCCCCCCGCAACAGAACCCGCAGCGTCCCGGCTTCCGGTTCGACGGGTGGACACTCGACGGCCAGCCTTTCGACTTCCGGACCCCCGTCCTCCAGGACACGACCCTGAAAGCCCAGTGGACCAGAGCCACGGACTGGGTACTGAGCCCGGACCACGGGCCCGCCACCGGCACTAGGCTGACCATCAGCCCGCCCGACAGGCAGGAACCTCAATTCGCCAGCATCCAAGCCGCCGGAGAGCAGTTTATCGGCCTGACAGGCGACGGGCGCATCCACACCTGGACGCAGGACCACACACCCAACCAAGTTGCTCTCCCCGCCCATGCCGCCCAAGGGTTCCACTACCTGCAGGCGGCAGCCGGCAGCCGCCGGCAGGCAGCACTCGGATCCGACCAGCACATCTACACCTGGACCAGCGGGCAAACAACGCCCACCATCCTCGACGCCAGCCAGAACACCAGGTTCACCAGCATCAGCATAAACGACGACCGGCTCCTGGCCGTGGACGAGAAAGGACAGGTCCACGCCTTCCAAAACAGCCAGGCCGACAGCCAGAATCAGAATCTGAAGCCCGCCGAACAGGTGACGCTCAGCCTGCCTGGAAAGGCGCATGCCGTCACCGCCGTCGCCTCCGCCAGCCGGACCCTCATCGTGGACGCGGACGGCCAGGCCTGGATCTGGGATGCGAGCAACACCGGCAACATCAAACCTGAACACATCAAACAGGACCCGGGAATGCGCACCGTCCAAGCCGCAGCCCTCGACCAAGGATTCCTCCTCCTGGACGCAGAAAGGCAGATCCATTACCTGGCCGACAACACGACCAGCATCACAGCGGTCAGCCTGCCGGAAAGCAATAAAGCCGGCCGGATCAGCGCCAACGGCAGCCAGGCCATCATCACCGACACAGACGGCCACCTCTGGGCCTGGAAGCCAGGCGAAACACCCGTGCGCGCGGACAACGGGAGCAAGCAATACATACAGGCGGCCGAAGCCGACGGCAGGATCACCGCCATAGACGGGCAAGGCAACTTGTTCACATGGGGCCTGAACCCTCACAATGATCAGGGCAAGCCAGCAAGAATCGCCACTATCACAACGTTCACACTGGAATCAGCCAGCATGAGCGGCCAGGCATTGACACTCAGCAAAACAGACGACACCTGGCAGGTAGAAGCTCCAGCCCACGAGCCCGGACAAGCCACCATCACTATCACCGGCAGACAAGACGGCCAGCCCTTCAGCAGCAGCCTCAAGTACACCGTCGACCAGCCGCTGTTAAGGGATATCCAACAGGATTCCACCCACACGGTCACCTTCGATACAGCCGGAGGAAGCCAGGCACCCCAACCCCAGCAAGTCAACTACCCCTACGGTAGGGTGAAGCGGCCCTCCCCCGACCCGACGCGCAATGGTTACCAGTTCTACGGATGGTTCATCGACAATGTCGCCTACGACTTCAGCAAGCCTGTAACCAAAGACCTCAGACTTACTGCCCATTGGTCGTCAAACAAGTGGACAATAAGCCCTGATACGGGCAGCCAAATCGGCGGTGAAACGACCACCATTACCCCACCAACCAATACAAACGGTATCAAGTTCAACCAGATCAGCAGCTCAAACACCGGTTCATTTTCACTGGCCGTGGGCAGCGACGGAAACGCATACGCCTGGGGAGACAACACGTATGGCCAGCTTGGCGACGGGACTGCCAACAACTCCAGATATACGCCTGTCATGGTGCAGAAGCCTGATCGCAAGTCGTATCCGGACCTGCCGGCGGATTTCACCTATGTGCAGGTCAGCGCCGGAGGCCGGCATTCGCTGGCCGTGGGCAGCGACGGATACGCCTACGCATGGGGAAACAACAGCTCTGGCCAGCTCGGCAACAACACGAAAACGAAATCGTATGTTCCTGTGCGCATACGCGACCCCGGCACCCCCGCCGACACGAGCAAAGGGCTGCAATCCGTACAGGTCAGCGCCGGAGGCGATTTTTCGCTGGCTGTAGGCAACAACGGAAACGCATACGCCTGGGGATGGAACTGGTATGGCCAACTCGGCAACAACACCAGCGGCTTCAGTGAGTATTCGTCTTTTCCTGTGCAAGTGCGTGACCCCGCCAGCCCCGCTGATGCAAGCAAGGGACTACAAGCCATACAAATCAGCGCAGGAAACTTGCATTCGCTGGCTTTGGGCAGCAATGGATACGTGTACGCCTGGGGATGGAACAGCTATGGACAGCTTGGCGACAATACCAACGACATCTCTGAGGATTCACATTCGGCTTTCCCTGTGCGCGTGCGCGACCCCGACAACCCCTCCGACGCGAGTATGGGGCTGAAAGCCATACAGATCAGCGCCGGATACGATCATTCGATGGCCGTGGGCAGCGACGGGTACGCATACGCCTGGGGATGGAACATCAAGGGCCAGCTCGGTAACAACACCACCAACGACAGCTACAGTGGGAATCCTTTTCCTGTGCGCGTGTGCGACCCCGCCAACCCCACTGATACGAGCAAAGGGCTGAAAGCCACACAGGTGAGCGGCGGATACTGGCATTCGCTGGCCGTGGGCAGCGACGGATACGCCTACGCCTGGGGATACAACTGGTATGGTCAGCTCGGTAACAACACGAAAACGGATTCGTATGTTCCTGTGCCCGTGCGTGACCCCGCCAAACCCACTGACACAAACAAAGGGCTGAAAGCCACACAGGTGAGCGCCGGATACTGGCATTCGCTGGCCGTGGGCAGCGACGGATATGTGTACGCCTGGGGAAACAACGGAAACGGTCGGCTCGGCGACGGCACCACCAACGGCAAGTTAGCTCCTGTGCCGGTGGTGTTCAACCTGCAGCCGGTAATCAGTGCAGTCAGGTTCGACACCAGCCCCGGCACGCATCTGACCCCTGTCAGCAACAGCAACAGCGTCACAGCGCTCACGCCCTCACATCAGCCAGGCACGGTCACGGTCAGCGTGGACTACACGATGGGCGGCACAGGAAACACGCTGACCGACACATCCCTCAGATACACATACACGCCTGCAGGTGTGCTCCCCCAGGCCGGCGGTGAGGGCATTCTGCTGGCCCTGGCCACCGGCATGACCGGCATGGGCGGAGTCCTGGCCTCACGCCGCCACAGGAGGGAAACACATAGTCTGTCACACGCTTCACACGAGTAAGACAGGCCGGGCGGCGTATCAATCCCCCCGCCACCGGCCCACATAGGGGGAGCAGGGAGGAACGTGTCACTTAAGGCTCAACCCCAAGAGAGCCGACACATCCTCCCTCGCCCCCACCACACTTCCGCAGGCGGGGCTGCGGGAAGGCAGACGCGCCCCCACCCCCGCCTGGAAGAGGAGGAAACACAGCCAAGTCGTCCCGAAGGCTTAACAGCCCCCAGCCAGCCTGTCCGCGGTTCATCTCCAAACCCCGAATAATAACTATAAGCAGCCACTCTTCCATAGCCGTAAGAATCAATGTTCCCGTAAAGCTGGACGGGATTTGGCTGATGCCTGTAGGTTCAGATGGTATGATTTACATGGGGATGTTGAGGGGTCTTTCGTCTTCTGACTGCATTCGGGCAATTGGCGCCGGATCGGCTTTGAACGGCCAAGAGACTCCTTTGCAAGTAAGACGTAGCAGTGGTGTTGGCCGGCCGTTGGCGAATAACAGATGGCAGGCAAGCCTGTTGTTGGGGAAGAGGTTTGTAAGTCATGCGTATAGGCTCCCGATTGCGTTCGCTGTCGTTCGTGATTATTCTTCTGCTGCTCCTGTCAGGCTTGGGCATGGTCGAAGCCGAAGCTGAAACCGATGCTGGTACTGAATCCATGTTTATCGGGGGGGGGGGGGGTCGTCAGACCCCTCGCGTAGCTGAGGGAACCCCCGCCACTCTTCCCAGCAGCACAACCAACACCCCGCTTCCCTCGCCCTCGCCCCTGAAAACCGCCTTGCCCCTGAACCCCGCGACACCGAGTCCGGACATCCCGTCATCGTCCACAGACAGTCCAGGCAGTGCAGACTCCGCTTCAACCAAGCCCTCTGGGCAGACGGTTGATCAAGCCACGTACACAGTGCGCTTCGACCCAGCCAACGGGAGCAAACCCACCCAGGCGACCGTGAAGACCGGGACGCTTGCCTCACCATCGCAAAAGAACCCGCAACGTGATGGTTTCCGGTTCGACGGGTGGATGCTTGATGGCCAGCCCTTCGATTTCCAGACCCCCATCCTCCAAGACATGACGCTGAACGCCCGCTGGACCAAGGCCACGGACTGGACACTGGGCCCGGACCATGGGCCCGCCTCCGGCGCCCGCCTGACCATCAGCCCACCCGACAGGCAGGAACCCTACTACACCAGCATCCTCACGGCAGGCAGCCAGTTTGTCGGTCTGACAGGCGACGGCAACCTTTACGCTTGGGCGCAAGACGGTATGCCAAAACAGGTTGCTCTCCCTGCCCAGGCTCCAGACGGATTCCATTACCTGCAGGCCGCCGCCGGCAGCCAATGGCAGACGGCCCTCGGATCCGACCAGCAGATATACACCTGGGCCAGCCAACAGCCCACGCCCACGCCCGCCATCCTCGACATTGATGGGAACATCAGGTTTACCAGCATCAGCACAAGCGGCGACCAGCTACTGGCCGTGGACCAACAGGGCCGTGTCCACATCTTCCAGGCCAGCCAGTCCGACAGCCGGAACATGAAACCCACTGAGCAATCCACGATCAGCCTGCCCGTGCAAGCTCAGGCGACACTGGCCGTCGCCTCCCCCAGCCGGACACTCATCGTGGACGCGGACGGACAGGCATGGTCATGGAAGCCGGGCCAGGCAGGAAACACGAAGCCGTCACCCATCATGCGGGACCAGGGCGTACGCATCATCCAGGCCACAGCCCTCGACCTGGGGCTGCTCCTGCTGGACGCTGACGGGCAGGCCTGGTACCTGGCCGACAGCTCGACCAGCGCCAAAGCCGTCAACCTGCCGGAAAGCATGAAGGCCGGCCGGATCAGCGCCAGCAATAACCAGGCCATAATCACAGACACGGACGGCCGCCTCTGGTCCTGGAAGCCAGGCGAGGCGCCCATACGCGCAGACAGCGGGAACCGACACTACCTGCAAGCAGTCCGCATCGGCAACAGAATCGCCGCCCTAGACAGGCAGGGAAGCCTATACCAGTGGAGCATCGACGCCCAAGGCCAGCCCGGCAAGCCGGCAAAAATCGACCCCACCACAGCGCCCGCCCTGGAATCAGCCAGCCTGGACGGCCAAGCATTGACGCTCAGCAAAACCGGCGATGCCTGGCAGGCAGATGTCCCCGCCCGCAATCCCGGTCCGGCCGTCATCACCATCTCCGGCAGGCAGGAGGATAAGCCCTTCACCAGGAGCCTTGACTACACGGTCGACCAGACCCTGACCAGAGCCGTCCAGCCTGGCTCCACCTACAAGGTCAGCTTCAACACAGCAGGAGGAAGCCAGGCACCCCAACCCCAGCAGGTCACCTATCCATTCGGAAGGGTGCAGCGCCCCTACCCAGACCCGACCCGCAGCGGCTACCAATTCGGCGGGTGGTTCATCGGCAAGATCGCCTACGACTTCAGCAAACCCGTCACCAACAACCTCACCATCAGCGCCAAATGGACCTACAAAGACCCCAACAACACCTGGAGGATCAACCCCGACAACGGCAGCCAGCTCGGCGGGCAACAAACCACCATTACCCCGCCGACCGACGCCAGCGGCGTCAAATTCAACCAGGTCAACTGCTCACAGAGTCCCGACAGCTTTTCTCTAGCGGTTGGCAGCGATGGAAACGCCTACGCCTGGGGAGGCAACAGCTATGGTCAACTCGGAGACGGGACGACCACCAATAGGACTACGCCGGTCAAGGTGAAGAAGCCTGCAGGCGTGTCGACTGATTTCAACTACTTGCAGGACAGTGCCGGATGGCAACATTCGCTGGGCCTAGGCAGCGACGGATACGTGTATGCCTGGGGATACAACAACTATGGCCAGCTCGGCAACAACACCAGCGGGGGCTATTCGTCTGTTCCCGTGCGCGTGCGCGACCCTGCCAGCCCCACTGACGCGAACAAAGGACTGAAGGCCATACAAGTGAGCGCCGGATACTACCATTCGCTGGCCGTCGACAAGGATGGAAACATTTGGGCATGGGGACTCAACAAAAACGGTCAGCTCGGCAACAACACCAACAACTTCACTGAAAAAGCAAATCCTTTTCCCAAATGGGTTCAGCTTGATCCCACCGGTGCTAACACAGAGCTGAAAGCCGTACAGGTCAGCGGCGGAGGCTATCACTCTCTGGCAATCGACGAGGATGGAAACACCTGGGCGTGGGGGTACAACTACTATGGCCAACTCGGCAACAACACCAACAGCGAAATAAACGACAAGGCAAATCCTAATCCCCAAAAAGTGCTGCTTAATCCCACTGATGCAAACACTGTGCTGAAAGCCGTACAGGTCAGCGGCGGAGACTCTCATTCGCTGGCAATCGACGAGAAAGGGAATGTTTGGGCATGGGGATGGAACCGCTACGCCCAACTTGGCACTGGCAACGTCACCGGCCAGTTTGTTGCGAATCCTGTTCCTAAACAGGTGCTACTTGATCCCAAGGACGCGAACACAGGGCTGAAAGTTGTACAGGTCAGCGCCGGAAGCTCTCATTCGCTGGCAATCGACGAGAAAGGGACCACTTGGGCATGGGGAAACAACGGCGATGGCCGACTCGGTGACAATACTACGAATCTCCGTCTTTCTCCCGTGAAGGTGGCTGCCTCCGCGCAACACACGAACTCGGCCGACCCTTGGCTGAACACTGTGCAAGTCAGAGCAGGATGGCAGCATTCGCTGGCCATCGACATGGACGGAAACGCCAAAGGATGGGGAGATAACAGCAATGGCCAGATCGGCAATACCGATGTGGGAAGCCTGAGTTTGGTTCCAATGCCAGTGATGTTCCCTCTACAGCCGGTGATCACTGCAGCCAGGTTCGACACCAGCCCCGGCACGAACCTGACCCATGTCAGCAACAGCAGCAACGTCACCGTGGTGACTCCTGCGCATGAGCCGGGACCAGTCACAGTCAGCGTCGACTACAAGCTTGGCGACAAAGTCCAGAAGCCAGACACCTCACTTACCTACACGTACACGCCCCTAGGCGTGCTGCCCAAGGCCGGCGGTGAGGGCATTCTGCTCGCCCTGGCTACCAGTATGACGGGCATGGGCGGGGTTCTGGCATCCCGCCGCCACCGGAGGGAACAACATAGTCTGTCACATGCTTCGCACGAGTAAGAGCGGCCGGGCGGCGTATCAATCCCCCCGCCCCCGGCCCTACATAGGGGGAGCAGGGAGGAACGTGCCAGTCAAGGCTCAAACCCCAAGAGAGCCGACACTTCCCTCCCGCGCCCCCACCACACTTCCGCAGGCAGCAGCCGAAGGCAGGCATGCACGCCCCCGCCTCCGCCCGGGAAAGAGGGGAAACACAGCCAGGCCGGCCAGAAGGCTCAACAACCTCTAGTCGGCCCGGCCGCTGTTCATCTCCCTATCCCAGCATAATCGCGCAAACAGCAGCTTCATCCCCGAACATTCAGCCTCGTTCAACTTCATTCAGAGCCAACCCTCGACGGGCCATGCTGTGAAAGTTGCGGTATCGTTACCGCACTGATATAACTGAAGGCTGTCAGAACCGTTCGCCTGTCCATGGCGGCGGTCAGGCAACCGCCGAGGTCGGCAGTCCGGCCCGGCGGCCGACCACTTCGACGAAAGGCCATGATGGCGTACGCGACGATCAGGGATGTGGCCCAACGGGCCGGAGTCTCCGTATCGACGGTCTCCCGAGCCCTCAACGACTCCGGGCGCATCTCCCCCGCCACACGACAGCGCATCAACCAGGTCATCCACGACCTGCACTATGTGCCGGACTCCCGGGCCCGATCCATGCACTCCGCCCACTCGCGCACCATCGGCCTGCTCATCCCCGACATCCGCAACTCCTACTTCGCGGACCTGGCCTATCTGATCCAGGGCCAGCTGCTCAACCACGGCTTCCAGACCCTGATCTGCACCTCCACCCAGGGCGACCCCGGCGAGGATCGGGCCCAGGTGCGCAACCTGCTGGGCCAGCACATCGACGGAGCCATCATCGTGCCCGGGCCGCGTTCCTCGCACACCCTGGAGGAGCTGACCAGACGCGGGCTGCCCCTGGTCTGCGTGGACCGTGCCGCCGAGGGTGCCGCCGGACGCGACGGGCGGGCCATCCCCTGCGTGGACGCCGACCCCGAGCCCGGCCTGAGGCAGGCCCTTGAGGATCTGCACGCCCAGGGCCACCGACGCATCACCCTGGTGCCCGGACCCCTCAGGGAATCGGCCACCTTCCGGGAACGCCTGGACGTATACCGGAACCTGCTGGCAGGCATCGAGGGCATGGACGACCCTCTGGCGGACCAGGTGGAACCCGGCACCTTCGACCCCGACATGATCGACCTCTGGGCCCGGCAGGGAATCACCGGCGTGCTCTTCGGATCCTCCCTGGATGCCATACGCGCCATCAAAACGGCCCAGTCCCGAGGAATCGGCATCGGCGAGGACCTGTCCATGATCACCTTCGACGACCTGCCCGTCTTCCGCATCCTGACCCCGGCAGTGTCGACCATCTCCCAGCAGATCGACACCATGGGGACCCGCTGCGTGGACATGCTCCTGGCTCTGATGGCAGGCTCGCCCGTGCGGTCGGTCCGGCTGCAGACCAGCTACCGCCACTGCGCCTCGGTGGGTCGCCCGCCCGCGCACACCGGCCAGGATCCCTGAACCTGTCACAGCGTGATCATCAAGGCGGACAAGCTCATCAAGGAACGGAGAAACATGATTCAAGATATGGCGGCGGCACCCGACCAGGTGCTCAAGGGACTGGATGCCATCACGGGATCCATCTCGGTGGTCGGGTCCATGAATGCGGACTACACCGTCAACACCGACCGGCTGCCCAAGCCCGGCGAGACCATCAACGGGGGTCCCCTGCAGGTGCTGCCCGGGGGCAAGTCGGCCAACCAGGCGGCGACCGCAGCCCGCATCGGCGCCCAGGTCAGGCTCTTCGGGGCCGTGGGATCCGACTCCAACGCCGACTTCCTGCTGGGGCAGCTGGGCAATGCCGGGGTGGACGTCTCCCATGTGATGACCGTGCCGGGAGCCAGCGGAACCACAGTCATCACCGTGGACGCGCGCGGCGAGAACACCATCGTCTACTCCCCCGGCTCCAACGGCAAGGTGGATGTGGACTACGCCCACCGCTCCCGCCAGGCCCTGACCTCGGCCAAGGTGCTGGGCCTGTGCCTGGAGAGCCCCATCGAGACGGTCACCGAGGTCGCGCGCATGGGCCACGAGGCCGGCATGACCGTGCTGCTCAACGACTCCCCCTTCCGCGCCGACCTGCCTGCCGACCTGATCGCCAACTCCGACCTGATCCTGGTCAACGAGCATGAGATGGCCCAGCTGCTGGGCATCGACGAGCCCGAGGACGGCGACTGGCTGGGGGCCGACTGGGACCGGATCAACCAGACCATGCAGGACTTCGGCTTCCACCGGGCCATCGTCACCCTGGGCGGCGAGGGGTCCATGGTGCTGGACCAGGGCCGGACCTACCGGATTCACGCCGTGCATGTGGACGCTGTGGACACCACCGGCTGCGGGGACGCCTTCATGGGCACCGTGCTGGCCGGCCTGGCCTCCGACATGACCCTGGTTGAGGCCGCCCAGCTGGCCTCATACGTCTCCGCATACGCCGCCACCGGGCAGGGGGCGCAGGCCTCCTACGGCACGGCCGAGCAGATTCGGCTGCGCTTCTCCTGAGACTGGGTGCCCTCCCCTGCGCTGTCAGGCCGACGAACCGTTGCGGAATGCACGACGATTCGTCGGCCTGACTGGTATCTGTGGAATACAGGCTGGATGGATGGATATGGGGTGCATACTTGTTGCCGGCTGCCAGCTGCCAATTGCCAATTGAGCACAAATGTGGAATCCATATGGAATCCATACTCATTGCCGACTGAGCGCAAGTCTGCGATCCGCTCTTACTGCCTACTGAATCCAAGCGCGGAATCCGAGTTTGTTGCCAGTTAAAGCCCTCCAAGGGTTGGGACCGTGCATTGGGGTACGCATACGTCTTGGGGTACGCATACGTCTCGGCCGTGCATGCTATGCAGAAAGCCATTCCATGCAAGAATGCGTGTACAGCACCACGGCAAGGAACGGTACTAGGCCTCCCAAAGCCAAAGCGGCCAAACCGATAAACGGCAATCGCCATCTGCAAAGCCGCCATCTTCCGACTCACTATCTTTTGATTCGCCATTCAGCACCCACCCCCGATCGCAACTGCTCCGACTTATCCACTTTGAGACAGCCTGGGACCACATTTGACCACATCATCCCTCGGACTGATGGCACCTCCCTCCGTCCCTGAATAGTGTTGATCCCATGAGCACAGTCAGTCAAACAGCGCAGCGACCAATCACCAGGTCCAATAATCGAATGCTGCTGCCTGACGCTCTCTTCGCCATCCTTCTGTTGCTTCTATTGAGTGGCTCCACCGCCAATCTCAAAGATGGGGCCCTGATCCCCTTGCAGGAAAACCTAATCCTGATGTGGACGGTCCTGCTCATAGCCCCTGTCGTTATCCGTCGTCGATTCCCCGACCTGGCAGCCTGGCTCTTCGTCGCTGTGGCTCTGGCTCAGCTTTTGTTGGGGCCAGCCATCATGCCCGCCGATGCAGTCTGCCTGGTTATGGTCTATTCATGTCTGCTCTATGGACGCCCATCCTTGCGTCGACTCTACCTGACCTTGGCCTGGGTCATGACGCCCTTATCCTGCCTTATCTTCACATTGGTCGATTTGGGTTTTCTGCCTCCGGGTAGAGCACAGCCGGATCGCATCTCAATGTGGCCGATCTCATTCAGAGAACTGGCGACCACCTTCCTATCGAATTTCCTGATCGAAGCGCTCTTACTGCTCGTAGCCATCGTCGCAGCCTACTGGACGCGGACCAGGCGAGATGCCCTTGACGAGGCCCGGCGACGCAACCACGCCCTGGCTCTGCAGGCAGAACAGAGCGCCGCCCTGTCTGCCAGTGCTGAGCGGGCCCGCATAGCGCGTGACATGCACGATGTCGTCGCCCACACACTGTCCATCGTCATCGTGCAGGCGGATGCCGGCAGATACGCAGCCACTGCCGATGCGAGCCTGGCCCTCAAGACCATGCGCACCATCGATCAAGAGAGCCGTCGCGCCCTACGCGAGCTGAGCTCCCTCTTCGGCAAACTTAAATCACCGACCTACCCAGCGGCCGCAACCAGCCAAAAAGCAGCGGATTCCCCTCCCAATCAGCACCCGTCTTCCCCATCACCAACGGATCCTGCCGACATCCATACCCTTGACCAATCTCAAGCAACTGCCCAAACGAATTCCGCTCGTCAATCCACGAACACTCGTGATCGGAATCCAGCCGGAACAGATTGCACTCAGCCAAGTCAAGCGAGCGACTATCTTCACACAAGCAAAGAAACTTCAGCTGCTAATACTGCCAAGGCCAACGTTGATACGGCCGACGATGCGTGTATTTGGCCCTCAGTTGCCACCTCTTCAGGCAATCCGCCAACCAGCTACGAATCATGGACAAACTTGATAGATGCCGCCCAACTTGCTCAGCCAGAATCTCAATTCAACCGACGCCTCGAAGGCCGGCCCCACCCGGAAAAGTTGGATCGCAGCCGCGCCATGACTGCTTATCGGGTCCTTCAAGAAGCCTTGACCAATGTTCGCAAACATGCCGCTCCGGCTTCGGATGTGCGGATTGAAGAGCAGTGGCTCACAGATGGTCTGTGCCTCACCATTGACGACCAACCGCTCGACCATGCCACTACCAATTCAGATTCTCCGCCGCAGATGGATCAACCTGAGCATTCAGTTTTCGGCCTTTTGGGAATGCGCGAACGACTGACTTCCCTGGGAGGCAGCCTTCAAGCTGGTCCCAAGCCAGAAGGCGGTTACCACCTCCAGGCGCGAATTCCTTTTGCTACTCCGCCAAAATCCGACCCTGAAGCAGGAATACATGCCAACCGACAAATGCAATGGTCCCTGCGTTCGATTGTCTCCACGCTCTTCGTTTGGTTTCAACGCCATCCGTTGACGGCCGACCTGGGTCTGGTAATCGGAGTCGTTTTGGTAGAAAATCCAGGCCAAGCTCTTGCCATAGCACCTGTCACTCCCCAATATGATCCAGGCCGGCCAGCAAGAATCATTGCCACACTAGCTATCACTTTGCCTCTGATTCTGCGCAGGGTCCGTCCGGGCATTTGCGCCGCCATAGTGGCTGCAGTCGCCGCCCTGCTGCTGCTCTTCTCGCCCTGGCTGCCGGAAGCTGCAGTCTTATCCCCAATCGCCGTCTATTCAGCAATGGTTTACGGTAAAGACAAAACCAGGCACTGGGTCCCGTTCGCGGTCATCACGGATATGGTTTTGTGGGCTGTCAGATGTGCAGCCAATAACCAAGGGTGTCCCACCATTTTGTCTTACATGACAGAAGGACCGGCAGAAGCCTCTTTTTCTGCATCCCATTTAGCGCTTTTTATAGTGATGACCGCACCGGCCTTGATCTGTCTGCTGACCATTCTGATTGCCTCACGCCGACGCACTCGTGGTTCGGTCCTGCTTCTCCAGCAGGAACGCGAGCGCGCGCTAAACCAGACCTTGCAGGAAAGCCAGGCTCTGGCAGCCAATCAAGAGCGGGAACTCATCGGTGCCACCATGCAGGTAGAAGTGGCCACCACACTGAATACAGTCATTGCATCCACCGGCAAGGCCATCGCCGAGTTGAACGATTACCAAGTCAAGGAGGTGGATCCTCCCCCAGAGCAGGTAGCACAAGCCTTCGGCGACATTGCAACCCAAGGACGCCAGGCCCTGGCTCGTATGCGACAACTACTCACAGTCCTGCGTCACAGTTCCAGCACTGATTTGCACTCAAACACTGACACCACCGACGTGTCAGACGAGAGCCCCAATTCAGACAGGAACCATATGGTCGATCCCACCCACAAGACCACACCTTCGCCGGCTCTTCACCCAGCCAAACCCCTGCCAGTAGATCTTGACGATCAGCCTGACAACCCTCCGCAACATTCGCAACAGGATAAGGAATCAAAGCATGTCTAATCGGACCAACCGGACTCCAGACATGAGCGTTCTTGATGATGTACACCTCCTATGGCGAGCACACAGGAAATGGATACACAGGAAACGTACACAGCAGGCAATCAGCCCACCGGAAGAATGGAGCATTCTATGAATCACGAACCTGATGATCAGCCCAGGCCAGGAGTCAGTAACCGAAGCGGCTCACTTCACCATTTGGTAGTGGCTCCGTCAACAGTTATTTCGGTAACAATCACTCAGACAACCATCGCTTAGACAACACTCAATCAAACAGCGATTACCTTGGCTACAAATTGTAACCTGTCGCAATTCCTAGCCACACTCGACTCAGATAAAATCGGATGGTGGCGCTGACCATCATCTAGCGGAAAGAAGCAGGCAGTTATGGAACGGACCGAACCCATCAGCGTTGCCATCGTGGATGATCAGGATCTGGTCCGGGCTGGCTTTGCCATGGTCATCGGCTCCCAGGATGACATGACCGTGGTTGGCCAAGGCGCGGACGGCGAGCAAGCGGTGGACTTGGCTTCACGCCTGCGGCCTGATGTGATCCTTATGGATGTCCGCATGCCCGGCATGGATGGTTTGACAGCCACCCGCCAGATCACTGCTCTGTCGCCTGACCGTCCGGAGCCCAGGGTCATTGTGCTGACCACCTTTGATCTTGACGAATACGTCATGGCTGCTATAAAAGCCGGCGCATCGGGATTTCTGCTCAAGGATACCGAGCCTGAAACCCTCCTGTCCTCCATCCGTACAGTCCACCGGGGCAACGCGATCATTGCCCCTTCGGCCACAAAACGTCTGATAGAACACATGGCCCATGACATGCCTGAGGCCGAATCCATGCCTTCGGGATCGACCTATCGCGATCCCGAAGCAGACCTACTCACTGACCGCGAGCTTCAGGTTCTTGTTCACATAGCCCAAGGCCTGAGCAACCAGGAGATTGCCGACAATCTGGGAATCTCACTGCCCACGGTGAAAACCCATGTCACTCATATTCTCCAGAAAATCAATGCCCGCGACCGTGTCCAAGCAGTGGTCTTCGCTTACGAAAACCATCTGGTATGAACCAGGCCATCAGTCAGCATCAATCGTCACTGAGCGCCTCAATGGGTGAAACCTTGACTGCCTCCCTGGCTGGCAGCACACTAGCTACCACCGCAGCCAGCAAGGCCACTGGCAGTATCAGCGCAAAAGCCGACCATGGCACGGTGAAGGTCACGGATCCTAAGGGCACAAAGACCTGATAGGCTCCTATCCACCCGAATAGCATTCCTAGAACGATTCCAGCCAGACTGGCTCCTAGGGCAATCATGCAGGCTTCGACTCCCAAGGATCGGCGAACCTGGACGCTGCTCATGCCGATTGCTCTGAGCGTGGCGTTCTCACGACGGCGTTCCAGCACCGACATCATCAAAGTGTTGGAGACCCCTATGAGGGCAATGATGACGGCAACGCCCAGCAATGCCACCATGATCGCCAACAAGGAATCGATTCTTTCGCCCCATAGCCTCTTTTGCGTCAGCCCACCGCTGATAGCCATGTCATCATGCTCTCCGACAGCCTGACGTATGTCATCCAAGAGCAGTGCGGCATCGCGATCTCCTTGCGTCCTGATCCAGATTTCATGCGCCTTGGTGTTTATCCCAGCGACATTCCGGGAGTCCGTGATTGCATAGACGCCACTGGTATCCAGCCCGCCGAATCCTGCAAAGACCCCAGTCAATGTTCTTCTTGCAAGTGTCTCTTTTCCACGTTCATCGTCCGTCTGAGGATCAGCCATCGACAACTTCAACTGACTTCCATTCTGGTAACCGGAATGCTTGGAAATCGTTCTGGTCGATACCAGCAGTGCATCCGACTTTTGCGTATCTGGACCCAGATCGGCATGAAGCACACGCCTGATACGTGAAGCATCCAAGGCATAGACAGTCATGGAATCTTGTGAGGGGCCTCCCGACTCGACCTTGGCATTGAATCGCTGCACCAGCTCTGCATCAGCTACACCTTTGATCCGTTCAATGGCCCGCACATTATTCTTATTCAGCCCCTGACCAGATATTTCAATATCCAAGGAATAACGCTGATCAATATCCTTGGCCAAGGTCCGTTTAGTGGTTACCGCACCTGTAGCCAGAGTGGAGACCAGGGTTACGCCAATCAGGAGAGCAACACCTGTGGCAGCGACTCGTGAGGGATTTCGAGCGATATTCGCCACTCCAACCCTGCAAGATGGTCCAATCCGGGACACAGGCCTACCCAGGCAACGCAGAAGAGCTGGAATCCACCGACGCGCACCGGTCAGCACACCCAGGAAAATCAGCAAAACACCCAATACCGCGAGACCCAGCAAGAGTTCCTGCTGATTAGTGGTCTGGACTGTATCGCCGGCGTTTGTCCTGACTAGCTCCCTGACACGCCAAGAGGACCAGATCACGAACGCTATGCCAATGACCGCCAACAGGATGCTGATCAGCAGACCGGTCCGTTTCCTGCTTCCTTGCTCCTGATAATCCACTGGCTGCAGGGCTTCAAGCGGTCTGACCCTGATAGCCGTACGAGTAGACCCAAAGGCAGCCACCAAGGTTGCCAGAACTCCAAGCGCAAACGGAACCAGAAGGGCAGCAGGAGTAAGCAGAAGTGCAAGTTCCATGGTGCCCGAATGCAAACCAAGGCATCCGGCAAGACCCATCAAGCCCATAGCCAGCAGGATGCCAATCAAGGACGATATGACACCAAGAAGCAGGGCCTGCTGCAGCACGCCTAACCTGATTTGCCGTCGATCCGCACCAATAACCCTCAGCAGGGCCAGATACCTGCGCTGTCTGGCCACCATGATCTGGAAGGTGTTGGCAATCACCAAGGCAGCCACTACCATGGCCAGCACACCGAAAGTCATGAGGAAGACAGTCATGATGTTCACGCCATTGCCTGTCTGCTCACTGAGCAGCCTGTCCTCCATGGCCCGACGGTCCTCCAGCCGGTATCCGTCGGGAACGTATCGGCTGATATCATGCAGCGTGTTCTGGAGGTCCTTGCCTTGGCCATTAACCAACAGATAGATGTTTTCCACAGGAGGGGACGCCGGTCCAGCCATTCCCACCTTAGTCAGCAGACGATCAATCCGAGAACCCGTCAGCACCACGGCTCCGCCGAAGTCGTCGTACTGTCCACCACGGCTCTTGCTGATACCTGAGATGGTCAAGTTCGCAGTGCCTTGGTCAACAAGGCTTTCTTTATTTGAAGAATCCTGAGCACTGTCACTTTCTGGGAGCATCAGCGGGGACAGATGGAGGCGCACCTTATCCCCAATGCCCGCCCGGAGCCTGTCAGCGACGGAACGCGGCAGTACCACCTGATCGTCTGAATCCGGCCATTGTCCCCGATCCAAATCGATAGGCATGAGCTCCTGCCTGGCACCCATAATCGCCAGAATCCCCTTGCTGGACTGACCGTTTGCTTCCATGTCCACCATGAGGTTGACATCGGGGCGCAGACCACGAACCCCTTGCAGTTTCGACAGTCCCCTGCTATCGAACTCGTCGTACAGAATTGGCTTGTCCTGATCCCTTCTGGAAGTCACAGCATAATTGGCTTGACCGGCATCCATACTGATCTCGCGGCGCATGGAGGCGTTCGCCACGTTGCCAAAAAGAAGTGTCAGGCACATAAAGAGGGTGCCGATCACGATGGCCAGACCAGCCGGCATCATCATTCGCGCATCGCGCTTCATCATCGTACGGGTTATCCGCCACACAATGCACCCCCTAGTCCTGTACCTGGGAATAGCCAGCAGCGCCAGCCGAAACTTGTTCAGCCAGAAGATCGTTCATGGCTTTCACCGTCGGATTCTGTCGGTCCGCAACGATCTGTCCGTCGGCAAAGACCAGCGCACGGTCGGCATAGGATGCGGCATAGGCATCATGAGTGACCATGATGACGGTCTGATTCAGCTCACGTACGGAATCGCGCAGGAACTTCAGAACACCAGTGCTTGCGGCCAGGTCCAGGTTCCCCGTCGGTTCGTCCGCGAAGACCAGACCGGGTTTGGTTATCAGCGCTCTGGCGATGGCGACCCGCTGCTGCTGTCCCCCGGATAATTCACCGGGAAGATGGTCCAGCCTCTCCGACAAACCCAGCGTCTCTATCAGCTGCTCCATCCACGAGTTGTCGGGCCGAACGCCGTCCAGTACCAGCGGCATGAGGATGTTCTGTTTGGCCGTGAACATAGGCAGCAGGTTGAAGCTCTGGAAGATGAATCCCAGATGCCGCCGCCTGATCAGGGTCAGCTGACGGTCGTCCAGTCGTGTCAGGTCGACTCGGCCAGCCTGATCGATCGATGGATGATGACGATGCCTACTCTTCGGGTACAGAAGATCAGCGGCCATATAGACATGACCAGAGGTGACAGTATCCAGACCGGCTAGAACGTGCATAAGCGTTGACTTGCCCGAACCTGAAGGCCCCATGATGGCCGTGAACTGGCCTTGCTCGAAATTCACGTCGATTCCGCGCAGGGCATGGACAGCACTCGAACCTTGCCCATAATCCTTGGTCAGCTGCCTGGCGCTGACGGCCGGTGGTCCCGCGACGCCTGGGCCTGCACTGTCGATTAACCCTTGCGAAGACGCGGTATCCGTTTTGTGCTGCATGGTGCTCCTTATCCGCCAGGAAGCCTTTCTCCCGTCTGCTTCTGACCCTATGCGGCTATCAGCTGCCGCGATATGGTCCCTAGGAGGGATGAAAAGAATCAATCTTACGGATGAGTGCGCTGAAAAACTCTTCCTGTTAGGCTGGCACCATCCAAATCAACGCGGGGCGGCGGGGATGGACATCTGGGAGATGAAGAACATCATGTTCAGCGCAAAAGACGTGAGCCTCAAGACATGCAACCATCGGATCAATGTATTGCAACAATTGCCCCGATCCCCTTGATTGACTGCGGGAATATCAAGGTCCCTTCGCTCAAGCCGGCTCCCTTCCAAGCAGCATCAGTGAAGACGGCATCTGAGGAGACAAATCAATCATTCCCGGCGCCGACCAAGGCGCACTGGGATAAAGACTGGTGCTTATGATGCGCGCTGGTTGCTTGCCGTCATTCCTCAGCAAGAGCCACAACCGGTGGAGTCCGGTTGACACGTCTTGCTGGCAGGACGCTTGCCAGGATCGCCGCTACAAGCGCCACCACCAGAATCACCAGTCCAGTGGACCAGGGAATGGGGAAAGCCACAGTCCCCAAAGAGGAGAAGATCTCATAGGCTGCAGCCCAGCCGAAGAGCAGACCCAGGACCATGCCAGACAAGGACGACCCCAGGGCTATCAGCCCTGATTCCACAGCCAGGGATCGTCTGATCTGCTTGCGTGTCATTCCAATGGCCCGCAGGGTGGCGGACTCACGCCGGCGTTCCAGCACCGAAAGGGAAAGCGTGTTGGCCACGCCAATCAATGCGATGGCAACTGCCACCGCCAGCAGGGCCAGGATAATCATGAGCAGGTTGTCGATGGTCCGGTCCCACTGTTGCTTCTCAGCCAGCCCGCCCTTCACAGAAACAGCCGAATACCCAGAAAGTGCACTCTTCACCTTGTCTATGAACTCCGAGACTGTTGGCGAGCCATCGACCTTGGCCCAGATCTGCACGGTCTGAGGCTGAGCGCCATTGAGCGAGGATGAGTCAGTCAGGCCATATAAGTCACTGGCATCAATCCCCTGGAAGGGCGCATAGACACTGGTCACGAAGAGTCTTTGAGCCACCGTTGCGGATCCGCCTTGAGCGTCGCCTTGAATCGGGTTGAGTATATTGAGCCCTAGGTTCCCGCCGTCATGAAAATCCTTCTGTTTGTCCATGAGGCTTTTGGGAAGCAGCAGGGCATCTTGTCCAGAAAAATCCTGGCCGACCTTGGTATTCAGGAGGCGATCGATCTTGTTTGAATCCAGGGCGAAAATAGTCATTCCTGCACCGTTCTCGCCGCCTGATTTGACCATGGCAGCATATTGGGGCACCAGTTCTGCCTGCGCGACCCCGTCGATTTGTCGAATGGCGTTCAGAGCCTTGGCATCCAGGCCATCGGCGCTGATCTGCAGATCGACCGAGTAGTGCTCATCCATCATGTCGTCCATGGTCTGCTTGGCGCTGGCGGCGCCTGTAGTCAGGGTGGCGACCAGCGTTACGCCGATCAGGAGGGCGGTACCTGTTGCCGCCACACGGGAATGATTCCGTGCAATGTTAGCCACGGCGATTGTGGACGAGGGCCCAATCCGCGAAACCAGGGATCCGACTCCCTTGAGCATGAAAGGAATCCAACGATTGGCACTGAGAAGGATACCTAGGAAGGCAAGGACAATGCCGATGACGGCCATCACGGCAACAATGTTGGGCCCGTCTCCGGAGGCCTTGCTGGCCTTGTCTGCCGTGACATTGAGCCTGACCTGCCAGAGAGACCAGACCGTCATGGTGATGCCCAGCAGAATCATGACCACGCTGACAAACAGTCGTATCCTGCTCGTCCGCTTGTTCTGCAAAAGATCGGCAGGCCTCAGCGCCTCCAAAGGACTGACCCTGGTGGCGGCCCATGAAGATCCCAAGGAGGCCAAAACCGTAACGACGATGCCGAAAACGAGAGGCACCAGGATAACTGCCGGAGTCAACTTCAATTGAAAGTAGAGGGAACTCGTATGAGCCTTGGCTGCACCCAGAATGGCCATGATGCCGATGGCGGCGCCGACCCCGATCAGGGAGGCCACAGCGCCCAGGATAATGGAACGCATCAGGACGCTGGCCCTGACCTGACTCTTATTGGCGCCAATCGTCCTCAGGAGGGCCAGGTAGCGACGTTGCCGAGCCACCATGACCTGGAAGGTGTTGGCTATGACGGTGGCAGCCACGAACATGGCCAGCGTGCCGAATACCAGAAGGAAGGTAGTCACGGGGTTTTGGGAACCGCCGAGCGCGGTCTTGACCAGTCGGTCCTCCATAGTGTGACGATCTTCAAGGGAATAGCCGGAAGGCATGAGCTTACGCAAAGAGGCCAGACTCCCATCGAGGTCGCTGCCCTGTCCGCCAACATTCAGGTAGATGTTCTGGGCATACAGGTTACCCATGTCGCCAAGACCTGCTGTAGCCATCAAAGCATCTATGGTCTTGGGGGTCAGCACGATTGCGCCGCCCGATTCGCCAAACCTGTCGCCCTCGTTGCCCTGGTTCGCACTGACACCCGACAAGGTCAGCGGCTTCGATATGAACCTGCCCGCAACCTGGTCAGCACTGGCTTGCCCTTTTGGCCCCAGGTCCTCGGAAATATACAGCATGTTAGGCGAGAGGTTCAGATTCACCTTGTCACCCAGGGAGAGCTTGAGCCTGGACACAGTCGGCCCGGGTAGAACCACCTGGTCATCAGCGCTGGGCCAGGATCCCTTGGACAGACCGACCGGCATCAGCGATGAATCCGCCATAGGAATGGCAATCACGCTCTCGCTCTTGATCTTGCCGGCACGGACATCAACCATGAGCTGGACGTCTGATCTGACTGCGTGAACACCTGGGACTTTTGCCAGCTCCTCGGCTTTGAAGTCCTTCACCCTTTTCTGCTCTGAATGGTTGCCTTCCGCTGGGATGATGGCGTAGTTGGCCTGGGCGGCATCGGATGAGACCATCCGCCGCATGGAAACATCCATGGTGTTGCCGAAGAGGAAGGTCATGGCGATAAACAGTGTTCCGACGACAATGGCGATGCCGGCGGGAACCATCATGCCCAGGTCATGCCGAATCATTTTTCTAGCAACGAACCACATGAGCATTCCCCTCAGCGATGAGCAGCCGAGTCAGCTGTAGCTGTAGAGGCCATGACTTCCTCGGAGAGCAAGGCGTTCATGGAATCCACAGTGGGTCTGTCTTGGTCTGCCACGATTCGCCCATCCGCAAATACCAAAGCCCGATCGGCAAAGGAGGCCGCAAAGACATCATGTGTGACCATGATGATGGTCTGCCCCAGCTCGCGGACCGAATCCCGCAGGAAGCTGAGCACCTCGGTCGAAGAGGCCGTGTCCAGGTTTCCCGTGGGCTCGTCTGCAAAAACGATGGCAGGTTTGGCGATGAGAGCCCTGGCGATGGCCACACGCTGCTGCTGACCGCCCGAAAGCTCGCTGGGCCGGTGGCTCAGCCTATCCTCCAGGCCCAGGGTCTTGGCCAGAACCTCCAGCCATGCTGCGTTCGGCTTGGCCCCATCCAGGATCAGAGGCATGAGGATGTTCTGCTTGGCCGTAAACATGGGCAGGAGGTTAAAACTCTGGAAAATGAAGCCCAGGCTCTGGCGCCTCAAGAGGGTCAGCTGATTGTCGTTGAGCTTGGTCAGGTCGACTACGCCCCTCCGCCCTCCTTGACGACGGGCCCGCCTGCCCTTCACACCGGCGGCATCGGTCCCGTTCAGGTAGACATGTCCGGAGGTAACGGTGTCCAAGCCCGCCAAGGTATGCATGAGGGTGGATTTGCCCGACCCGGAGGGACCCATGATGGCCGTGAACCTGCCCCGTTCGAATTCGACATCAACGCCCCGCAGGGCATGGACCAGGTTCTCCCCACTGCCATAATCCTTGGTCAGCCCCTTGGCCTTGATGGCCACCTGAGCTATCTGCCTCGGTTCCCCCGCACCGGACGATGGATCGGAAGACGCCCTTGTCTTTGCTCCATGTTTCATGCCTCCATCTTACCTACCGCAATATTGCCGCCTTACTGGTCAGGTGCTGTCTGCCACTGGAGAAGGAAGGGGAGGCATATACAAAGGTGCCCATCGAAACGTAATGAGGTTTCGACAGGCACCTTCTGCTTCTTCGCCTTCTCGGTCATATATCGCGCAGATACGGCACCAAGAAGGAAGTGTGATTGCCGGTTACTTGGCCAGACCGGACTCCTTCAATGCCTGGAAGGCACCCTTGAGGTCGTCCAGAATGTCCTCGATGTTCTCTGTGCCGATGGAGAGCCTGATGGTACCGGGATGGATGGCCTGATCCTCCAGCTCCTCCGGTGTCTCCTGGGAGTGGGTGGTCGATGCCGGGTGGATGGCCAGCGACTTCACATCAGCCACGTTGGCCAGGAGGGAGAAGAGATGCAGGTTGTTGATGAAGACCCTGGCCGCATCCTTGCCGCCCTTCAGATCGAAGGTGAAGATGGACCCGGCGCCGTTGGGGAAGTAGCGCTTGTAGAGCTCGTGGTCGGGGCGCCCCTCGATGGCCGGATGGCTGACCGACTCCACCTCCGGCACGGTCTGCAGATAATCCACCACCTTCAAGGCGTTCTCGACGTGGCGCTCAACCCTCAGCGAGAGTGTCTCCGTCCCCTGCAGGAGGAGGAAGGCTGCAAAGGGCGAGATGACGGCGCCGGTGTCGCGCAGGAGGATGGCGCGAATGCGGGTGACGAAGGCCGCAGCCCCCAGATCCTGGTAGAAGCGCAGACCGTGGTAGCTGGGGTCGGGTTCGGTCAAGGTGGGGAACTTGCCGGGCACTGCCGCCCAGTCGAACTTGCCGCCTTCAACGACGACCCCGCCCAGGGTGGTGCCGTGGCCGCCAATGAACTTGGTGGCCGATTCCACGACGATGTCAGCCCCGTGCTCCAGCGGACGGAACAGGTAAGGAGTGGCGAAAGTGTTGTCGACGATCACCGGGAGGTTGTGGTCATGGGCGATCTTGGAGATGGCCTCGAAGTCGGGCAGGTCGGCGTTGGGGTTGCCGAAGGTCTCGAAGAAGACCAGCTTGGTGTTGTCCTGGATGGCCGACTCGAAGTTGGACGGGTCCGAAGGGTCCACGAAGGTGGTCTCGACACCATCGCGGGGCAGGGTGTGCTTGAGGAGGTTGAAGGTGCCGCCGTAGATGTTCTTGGAGGACACAATATGGTCCCCGGTCTGGGTGATGTTCCGGAAGGCATACTCCACGGCTGCCGCTCCCGAGGCCACGGCCAAACCGGCAGTGCCGTTCTCCAGGGCGGCGATCCTGTCCTCGAAGACCCCCTGGGTGGAGTTGGTCAGACGGCCGTAGATGTTGCCCGGGTCCTTCAGCGCAAACCGGGCCTCGGCGTGGTCGAAGTCGTGGAAGACGTAGCTGGTGGTGGCGTAGATGGGCACGGCCCGGGAATCAGTGGCTGGGTCGGCCTGCTCCTGGCCCACGTGGAGCTGAAGCGTCTCGAAATGGTACTTGTGCGGGTTCTGGTCGGTCATGTCGATTCCTATCTGTTGGTGACGTGCGTCCTCGTCCATGTTCTTGAATGTGACCATAAGCGGCACAAGCCCACCTGTTCAAGCCAGAAGGGACTTTTCGGTATCGTCCTTTTTTATAACAACTTCCAAAAGGTTGAAAGCAGGCCTTTTTCATCTCGGTATTCCACACGCGGCGGTTCCCGTTTAACCCCTCCGCTGTAGAGTCGAGTAAGCGACGGAGAAGACTCCGCTGCGAACAGCCTAAGCAGGCATGAAGGAGTTCAAAGATGGCCGGACAGACGGACGATCAGAACAGGCTCTACCAGCGCGACAGCAAGTACATCCCCCGAGTCGCCGCTGTGCATGACATGTGCGGGTATGGCAAGTGCTCGCTGACGGCCGCCATCCCCATCCTTTCGGCAGCCGGATGCGACGTTTGCCCGGTGCCCACAGCCCTGTTCAGCGCGCATACCATGTTCAAGGACTACACCTTCCACGACACCACTGAAATGCTGCCGGGATACCTGGATGCCTGGCAGAAGGAGGGCGTCGACCTGGACGGGATCTACAGCGGGTTCCTGGGCAGCGCCGAGCAGGTCGACATCATTCAGCGCATGTATCGGGAATACCCCAAGGCCCTGCGGCTGGTCGACCCGGTCATGGGCGACGGCGGATCCATGTACCCCACCTACACCGAGGAAATGTGCCGGGCCGTGACCAACCTGGTCGATGGGGCCGACCTGCTCATGCCCAACCTGACCGAGGTCAGTCTGCTGACCGGCATCGACTACGAAGGCCAGGACCTTGACGATGCCCAGGTCGGTCAGCGTCTGGGCCGCCTGCTGGATATGGGCGCGAAAAACGTCATCATCAAGGGCATCGACCGGAAGGACGGCAAGCTGCGCAACTTCGTGGCCTCAGCAGATCATGGCGGAGTCAGCGAGCGCACCGAGCTGGTCCATGACAAGCTGCCCTTCATGATCCACGGGACCGGCGATGCCTTTGCATCCAGCCTCTGCGGGGCGCTCTTTGCAGGACGAGGCCTGGCCGATGCCGCCCGGATCGCCGGCGAATTCGTCCGCTCAGCCATGCAGCATACACGCAATCAGCCCGACTATCAGCAGCGCGGTGTCAGCTTCGAGCTGGATCTGGGGCAGATGACTGCTCTGATGCAGGAGCAGTGAGCCCGAGGTCGGTGAAGCAGCCTAGAAGTCCGGGCATTCGTCAAGTTTGGAAAACCAAGGTGGATGAATGGAATCCAGACCACCTCAATCGCCTTATTGTTGCCGACCAAATAACCGGTCGACAAGCTGACAAATCAGTCATAGAGATGGGTTAACCACAGCAGACCGGAAGGCGTTGCCAGCGAATTCGCCGGCGGTGTCTTCCGGTCTTTTTATCTGCCTGTTGCCCTGCTCCCCTCGCTTATTTGCTTTACTTGATGTCACTCGTTTCTGTTTCCTTGGTTCTGCTTTTCTTGATTCCGCTTTGCTTGGTTTCTGTCTCAGTCCTTCTTGCCTCTGCCGCCTCTGCCTGATGCAGAGATAAGGGCAATAGGTACAGCGTCTGCATCGTCAATCCACTCGTTCATCCACTTTCGTGCGTGCGCAGGTTCATTCGACCACATGCCCGGTTCTACTAGTCGCCGACCTCCTTCCAGTGGTCTCCTAGAAACATGGATACACAAGCACTGACTAGACCAACCAATCTCCGCACAGTCTTCAACGACAAGGACGACAGAACCGATGCCGACGCTATGTTCGCAGACCCATCGGCCACACAGCCCATAAGCGCTCTGCCTGATTCCATAGGCTCCGCCAGCAACGCGGAAATAATGCAACCTGGAAATACCACATCAGCCACGAGCAGCCCTGAATCTTGCGACATGGAGCTGGCAGATGTTGAGCGACAGATCAGAGCCAAAGGCGTAAGCAGCCGAGAGCTCGGACGTTTGGGCGAAGACTACGCCTGCCAGTGGCTGAGACAACGAAACTGGAGAATCCTGGCCCGGAATTGGAGAAGCAGATTCGGCGAGCTGGACATCATCGCCCTGGATCCTGAGGCGACTCTGGTCTTCGTAGAGGTCAAGACCAGACGCACCGGTCGGTTCGGGTCCCCGGAACAGGCAGTCGGCCCGCGCAAACAGACCCATCTGCGTCGAGCAGCTGTCCAATGGCTGATAAGCCACGACCGAGATCCCAACGCACGGCATCGCGGCACCCGTTTTGATGTCATCAGCCTGTCAGTCAAGTCCGACCCTGCCAGAAGCATGCATACCGAGGGGTCCCATCCCCCGGCTTCCTGTCAGGCAACCGCCGAGGCCGTCAGGGGATCCAACCGTTCGGGCAGGGGCGGCTGGAATCCGGGATCGGTCTTCCTCAGACACACCAGGGAGGCCTTCTGATGCGTCTCGGATCCGCCGAATCCGTGGGACTGATAGGTCTTAAGGCCTTTCTCATCCACGTGCAGTCCTTCATCTCCCCAGGGCTGCCCTACTTCTCCATCATCGGTCTGCCGGATGCCTCCTTGTCGGAGTCGCGGGAACGGGTCAAATCCGCCTGCTCGGCCTGCGGATTCCGGTGGCCGCAGACCAGGGTCACCGTCAACATGTCCCCTGCTTCAAAACCCAAGCATGGCTCCTCACACGATCTGGCCATCGCGACCAGCGTTCTGGAAGCCGGCGGAGCGCTGCCGACGGAGGGCCTAGACCATACTGTCATCCTGGGCGAACTCAACCTGGACGGCACTATTCTGCCCATCAACGGTTTGCTCCCCATTCTCACTCAGGCCAGAGCTCAGGGAATCACGCATGCTTTCGTCCCTGCAGACAACCTTGATGAGGCCCGTCTAGTTCCCGATATCGAGGTCGTGGGACTGCGCCACCTGGGCCAGCTCATCCAGGCCTTGGGTGGGCAAAGCAGGATTGTCGTCCCCGAAGCAGACACTCGCCGGGACTCTGACAAGTCGACCGCCATAGCGAGTGTGCACCCCAGGAACTCAGGTCATGAAGACAACTCACCCGCCAATGCCGACTCGTCTCCGCCCAAGCCGGACATGGCTGATGTGATCGGCCAGGAGGAGACCAAATGGGCCATGATGGTAGCTGCAGCCGGCGGTCACCACATGCTCATGGTCGGTCCTCCAGGAGCCGGCAAAAGCATGCTTGCAGAACGGCTTCCCAGCATCATGCCCGCCCTGGATGCTGTTCAACAACTGGAGGTGGCCTCCATCCGATCTTTGTGCGGCACGCTGAGCCAATATGGGATCTCCGATGTGCCGCCCTTCGAGGCTCCTCATCATACGATCTCCATGGCGGCCATGGTTGGTGGCGGCGCCGGACTGGCCACGCCTGGCGCCATCACCCGTGCCCACCGCGGCGTCCTCTTCATGGATGAAGCCCCGGAATTCTCCCCAAGGGTGATCCAATCCCTGCGCGAGCCCCTGGAGATCGGGCGAATCTTCCTGTCCCGCGCCAAGGGCAGCACCACCTTCCCGGCTCGTTTCCAACTGGTCATGGCTGCCAACCCCTGCCCCTGCGGATACGGATACGGCACAGGCGAGCGCTGCACCTGCACGCCCCGCGAGCGCCTCCGCTACTGGAACAGGCTGTCCGGACCCATCATGGACCGCATCGACATCCAAACCACAGTCCCGCCGGTGACCGACCCGGGATTCGACGACCACCGCCCACGCCAGCGCAGCGCCCAGATCCGCCAGCGTGTGACCCGCGCCCGCCAGACGGCAAAAGAACGCTTCCGCAAGCAGGGCTGGACCTGCAACGCCCAGATCAGCGGAGAATGGCTGCGCCAGAACACATCAGCCAAGGCACGTTCGGTTGTGGATCAGGCCCTGCGCAGGCAACGGATCAGTCTGCGAGGAGCCGACAGGACCATGCGCCTGGCTTGGACTCTGGCAGACCTGGACGGGCGGACCAGCCCGGGTGCGGACGACGTGAACACCGGCATCCTGCTCAGGACAAGGGCCGTCTGAGATGTCCAAACCCTTGATAAAAACCATGCCTGCCGGCCGACCGCGACCGATGACCATAGTCGAGAGCGACTGGCTTGCCAGAGCTGTGCTGACCTTGGCGGCAGATGGCCCCGATGCCTTCATGATCGCCTGCCTGCTGGGCTCGAACCAGGCAGCCGACCTGTGCCGAAACCTGATCGAGCTGGGAGCGCCGAACCAGTCGGATGGCAAGGACCCTCACGAAGCAGCACGCTCCAAACTGGACGAACGCTTTCTTAAGGGGACGGCTCGGTGGGGACGACAAACGAGCCCTGAGGACCTCACCCGGTTCCACAAGATCAGCAGCTCCTGGCGAAGACGTCTGACGCCCCTGCTGGCCATGGACACCGACCAGGTGCGGACCATGATGACTGGTGGAGGCCAATTCTGGGTGATGACCCCAGGCGACCCCTGCTGGCCAGGTCAGGTGGACGACCTGGCACGCCGCTCCGACTGGTCCCCTCCCCTCTGCCTGTGGGGACGAGGCAATCCTGAAGCATTGATCTGCTGTGACCACCCCTTGGCCGTTGTCGGATCCAGAGCCTGTGACGAGTATGGCCGGTCCATCGCCCATCAAATAGCCAGACAGGCTGCCGGCCAAGGCCACCTGGTCGTCTCCGGCGGGGCCATGGGCACGGATGCCGCCGCCCACTGGGGAGCCCTGGCCGCTGGCGGCGGACGCACGGTCGCCGTTTTTGCTGGAGGCCTGCTGCATATGGGTCCCAAACGCAACAGCCGTCTGTTCGAGAACATCGAAGCAGATGGCGGCGCGCTGATCAGCGAACTGCCGCCTGGCACCATCCCTGAGGCGCGTCGGTTCCTGCTGCGCAACCGGATCATCGCCGCCCTGGCCTCCGACATCGTGGTTGCACAGGCCCGTCACCGATCCGGCGCCCTGAACACCGCCAACTGGGGTGTGGAATTGGGCCGTCGCGTGCTGGCTGCCCCCGGCAGAATCGACCAGCCGGAAAACACCGGCTGCAACCGGCTCATCCATGAGGGCAAGGCGGAGTTGCTCCTGTCGGCATCCGACATCCAAGACATCTGCCATCCCGCCCATGGACCTATCCACCCTGACGAGCCTGTTCGACAAGGGACCGACAGTTCAGTCAAAACCGCCGAAGATCATGAGCATCAAGGAAGTAGGCAGCCCACGCAGCGCGTACCGCCGCTTGACTGTGATCATCCTATCCAAACCACTCACGGCAATCAGCCGCTCCCGATCACGCTCAAACAATCCGGTACTAATAAATGCAGGCTTTCGACCCACTCTCAGCACAAAGAGCATCCTTCAACCCCGCCATCAAATCCAGGCATGGCCCATGAACACGAAAAAGCCGACGACGATCGCCTAACCAAGGAGGAGGCAACCGTGCTGGCGGCTGTCCGTACCTGCCAGCGCCGGGGCGGTCCGCCCATGATGGGACAGCTTCGCACTGAGCTGGCCAATCAGGGACATGAACTCTCAGTCAGGCATCTGATGCAGCTGCTGGGTTCCCTGGAGATTCGTGGTCTGATCAACCTGAAGGGCGGATGCGTGGTAGCTGAAGACCAGAAGAATCAGGCCTTCCAGCGACAGCGATTCAAATCCACCACCCAGCCGTCCGCACCAGCCGATTCATCGCTGCGGGGAGGAACAAAATGAACGCCTTCATCCTCCAGCAGCTGACGCTGGCGTTCAGGCCCGCCAAAAGCGAATCCCGGGGCCAGAGAACCATCGCGGAAGACCACGCGATGACAGGGAATCACCCCAGGTTCAGGATTGTCATGAAGCGCATAACCCACGAACCTGGCGTTGCGTGGATGACCAGTCAGGGAGGCGACCTGACCGTAGGTGGCCACCTTGCCGCGAGGGATCCGCCTGACGACCTGATACACCTGCTGGGAGAAGGAAAGTTCGGTCATAAGACCCATTCTGCCCTCGTAAGCAGACATGGACTGGAAGGGCCACCACAATCAACGGGTCGTGACAGTATCAATGGTATGAATCCGCAGAAGGTCAGAAACCGCTATGATGCCGTCATCGTCGGAGCCGGAGCGGCCGGATTGTCGACGGCTCTGGGACTCTATAGAGCTCTGGAGAGCGACGGAAACAGGAACGGCTCGTCGCCAAAGGTCCTGGTCGTCTCCAAGCTGCAGCCCCTGCGATCCCACACCGGCTCAGCAGAGGGCGGCATTGCGGCCAGTCTGGGCAACCAGGAAAAAGACGACTGGCATTGGCACTACTACGACACCATCAAGGGCAGCGACTGGCTGGCTGACCAGGATGCCGTGCGGATTCTGGCCGAGCAGGCCCCGGGCATCGTCATCCAGCTGGAGCATGACGGAGTGGCCTTCTCAAGGACTGAAGACGGGCACATCGCCCAGCGGAAGTTCGGCGGCCATACCGCTGATTATGGCGGACACCCAGTCAGGAGAGCAGCCTATGCAGCCGATCGCATCGGCCACCAGATCCTCCACGCCCTTTGGCAGCAGTGCCTGCACCTGGGAGTCGAGTTCGCTGAGGAATGGTATGTGACCGATCTGGTCGTTGACCCGCCCACTGATGAGAAATCCGGCGGCCATGCCCGAGGACTGATCGTCCTGAACACCCACGCCGGCAAACTGCAGGCCATCCAAGCCGACAATATCGTCCTGTGCACGGGCGGAGCCGGCCGACTCTTCCATACGACCTCCAACTCCTGGGACCTGACCGGTGACGGCATGGCGCTCGCCCTGCAGGCCGGCCTGCAGCTGGAGGATATAGAGTTCATCCAATTCCATCCCACCGGCCTGGGCCACACCGGCATTCTTCTTTCAGAAGCCTCCCGCGCAGAAGGCGGCGTGCTCAGGAACAGTCAGGGCAAGGCTTTCATGCAGGACTACGCGCCGGGACACGGCGACCTGGCCGCCAGGGATGTGGTCAGCCGTTCCATCATGGCCGAGATTGATGCAGGTCGCGGGGTGGCCGATCCATCGGACCCGGACGGGCCTCATGATTGCGTCTGGCTGGACATGACCGGCATTGACGGCCAGCGCATGACCGCCCTGCTCCCCCAGGTCACCGAGACCATCCATCGATACGCCCACCTGGATCCCACTGTGGATATGGTTCCGGTCAAACCCACCGCCCACTACACCATGGGAGGCATCCCCATCACGGATCGCGGCCGTGTCTATCGCTGGCAGGATGGACGCCGTCGAGTCGTCGACGGACTGTTTGCCGCCGGGGAATGCTCCTGTGTCAGCGTTCATGGGGCCAACCGGCTGGGCGGCAATTCCCTGCTGGATGCCTGCCTCTTTGGCACCAAAACCGGGCAGACCATCGCCGCCGCCATGTCCAATGCCGACAAGCCAAACGACATGACCGACACGTCTCCGCTGGCACAAGCCCTGCAGAAGCGTCAGGCCTTCATGGACGAGTTGCTGGCTGGCGCAAGCAACGCCGAGCCCTCGGAACCAGCATTGGCCGACAACCAAGGCGAAGAACCCGACACCGGTGACGAGGCCGGCCTGAACAACCCTTACGTACTGATGGGCCGACTGGGACGGCTGATGGAGGAGGCCGTTGCCGTCCGATGCGATCAGAGCAGCATCGAAAGGGGTTTGCGCGGCCTGGATCACCTGGATGCTGATGCCAAACAGCTGCGTGCGCACAGTGGGACAGCAGTGCTCAACCAGGAGGTGACCGCCATCATGGAGGTGGACAACCTGCTGACCTTGGCCCGGGCCGTCCTGAACGCCAGCCTGCAGCGTCAGGAGTCCCGCGGCGCCCTGTACCGGAGCGATTATCCGCAGCGCGATGACGAACACTACCTGGCTCACACCATGATCGATGCCAAGGAAAACGTCTCCTGGCAGCCCGTTCATATCGTCGACATGCCTCCCAAGGGCCGCAACTACTGATGGGCTCTGATGATGGACTCTGAGCCCAATCTGTTCAGACAGGCAACCGCTCGACACCTATCCAGGTCAGGCAGGGATTAGGATGGAGTCCGCGCATATCAGTGGGCATCGGGCCGTTTCCCGAACAAGGACAGGAGCAACCGTGACATCACAGTCCACGGAATCAGACGGATCCAAGGCATCCGCATCGGACCGCGATCCCCGCCCGGTGACCTTCCGAATAGCCCGGTTTACCCCACGACCTCAATCAGAGCGTCCGGCACGAACCAACCCATTCGCTAAAAACAACCCCTTCGCCACAACAGGCAGTCGACGGGCCCGCGGCCGCCGTTGGACGCAGGAGTACAGGATTCGTATCGCCCCACAGCGCACCGTTCTGGATGCCCTTCTGCAGATCAAGCGAGAGGTGGATCCCACACTGAACTTCCGGTACTCCTGTGGCCATGGCATGTGTGGGTCGGATGCTGTGCTCATCAACGGCCGCCCAGATCTGCTCTGCACAGCTACCATCGCCGACTGCCTGGCTGCATCCAAGACCATGCCGAACGCCTACGCCTCACCCGGTGTAGCTACAGGAAACCTACAGGCCCAGCAACCTCCGGCCTTCCGTCGCACAGGTACAACGACAACCGCAACGGCCGTATCCATGTCGGCATCGCACTCAGGCTCGGTCTCAGATTCAGATTCAACGGTCCCAGACTTCTTAGCTACAGATCCTAGGAAAACCGCAACCGCTACAAAAACTACAGGCCTTATAGGCGCCCCACACCCCACAGAAAAATCGGACCCTGCAGAATCTTCAGCAGTGGAGATCCGCCCGCTTCCTGGCTTCACCCCGCTCAGAGATCTGATAGTGGACACCGATGCCATGTTTGAGCAGATTCGACGCTTCAAGCCGTATCTGCTCCATGATGATTCCTCGGCTGATAGCAACCAAGCGGCCCAGGCAAAGGCGGCCGGCACAAAGCCATCGTCGGAATACCGGCAAACCCCGGAAGAGCTGGCCCGGTATGAGCTGCTCAGCACCTGCATCGCCTGCGGGCTATGCCAGGGCGCCTGCCCCATTTATGCGGGCGGTGAAGCCTTCGCCGGGCCGGCAGCCATGATCGCAGCGGCTCGATTCATCAACGATTCCCGCGACAGCCATCGCCAGGAACGTCTTGAAGCCATCGACCAGGTGGACGGAATCCAGGCATGCCAGTCCATACGGGCCTGCACCCGACCCTGCCCCAGAGGGATCGACGTAGGTGAAGAGATGTGGAAGCTGGTCGAAGCCGTCAAGGAGTAGTCAGACTCCTGCGCACACAGGTCAGCAAGAGCCGGCGACAGGCTTGTGCCCTCTAGTCGTTACCATGGTTAGCATGGACAAAACCTCGTACAACAACATCGCCAGAGGATGGGAATTCGCCGAGGCAAGCGCTCTGAACGTCGAATCCGACAAGTTGCAGACCTTGCGAGACAAGGCTACAGAGGCCGGATTCGCCCAATGTTCCCGGTCTCAAGGCGCCTTCCTGCAGTTCCTGGCCGGCCGGAACGCTCCGGCATCCATCATCCTGGTAGGTAACGGCTCTGCGGTCGAAGCCCTGCGCCTGATGACGGGCCTGCATGGTCATGGCCAGTTCACCGCCGTTGACTCTACAGCCCAAGGCACCTCGCTGGTCAAAAAAATATTCGCAGGCATGGAGAAAGCCCACCCAGGCATGAGGCTGAGGGCAGTCAACGCGGCTGCCCGTACCTACTTCCCCAGGCTCAACCCCAGCGACTACGACCTTATCGTCGTCTCAGGCAATGGGGACAACTACCAACAGGTTATGGACCAGGCCCCGCGCCTGCTCAAGGACCGGGGACAGCTGATCTTCACGGATGCCTTTGACCTGCTGGAGGAACCGGACAAGGGCGGCGTGCTCAACCCGGCCAACAGAACCGCAAAAACGACCACCTTGCGCACCATCATGGATGCCATAAGCAAAGACAATGCCTGGGAATCATGTCTGCTGCCCATCGGCACGGGCATGATCATGGCCACCCGCGCCCGCTGACCGCCGCTCACCTATTATTCAGGCACGGTGACGCAGAATGGCCTGGACAGCCTCGTCAGGATCATCAGTGCGGATGACCAGATCAGGGTCCAGCTCAGAAATCATGCCCCGCTGCTTCACCGTGTCCGAAATCCAGTCAAAGAGTCCCTGCCAGTAAGCCCTGTCGAACAGGACGATGGGCATGCTGGGTGCCTTATGGGTTTGGACCAGGGTCAGCACCTCGAACATCTCATCCAGGGTGCCGAACCCACCGGGGCAGACGATGATGCCCGAGGAGTATTTCATGAACATCATCTTGCGTACGAAGAAGTAGCGGAAGGTGATGCCCAGATTCACCCAGCGGTTGAGTCCCTGCTCCATGGGCAATTCGATGCCCAGGCCGACGGACTTGCCGCCAACCTCAGCAGCACCCTTGTTGGCCGCCTCCATGATGCCGGGCCCTCCCCCGGTAATGACTGCCATACCGGCCTTGGCCAAGTCGCCGCCCATCTTGCGCGCAGCAGCATAGTTGTGATCCTCCTTGCCGGTCCGAGCTGAACCAAAGATGGCGGCTGCCGGACCCAGCTCCGCCAACGCACCGAACCCGTCGACGAACTCGGCCTGGATGCGCAGCACCCGCCAAGGATCCATATGCAGCCAGTCTGTGTCACCGCCCGACGAGAGCAAACCAGCATTGGCATCCGCCTCAGGAATCATGGGCCCGCGCATGATGACCGGACCGCTGTGGTAGGTCCTGCCCAGGTCCGGGCCTTCGTCGTCATTGTGATTGTCAACCATATCCGCCATGTACGCATTCCTTCATCGGGCCCCAATCCGAAGGACCCGCTCGATCCTGTTCCGGCTCTCATGATAGCGGCCCCCGCCGCCCGGCTGACGGCAAGACCAGATTCATATCAGGAGAGATAACCGCAGGCGCTAAGGGTAGCGAGGACGAGCTGAATCAGATCAACGGAGTATGGTTCTGCACTCCTAGACATGCACAAATAACTGGGAGGAAAACCTGGTCCGAGACTCAAACCGTCTTATGGTTGGTGGCACAGATTACTTACAACTTGCTTGAATATTTCAACTTTCAAACATGTTTAATCTATGACACTTCGGGCTCGAAACTCACTCCACATCCCATTTGAAACCACGAACCGCCAAAAACACAAGCACTGCAGTAACAGCAAGCACGATGGAGGTTGAAAGCATAGCGCCCGTTTGCTGCAGAGGATTTTTTGATGCCCAGAAAATGAGATCTCCAAAGAGAGTCGACGGAATCCACCTGATAACATTCGTCAACCAATCCGGAAGGATTGCGAAGGGTATGGCCAGGCCACTCAAAAACAAAGCCAACAGTTGCACGAGAGCTCCCAAGTTGGTTGCCAACTGCGGTGACGAAAGCCAGCCACCCATTAAATACCCCAAGGCAAGAAACATGACCAGTCCCAATAAGGACACGACAAAAACCCGACCAATATCCCTAAAAGGAAGCAGATTCAGCAACACCGAAGCGCCTACTATGACAAGGATCTGCAGGGTCGCCATAATGAACCTTACAGCCAGATACGTCATCAAATAGTCTGCTTTTCGGATCGGCGTTGTTGAAAGTACCCTGAGAGCTCCTGATTGCCTGACCTCGGCCAAAGGACCTGCAGTCATGGTCAAAGCTGTACCAGTCACTGCCAGAAAGAGCGCCATGGGCATAACGAATGGGCTGAAGTCTGGAGCATCAGCCTGCCCTTTCATCATCTCGGACATGAGAAGAAACATTCCCGCCATGGCAAAAGGGAAAATTATGACAAAAATAAAATACGAAGTGTTCCTGACTAGTTCACGAGTCTGCAGCGCCAACAAGGGGCGAAGGTGCCTTTTTTCTATCATCTGGAGTCCTAACAAAAATGAGTATTATCAATTATTCAAAATCATGCCCGGTCAATTTCACGAAGGCATCATAAAGGCTTGGTTCGTTCATACGTAATTGGGAAACCGCAGGATTGCTCGACAGCACAGCAATAACAGGATCCGTATCGTCGGCACGTATTGAAATGGTTGTCTTATCAACGACTTCCGGTTCGCCAAAAGTCCGAAGCATGCTCACAAGATCCGTTATTCCATCTGGCTTTACTCGGCAGGATATCAACGTCCCCTTGGCATGTTTCCTTATGAGTTCCTCCGGACTGCCTTGGGCTACAGACCGACCATGATCTATCACCGCTACTTCATGGCACAGAACTCGCGCTTCATCTAGATCATGTGTCGATAGGACAATCGTCGTACCTTCTTCGGCCAGAAACCTAAGCACCTTCCAAAGGTCGTCCCGAGCCATTACATCAAGACCAGTGGACGGTTCGTCAAGTACGGCTAATTTCGTCCGCCCGATGATGGATAAACCGACATTCAGGCGCTGTTTTTGTCCACCTGATAATTTCGCTACTTTACGGAGCAGCAATTCGTCCAAGCCCATCCATTTTGCGACTTGATCCACATCACGTGGGTGATCATAAAGACTGGCCCAAAATGACAGTATCTCCCCCACTCTTTCCTGGGGAAAGATAGTGGACTCCTGGGGTTGAATACTCACCCGCCGATGAACCCGCTGCGAATCGGTCTGCGGATTCCTGCCAAATATGCTGACGGATCCGGAAGTCGGTTTTCTCAAGCCGACAGCTATTTCAAGCGTTGTTGATTTTCCAGCACCGTTAGGGCCCAACAGACCAAAGATGCCCCCTTCAGAGACAATTAGATCAAGGTGATCCAGCGCCTTGATAACCCCTGCCGGCGTTTCATACTCTTTAACTAGATTGCCAAGTTCTATAGCATCATTCATTGGTGCCACCCTTTATGGTAGGTACAGCGGTTCGTTAAAGTTTCATTGCATTGAGCGGCCAAACCTGCCAGACACTCTTCGAAAAGAGTACCACCAATGGTGGTTGAAATACATCAGCATCAGAACCGCTGACTGCTGCGTCCAAATATTCGAGTGCCTGTCTACAGCAGAGCTGCTAAAGCAACTTATTGATGAATCAAGCGAGCCAACCGTATCGAACATTGGTTGATCCTGAGAAGCAGCAACCTACCTCTTAAGATGAGTATGCTTATACGCATGGTTGCAAAAAAATTTATGTCTCGGAGCAAGATTTACCTCTTTTGACGGAAGCTGTGAAGTATGCAGACAGTCTCTCAGCGGCTGTTGTGCTAGGTCTACGACTTTTCATTGATTCTGAGAAAGAGAAAGAGTCAAGGAAACAAAGATATAGAACTGAAAGTTTCATCCGATGGCCGAGAAATCATAAAAAGGTTCAAAGATGAAAGAATTTTTAAATTCAGTGATAGGACTTCCGAGGAAAGGCACATTACGGAGATATTCCTAACAAAGAAGAAGAACTATGTTTTGTACGAACGAATTTTCACCGACTGGTCGATGATTGCCGAGCACGCCACTCAACTGCGTGAGGATCCGAGCAATTGGTACATTGATTTTCCAGAAGATGATATTCGAAAGATGTCTGTGTATGAATCACTCGATCAGCTGAAATCGCAGTTACCAAACAACATTGCTCAAAAGATAAAGTCAGCTATGTTTACGTATAAGAGTGTTGAGGTCTTAGATATATAGCCACAATTACTTTGTGCCGGTCAATTTCTGACAAGAAAAACTCACAGTAAGTGCAAAAATCAAAGCCCTGATGGTTTGAGATTGGCGGAATAATAAGTGATGCGTTATAGTCACTATTTTAGACTTTAAATCGAGGACAGGATTCGTTTGTTAGTAGGACATTTCGATTCACTGTAGACGACAAATAAGTTCCAGACACAATAAATCCAGCAAGGTCTTTAAACTTCACGGGAATACACTAGATTGACAACCTCGTCTTCAATAATTCCCGTACAAATTAGAAAATTCTCTGTCTTTCACGTGCCGGAACTCTTAGTAATGAGAACTGGCCGACGGCCACAGAGAACCGTTTTTCCACGTCGACCAAAAACAGGGCAAACCTAGAGTTTAAGCTGTTTGGGAGAAGCATCGCATGGCGAACCGAGCCATGCGAGCCAGTAAGCGTCACCAATTACCCAACTGGTAGCCTTGTCAAGGATAGTATCCGTGATGAATACTTCAGGTTGAGGTATGCGACTGAACAGGACCATGCATGCTTTTGTGTTTTATTGACGGCACCAATGGCGGTCAATAGCCTGCCTCGTGATCCCATCGGTTGCAATGTTCAAACTCCAGCGTGACCCATATAGATTTAGTCTGCTATGAGAATGCGATAGAGCATCCAATCCTGTTCGGTGGCTGATGTGATATTCTACCATCAAGCGCAGCGCTTACACAAACTCTCGCATCCGTAGTTCCTATATTCAACAGCGCTTATTTTACAGCAATCAATTCACAGACTCCCTCAATTGCATTGTGCACAATGGTCATTCAGGGCCTGATAGATATGATTGAGCGGGACTGTCGCATACGGCCGCATCAAAGATCCTTGTAGCGTCCGTCCTCCCCCACCAGATCAAGGCATCGAACGCAATACCACACCCCGTTCGACGAGTCCTCATCACACCACCCAACGAGACAACACACTCCCAATAATGCTCCTTTCGTTATTAAGGATCACAGGTATTAATACAAATACTCCCACAGTCCATCTTCCTACCCACAGAAGCATTAGGTCCTATAGACCAAGTATGTCGATGATATTCAGAAGTTAACTTAGATAATGGTCAGTTATTCGGTAATGGCGAGTCAGCATCACCACCAATATCTCCTAACTTATTTTTCCTCCTACAATCTTGCTCCACATAGTGTGCATAACCTAATTCCGCTGCTGCACGATCAAATTCAGTCTGATCAACTGGGATTCCTTTACTGCAGATAAAGTTTGTGATTTTTGCACATAAACCCCCATAATTTTTATCGAATAATTGATGTAAACTCGGATTGACAATAAAAACAATATCATGAGTTTCTTTATCAATTTCAAAAACACCTAGAATATTTCTTGGAAAGATGCTATCTTTTATAATTATTTCTGAATGTACATCTTTATACCAAGTAGCCCCTAGATCTCGTAGTATTTTACAGAGATCCTTTGTTAAAACATAATTGTTCGTATCGTCCTTTCGAACAAAACCCATAATTATATATGAATAACGTCTTTGTTCGTTTCGATCTTGTGCAAATTTGAGCGCTGTTTTATATCCCTTTTTTCCATATGATGCGGAAACCAAAGGACTTCGACTTTTATCAGACCAGGCACCACCTATATTATGAGCTATATTTAACAGAAACATATAGGCTTTTTTAGCATCATTTGTTATACGAGGTTTTATTTTCCTTTTTTCAATAGGGTTAAAACCTTTTTCTTTCATTTTCGAATTCACAGTTACAAGTAATTCAAGCGCATCATCCGAACACAACCCAGTTTCATAATATCGAATTTGTCCATCCCGCCTTGTTCTCTCCAAAAAACCCTTTCCTTTTTCTCCCACTATGAAAAAATCATGAAAGTAATGGGCGTTAGCCCGTCCGTCTCCTGTCTTGTTTTCATAGGGGGTAAACCCTCTGAAAAAACAAATTGTGTTTTGGTTATCTATGTGATTATCCGATTGTTTTGTGACGTTATTATCACTAGGCTTTTGATTTCCGAAATAAATATTATCTAACAAACAACGGATTGCAGTATCTAATTCTGTCTTGACACTACTAATTTCATACTCGTCATTATTCGCCTTTTTTATTGTTTTTAATGTAATTTGTCGAAATAACATAGACACGATCCATGCCCCTTTTCCCTAACCAATTAATTGCTAGTATAAATTCTACCATTGAAGAATTTGAGTAGTGATCAAAACATATGCCGGTTAGTCTGTGGAGTTAGTATATCCCATTGGGACGTAAAACTGGTTCTGCCAGGTGCTAATGCATTATTGTTTCAGTACATCGAGGAATTGGTAGAGGCCTTATTAACTGTAGTTATTTCACTATGACACTAACAGGTTAGATTTGTTGATCGCTTAAGGCATGGTTGACGAGCTAAGCATCGCTTTTTGGCTTAGCGGCATCGCCAATAGATGGATAGCATCTGCATTCTCAATCCGAGCTCGCTGTGGACACATAACATGATGCGTTGGGCTTTGACCAAATTTATTGGACGGCTGTTTCAGACCTTCTGACGTAAGTACTGCATGTTCCTTAAAAACAATCTCTCAGGGTTCTCTTATATCTGATTAGATACCATCCTTAGGCGCATATCCTCCATATTTCAGTCCGGCTATGTTGAATCTTTGCAACTTGCGCACATTCAGGAGTGGCCACATGCCTGTCAGTGAATAGGAGCTTACGACGATGTAGAACAGGCAGAGTCCCATGGAAATGTTGGGTCTAGTATATATCTACACTATAACTATGATTAAGTCACCATTACTTATACCATACCATGGACTTAGATGCAGCAATACGACCCGTAACTACATTTCAGGAACCGAAGCCTTCACACTTCCGATATCAAGATGTCCAACTGTCACGGCTATGAGCACCGTTGCCGTGTAGCCAGATGCCATTTTATTCTAGCCGCGTCATCATCTTTTATGATTTAATCTCCCGCGCCCAATATTTTCGACGACGGGATAAAGGAACAAGATCAACAAGTCCCAGCAGATCTTGCAGAATATAGGCAGCGATATCCGACATGACTACAAGACGAAGCAACGAGGCGAGCATTTAACCGAGGAACATGGCATCAACCGACTCAGTTGGCATTTCAAACCTGATGATTTCTTGAAGAATTCATCATCGCATTATCCACACCAGGACCAATACAGGCATGAAGGATCCTCAATGCGAAATCAGCACCGATCGAGAGACAACACTAATGAAAGACAGGCTATTGGTGCCGGGCTTTGCTTGGCCTGCATCGACCCACTCTGCTCATGGGCATACCCGTGGCTCACTTCCGCCACACATCTCTGTAGCGGTTTCGTGGATCCATCTAGCTGTTCGGTTTCTTGCATAGCCAAGACCCAATTACGATGAATGACAGTTTCGGAGAACGCATCCAGCAAAAGGCTAGGGAACAGCCTGTGGGTAGGCAAGTCGGTGACATGGGCGTGGATGGAATCAGGAGCTGCTTGCCGGGACGACAGGCGTATTTTATTAGTTTACGAGGTTCAAATGCTGTGGTCGAGGCCGCTGTTCACTTAGTCTGGGAGCATGAACAATTAGACACTGCGACGTGTCCAAGTACCCGTCTCCTCCCTGAATTGGTGGCGGCCGACATTGTTTCACCGGGTGCTCATATAGCAAGCCAAACGGCTAACGCCAGGCTTGCTGCGCCCAATACACACAGCACGAACCAGCGCTTGTCATTCTTGCCCAATACGAATCCCCGAACAATCAGTGCCAAGCCGAGCAAAGCCGCGAATACCATAATCCAGAAACCCATTTTCTAGACCTTTCGTTGAAGTTTGATGATTCGATCATGCTGGTCAGCCAGGGAGGCGTCATGCGTAACGGTGACGATTGTGGATTCCGAATCGTGGTTCGGGCCAAAGAGCAGTGCGATGATCCTCGACCTGTTCGCTGAATCGTGAGCGGCAGCGGGCTCATCAGCAAGAGCGGCCTGGAATTCCGAATGGCGACCCATGCGAAGACTTCTCTTGCTTTTCCCCACCGGAATATTCAAGCGGTTTTTGCCAAATATAGACCCAATGCTCAGAGAGTCCGCCACCTGGCCGAAGCTTTCGGAATGCTCCTTGCCTAGTGCCCCTGCATAGAGCAGGGGCAGCTTGATGTTGCCCATGATGCTCAAGGAACTGATGAGCCTTGATTCCTGCAGAACGAACCTGATTTCCTGGCTCCTCCATGCAGCCGATCCAGGCTCTTTCTACAAGGACCAGCCTGCGCTCTCCCCCTGTAAGCGAACCATCCGCGCGAACTCACCATTTGCAGCCATAAGCTTCTGCGGAGAACCCTGCTCGACCACACGCCCATGGTCAAGAACGACAATCTTGTCGGCCTGCTCGACAGTGCGCATCCGGTGGGCGATGACCATGACGGTCTTCCCCACCAGCAATTGTGACATGGCTTCCTGCACCTGCGTCTCGTTCTCCACATCCAGGGAGGCGGTGGCCTCGTCAAGCAAGACAATCGGGGCATCCTTGAGAATGGCTCTGGCAATGGAAATCCGCTGCCGTTCACCTCCGGAGAATCTGGAGCCGTTTTCACCAATCATCGTCTGGTACCCCTGTGGCAGGCGTGAGACGAACTGGTCGCAGTTGGCGGCCCTGGCCGCAGCCAACACCTCCTCGTCACTGGCACCGCACCGCCCCATCCGAATATTGCCCATGACCGTGTCGTCAAAGAGCATCACGTCCTGGAAAACAACGGCATAGTCCCGCAGGAGAACCTCCGGATCCACTTGGCTCACATCCACCCCTCCCACGGTGATGGAACCTGAAGCGGCATCCCAGAAGCGAGCCGCCAATCGAGCGCAGGTCGATTTCCCGGACCCCGAGGGGCCCACCAGGGCCGTAATCTCCCCCTCCTTGGCAGTGAAACCAACATCTTCAAGAACCGGCTCATCTGCCGCCTTACCAGCAAGGCCGGGATAGGAGAAGGCAACGTGGTCGAAGACGATATCGTGCCCATCGGGATGAAATTCCGTACTCCCCTCAGCTACAGGTTCCTCGTTGATGGAGCGAATCCGCCGGGCCGAGCCCTGGGATTGGAAGAGTTCCGAAACCAGCATCAGCGCCTGATCAAAGGGCGAGTAAATCCGTGAGACCATCAGGAGGAATAGGAACATGACCATGAAGTCGATCCTGCCCTGGATGATCAATCCGGCAGCCACCAGGAAGGTCGTTGCCACACCCAACCTCAAAACCACCATGGCGGAGTTCAATATAAGGCCATTGGTCATCTCGGTTCGGACCGTAGTGGCTTCGGTGTCATCGATGGTCGAGAAGAGCCTCTCCAGATACCTGCCTTCCTGGTTGGTGGCGTGAATCTCCCGAACGCAGTCAAGCGCCTCCTGAATACCGTCGCTAACACGAATCTGGGCCTGTCTCGTACGCTGTGACGCGTTTTCGACGAATCGCCGAGTGGCAAAGATGATGGCGAAGGCCACCGGCACACTTCAGAAGGCAGCCAGATCAAGAGCCCAATTGATGGGCAGAAGGGCCAGAAAGACCAGGACGGATGAGACGACCGCACCGTAGAGCTGGCTCAGCGCATGGGCGTAGGCATGTTCCATGGTGGCCACGTCACCCAGAATGGTATCGGTCAGATCAGCCAGATCACGCCGCCCGAAAAAGGAGAGCGGCAGTTTGCGCAGTCGCTCGGCAAGGTCGATCCGCTGGGTTCCGGTCTGACTGAAAACCGCACCGTAGGAATAACTGTACTGGAACCAAGAGGTGCCGAAGAGGATAAGCGCAAAGACCAGGAGACCGGCCAGATAGGGCAGGACTTTCGGCAGAGGCGCCCCTGCCGTCAGATGCTCAACAAAAGCGTTCATGACCAGCAGAAGGGAGGCCGTTCCCGCCATGATAATCAGATTGGTCAGTGTGGTCCACAGCGTTCCCAGAACTACGATCTTCATGCCTTGGTCGGACAGGGCATACTTCTTCTTGAATGAGGCGAACACTTATGCCTCACCTCCTTCCCTCTGGATGTCGGAATCATCGGTAGACAAGTCCGCAACGAATGGTCCTGTACCCGGAACGGTCTGCTCCTCATCCGCAGTCGAGTCTGCGTGATTTCGCCCCGCTTCACCGGCAGCCTTCGGAGAGTTGTCGACCTTCCAGGAGACCGCCCGTTCGTAATCAGACCAGAGACGGGCATAGGTACCCTGCGCATCAAGAAGCTGGTTATGAGTGCCCTGCTCAACTAGGTGACCCCCATCCAGCACCAGGATTCGATCGACATGCGCCACAGTCGACAGACGGTGGGCAATCATGAGAACGGTGCGTCGTCGGCCTCCTTCAACCCGGGTCAGCTTGGTCAGCGCCTTCTGTATCAAGACCTCGTTCTCGGAATCGGCAAAAGCAGTCGCCTCATCCAGGACCACAATGGGAGACTCCTTGAGGATCGCCTTGGCCAGGGCCACACGCTGGACCTCTCCCCCGGAAAGGTAGGTTCCATTTGAACCGAGCATGGTGTTAAGCCCATCAGGAAGCTTGTCGACAATGTCCATGCACTGAGCCGCTCTCAACGCATCCATGACCTGCTCAGGAGTGGCTTCCGGTCTGGCTGCGCGGACGTTCTCCAGGATGGTCGTCGAAAAGAGCCTGTTGGTCTGGAAAACGAAGGCGACCTGCCCCATCAGATCGTGGGGATCGATGGATCTGACATCAATACCACCCACGGCGACCCTGCCGAAATCCACATCCCAAAAACGAGGCAATAGACTGACACAGGTCGATTTCCCGCCTCCCGAAGGTCCGACCAGGGCCACCGTTCCACCCTCCCGCACCTCGAAATCAATCCGCTCCAGTGCCGGACGATCGGCACCTGGGTAGGTATATGACACCCGTTCCAAGGAAGCATCCGCCGACTTCGGATGTTCAGGTTCGGTGGATACCGTCAGGGGGTCAACTCTGAGCACACCTGTGATCCTGCTCAAGGCATCGTCGGCCTTGCCGAAGGACTCGCTGGAGAACTGCAGACGGGTCATGGCAGTGGGAACCATGCCCGAGAAGACTGCATAGAAAGCGAAATCAGTCAGGAATGAAGTGAAATCACCCTGCCCAGAAGCCAGCAGGATGGCCACAGGAATCAGGAAGATCACGGTCCCGTTCAGGGCCGTCATCTGGATGGTCTGGGGCAGGTGGCAGATCTTCATGGAATAGGTCCTGGCTATTCGGCTGTAGTGCTTGATGGCCTCATGGAACGCCTTGAAGGAGTAAACCGTCTGTTGGAAGACCTTGACGACCGGAATACCGCGGACATATTCGGTCCCGGTCTTCGACATCCGCACCAACGCATCCTGGTATTCCGTCATAAAGGACTGTCCCTGATCGTTCATCATCATGCGGATGCAGACCAGGGCAATCAGGATGGGGAAAAGGCAGGCCAGGCCCATACGCCAATCGAAAACCAGCATCAGTACCGGCATGCCCAGAATCATGGCGAAGGAGCCAGCCGCGTCGGGGAGGATATGGGCGAGCAGATTCTCGGTGTCGCCCGCCGAGCCATCAATGGTTCGACGCAACTCGCCTGAAGCATGAAGATCGAAATACCCCAGGGGCAGGCTCATCAGGTGGCCGATGGCCTCTTTACGCATGTTGGAGGCACTCCGGAAGGCTGCCAGATGTGCCATCAACAGTCCTGCACAATACAAAATGACGGAAGCTGCCGCAAACCCTAATCCAGCCCATCCGTATATGGCGATTCCCGTGGCCTGGGACCACTTCGGCGCTACGGCGAGGAGGTCTTTTACTGCCAGCCATATGCAGATGTAGGGTCCAAGGCCGGCAATCGTGGAGAGGGCTGACAGACTACAGCCGAGATAGGAGAACACCTTACGAGGACCAGCAAAATCAAGCAGCTGCATTAGGGAACTACGCCCATGCGACCTGTCCTGTCCAGGCCAGCCTCCCCCGCTTTGTGCTTTACCTTCTGATAGGATCTGGCTTGTTACCCGAATCCGCCTGGTCTGTAGTCATCTCTTTCCTCCAGGTTCATCCAAAACTCTTGTCCTTCGTTGCCATCGAACGTAATCTGAGAAGCCAACGGCTGGAAGACCGTCACAGAGCGACGGATGAATCCATAAAAGGTGCGAACGAAAACGAAAGTCTACCGAGATCGCCACAAAGCCGGCAGGATGAAACCAGGTGAGCAATGACAGACCACGCGATACACTTCGAATCCCGCGAGATACAGACCCTGTATCGCCCCCAGGTAGAGCAACTCGGTATGGAACTCCATCACCGGTCGGGAGGATTGGAAGGGCAGGTCGATGGCGACATCTGCCAAGGAAGATTCCAAGCCAATCCGGCAGGTCCTCATTGCCTGGTCATATGGCACGACATCACCTTCCTGCGCGAGATGGATTTCAGCGAGTACGCCATGACCGACTACGCCTGCCTGACCCTGGATGAAAGCCCGGCATCCGACCCCGCTCCTTACGGGTTGCAGCCATGTACGAAGCAGGAGGGCAATATGGTCTCCTTGGTACAGCAGGCGGGAACAGTCACCAACCGTAAGCCGGCAGGCTTCCGCTCGCGGACCCGGAGCATCTGCATCCTGCCCGACTATTTCATGGAGCTGGAAAACCAATGGCCCGGCCAGGTCAAGGGACTCTTTGACACCTTCTGCCAACCCTGGCCATCCGATATTGCACTGACCGCTTCAACCGCCCTGTCAAATTGTGCCCCAGGGAGGCAGGGCCAGACAGAGTTCCTCATCAAAGCACACATCGACCTGCTCCTGGCAAGGCTGGCCCAGTCTTCCTCTGCCCTTGTACAGAGCCACGAACCGTCATATGACTGTGACCTAGTCCAACAGGCCAAAGCCCACATTCAATCCCACTTGGGCGGCGACCTCTCCATTGATCGGATAGCCCAAACCCTGTATGTGGGACGCACCCGTTTATGCCTGGCATTCAAGCGTGAGACCGGCACAAGTCTGGCCAGGTACATCAGAGAGCAAAGAATGGACCGGGCCCGCCACCTTCTCTCGTCCACCGAGGACAACGTTGCCTGGATTGGCCGGCAGGTCGGATACATGCGCCCCAGCTCATTCAGCGCTGTTTTCACCAGAGAAACCGGTGTTACTCCAATCGCTTGGCGCGAGCAGTACAGCCGTGTCAAATAAGCTCGCTGCAATTGATACGTCCGCGTTTCGAAAGTCAAGTAAATGGTCACAGACTTAAGGACTAAGACTTTGTGAACATTCCCTAAACCGATAGCCTTGTCCGGTTTTGGCCCCCAGACAGGAGGCTTATGGAGTGATATCGATGTCCCGTCCTAGCAGAGGGAAACCATCTTACGTTCCTCCGCACATAGAGATCATGTTCATATGGCTCTGCATCGAAACGAAGGGGCCCATCTGCGACTTGCCGCCACAAATCGTGATTTTCGAACTTTCAGGCATACATAGCGCTCACTCCCGTGTAGCGTACTTTTCCCGCTTTAACCAGATTGTGCAGAGTATCCATATTCTCTTCGATGGTGTGAAGCATTCCCGGCGGTGATTGATATAGAGGCCTACATAGTCCATTCCCAGACGTTCCAGACTATGGTCAATTTGCTGCGTTATAAGCTTTCGGGAATGCACGTGCTAGTTGGAGCGATCCAACGGGGATGAAGAAGACTTTGGTGGCAACGGCGATTCCGTCCTACTTCGCATACTTCTCCAGGGCATGGCTTAGGCATCGTTCAGATTTCCTATGCGGATAGACATTGGTGGCGTCAAAGAAGATGGATAGGTCTCCGTGTAGCAAGATGTGCTTCTGAGCGTTTATCCACGATAATCGACCGCAGCTCCTGCCAGGATTTCGAGCTTTTCAAGATGAGGGCACTACCAGAGAAACTTGACCAAAATCTAGTCTGCTCCACTTCATCGACAGTGGCTCCCTGGCGTGAAGGATCATCGCAGCAACAGACTTCACCTTCTGTGTTAGACACTCGAGTGCCGCGAAATACGACCAATTGGCCGCCTCTCGCTTTTGGATTTAGGGAGAAGTTGCAAGATACAGAGATTATCAGAGCGACTTGGATTGCGGGTAGATCTTCCAGAAAACTTATTGGGGCTTCAGGAAAAATCTCACCATTCAAGCCATAGGAACATCCCATTTCAAGATGGCCCCGCAATATCCATTCTTTGGCAGTATCATAGGCTCCGCTCTCAATCCCCTCAGCCAACAAGGTGTCGAGAGTCGGTACTGGGAGTCCTTCGGCATCCATAATCGACTGGATGCATGCCAGACCGCAACAGTTATCCTCACACTCCACCCGCGGTAGCTTCGTTCCGTCGGGCAAGGCAAGGTCCTCAAGCAGAGCATGTTGCAGATATCGATGAGACGCTAAAACGGTATCGTACATAGTCACACTGCACTCCTTCGTTGAGTTTCATCACTTCCATACAGTGTGGACAGAAAATACAGTGCGCCAGCACCAAACAGCAATGAGCAAACCAGACGCACTTCTCACTACTTCACCAAGTCAAGCTCATTATTGCCGTATTTCTCCGCCTTTTATGTAAAGACAAATGCCCTGCAGTCCTAGACAATATTTTGCACTCCAGCTGAGAAGGCCTAACGAGGCGGCAAGCTCAGAGACTCAGCGGAATCACAATCATGCTGAAGCCACTTCAGAGCCTCTCGTCACTCAATTTTTCGGAAGTCTCTTTTAACTAGACCAGAACGGAACTAGTACATAAACCTGTACAATGCTGAAGACATGACATAGATGTCCAGACCGCTCGACAGCAGCCTGCTTTATTTTTTGGTGAAAGGAACCGTCGATGTGGCTTTCGTTATGGAACTTACTCATAGATGTGTCACAGCTTCTAGGCGGCGTGGGAGTATTCTTCGCGGCAATTGAGTTCCGCCGATGGAGCAGAAGTCAAAAACGAGCAAGCCTTGATCTGCGCACATTCGCCGTAGACAAAGAGGGAACAGCTTCATCGCGTCTTACAAATGTCGGAGCAGCAAGTGCCAATATCCTCTCCTTGTGGCAAAGAGACGCCATCGTAGACAGTCCGATGGCATCCTGCATACCCTCCAGACTCGCGCCAGGGGAAAGCGTTGAACTCACTTTCCACGGTTGCAATTCCGCATCACGCATTTGGGTTGGATACAATTCGTCAGACGAATCAGACAGAATACGATTCGCCTGCCTGCCCTTGATGGAACAGCCGAATGTGACACAGCCGCACTCGCGGACAAGCAGCCCCACTATCTCAGACATGATCGGCGTCCATTCCAGTCGGTGGCACCATGGTGACCATTTGTCGCCGACGGGCAAGAGCGTAACTTGGATACGCGGTCTTGGGAGAAGAAAGAAAACACTACGCAAAATGGTCGAGATAATAATGGACATACACTCCCATGGAGGCAAATCAGTTCCTCTGCGTATGAGCGCAACGATGCTCTAGACTGAGTCGGCTTCAGATACCCTTTGGCCATCTCCTCAGCATCCGAAACCACATGAGACTGCATCTTCCGACCGTCGCAATTATCGCCGCGAGCACGCACCTCATGCACTAACCTTCTGTCGGGAAGACATCCCCCCGATCTAAGACTCAATAGGCAGGTTATAACCAAGGTGGTAGGACACCCCGCTAATCAATCAGCTTAGCAGAGCCGGCCAGTTACGCAGAGTGCTTTCCATACCATCAACTGAAACAGTCTACTCAAACGACTTAGATGTATTGTGAGCAAGAGTGATCTGCTTTCAGTTGTCAGAGCAATAGCTCAAATTATTGTCAATGAGGTCTATGAACAGGGTAGCCATTGTCCAACGCCCACCTTTCGAAAGGCCTGAAGTTATACCAAGAGGTGCACACTCTGATGCCACGGGGACCATATTGGCCGTAATGCTGGTTCCTAAGTCTTCTCACAGCGCAGCTGCATGCTGCCCCAAATGCACTAAAAAATGCGTGCGGTTCATATTACGCAACCAGTCTCTGGCCTTTGGGCGTATCGGAAAGCAGCGGAATCGGGTCACAATCAATGCCCTCGGCAATTCGGAAGACTTCCTCAAGCGTAAACGGCGTAAAAGTACGTGGTGTTGAGTTGAAAGTAGTGCTTGGCATCCCGGTCCTGCCCAGCAAAGCGACCTTCTTGATTCCTGATGTCCTGATTGCAGCATTCTTTTTGCTCACAGCTCTTTGCGTGATATGACTGTACTTCGCCTCATTTGACTAGCAGCAATTGCTGATTAGACTTCAACCGGTCTAAACTGCAATGTACTACTTAGCTGACAACATGTGTCACAGCTGCAGGAAAGTACTTGCATGACCAATGCTGTTACAGCAGAGCGATGCTATTCGGAAAATATGCCAGTGCGAAGCTGGGGAAGGCATAGTCTCGCACGGACACAGCCCAGCAAGGTGGCGAATGCCCTGGGCCATGCAAGATCAGCAATGTCGAACTGGCTGAATGCAAAGCCTCCGATAGACGTAGCAGTTGCCAATAAGATCTGCGACTATATCGGGATGGACATCACCGTGGTCATCCGCAGGGCCGAGCAACGTGTGATGGAAGACCTCGGCCCCTATCCTTCTCTGGCTGTGGATTCCTCCCAACTTCCCAAGGATGAGAAGGTGGCCTACGTGCTAGACAAGGTCAAGGCCGGCGATCAGTCCCTGGCGGCCATGAACGACCCCAACAAGGAGAAGGAGGCAGAAAGGCGGCGATGGCAGATAAGGGCCCAAGGCTCCTGGACGGCCTGACGTCGACGATGACGTACGGGCAGATGCGCCGCTACGCCGACACCCTGAACGTCACCATCAGCAGCGCGCTCCTGCCGGCAGGCATGACCGGCTTCTACGACGAAGCCACCAGGACCATCCTCATCGACAGGCAGCTCATCTACTGCCAGAAACACTGCACCCTCGTCCACGAGCTCATCCACTGGCAGCACGCCGACACCACCAGGGACGGCGTTTTCGGCTCCCGCTTGGAAAACCGAACGCGACGCGAAACCGCGTTGAAGCTCGTCAACCCACTCGAATACCAGACGGCGGAAGCCATGTATGAAGGCGACCCCTACCAGATCGCCTGCGAACTCGACGTCACCCTCCAAATCATCCAGGACTACAGGATATTGCTGAACGAGCAGCTCACCCATGCGCCACGGCGTCCAATCGGCCGTCAGCGATGGAAGCGATGATCTGCCGGTCGGATGCCGCCACAGACTGGTCGCGGATGATGTATGGGGACAAGTCGATTTCTTCGTGCTTGGGCGGCAGCTCGACGCGCATATGATACCGGCCCGTATGAGGATCCTGACGGATATGTGCCTGTGTGACACAGCCGTCTTCGGGCACCTGAAGATAATGCCGGGATGTCTGCAAAGGGGTAAGGCAGCCGGCTGACTCGCCATCCAGCCACACTTCTATGGTGGGCCACTGCCGATGCGGGTCGGACTGCACATGGCTTCTGGTGACCCACACCCACATCCATGCGCCCTTGCCATACCGGGCAAACAGATCCTGATGGTCCTGGCGACGGCCGACATCCACGCCCCTGCAGTCCTCCACTTCCGCTATCACCATGCCGTCGGGCTTCGCATTGCAGGGAGTGCAGTCCATGTCGGCCAGATAGCTGCGGCGGAATCTCATCTCACGCTCCTGCGGAGTCTCCTCATGGTCATCAGGACGAGGCTGCACATGGAAACCAAGGCCTGCATGTTTCTCTTCGTCCACTCGAACGGAGCCATCAGACGAACCTTCACCCTGAGTTTTCCTGGCATGCCGAGGCTTTGCGTCCTGATGCGACGGCTGCCCATCCTGTCTACGTGCTCCGTGTGCCCTCCGATGCCACCAGACAAGAATCCACACAAGCAATAGTGTCAGAACTACCCCGATCACGGGACTGCCTGCGAAAGCCGCAGCCAGGAAAAACAGGACAACGCCACCCACGACAACACTGGCGAAGATACGCAGCACCTTCTTCATATACAACAACATAGCCACAAGCAGAGAACACGTCAGAAGGCAAACCACATAAACATAGATGTACAGCACAAAAGCAATTAGGCAATTCTATGCTTGCTGATAATCTGCTGACAGTCAAAGCAGACAGGGAGGAAACATGAAAAGGCCAGTCGCTGCTATTGCAACCGCTTTAGCGCTAGTGTTAGGCCTATCGGGCTGCGGCGCAGTCAACAGCGCTCAAACCCAACCGGCAGACAAGACCGCCACGGCATCGCAGACGCCCAAGAAAAACAGCCGAGGCAACATCGTCAAACACGTGGGCGAGGAGGCAGGAGTAACAGGAGACGACGGCAAGGACGTGGTAACTTGGACCGTCACAGGGATCAACCCGAACCCTCAATGCACGGAATCCTATCAAGCTCCCGTAAAAAATGGTCACCTTATTGCGCTTGACGTGACAGTATCAACAACTCCGAAACTCAAGGACAGCGAATACAACCCATTCGATATCGCCTCAGGCAGCTTGTGGAAGTACATTCAAAAGGATGGCACACTATGGAACGGAGATCTGCTCAACGATTCAACCGTCTCCTGCATCCCGCAGGAACAGAGCTTGCCGACCGATATTGGTCCAGATATCAAGGCGCAGGGGAAAATAATACTCGACGTACCTGCCACTGATGGATACTTGGTCTTCGCACAGATGGGCAGGGACGGATGGGAGTATCCGCTCCAATGAAGTTCGGCATACGCACGCCAAGCCCCAAGCGCTCCCTCAAGGCGCGAACCACGGGCAAGTGGAAGAGGCAGGCGAAGAAGGCCCTCATCCCCGGGTACGGGAAGAAGGGCATGGGGTGGATACGGAACCCCAGGAAAGCCGCCTACAACAAGATCTACCGGAAGACCACGTTCAGCCTCTGGGACCTGTTCAAGTAAGACAAAAAAATGAGCCCCGCTCCGGCAGGGCTTTTCCCATGCCCGCGAAGCAGCTTGCTGTTCGGCAGGTCAATAGCAGCTAAGGTAGTTGTATGAGCAAGAGAGTTCTTGGTTTCATTATGTGCTGCGGCTTGATGGCAAGCCTTGCCAGTTGTGCACCTAAAAACACAACCGCAAAACCGAAATCATCAAGCGACTCCGCAGACTCCTTGTATGACCAGCGTCCCTTGTTCTTCTCATGCAGTGTAAAAGATGACAATGGCAACGACGTTAAAAACGATAAAGGTGAGACCAAGCTTATAACCATTAAAAATTACAAGGATTCATGGAAGTACCCGTCGCCACTCGACTGTATGGCCCAAGGAGAAACACCAGACCCCACCGAAGAGCAGAGAACAGCCTTGAGCAAGGTACAAACAAAGGACGACGCCTCCGACGCGGACGATGGATTCACACGCGTGCTGGCAGAATGCGCCAGCACCACAGGATACCCAATCGACGGGCGCAGCGACACGAACAAGGATCCAGACAAGAACCCCTTCGCCAACGCAGAAGCAGCCAAGGACGGATACAAGGTCCTAGCTTTCTGCCCAGACCACCCCCAAGCAGCAAGGATCAAACGGAACGCCGACCAAGCGTCATCCAATGATTCGCAGGGCAGCGCACAGCAGAAAGAAATCCCAGCCGAGTACCAATCCGCTCTATCGAAGGCTCAAGACTATTCAAGCATAATGCACATGTCTAAGGAAGGTATCCGCGAACAGCTATCAAGCGAGAACGGAGAGAAATTCTCTCAGCAAGCGGCACAATACGCCGTAGACAACCTCCAAGCTGATTACAACGCCAATGCCCTCGCCAAAGCCAAAGAATACCAGGAGACCATGCATATGAGCCCAGCAGCCATCCAGGAGCAGCTCACCAGCCAGTACGGAGAGAAGTTCACACAGGAAGAGGCGGCTTACGCCGTTCAACATCTCAACCAGTAACCAACTGCTACATATCAGCCCCGCTTCGGCGGGGCTTTTCTTTTGCGGAGACTTTTGTCACACAGATGTCACACAAAATCGCGTTTTGGAAGAATTACCCAGGTAATGGAAAAGCCCCGCAGCCTTTGCGGCTGTAGGGCTTTCGTGTGGTGCGCCAGACAGGATTCGAACCTGCAACCTGCTGATCCGTAGTCAGCTGCTCTAATCCGTTGGGCTACTGGCGCATGTTATCTTGACGAGGAACTCGTTTTTGACAACTCATTTATATTATCGCAATTGTGGATACTGTCCAGTCTGGTGTGTCGCGAAGGAAGCAGGAAACCGCAGGCGTCAGGCCGACTGTGACCAAGACAACCAGAGCAGATATTCAACGTTGCCATGGGCTCCGGTTATGGGCGATGGCATGGTAGCTCGGACAGCAAATCCATGCTCGCGCGCACAGGCCAAGACGCGATCCAGAGCCTCTTGCCTGCGGTCCTCGTCAGTCACAATGCCATGATGGCCCAGCAGGCTACGTCCGACCTCGAACTGGGGCTTGACCAGCAATAAGCAGTTAGCAGTAGACGCCAGCAAGGCAGGGAGAACGGGAATGACGTAGGTCAGCGAGATGAAGGACACATCCGAGACAACATATTCCGGACGATACGGCAGGTCGCCCGGCTGAACTTCGCGTATGTTGACACCGCTCATGTCAACCACCCTAGGATCAGCGGCAATCCGTTCCAGCAACTGTCCGTGGCCCACATCAAGGGCGATAACCCGCCTTGCGCCATGCCTAAGCAGAACATCAGTGAAACCGCCCGTGGAGGCCCCGATATCGAGACAGAGCCTGTCATGCGGATCTGGCATCCCCTGCGCCGCAAAAGTCGTCAGGGCACCCTCCAACTTCAGCGCTCCCCGGGAGGCATAGTCATCACCCGGGTCCAGAAGGATTACATCACCAGGCTGGACACTCTGAGCAGGCTTTGATGCCAGATGATCGTTGACCGTAACCCGGCCTTGACGAATCAACGCCTGGGCTCTGGCACGCGAATCCGTCAGCCCCTGTGCAGACAGGATGCGGTCAAGCCGGTCGCGGGTGTGAGCCACAGTCCTTCGACGACCGTCCCCAGCGCTGACGACTGTGTCCTCATCGTTCACTTGCCCTCCCGGTTCAGGTCCTGCTGGAGCCCGGTCAGCACCTTGCCGAGAAGCTCAACCTGTTGGGTATCATCCAGATCATCCAATTGAGCCAATTCAGGGAAACGTTCCAAAAGAGGTGCCATGGCCTGCTTGTCCATGGGCTCCTCAGGAGCTGACGCAGTCGTATCCTCATCATCTGCCTGTGAGGACCGTTCAGAAGGCTCAGACTCTACAGACTGCTCAATCTGGCCGGACTGCTCAGGTAGCCCGTAGTGATTGGATTCCTGGGATGGTCCACTCGCTCCCAGCTGTCCGAGCTTGACCTCTTCCGACATGGCCGCTATGCCCCGACGACGAAGGCGGGCAGATCCAGCGCGTCCATGTCTCCACCACGATCCTGGTACTCCCAGAGCGCACAGGCGCAGGCTCGCACAGCATCCAGATCGGACAGGGGATCGCCGCTACCCTCAAGAGCACGCAAAGTGACATGCCCGTCGTCATCCACCTTTGCGGTTTGGCCTCCGCAGTGCCAGGTCTGGTCGGCCTCCTTACTGGGCTGGGGTTGCGGCGCAGTGAGGCCACGCAAGTCTTCAGCCAGATAGGTTGGCCGCCATTTGGCCGGGGCAGTCAGAATGGCGGGTGTTCGGGCCACGCCCGTCAGGACGAGCATGGAGTCGTACCCGCCCCGGTTGGCTGCCTCGATGTCGGTGTCCAGACGATCGCCCACAGGCAGGCATCGGTCAATGTCCAAGATCTTCTGGTCGCCGGCCAAGAGCTGCCGAGCCTCATCGTACATGGCCGATTCCGGCTTCCCGGCCGAGTCCTCCGGTTGCTTGCCAGTAGCCAGAATCACCGCTTGGAGCATGGCCCCATTCCCGGGCGCCATGCCACCTTCGCGGGGCAGGGTCTGATCCTTGTTGGTAGTGAAGTAGCGCGCACCGCCTTCGATGGCAAAGGAGGCCTGGGCCAGGTCCTGCCAGCTCAGCTCGGGATACCAGGCCTGAATGACGGCCTCTGGCTTATCTGCGGCCTTGCCTACCGGCACCATTTTGTTGAGGCGGATCTGATCACGTAGATGATCGGATCCGATGACCAGCACCCTGGCGCCCTCCTGCAGGTGTCGGCGCAGCATTCGTGCGGCGACAACGGCGGAGGTGATGACCTGGCCATCATCCAGGGTCAGACCGAACCCGCGCAGCTGATCGGCCACTACATGGGGAAACCGGGATGCATTGTTGGTGGTGTAGGCCATGCGCATGCCGAGCGTCTGAGCGCGGTCGATGCCCTCGGCCGCATGCTCGACAGGATCAGCGCCCCGGTAGACCACCCCGTCCAGGTCCAGCAGGGCCAGACGGTAGGTCTTTGCCGGAGCGTCATCAGTTCCTTTGAGGAAGACGGTCACGATTCAGCCCTGTTTTCATCAGACGTATCGGACTCCTTGACCTGCTCATCATTGGTCTGTTCGTTTTCATGATCGAAAGTGTCTGCCTCGGATCCTGCATTCAGGACAGCCGCGTCGCCGTTGTCAGCAGCGGATTTATCGGCAACAGCCGTGTCGGTTTCGTCACTGCTCTGGTCGCTTTGAGAGCCATCGTCCGAAGTTTGCCCATCAAGGCGAGAGGGCTCTTCCCCGTGTTGCTCCACAGCGTCTGACGATTTCTGCATTCCGGATTCCGGCATTTCGGATGCCGGTATTTCGGATGAACCCGCTGCGTCGGACGAACCAAGTGAATCAGCTGCGTCGGATGTATCGGTCGAATCGGATGAACCAGCCGAATCAGATGAGCCACCTGTGTCAGTTGAGTCCGCTGAATCGTCCGAAGCTGCTGATTCAGGGGATTCCTCAACCTTGCTGTCATCGTCACCCTGATCGGATGCATCAGTGACATCAGACTCAGCGGCCTCAGTCTCAGCTTCAGCCTCATCCGAGGACTCCTCACCGCCATTCGGGTCGATGGATAGATCCTCCATCATGGCCGAATCCAGGTGCTCCAGGTCGTAGTCGATCAGGATTTCCTCGGACTGTCCGTCCTTCTGGCCATCCTCGTCCTCATCCTCGTCGGCATACTCCGCTTCCAGCCGATCCAGCAGGGGTTCCAGCTCCAGGGCCTCCTGGCTGCGACCAGCCTGTTCGAGGAAGTTCTGCTCGGCCTGCACGGCACGCATCCGGTAGTCGCCGCTGAGCCCACGAGCCTTGGCCAGGGCCTGAACGGTCTCGATGGCCTTGTCCCACAGGCCCAGATCGCCCAAGGCTCCGGCATAGACCAGGAACATCTCAGCCTTGGACTCGCCCTTGAGCTGGCTGCCCTCCTCGGAGGTTGCCTCCTCAATGGCCTTGCGGGGATTGCCCAGACCACGCTCGCAGTCGGCGATGAAGGGCAGGTAATCGGAATAGCCGTTCATGCGGTGTGCAGTGCGGAACTCCTTCAAGGCAAGCTTGTAGTCGCCTTGACGGTAGGCCACCAGGGCCAGCGTCTCACGAGCGAGATCGATCCGCGAGGCCTGCCGGGCAGCCCACTTGGCATGAGCCAGGGCCCCCTGGGGATCGGTCTCCTCCAGCGCGTAGGCGGCCAGGATGTGCAAACCGATGTTCTCGGCATGCTCCTTGCTCAGCCCGCGCAGGCGCAGACGGTCATCCTTGGAGAGCATGGACCACTCCAGGCCCTTAGGCATCTTGGGCTCGCCAGGCCGACGATCCGTGTAGGGGTTCTGCGAGGGGTAGGAGACGGTTCCGTCAGAGTTACGACGACCGCGGTCATAGCCATTCTGGCGGTCACGCTGATAAGTCCCGCGGCGGTCGTCATGGCGATAATCTTCACGGCGACGATCATCGCGACCATGCTGGCCCTGGTACCTGCCGCCATAGGAACGGTCGCCCCGATAGCCGCCTTGACGACGGTCATCACGGGAACGGTCGCCGTAGGAGCGGTTGCCGTAGGGACGGTCCCCATGTGAACGGTCTTGACGTGGACGGTCGTCACGGGAACGGTTGTTCCATGGACGATCCCCGCCGGACCGCTCATCCTGCCGACGATCAAACCTCCGGTCCTCACCCCGACGGCGGTCCCCGCGGAAGCCCTGACCACGATCACGGTCACGGTCATGCCGCTGGTAGCCGCGACCGGAACGACGATCGCCATACCCCGACCTACCGCGGTCGTTGTCATGATCACGATGCCCGTATCCGCCATGCCCCTTGGCATGGAAATCACGACGTGGACGGTCGCCATCCTGCCGACGGCCGTGGCGATCCTGGTCGGAATCCCTGCGGAAACCACCGTGGCCGTCCTGACGATCATGCCTGTATCCACGATTATCGCGGTCGAACCGGTCGTGCTCGCGTCCGCGGAAGGGCCGCTGTCCATTCCTGCTCTCGGAACGACGCTCTTCGCCGCCCTCGCCGTCATGGTTGTGGAAGTTGCCGGAGCGGTGACCTCCCGAACGATAGCCTCCGGAGCGGTATCCGCCCGAGCGCGAACCGCCCTTGTGGAAGCCCGAAGAGCGATGGCCGCCCGACCGAAAGCCTCCTGGGCGCGAACCGCCCCGGCCCCGTCCGCGATCGCCCCGGGAATGATTGTGTTCTTCTGCCATCAGTGTCCTTAATTCCTACGTTCCTACTTGCCGGCCCGACGCTCAAGTGCGCCCAGGGCCTTCTTTCCTCTGCGAACCAGGGCGAAGCGCCCATGCAGAAAGTCCTTGTTATCCAAAACTTGATCCGGATCCTCGACCCGCTGGTTATTCAGGTAAAAACCGCCCGATGCCACAGTCTTGCGCGCCTCAGAGACCGAGCGGAAGAGTCCGGCCGCAACCCCGGCTTCCACCAGACGCTGACCCTCGCTGGCTGCGGGCAGGGCTCGCCCGCCTTGGCCATCATCGACCTTGAGCCCGTCCAGAGCAGAATCCAGCACATCCTCGTCCAGCTCCTCCAGAGTCTTGCCGCGACCGAAGAGGGCACCCGAGGCATCAATGGCCCCTTGGGCGGCATGCTCGCCATGCACATAGGAGGTCACCTGCCAAGCCAGAACCTTCTGGGCCTCGCGCGCGCCCGGATCCTGTGCGGTCCTCTCCTCCAGACGCTCGATCTCGGCCTTGGGCAGGAAGGTGAAGGTCTTCAGCAGCTTGACCACCTGGTCGTCGGGCTGGTTGAACCAGAACTGGTAGAAGCGGTAGGGGCTGAACATGGTGGGATCCAGCCAGACCGCGTTGCCCTCGGACTTGCCGAACTTCTTGCCCTGGGAGTCGGTGATCAACGGGCTGGTCATAACGTTGACAGAGGCATTGCGCACCTTGCGGATCAGGTCCAGCCCGCTGGTCAGGTTCCCCCACTGGTCGCTGCCGCCCAGCTGCAGACTGCATCCGTAGCGGTCGAAGAGCTCCAGGAAGTCGTTGCCCTGCAGCACCTGGTAGCTGAACTCGGTAAAGGAGATGCCCTCGTCGGAGTCCAGGCGGCGGGCCACTGTGTCCTTGGCCAGCATGGTGCCCATGCGGAAGTTCTTGCCCACATCGCGCAGGAAGTCGATGGTGCTCATGGAGCCGGTCCACTCATAATTGTTGACAAACCGGACGGGATTCTCGCCTTCGGTATCCAGGAAGCGCCCGATCTGGCCACGCAGGCGCTCGGTCCACTCAGCCACGGTCTGCTTGGGATTCAGGGTGCGCTCCCCCGACTGCCGAGGATCGCCGATAAGCCCGGTGGCCCCGCCCACAACGGCGATGGGATGCAGACCGGCCGCCTGCAGGTGGCGCATGTTGAGCAGCTGGACCAGATTGCCCACGTGCAATGAGGGAGCTGTGGGGTCGAATCCGCAATAATAGGTCACCGAGGGGTCGGCCAGCACCTTCCTGAGCTCGGACTCGTCCGTGCACTGGGCAATGAGACCGCGCCACTTGAGTTCGTCGAAAAGCGAGTCGAAACCCGCCTGCCTGAAATCGGTGACCTGCGACATGAGAGGCTACTCCCTATCGAATATTTGATGAATGTATGCTAAACCCTACTATTCTTGCAACAGATAACGACACAGCAGGGCCTTGGACCGCCACAGACAAGGCCGCACAAAACCAGAATCCCCAAGGGACGAGACCAGATTAATCACGGTGAATCGACCACTGCGGATTGGCGATTGACCCCCGACTGCTTTAGCCAGGGCGGAGCGACTACCGTATCAAATTCAGGAATGCGCAGACACAGACAACTTATCGATCAGGTCTTGGGGAATGTGGTCGACCACGCAGGCGGCCATGCGCCGGTAACCCTCTACTCCGGGATGGAAGTGGTCAATGCCCCAGAAGTCGGGCCGGTCGGTGCCAACGTCGTCGCGGGTGGCATCCACGAAGGGCACCGAGGCCTCTTGACAGACCAGACGGCTGGTCTGCGTCTGGCGGGCTATCCGACGCTCCACCTCGGCCCTGAGCGCCCGGCCCAGGGCAGGATCCCGATAGAGCTGACCGGAGCTGAGGACCAGCACCTGGCGGCCCTTGTCTTTAGCCAGCTCGATGCTCGCCGCCAAGTCATCCCGCCACTGCTCATCGGTGCGGTTGGCCATGATGTCGTTGGATCCTGCACACAGAACCAGCAGATCAGGATAGTCCTGCAGGGCGGGCAGGAACCGGTAGCGCACCCTGCGGATGGTGGCCCCCAGCCGACCCTGGGTCGACCAGGATACCGGACGCCCCAGCCGGGCGGCCAGGCAGGCGGCTATATCGGGGACGAAGCCCTGGCTCTGGTCCTTCACCCCGCAGCCGACTGCCATGGAGTCGCCCACCACCAGCATGGTCAATGGCTCCAGGTCGCGGCCTTGGTCCGGAGGCGAGCACAACCCCTGGCGGGAACCGGGCGGCTCCTTGGCCAGAGTGATGTGCTGCTTGGCCCACCAAGCCTGGACCAGTGCCACCGGATTCATGATCGCCGCCGCCTTTCGCCGTTTACTCTTCCTCTTGAAGAATTGCCGTTGGGCATTCTAACGCGGCCACCGGTCCGGCGAAGACCAGAAACTTCACCTGGGAGGACGGTAGGCAGGCCCGTCAGACTGTGAGTCGGCGAATGCCCTCAGCTCCTCCAGCGCGTGTGCAGCCTGGTCCATCTGCTCCTTGACCCTCTCCGGTGCGGTGCCCCCCTGGCCCCGGCGAGCGCGCACGGCTCCCCCGGCGGTCAGGACAGAGCGGACCTCAGGAGCCCGATCGGCGGGCACCCAGTCAGCGAAGACCCTGATGAAGTCGGCATCATCCAGGTCAGCCAGCTCGCAGCCACGACCCTCGGCCAGCTTGACGCAGGCCCCGGAGAGCTCGTGGGCATGCCGGAAGGGTACCCCTTGCCTGACCAGCCACTCGGCCAGGTCGGTGGCCAGGGCGAATCCTGTGGGGGCCTGATCCTCCAGGCGGTCCTTGTTGAAGGTCAAGGTGGCGACCATGCCGGCAAAGGCGGGCAGCAGGACCTCCAGGGTGTCCACCTGGTCGAAGACCGCCTCCTTGTCCTCCTGCAGGTCGCGCGCATAGGCCGTCGGCAGCCCCTTGAGGGTGGTCAATAGGCCTGCCAGGTCCCCGACCAGTCGACCGGCCTTGCCGCGAGCCAGCTCAGCCACATCGGGATTCTTCTTCTGGGGCATGATGGAGGAACCGGTCGAGTAGCCGTCGTCCAGGCGGACGAAGGCGAACTCCTGGGTGTTCCAGATGATGATCTCTTCGGCCAGCCTGGACAGGTCCACGCCAATCATGGCGGCGACGAAGGCGAACTCGGCCACCACATCCCTGGCGGCAGTCCCGTCTATGGAGTTGGCGCAGACCCGGCTGAAGCCCAGATCCCGGGCCACCGGCAGGGGGTCCAGACCCAGGGTGGTGCCGGCGAGCGCGCCAGATCCATATGGGCTGGCATCGGCACGCTTATCCCAGTCCCTCAGGCGTTCCAGGTCACGGATCAGGGGCCAGACATGGGCCATGAGCTGGTGGGCCAGCAGGACGGGCTGGGCGTGCTGCATGTGGGTGCGGCCCGGCATGACCGTGGTCCCCGCCGCCCGGGCCTGATCCATCAGAGCCTGGGCCGTGCGCAGCAGATCCTTGGCCAGCACCCGGGCGTGGCGGCGCAGCCAGATCCGAATCAGGGTGGCGATCTGATCGTTGCGCGAGCGCCCGGCCCGCAGCTTGCCGCCCAGCTGGTCCCCCGCTATGTCGATCAGGCCGCGCTCCAGGGCCGTGGCCTCGTCCTCGTCGCCAGGCTCAGGGGCGAAAGCGCCGGAGTCCACCTGGTCCTGGAGCTCATCCAGGGCCTGTTCCATGCTTGCCAGCTCGCCATCGTCCAGCAGTCCAGCACGGTTGAGGGCACGGGCGTGGGCCCGGGAACCGGCCAGGTCGTCGTCGGCCAGACGCCAGTCGAACTGGGTGGACCGGCTGAGCTCGACCAGCGCCGGCGAGGGACCACCGCTGAAGCGCCCGCCCCAGAGGGCCATGGGCTTGTCGCCGCTGCTCACTGCTCTTGTCCGTCCTGTGCGATGCCGTTGCCGAAGCGCATGTCGCGGGCGGCGGCCACCTTGTCGGCCAAGCCGTAGATGGCGATGAACCCGTTGGAGGCGTTCTGATCGAAGCTGTCGCCGGACTCGTAGGTGGCCAGGCTGTAGTCGTAGAGTGAGCTGTCGGAGTGCCGACCGGTGACCACGGCCCGCCCTCCGTGCATGACCATGCGGATGCGGCCGGACACGTAGCGCTGGGTCTCCTCGATGAAGGCGTTCAGGGAACGGACGGCCGGCGAGTACCACTGGGCGTCGTAGACCAGCTCGCCCCAGCGCTTGTCGATGTCGCGCTTAATCCGGTGCTGTTCACGCTCCAGGCAGCAGTTCTCCAACTCCTGGTGGGCGGTGATCAGTGCCACGGCTCCCGGAGCCTCATAGAGCTCACGGGACTTGATACCCACCAGCCTGTCCTCGATCAGATCCACGCGTCCGATCCCCTGGGCTCCGGCGCGGCGGTTCATCTCCTCGATGGCCTCCAGAGGGGTGACGGCCCTGCCGTCGATGCGCACGGGGATGCCCTGCTCGAAGTCGATGGTCACCTCGTCCTCGACCGGCGGGAAGGCAGGGTCATCGGTGTAGGAGTAGACGTCCTTGGTGGGCCCGTTCCAGGGATCCTCCAGGTAGCCGGTCTCGATGGCCCGTCCCCAGACGTTCTGGTCGATGGAATAGGGGCTCTCCTCGGTCTGCTCAATGGGCAGGCGGTGCTCCTTGGCGTAGGCGATCTCCACATCCCTCATCAGCCCCAGGTCACGAACCGGGCTGATGGCCTTCAGCGAGGGGTCGATGGACATGATGGAGACCTCGAAACGGACCTGGTCGTTGCCCTTGCCGGTGCAGCCGTGGGCTATGGTGTCGGCACCGTACTGGTGGGCCGCCTGGACCAGATGCTTGGTGATCAGCGGCCTGGAGATGGCCGACACCAGCGGGTAGACGCCCTCGTACATGGCATTGGCCTTGAGCGCCAGCATGCAGTAATCCCTGGCGAACTCGTCCCGGGCATCCACCACGACTGACTCGACGGCCCCGCAGTCCAGGGCCCGCTGGCGGATGGTCTGCAGACGCTCCCCGCCCTGCCCAACATCCAGGGAGACGGCCACCACATCCTTGCCGGTGCGCTCCTTGAGGTAGGGAATGGATACCGAGGTGTCCAAGCCGCCCGAGTAGGCCAGCACGATGCGATTGTTTTCGGTCATGGCGATCCTCTTTCCTTGTGATTTCACACTTGCAGATGCTGAATTCTTGTCTTCTGCGTTCATCGGGCCCTGGCATCCTCCTGGCCGGAGACGATGGTCATGAGCCAGTCGGCCCGGGATGATGCCGCCTCATCGTCGGCAGCGATGATCAGAATCGTGTCGTCCCCGGCTATGGTGCCCAGAATCCCCTTGATGGGCTGGCGGTCCAGGGCGGAAGCCGCATATTGGGCGGCGCCGGCTGGGGTTCTGACCACGAGCAGGTTGCGGGCCCTGGCCACCGAGGTGATCAGCCCGGTCAGAATCTTGGCCAGATAGGCATCGGTCTTGTTTTCCCCCTCGACCTCAGGCCCCTCGGCGGCAGCGGCCTCCATGGCCTGCTGGTCGGTGGTGGCGGGAATCCAGTAGGCCATGCTGCCGTCTGCATACCGCAGCTTGGTGGCATGCAGGTCATCCAAGTCACGGCTCAGGGTGGCCTGGGTCACCTCGATGCCCTGCTCTGCCAAGAGGGCCGACAGCTGCTGCTGGGAGTTGACCCGATGTCGGCTCAGGGCCTGGCGAATGGCATCCAGCCGGGCCACCTTGGTCGTCGGGCGCATCAGCACACCCCCTGCAGGAGGGATTCGTCGCCCCGGGAGCGGGCCACCAGCCAGGTCATCAGGGCCTTCTGGGCGTGCAATCGGTTTTCTGCCTCGTCCCAGACCACGGACTGCGGGCCGTCAATGACCTCGGCCGTCACCTCCCGGCCCCTGTAGGCAGGCAGGCAATGCTGGAAGAGGGCATCCGGGCGGGCATGGGCCATAAGTGCAGCGTTGACCTGATAGGGCTGGAAGGGATGGGAGCGAATGGCATATTGGTCCTCCTCGCCCATCGAGACCCAGGTGTCGGTGAAGACGCAGTCGGCGTCCTCCACAGCCTGAACCGGATCCGTGGTGACCAGAATGGATCCGCCGTTTTCAGCAGCCAGGGTCCGCGCCTGATCCACCAGGCTTGGATCGGGCAGGAAGCCGTGGGGGCCGGCAATCCGCACGTTCATGCCGGCCACTGCTCCGCCCAGCAGGTAGGAGTTGGCCATGTTGTTGGCTGCATCGCCCAGGTAGGCGATGGTCATGCCAGCCAGGGCATCGACCCCGCCCCGGTGCTGGGCCAGGGTCAGGAAGTCGGCCAGAACCTGGCAGGGGTGGAAGGAGTCGGTCAGCGCATTGATGACAGGCACACTGGCATGGGCAGCCATGGTCTCCACCCGATCCTGGCCAAAGGTGCGCCAGACTATGGTGGACGTCATCCGCGTCAGCACCTTGGCGGTGTCCGCCACGGGCTCGCCACGGCCCAGCTGCGAGCCAGAGCTGTCGATGACCATGGGATAGCCGCCCAGCTGGGCCACACCCACGCAGAAGCTGGTTCTGGTGCGCGTGCTGGGCTTGTCGAAGATGATGGCCACGGCCTGGGGGCCCTGATAGGGCTGAGATAAATAGGGATTTGCCCTGAAGGCCATGCCCAGTCGAAGAACCTCCAACTGCTCCTCATGGTTGAGGTCATCGTCACGCAGCATGTGCCGCAAACCGCTGTTCATCTCTGCCTCCCTATCGCTATGATCATGTACGTCATTGATGGCTGATCTCACTGATCATCCTGTTGCAAGCCCTTCCTCGAGACTGACCGGAGCCTTGGACAGTATATCCACGGCCAGGTCGTTCTGGTCGGCCTGGATGATCAGGGGCGGGGCCAGACGCAGGGCATCAGGGGCCACAGCGTTGACGATCAGCCCGTGATCCAGGGCCCAGGAGGCCAGATCCCCGGCACAGGGGGCGCTCAGCTGGACCGCATCCAGCAGCCCTCTGCCTCTGACCTGGTTATAGAGGGGATTGCCGCAGTCGGTAAGGCCAGCGCGCAGCCTCTCGCCCATCTGCCGTGCCCGTTCCAGCAGGCCCTCCCGTTGGATGGTCTCCAAGGTGGTCAGTGCCAGGGCCGATCCCAGGGGATTGCCGCCGAAGGTGGACCCGTGCATGCCAGGGGTCAGCAGACCTGATGGCCCAGAGCCGAAGGTAATCATCCCGCCCATGGGGAAGCCGCCTGCCACCCCCTTGGCGAAGGTGAGCACGTCAGGGCAGGCTCCTCCGGACAGGCTCCGGTCCTGGAAGGCGAACCAGTGGCCGGTCCTGCCTATGCCGGTCTGCACCTCGTCCAAAATCATCAGGGCTCCGTACCGGCTGCAAAGCTCACGCACCTGCCGAACGTAGTCAGGATCCAGCGGCAGCACCCCGGCCTCCCCCTGGATGAGCTCCAGAATGACGGCGGCCACCGGCTCTCCTGAGGTCTCCCCCTGTGCGAAGGCCTCCTCCATAGCCTCGCCGTCTTCTGCCGGCAGGAAGCCCATGCCCGGGACCAGGGGCTGGAAGGGCTCACGAATGGCAGGTTTCCATGTCAGGCTCAAGGAGCCCATGCTGCGGCCGTGGAAACTATGGGTCAGAGCCAGGATCCGGCCAGGGTGACCGCCCATGCGAGCGCCATGCAGCCGGGCAAGCTTGATGGCCGCCTCATTGGCCTCGGTTCCCGAGTTGGCGAAGAAGACACGGGATCCCTCCGGGGCCTGAGCCAGATCCAGTAGTCGTTCGGCCAGCTCGATCTGAGGCTGGGAGGCGAAGAAGTTGCTGATGTGGGCCATCTTCCCGGCCTGCTCAGCCAGGGCCTTGTTCCAGGCCGGATGGGCGTAGCCCAGGGCATTGACCGCGATTCCGGCCATCATGTCCAGATAGCGGTTGCCGTCCAGGTCCCAGATCCAGGCGCCTCGGCCATGGTCCATGACCCTGCCCGGCCGTCCGAAGACCCGCATGTGGACGCGATCATAGCGGTCTGCCCATTGACTGCTCTGCGGCCCCTGAGGAGTCCTCATAGGTGCATCAGCCTTCGTCATGGCTCCTCCTCATGATCATGTCCCGGCCCGGCACGACCACTGTGCCGATGCCGTTGCGGGTGAATATCTCGTTGAGCATGGAATGCGGCCGCCGCCCGTCGATGACGTGGGCCTCGCCCACTCCGGATCGCACGGCCTGCAGGCAGGCCTCCATCTTGGGGCGCATCCCCTCATGCATGTCCTCCAACATGTCCTCAAGCCGGTCCACGCCGATGCTGGAGACCAGGGAGTCGGCCTGGGGCCAGTTGGCATACAGTCCCTCCACGTCGGTGAGAATGACCAGCTTCCGGGCCCCCAGAGCTACTGCCAGAGCGGATGCGGCCGCGTCGGCATTCACATTGAGCACCTGGGTGGGATCCTGCTCGTCAGGAGCCACAGAGGAGACGACGGGAATCCGACCGGCGTCGATCAGATCCTCGACGGCCGAGGCATCCACGCCCACGACCTCGCCCACCAGGCCCAGGTCGACTGGTCGGCCATCCGCCATGCCGGAGCGGCGGGCCGCACTGAACAGGCCGGCATCCTCCCCTGACAGGCCGACCGCCATGGGACCGTGAGCATTGATGGCACCGACCAGATCCCTGCCTACCTGTCCGGTCAGCACCATGCGAACCACCTTCATGGTCTCCGGTGTGGTCACCCGTAGGCCGCCGCGGAAGACCGAGGGGATGCCCAGGGCCTGGAGCATGCGGGAGATCTGCGGGCCGCCCCCGTGCACCACCACCGGATGCATGCCCACCTGCCTCAGGAAGACCATGTCCTGAGCGAAGCACTGACGCAGATGGTCGTCCACCATGGCATGGCCGCCGTATTTGACTACGATCCTCTGACCGGCGAACTCCTCCAGCCAGGGCAGGGCCTCGATGAGCACCTGGGCCTTGCGGGCATCGTCCAAGGCTGTTTCAGCTTCGGCATCCTGCTCGTCATCCGCCATCCTCTTCCCCTTTCCTTATGACCATCTTCCGTTTGCTGCGGCTCTTGGCAGCGCGCCCGATCAGGCTTCCTGTCAGGTGTGGTAGTCGGCATTGATGGTCACGTATTCGTGGGTCAGATCATCGGTCCATACCGTGGCCTGGCTGTCGCCCTGACCAAGGTCGATGTCGATATGAACCTCTGGGACGTGCAGGTCGACCAGCTCCGGATCCTGACCGGGACGGCCGCCCTGGCAGACCTTGATGCCGTTGAAGCTGACATCCACATGGGCCGGGTCATAGGCCGCCGTCGAAACCGGCACGGTGCCCAGGGAGGACACCACTCGGCCCCAGTTGGGATCCTCACCGGCCACCGCGCACTTGAGCAGTGTGGAGCCGGAGACCGCCCGTGCGCAGGCAAGGGCTGCATCCTCGCTCTCGGCACCATCCACACGGATACGGATCCGATGCCTGCTGCCCTCGCCGTCGGCCACAATCCGATGCGCCAGGTCCGCGCAGGCCTGACCGAGCTTCTCCTGGAACTGGTCGGGATCAGGCCGTACTCCTGAGGCCCCGGAGGCCATCAGCAGGACGGTGTCATTGGTGGACATGCACCCGTCCACGTCGATCCGGTTGAAGCTGAGCCGGCAAGCCTCGGACAGGGCCTGGCGAGCCTGTTCCGGCTCCAGAATGGCATCAGTGGTGATTACACAGATCATGGTGGCCAACTGCGGGGCGATCATCCCGGAACCCTTGACCATGCCGCCCAGCCGCCAGCCGGAACCGTCCACAGCCACGGTCTTGGTGCAGGTGTCGGTGGTCAATATGGCCTTGGCGGCCTCTTCGCCGGCCTCCTGACTGGCCGACAGCCCCTGGGCAGCCTGGTCAATGCCGGTCAAGATGGAGTCCAGGTGCAGCAGATGGCCGATGATCCCTGTGGAGCAGACGGCAACCCGCTCGGCGGGCAGGCCCAGTTTCTCGCCTGTCCGCTCGGCCATGGCCCTGGCCTGGTCCAGGCCCTCGGGGCCCGTGCAAGCGTTGGCATTGCCGGAGTTGATGACCACGGCTCCAGCACGGCCATCTTCAAGGATCCTGCTGGTCCAGACGACCGGAGCGGCCCGGAAACGATTGGGTGTGAAGACCCCCACAGCCGTGTCCATGGGTCCGCTGTTGACGACCAAGGCCAGGTTGCGGCGCTGTGAGCCTCCCGGACGATGGGCGATGGCCGTGCCGGTCCGGAAGCCTGCAGGGTAGGTGATGCTCATGGTGCCACTCCTATGGTTGTCAATCCGGTCTCCTCGGACAGGCCCAGAGCCAGATTCACGGCCTGGAGGGCCTGGCCTGCGGTGCCCCGGGTCAGGTTGTCGATGGCGGCGAAAGCGTAGAGGCGGTCGGCGCGCTGGTCCACAGCGACCTGGACCTGGGCCCGGTTGGAGCCATACACATCGGCCGTGGAGGGAAGCCTGCCCTCGGGGAGCAGATCGACAAACTGCTCGTCGGTATAGATCTCTTCCCAGACGGAACGAATATCAGCCATACCCATGCTCTGTCCACGCGCGCTCAGCTTGGCTGAGACCACAGCCAGAATCCCCCTTGACATGGGGACCAGTATGGGGGTCAGCCCCAAGCGGATGGATTGTTTGCCAAGACCCCCGAGGTTGGGGTCCGCAGCTGCGGCCTTGCGCAGGTTCTGCAGAATCTCAGGGATATGCCGATGGGTGCCTCCGACCGAGTAGGGATGGGCCGAATTGATGGCCTGGGCTGCCAGCAGATCCATTCTGCCGCCCGAGCGCCCGGCGCCCGAGTAGCCGACAGCAAGGTCGGCCACCAGATCATCGGTCTGCACCAGTCCGGCAGCCAAAGCGGGTTGGAAGGCCAGAGTGACTGCCGTGACATTGCAGCCGGGACCAGCGATCCGCCGAGTCTGTCCAAGCAGCTGACGCTGGCGGCCACCACCCGGGTTGAGCAGCTCAGGCATCCCATAGGTCCACGGGCTTGAGAAAGGTCCGCCGTAGTAGTCTTGCCAGTCGCCTGGATCCTCCAGCCGGTGATCAGCCCCCAAGTCGACCATCAGCGATTGCGGATCCAGCTGTTCGGCCAGGAGGCCAGAAGCCCCGTGAGGCAGGGCCAGAACCACCAGATCATGGCCGGCCAAGATATCCGGCTTCGTATCCTGAATCTGCAACGAGGCCAGCGACTCCGGCAGGTTGGGAGAGAACTCCCCCAGCAACCGGCCAGCCGAACCATGACCGGTGACCGTGCATACCTGAAAGGCTGGATGGGCCGCCAATAGACGGATCATCTCCGATCCGGCATACCCCGAAGCTCCCGCCACAGCCACCGTGTATTGCCGCATGAGTGCTCCCTTCATCGGGCACCATCATACATACTCATGCAGTAAAACGCATATTTATGCAATTCGGCGTGTCGCTATGCACCTGCTTTAGCTGCGCGACACTGTCACCTATGCGAAGGGGTCATAACCGGAATCTCGGTTGCGGATGTATTCCATCTGCGTACTGGCCTTGTCCGCAGCATCGGGCCCGCATGTGTCCTCCACAAAGGCCAGGGCCATATCGATGCCGGCCGAGATACCCGAAGAGGTGCGAAACTTTCCATCGACCACCCAGCGGGCATCTTTGATCCAGTCCACACGCTCCCCCGTGCCGACGACCCAGTCAAAGGCCAAGTCATTGGAGGTTGCACGCCGACCGTCGAGCACACCGGCGGCAGCCAAGAGAGCCGAGCCTGTGCAGACCGTCATTACCTGCGGCGACTGGGCAGCCAGACCTGCCAGCTGCCCAATCCATTGGTCATTTCCAACCAGAGTTCGCGTGCCAGAACCGCCGGGTATCAGCAAAACTCCCTTGGGATCAATCGCTTCGAGTCCTAGAGCTTCGACCCTGACGCCGCCCTCCCCGACTTTCACTCCAGGACCGTCCAAGGAGAAAAGCCGCACCCGGGCGCCATCAGTGTTGATGAAAACCTCAAAGGGGCCGAAAACATCCAAGGGTTCAAACCCGTCGAATACGACAATATTGATATCCAAGCCCATCTGAATGACCCCCTGCTTAAATGTCAGGCGCTGACACCATCCCCGCCTGAGCCGCCGCCACCCGTCGAGGGCGACGGCATCATCTGCTGGTAGAAGTCGTTCAGGGAGACCCCGTTGACCAGCAGCCAGATCCAGGCCAGCGTGAAGAGCAGGTTGATGATCAGGGCAGCCATGGCCAATCCATAGCCCTTCATGTGCAATTTGCGGGTCCGATACATGGAAACGCCGCCGAGCAAAGCGGGAATCACAGGCATGGGCAAAAAGAGGGCCATGAGGAAGGCGATGATGGCGCAGGGATCCCAGTGGCCATAGACCGGATTTTGGGAGGGGTCGTTCAGATCGGGCATGCCCTGGGGAGGCCAGACCGGAGCGCCGGGACGGGCCTGAGGATTCCCAGGATTCCCAGGATTTCCGCCGCGACCGGGACCCGGCTGCCCCGCCATGGGCATAGGCTGGTTGGCGGGGTTGCCTTGGGACGAATCCGATTTCTTGGTCTTGGATTCAGGATCTGGGCGACCGTAGATGTACGGATTCCATCCTGGATAACGATCGGCGCGTGCGCCGTACAAGGGCTGGTCGCCCCCATCATGATCCTGGCGGTCAGGTCCACCGGCTGTGCCCTGTTCTTGAGAATCCGTCATGTCCCTCGGTCCCCTCGATGCCCGGTCAGGCACGCAGCACGGCGCCCAGACCTGCAGTCTTGTCAACGATGGCCTGGCGCAGGGATTCGCTGTCCTCGGACGTCAAGGTACGGTCCGGGGCGCGGAAGGTGACTGCGAAGGCCAGCGATTTTGCATGTTCACCGATCTGATCGCCAGTGAAAACGTCGAACAGCTCGATGGATTCAAGACTAGACCCAGCCGCTTCTCTGATGGCGGAAGTCAGGTCGGCGGCCGAAACCGTTTCCGGCACGGTGAAGGCCAGATCCTGACGGACCGGCGGGAAGGTCGAGACCGGCTTAGCCTGCAGGGGCGTGTAGTCCAGGTGATCCAGCACCATGTCCAGACTCAGCTCGAAGGCGGCCGAGTGGGCGGGGAAGCCCAGAGCCTGATCAACCCGAGGATGCAGCTCGCCCACCATGCCGACAAGCGTGCCGTCATCCAGGACCAGCCTGGCGGTACGGCCCGGATGCCACTGGTCGGGCACCTGCTCGGCCGGGGGCTGCTCCAGCCGATAGTGTGCTCCCAGCCTGTCCAGAACACGACGAGCCGATTCGACTGCATCGGTCCAGTCCACATCCCTGCTGTCCTTGAGCCAGCCATCCTCCTGGGCACGGCCGGTCAGCAAGGCTGCCACATGCAGCCGTTGCTCTGGCAGACCCTGGTCCAGGCGGGCCAGATCCTCGTCGCTGGGCCGCACACCGCCCGGAAGGGTGGGCACCGCAGGAGCCTTGGGATCGCGACGGAAGACGTAGCCGATCTCGAAGAGACGCACATCCGTGTTGCCACGTCGAAGGTTGCGCTCCACGGTGTTGGCCAGCGGCAGCAGCAGGCTCTGCCTTAGATAGGGCCTGTCAGCGGCCATGGGGTTGGCAAGCTCCACGCTGTTGACATGAACCTCATCAGGATCCATGCCGAAGGCCTTGAAATCATTGTCGCCGACGAACGGGTAGTCCAGAACCTCGGTCAGCCCATATTCGGCCAGGGTGTCAGCCACCCAACGGCGGCGCTGCTGGCGATCGGTCAGACCAACCGCACCTGACACCTTGGGCGATGGCACGGTGACAGGGATGCGGTCATAGCCCACCAGGCGGGCCACCTCCTCGACCAGGTCGCAGCCCTCGCCCAGGTCGGGCCTCCAGGTTGGCGGAGTCACCGACAGCCGGTCTTGAGGATCACCTTGGACCGTGCAGCCAATGTCTCGAAGAATGGCCACGATGCGCTGGGGCTCCACCTCCAGTCCGGTCAAACGTGCCACCTCGCTGACGGCAAAGTCGATGACCGGCATGGGCTTGGTCTGGTTCAAATCCAACGGAGCATCCAGGTCCTGGCCACCGGCAAGGCGATGCAACAGATCGGCGGCCATGGCTGCAGCGGCCGGTTGCATCTGCGGATCCACCCCACGCTCAAAGCGCTTGGAGGCCTCCGAGGGCAGCTTGTGGCGACGGGCGGTCCGGGCGATGGTCACCTGGTCGAAGTGGGCGGACTCGATCAGGATGTTCTTCGTCTGATCGGTCACCTCTCCATACAGGCCGCCCATAACCCCGGCCAGACCCAGGATGCGGGAACCCTCATGCCCCTCGGGCGAGTCGGTGATGAGCAGATCTTCGGTGCTGAGCTCGCGATCTTTGCCATCAAGGGTGGTCAGGTGCTCGCCCTGCCTGGCCCTGCGGACGACGATGGGGCCGCTGAGCTTGTCCAGATCGTAGGCATGCAGGGGCTGGCCCAGGTCCAGCATGACGTAGTTGGTGATGTCCACCGGCAGGCTGATGGAGCGCATGCCGGCCCGAACCAGCCGACGACGCATCCAGCTGGGTGTGGCGGCTTTGGGGTCGCACCCGGTCAGGGCCCGCAGGTAGTAGCGGTCGCATCCGGGCTGACCATGAATGGGATTGTCGTCCTCAACATGCACCGCCAGCGGAGCCTGATCCTCCTGCGTTGCGGAGGCTGGCACGGTCTTGTTCAGCTCAATCACCGGATCCGTGTACTCAGCGCCCGTGGAGTGGTGGTATTCGCGGGCAACCCCCCGGTAGGAGAAGGCGTAGCCACGGTCCGGGGTGATGTTGATCTCTAGCACGGGCCTATTCATATGCAGGAGGCTCATGGCATCGTCACCGGGCTTGAACTGTTCGTACTGCTCGGGGGTGAACCCGTAGTTGCGCAGCAGGATGATGCCCTGATGGTCCGAACCCAGTCCCAGCTCACGCTCGGAGGCGCACATGCCGTCCGAGAGGTGGCCATAGGTCTTGCGCGGCTCGATGCGGAAGTCCCCAGGCAGGACGGCCCCCGGCAGGGTCACCACCACTTTCTCCCCCGCAGCCATGTTGGGGGCCCCGCAGACGATGCCACGCGGCACCTTGCGGCCCTGGTCGTCCACGGCGTTGTACTGCTCGCCCACATCCACATGGCACCAGTTGATGGTCTTGCCGTTCTTCTGGGGCTCGGGCTCGGCATCCACCACATAGCCGACCACAATGGGGCCGGTCACCGTGGACTGGTGGATGTCCTCTTCCTCCAGACCGACCCGGACCAGGTCCTTGGCCAGCTGTTCATAGGTCAGATCCTCGGGGACCTGCACATGCTCCTTGAGCCAGTCGATATCTACCATTGGCATCTGACGGTCACTCCCCCATCTCGAACTGCTGGCTGAACCGCACGTCGCCTTCGACCAGGTCGTGCATGTCGTTGATGTCGTGGCGCAGGAGCAGGGTGCGCTCCATGCCCACACCGAAGGCGAAGCCTGAGTAGCGCTGCGGGTCCACGCCGGCCGACCTCAGAACATTGGGGTTGACCATGCCGCAGCCTCCCCATTCGATCCATCCGGGGCCACCCTTCTTGTCGGGGAACCAGAGGTCCATCTCGGCGCTGGGCTCGGTGAAGGGGAAGTATGAGGGCCTCAGTCTGGTCCGGGCCTCGGGGCCGAACATGGCCACGGCGAGCTTGTCCAGGGTGCCCTTGAGATCGGCCATGGTCAGGTGTTCATCGACGGCGATGGCCTCGCACTGGTGGAAGACCGGGGTGTGGGTGGCATCCAGTTCATCGGTGCGGAAGACCCTGCCCGTGCAGGCCACGTAGAGCGGCACGCCACGGGTTATCAGGGAACGGGCCTGGTCGGGCGAGGTATGGGTGCGCATGACCATGTTGGAGCCGACGAAACCGGCGGCATCCCTGGCCTGGTTGCCCTTGACGTAGAAGGTGTCCTGCATCTGGCGGGCAGGATGGTCAGGGCCGAAGTTGAGCGCATCGAAGTTGTACCACTCGGCTTCCAGCTCGGGACCCTGGGCGATGCTCCAACCCATGGAGACGAAGAAGTCCTCCACGTCCTCCATGAGCTTGGACAGCGGGTGGCGGGCGCCCTGGGGACGGCGGTTGACCGGCAGGGTCATATCCACCTGCTCGGCGGCCAGGCGGCGGGACTCCTCCTCCTGGCGCAGCTGCCGCTCCTTGAGCCCGTAGGCGCGGCCAAAGTCAGCCTTGAGCTTGCCTGCCAGACGCCCGGCGGTCTTCTTCTGATCCGCTGGCAGCCGTCCGATGATCCGGCCGGATCCGGCCAGGGCGGAACCTGTCCCCGCATACTTGGCCTTGATCGCCTTGAGCTCTTCCAGATCGGAGGCTTCGCGAATCCTGCCGATGCCCTCGTTGACCTCGTCGGTCATCGCCGCGGGGTCGAATTCTTCCTGTGCCACCATGGACCTTTCCACTGTTGCCAATGCCGTGTCCGGGCCGCAAATCAGCGGAAATCCCGGTCGTTGACGCCTTCACATTCTTTCAATACGACTCGACATGGCCATGGCGTAGAGCAGCACCGCCGCCGAGGTAGCCAGATTGAGCGATTCAGCCCGCCCGTATATGGGTATGCGAACGATCTGATCCATGGACTCCAGCAGCTCATTGGGCAGCCCACGTGCCTCATTGCCGAAGAGCAGGGCCATGGGTTGACCCGCCGTGTCTGTCTTGGACAAGGCACCGCTCGCCATCAAATCATCCAGGGAGCGGACCGGTTTGTCCGGCGTGCCATAGACATCGGCCGCCACCATGGCCCGGCCCTGCTGTCTGCACAGGGCCAGGAAGTCCTCAGTGCCCATGGTCGCCAGGGGTATGTGAAAGGCCGAGCCAGCCGTAGAGCGAATGACCTTGGGATTGGTCGGTTCCACGCACTGATCCACCAGGATGACTGCCCGGCAGCCCGCAGCATCGGCCGTGCGAATGACGGTTCCGGCATTGCCTGGATCACGGATCTGCCAGAAAGCTGCCACCAGGTCGGGCCCCTCCCCCGTCAGGCTCCGGGGATCGTCAAGGTCCGTCGCTTGGGCCAAAAATCCATCAGTCCGCGCCTGGGCCAGGATCCCCTGCGCATTGCCGCTGATGGCATGCATGACCCTGGCGGAGACGAAGTGCCCATAGCAGTCAGGCAGCTCCCGGGCCTGCTCCATGATGGCGCCTGCGGTCTCGTTGAGCGGCCGCGGATGAACGCCCTTATCTATAGAAGAGGACTCATCCGCCTGAATATAGAGGTCAGTCAGCAGGTCGGGACGCCAGCGAACCGCCTCGCGCACGCTCTGCGGACCCTCTATCAGAAAGCGGCCATGTCGATGCCGGGCCCGCCGATCCTGCAATTCAGCCAGACGGCGAATTCGTTGGGCACGGGGATTGTCAAGAAGGGAGTCATCAAAGGGCATGGGCACAACTCTAGCCTCGGCAGTCGAAAGCACGGCTGACGAACCTTGATGAGCCCGCATCTGTGGGAAAGTTCACTGAAAGAAAGGCCTGCGCCCCTTGTGCTCCTCGGACAAGGGGCTAGTGTTAAAGAACCGGTCGGGTCGACCACGTCCGTTGTTGGTCTGGCGCAGACCGACCATCACTCGTCTGGCTTAGCCAGAATCATTGTGAGGAGACGATATGCCCGTATACACACTTCCCGATCTGCCCTACGACTACTCGGCGCTGGAGCCGTACGTGTCCGGCAAGATCATGGAGCTGCACCATGACAAGCACCATCAGGCTTATGTGAACGGTGCCAACAAGGCCCTGGAGCAGATCCACGACGCGGCCGAGTCCGGCAACGTGGCTCAGTCCAACCTGCTGGAGAAGAACCTGGCCTTCAACCTGGCCGGGCACAAGAACCACTCCATCTTCTGGAAGAACATGGCCCCGGCCATCGGCCAGGAGCCCACTGGCGAGCTCAAGGCCGCCATCGAGGACCAGTTCGGGTCCTTCCAGGGCTTCCAGACCTACTTCGAGTCCATGTGCGCCGGCATCCAGGGCTCCGGCTGGGCCGTCCTTGCCTGGGATACCCTGGGCGAGCGCCTGGTCACCCTGCAGATGTACGACCACCAGGGCAACCTGCCCGTCACCATCTTCCCGCTGGTCCTGCTGGACCTCTGGGAGCACGCCTACTACCTGGAGTACCTGAACGACCGGGCCAGCTACGTCAAGGCCTGGTGGCACATCGTCAACTGGGAGGATGCCTCCAAGCGCTTCGACGAGGTGCGCAACATCAACACCACTCTGGCCAGGTAAAAGACCAGCGCTTCCGACCACAGGCGGACCCCGGTCCTTTCCCCTCTCTGCGGGAGGCGGAAAGGACCGGGGTTCCTCCATATCTGGAGCCTGCGGAAATCCCTGACGATCAGTTGCCGAAGAAGGCGATGGAGCCGGTCAGGGCAGCCAGGGTCAGGGAGATTGCAGGCACAGCCAGGCATATGAGCAGGAAACCGGTGTCACGTGGTCTGATCTGGGAAACCCTGGCATGGGTGCGCGGTGTGCTGCCGCCGAAACCCCTGGCCTCCATGGCCGTAGCCAAGGTCGTCGAACGCCTGATGGACAGGACCAGCAGGGCGAAGGCCTGGGGCATAAAGGCCTTGAAACGGTTCTCATCGCCCAGCCCGCGACTGCGGCGCGAGGCGGTCAGGGCCGACCAGTCATCCTTGAGAACGGTGAAGAGCCGCATGCCGGCCAGCCCGCCGTAGACGAAGCGATCAGGCAGGTGGAGCACCTGGCTGAAGGCATCGGCCAGATCGGTGGCGTCTATTCCCAGCACGGTGATGATGGCGGGAATCCCGATGGCCAGGATTCGCAGCGCGGTGGCCAGGGCCAGATCCAACGACCGCTGGGTGATGTGGATCATGCCCCACTGCCAGTAGGTGGCGCCGCCGCTCTTGCCGTAGAGGATGATCGCCAGGGCCGAGCCGGGCGCTCCCAGGAAGATGGGCCAGGTGGATCTGACCACCCGCAGGGGTGTGAAGCCTGCCGCGCCCAGCATCAGGAACTCCAGGATCAGTGCCGTCGTGGCCGAGACCGGGTCCAGGCTGATCAGCAGGGGCAGAGCCGCCAGGAAAGCCCCGATCAGACGGAAGGCCGGATTGATGGAGGCTATGTATGGCGACCGGCTGGCCGGCTTGACCGGCTCGTCCCGCTGATCCATGGGCGTGACGGTCAGTCTGGCCGCAACAGTCTTCTGACGGGCCTGCAAATCTGACTCTGATACAGGCCAGACGGCCTTCTGGGCTCCCGGAGGCGTCATCTCCACCAGACGGGCATCCAGGGCCTGGACCAGCTCCCGGTCGTGGGTGACCAGGATGATGCAGGCTCCCTGGTCGCGCAGGTCTGCAATCAGCTGGGCCATGCTGACCCAGGTGTTCCTGTCCTGACCGAAGGTAGGCTCGTCAAGAATCAGCATCTGAGGTGCGGCGGCCAGGGCCGAGGCCACGGTGAGCCGCCGCTTCTCACCGCCCGAGAGCGTGTAAGGGTTGGCATGCGCGTACTGCCTCAGCCTGAAACGGTCCAGCAGCTCCAGGGCGCGAGCCTGGGCCCGGCCCTCGCTCATACCAGTGCGGATTGGAGCCAACTTGACCTCATCCAAGACCGTGCCCCGGGCGAACTGATGCTCGGGATTCTGAAAGACATAGGCGATGCGCGCCGCCAGCTGGGATGAGGTCCATCGGATGGGCTCGGGCTCGGCAGGCGTCTGCCCCTGGGATTCCCGGAGCAGGCGGTCCTGGGCAAGGACCGAACCGGCCACTGGCTCCAGCAGACCGGCCAGGGTCATGGCCAGCGTGGACTTGCCGGCTCCGTTGGCTCCGACCAAGGCGGTGATCTGACCGGCCCTGAATTCCAAATCGATATGCTCGGCCACTGCCTTGCCCTGACGGCCCACCGCCAGATCCTGAGCGGCCAGCAGGACGGGATGATCATCCTGGCCGGGATCGGATTGCCCGGACCTGACCCTGGACCCTCCAAGCTCAGGAAGCGAATCCCTGGCGCTCCTATAAGCTTCGGGAACCCAGATGCCCAGTGAGGCCAGGTCCAATCCCGGATCAGTGAATACCTCCTGGGGGCTGCCGTCGGCCATGATCACCGTCTTGCGATAGGTCGCAGCGCCCGATCCGCCGGTGCTGTCTTCAACCTCGCCCAGCCCAAGCACGATGACCCGGTCGATCATATCCATCCATGGACCTGCCCGGTGCTCGACCAGAATCATGGTCGAGCCTTGCCGGTCCAGGACCTTCCTGACGGCGCCGACAATCTGGTCGACGCCGATGGGATCCAGGTTGGCCGTGGGCTCATCCAGCAGGAGCAGCCCAGGCTGCATGGCCAGGGCGCCGGCCAGGGCCAGACGCTGCATCTGCCCTCCGCTTAGATGCATGGTGGACCGGGTCAGCTGCAGGTCAGCCAAACCCACCTCGGCCATGGCCCTCTGCACCCGTGGCCAGATTTCCTCTCGGGGCAGCCCCATGTTCTCGGGCCCGAAGGCCACATTGTCACCAAGCCGCTGAAAGATGGCCTGGGCATCCGGATCCTGCAGGACCAGCCCCACACGCCCCCGGCTGGAGACGGCGGGATTGCCGTCAATCAGGACCTGGCCCTGGGTCACCCCGCCTTCGTCATCCTCGACCTGATCCTGACCGCTCTGCGGGGCATGATCGCCCAGAAGCCCGGCCACACCCTCGAGGATGGTCGATTTGCCAATGCCGGAGGCTCCCAGCAGCAGCACCCGCTGACCTGCAGGAATGCTCAGGGAGAGGTCCCTGACGGCGAAGTGATTCCGATAGGCATGCCGATAACCCCAACCGCGCAGCTCCAAGGCTGCGGGTCGGTAGGGGTTGTCCTGGATGCTCCGATCCACGCCCAGACCTCTACTTCCCGGCCGTACGAATATCGCGGCCGGAGGCGAAACGGTCCAGAGCCCCGGTGGCGGCAATGGCCTTGTAGAGGTACCAGACCAGCACTCCAGCGATCAGAGCGCCCGAGATCAGGGTGGCTATCAGATAGATCACCCCATAGGGGCCGGTCAGGTTGATGGCCTGCAGGTGCGTGCAGAAGGAGTACAGCCAGCAGCCGAAACCAGCGGCAGCGCCTGACAGTGCCACCGTGGACATGTTCCAACGCCGGTAACGCAGCAGCATGAAGACCAGTTCGGCCATGAAGCCCTGAAGCAGACCAATCAGTATGGTCTCCACAGGCACCCATTGGCTGCCCAGCAGCGACTCCAGGATGGCTGCGACCAGCTCGGCATAGACGGCCGCCCCCGGCTTGCGCACGATGACCGATGCCAAGGGTCCGGCAAACAGGTAAAGACCGTTGAGAATGCCCCCCAGACCGGGCACGACCCCGTCCAGGAATGACCAGGGAATGGTGGTCACCATGGCGACCACCCAGTAGATGACTGCGGAGGCCACCCCGATGACCGAGGCTACGGCGATATCCACCACCCTCCACCGTCGGGAGGGGGTCCTGACCTGGGAGGGAGTCCGCTCGGACTCCGGCTCCGATCCGGAAGCAGTGTTGTTGATGAAATGACCATCGGTCATGATCTTGTGCCTTTCCTCGGGGCGCTCCCTGTGAGCGCCATCCCGTTCAGGCACGGGTCCAGTGACATCCGTGCGCCGGCATTACCCGGTAAACGTTCGTCCGGTTGAGGCTGAGCCTCCTCTCAGCCGCACGCCCATAGGCATACGGCCCCCGTGTCACTGGCCATCTTAGAACATACGGTGGTCAAGGAAATCCAGCAGCAGGGCCTCGGTGATGATGTTGTCGACCAGCCCCTGCAGGGAGATGGACTCGTTCGGGCTGTGGGCGTTGGACTGGGGATCCTCTGGGCCGGTCACCAGGACCTGGGCCTCAGGGAAGAGCCGCTTGAGTTCGGGGATGAAGGGGATGGATCCGCCCTCGCCCTTGTTGACCGGGTCCCGTCCGAAGGCCTGCCGCATGGCCTCCTCGGCCTGCCGGACCACCGGGCTGTCGGCATCCATGGCCCATCCCATGCCCATGTCGCCGGGCGTGACCTCCACCCTGGCCCCCTGAGGAGCATGGGCGATCAAAAAATCAGCCAAGGCCTGCGCGGCCTGCTCAGGGCGCTGGGTGGGCGCAGTGCGCAGGGAAATGCGGAAGCGGGTCGTATCAGCCAGCACGTTGAATGAGCCCTCCACCGGGTGGGCATCGAAGCCGATCACCGCCGCTGCAGGCTTGGTCCAGAGCCGGGAGGCCAGGGAGTCGGTTCCGGCCAGCCGGTAGGAGTCCACCACGCCGGCATCCGCACGCAGCTGGGCCTGGTCCAGGTCACGCTGCAGGCCGCCTATGGGCTGTCCGCCCTCCAGGCCGGGCACCGCCAGCTGACCCTGGTCGTCATACATGGAGGCGATCAGCATGGCGGCCAGGGTGTTGGCATCCAGGATGGGCCCGCCGAACTGCCCGGAGTGAACCGGGTGCTCAAGGACTGTGACCGTGACATCCAGGTCCGCATTCCCTCTTAGGGAGGTGGTCAGGCTGGGGGTGTCCGCCGACCAGTTGCCCGAGTCGGCCACGATGATCAGATCCGAGGCGAAATCGTCCCGATGAGCCTGGAGGAAGGGGATGAAGCTGCGCGAGCCCATCTCCTCCTCACCCTCGATGAAGACCTTGACGTTGACGCGCAGGTCCTTGCCCAGGGCGTGCAGGGCACCCGAGTGAATGGCGATGCCGCCACCGTCGTCGGCCGATCCGCGTCCGTAGAGCCGTCCCTCCTTCTCCACGCCGGCAAAGGGGTCAGTGGACCACTGGGAGGGATCGGGCACCGGCTGCACATCGTGATGGGCGTAGAGCAGAACGGTCGGGGCCTTGTCGTCCACCTGCCGGGATCCGATCACCTCGAAGGCGCCCGGGGTCCCGTCAGGATTGGTGGCCTGGACCACCCGGGCATCTACACCCACCTGCCGCAGTTGCCCGGCCACATAGTCGGCCGATCGCCGCATGTGATCCCCGGTGATCCCCTTGGCCGAAACCGAAGCCAGGGCGATCTTGTCCTTGAGCAGATCGACGATCCGGCTCCTATCGTCCTGCACACGTGTGCGGATCGTCTCCAGGCCCAGCTCCGCCATCGTTACCTCCTGTGATTGCTTGCGAATCAATGCTTGCGAGTCTAGGCGTCACCGTAACCTGTTCGCATGACATGGAACCCCTTCTCACGCAAGGATCGACGGGACAAAGAGGCGGAGGCGGACCAGACGGCCTCCACTGAAGAAGCACGAGGCAAGGGACGCCCCACACCCAAGCGCAAGCAGGCTGAGGCCCGGAACCTGCGCCCGCTGGTCCCCAAGGACCGCAAGGCCTCACGCAAGGCCGCCAAGGCCCGGATCCGGGCCCGTGAGGATGCCCAGTACGAAGCCATGAGGACCGGCGACCTCGACCACATGCCCAAGTCGGAGCGCCTGCCCTGGAGGATTTACATCCGCAACTATGTGGATGCCCGCTTCAATCTGCTGGAATGGATATTCCCGGCCATCATCCTTATGTTCGTCGCCACTCTGATGGGCATGTTCGTGGGCCCTCAGCACTATGCAACCTTCACCATGGTGGTGACCGTCCTGCTCTATGGCTACCTGATCATTGCCCTGATCGATACCTGGCTGATGTGGCGCAAGCTCAAGCGCCTGCTGATCGACAAGTTCGGCGAGCGCTCGGTGGCCAAAGGTTCGCGTTCGGCCTCCTACGCCTGGCAACGGGCCATGATGGTCCGGCGGTGGCGGGTTCCCAAGCCCAATCAGAGCAAGCGCGGGCACTGGCCCGACTGACAGCCGATTATCCTGACATACCAAACGAAGGAGTAGTCATGCCGCCCGGTGCCCTTTGGGTTCCGGGCGGTTTTTGCACTCACTCCGCATTGTGCGAATGCTCTTCATTCTCCCAGCCGGTACGGCTAGCATGGATTGTTATGCAGCAATCGATCAACCAACCCGGCACAGAGTCTCTTGACCCATGGGACGCCGACAGCCGCCAGTACGACACCATCATTATCGGATCAGGCCCAGGCGGGTATGCCACAGCCCTGCGCACGGCAGAGCTGGGCGGACGGGTGGCCCTGGTCGAGCAGGCCCCTGTGGTCGGCGGCGTCTGCCTGAACCGCGGATGCATCCCCACCAAGGCCCTGCTGACAGCCACCCAGGTTCTCGAACAGGCTGATCTCGGGGCCGCCATGGGCATCAATATCGGGTCGGCCAGCATCGACTACCAGAAGCTCCAGGATTATCAGGACCGGATGGTGGACGCCATGACCGGCGGCCTGTCCAGCCTGCTCAAGCAGCGTGGCATCACCGTGGTGCAAGGCCACGGCACCATCGTCGGCGACGGCCTGGTGGAGGTGACCGACGATGACGGCAATCGAACCCGGCTGACCACCTGCGACACCATCCTGGCCACTGGGTCTCACGCCAGGCCCTTGGAGGAGCTCCCCTTCGATGATCTGGTCATCGACACGGACCGGGCGCTGACCCTCAAGCCCTTCCCCCGCCGGGCGCTGATTATCGGTTCAGGTGCGGTGGCCCTGGAATTCGCCACCATTTGGAACCAAGCCGGCTGCCAGGTGACCCTGCTGGTCAGGCATGACCGGGTGCTCTCCCACTGGGGTCGGCGGACCGGCCAGATCATGACCCGGGAGCTGAAACGTCAGGGAATTCAGATCATCACCCATGCCCGCTGCTCGGGCGGGCACCGTCTGCCCGCAGATGGAGGCATGCAGGTCGACTACCAGCCGACCGACGACAAGGGCCAGGCGGGAGCGCTCGAGACCGATCTGGTTCTGGTGGCCATCGGCAGGGACCCCAATACCAACCCCGAGCATATGAAGGAGCTGGGCATCGACCTGGACGAGCAGGGTCAGGTCCTGACCGACTCCCAGGGGCGCACCAGCCGCGACCGGGTCTGGGCCCTGGGCGACATCACCCCTGGTCACCATCTGGCCCACAGGGCCTTCCAGCAGGGCATCACCCTGGCCGATGCCGCCTCTGGCCTGGATCCTGAACCTGTCAATGAGGCCACCATCCCCCGCGTGGTCTTCTCCTCCCCACAGGCCGCAGCTGTGGGCTTCAGCCGGCAGGAGGCCGAGGATGATCCATCGCTGAACCAGGTCAAGGAGACCATCTACCCCATGATGGCCAACTCGCGCATGCGCATGAGCGGCCTGCAGGGCACCCTCAGCCTGATCACCGCCTGCCAAGCCACCGATCTGGAGAAGCAGATAGTCGTCGGTCTGGAGATGGTCTCCCCCCAGGCCTCCGAGAATATCGCCGAGGCCCAGCAGCTGGTGGGCAACCAGATCCCCCTGCACCGGGCGGCCGGGCTCATCCATCCCCATCCCACCTTCTCGGAAGCCATTGGAGAGGCCCTGCTCAAGGCTGACGGCAGACCCCTGAACATGCGTTAGGCATGCGGTAGACTGGTCAACCAGTGAACGTTTCCGAGTGAGGATGGCATGGCTACAGAGGACACCAAGGGCAAAAAAACAAAAAAGAAGAACAGCACGATCAGTCAGATCGTCAAGATCTACCAATTCACTTACGCAGAGGACAAGGCTCTTCCCTGGCTGCTGGCCGCGGCCATCCTGGTGCCCACACTGATAGCAGTGGTGATCTGCCTGCTGGCTCACTTTGGCTGGCTGTCCTGGATCCTGACCGTGCTTCTGGGCATCATGGTCGGCCTGCTTCTGGCCACCATGACCCTGACCAGGCGCTCCGACAAGGTCGGCTACGCCAAGATGGAGGGTCGTCCAGGCGCTGCCGCCGCCGTGCTGAGCAGCATCTCCAAGGCGGGCTTCTCCTTCCCCCAGGAACCTGTATGGATTGATGCCAAGACCAAGGACGCCGTCTGGAGGGGCACCGGCCGAACCGGGGTCTACCTGATAGCCGAGGGCGACTACAACCGCGTCAACAAGGCCATGAACCGCGAAGAGGAGAAGATCCGCCGCATCACCCGTGGGTCGGCCATCCCCATCTACCGGATCAGCGTGGGCCACGGTCCTGACCAGGTACCGCTCAACAAGCTCCAGCGCACCGTGATCAAGAAGAAGGTCAAGCTGACCGCCACCGAGCTGGAGACCCTGAACGACCGGCTAGTCACCCTGCAAAAGCGGCAGAGCGCCCTGGGGGTGCCCAAGGGCATCGATCCGACCAAGATACATGTCAGCCGCAAGGCCATGCGCGGGCGCTGATGTTTTCAAGGTCCCGGCATCTCCCTCAGGGAGGCGCCGGGACCTTCGCATGAAACACCCCCGTAACCTCAGCGGCGCATTGCTGAAAAAACCGGTCCCCTAGACTGGGTGACCGTTACGGTTTCCACGAAAGGAGCAGTTCAGTGAGAGAACTGAAGTCAAAGGCCGATTGCGAAGCTCTGATCAACCAGGAGGGCGTGGAATATGTCTCAGTCAGGTTCACGGACCTGATCGGGGTCCAGCAGCACTTCACCGTGCCCGCCAGCGAATTCCTCAAGGACGCCTTCACAGACGGCATGGCCTTCGACGGCTCCTCCGTCCAAGGCTTCCAAGCCATCAACGAATCGGATATGAAGCTGATTCCCGATCCAGAGACTGCCTACCTGGATCCCTTCCGCCGTCATCGCACGCTGAATGTGGCCTTCTCCATTGTCGACCCGGTGACCGACGAGCCCTACTCGCGCGACCCCCGGCAGATCGCCGCCAAGGCGGAGGCCTACCTGCGCTCCACCGGCATCGCCGACACGGCCTCCTTCGCCCCCGAGGCCGAGTTCTTCATCTTCGACAAGGTCCGCTTCGAGAACAGCATGCAACGCTCCTTCTACGAGGTCGACTCCATCGAGGCTCCTTGGAACTCGGGCGTCGACGTCGAGGAGGACGGCTCCGACAACATCGGCTTCAAGAACCGGGTCAAGAAGGGCTACTTCCCCGTACCGCCCATCGACCACTACCAGGATCTGCGCGACGACATGGTGGCCAACCTGCAGAAGGTGGGCCTGATTCTGGAGCGCTCCCATCACGAGGTGGGCGGCGCCGGCCAGCAGGAGATCAACTATCGCTTCAACACCCTGCTGCATGCAGGCGACGACCTGATGAAGTACAAGTACGTGGTCCACGAGACCGCCGCCCTGGCCGGCAAGGCTGCCACCTTCATGCCCAAGCCCATCGCCGGGGACAACGGGACCGGCATGCACTGCCATCAGTCCCTCTGGAAGGATGGCAAGCCCCTCTTCTACGACGAGAACGGCTACGGCGGACTCTCCGACATCGCCCGCTGGTATGTGGGCGGCCTGATCGAACATGCCTCGTCCGTCCTGGCCTTCACCAACCCCTCCACCAACTCCTACAAGCGGCTGGTGCCCGGCTACGAGGCCCCGGTCAACCTGGTCTACTCGGCCAGGAACCGTTCGGCGGCCATCCGCATCCCCCTGGCAGGCACCTCGCCTGCCGCCAAGCGGATCGAGTTCCGCGCCCCCGACCCCTCCTGCAACCCCTTCCTGGCCTTCTCGGCCCAGCTGATGGCAGGACTGGACGGCATCCTCAACCACACCGAGCCTCCGGCCCCCATCGACAAGGACCTCTATGAGCTGCCCCCGGAGGAGCACGCCCAGATCAAGCAGGTGCCCGGCTCCCTGGAGGAGGCTTTGAACGCCTTGGAGGAGGATCACGACTTCCTGAGCGAGGGCGACGTCTTCACCGATGACCTGATCCAGACCTGGCTGGATTTGAAGCGCGGCGAGCTGGACCAGACCCGTCTGGCCCCCACCCCCCTGGAGTACGAGCTCTACTTCCACATCTGAGTTCACCTGACGGCTGACGCTGGCTGACCGGCCAGGTCACATGTGGCCCGATCCTTCCTGCTGAAGGGTCGGGCCTTTTTGCATCCCGCCTATAGACGGCAACACGCCAGCCCCGGCATCCCGGCATGCGGTCAGGCCAGAATGAGGAGAAGCATGAAAACGGATCCGATGGAGGTGGAAACCGATGCGCTGGCTGCGTGAGTTCATGGAGTTGCCCGTATATCTGCGAGCCATGCTCATCGTGGACCTCATGTGCAACTTCGGCATCGGCCTGGTCATGCCCATCGAGCTGCTCTTCGCCACCCACTCCTTGGGTGCCACCATGAGCGAGGCCGCCCTCCTGGTGACCATCAGCTCCGTGGGGTCCCTGATCTCCAACCCCATCATCGGCTGGGTCTCGGATCGTCGCTCCTCCTGGCTGGCCATGCACACGGCCATGATCTTCTCGGTCATCGGCCCCCTGATTTTCACCATGGCCCACGACTACCGGGCAGCAGTGGCGGGAGCCTTCGTCTCGGGCCTGGGGATGGGCATGCAGACCTCCTGGGCCAGCATTCTGACGCAGATCTCCACCAGGGAGCAGCACCGGATCGTCTACGGCATCAACCAGGCCGAACTCAACCTGGGCATTGGCCTAGGAGCGGCTGTAGGCGGTCTGCTGGCTGCAGGAGGTCAGGACTTCCTCTATCGCATTGGTTTTGGCGGCAGGGCCCTGGGATTCGCCCTGCTCAGCCTGTCCTTGCTGGTCATCGAACGACACTGGCAGCTGCGACGGTTGACGGCTGAGCTCAAGGCCAAGGCAGAGCGAGAGATCGTCCAGGAATCCGCCGGGGCAACCCATGCGCTAAAGGCCAGCCAGACAGACAGCGCAGAAAGCGTAACCGCCAACGGGACCTTCGGCGGGCGGACCAGCTCCCTGACCAGGGTACTGGCCTCCATGGCGCTGCTGACCCTGGGCACCTTCTTCATGGACCTGTTCGGCTACTCCCAGTTCGACGCCGGTCTGGTCACCACTCTGATATCAGATCCGCACATTCCCCGCTGGTCCCTGTCAGTGGTGGACGTGGTCAACACCTTCTCGGTGGTCATCATGAACATCGTGCTGCTGCCCCGGCTCAAGGACGCCAACCATGTGCGCCTGCTGCGCACCGTGCCGGTCTTCTGGGCTGCGGCCTGGGTGATCATCGTCCTGGGCCTGCGCCTGGATTCCACCCCCGGCGCCCTGAGCGTGGCCTCACTGGGAATCACCATCTTCGGACTGGGCGAGGTCATGATGGGCATCTCCCAGCCGGTGGTGGCCGCTGAGCTGGCCGGGCCATCATTCAGCGGACGTATGTTCGGCCTGCTCAACACGGCCGCCTCCTTGGGCTACATCGTGGGACCCATGTTCGCCTCCTACATCCTGGCCGGACATGAGGTCATTCCCTTCCTGGCCATGTGCGCCATCGGCCTGGTCGTGCTGGCTGTCCCCTGGTTCCTGGCCATCCCCTCGCGGCAGATCACCAGCCGGAAGAGCCCGGCCGCCGTCTAATCCCGGCCAAGGCATGGCGTCTGACTGACAACTTTGTCTTAGAGTCAGCCTTCGTCGGCTGTCCGATGGGCATCGCCAGGCTCCGAACCCGCCATCAGGGTCTTGGCCAGGTCCACAAACCGTTTGGTCAACGGCGAATCATCCAGGGAGCCATCAGGCCTGAGCACTGCCGGACGGCCGGACTCCCCCGACTCGCGCAGGTCGGTCTGCAGGGGCAGCTGCTCCAGCAGGGGCACCTGATACCCCAGGTCACGGGTCAGCTGGTCGGCCACCCGCTGGCCGCCACCCTGACCGAAGATGCGCAGCCGCTCGCCATTGTGCTCGTACCAGGACATGTTTTCGATCACACCCTGGACCTTGGTGGGCAGTTGGAGGGCCACCAGCCCTGAACGCACGGCCACCTGCGAGGCCGAGGGCTGGGGGGTGGTGACCACAATCAGCCGGCTGTTGGGCAGGGCCTGGGCCACTGACAGGGCCATGTCCCCGGTGCCAGGAGCCAGATCCAGCAGCAGCACATCGGGATCGCCCCACCAGACATCAGAGAGGAACTGTTCCAGCGAGCGCTGCAGGCGAGGACCCCTCCAGAGGATGGCCCGGTCCGACCCGGCGAACATGCCGATGGAGATCAGCTTGACCCCCCATGCGGTGACCGGCATCAGCATGCCGTGCAGATTGGTGGGCCGGCTGTGCACGCCGAAGAGCCCAGGCAGGGAGAACCCGTAGATGTCCGCGTCAATGGCGGCCGTGTCATAGCCCAGGGCAGCCAGCGTGGCCGCCAGGTTGACGGTCACCGAGGATTTGCCCACGCCCCCCTTGCCCGAGGCGATGGCGAAGATGCGGGTGCCTACGCCAGGCTTGGAGAAAGGGTTGCTGCGCCGTGCGGCCTTGAGGTCGGCCACCAGGTTGTCCAGCTTCTCCCGGCTCATGGAGGAGACATCGATATGCGGACGCAGCCGGGCTCGCGGGTAGGAGGTCACGGTCCCGTTGATCTGGTTGGTGATGGTGGTCGACAGCGGGCATCCCTTGATGGTCAGCTCCACCCGCACGGTCACCTCGTAGTCGGCCTGGGCATCCCTGGCCGGCTCGACAATGATGTCAGTGATCATGCCCAGATCGGTGATGGATCGACCCAGTTCTGGATCGATGACCCTGCTGAGCCGCTCATAGACCTCCCCCTTGATTCTTCGAGGCAGCTCCTCCAGATTCCGGGTCCCTTCCTTGCGATGCTCTACTTGTTCCATGCCGTCACCATATCGCGCCCAGCCATCGGCTGCTAGGGCGCGGCTGGTCGGATATTGCGAATGTCACAATCAGCCTTGGGCCGGGCTTGGGTCGCCGGTGTCAAGCAGACGGTGGAAAGCCGCCTCGTCCAGGATGGGCAGGCCCAGACTCTCAGCCTTGTCGGCCTTGGAGCCCGGGTTGGCACCGACCACCACATAGGTAGTCTTCTTGCTGACGGACCCAGAAGCCTTGCCGCCGCGCTCCACGATGGCCTCCTTGGCAGAGTCCCTGGAGAAGTCCTCCAGACTGCCGGTGACCACCACGGTCATGCCTTTCAGGGTCTGCGGCTTGGTGCTGCGTTCGACGTGAGCGCCCACCCCTGCGGCCTGCCAGGCATCCAGGATGCGACCGCGCCAGTCGCCGGGCTGTCGGGCGCCCTGGAACCAGTCGTGGATGGAGTGCGCAATCTCGGGGCCCACCCCGTCCAGCTCGGACAAGTCCTCCACGCTGGCCTCCTCCACGGCCTTGAGCGAGGGGAATCGGGTGGCGATGGCCCGGGCCGAGGTCGGTCCCAGGTGCCGGATGGACAGGGCCACCAGGACCCTCCACAGATCAGCATGCTTGGCCTTGTCGATCTCTTCAAGCATCTGCAGGGTGTTCCTGGAGGGTTGGGCGTCGGCACTGTCCAGTGCGGCCTCCTGGACCTGGGTCTCATGACTGTTCATGGCCCGCTCGCCCTGGCCCGCCTGGGCGCCCTTGGGCAGGTTATAGAAGGCTGGCACCCGGTACCAGAGGCCGCTGCCGCCGGTCCTGCGCTTGGCTGCGGCGCGCCCCTGCCGGCCTTCGACCTCCACCTGCTCCATCAGGGGAACCTCACGCCAGACATAGACCTGACGCAGATCCTCCACCTTCAGGTCGAAGAGGCCTGCCTCGCTGGTCAGGACCGGATCCTGACGTGGCGGAAGCTTCAGGTCCGGGTCCGGCTGGTAGGGGACTGCCTGGCCGCCCTGGTCGACCAGGACCTCACGCAGGCCGGGCGCGTAGACCTCAACGGAATCAGGCCGGTTCTCATCGGGGTTGGTCAGGGCTATGGCGCTCTGCTCCCCCAGATGCTCGATGTCCAGGGCCTTTCGCGAGGCCATATGGATGATCCGCTCGGTCAGCTGGGCCGGGCAGGACTCCACGTTGGGGCAGCGGATGTCCACATCGCCCTCCTTTGCCGGAGCCAGACGGGCGCCACAGCTGGGGCAGGTCTCGGGCATGACGAAGGGTCTCAGCTCCTTCTCGCGCCCCTTCCTGGCCTCGACGACCGGTCCGACCAGCTCGGGGATCACATCGCCCGCCTTGCGGACCACGACCGTGTCCCCGATCAGAATGCCCTTGCGCTTGACCTCGGAGGCGTTGTGGAGGGTGGTCCTGGAGACCGTGGACCCGGCCACGGTGACCGGGGTGAGCACAGCCACCGGGGTGATTCGCCCGGTCCGGCCCACCTGGACAGTGATGTCCAGAAGCCGGGTATTGACCTCCTCCGGCGGATACTTGTATGCCACGGCCCAGCGGGGGGCGCGTGAGGTGGCACCCAGCCTGCGTTGAAGATCTCGGTCCTGAAGCTTGACCACGATGCCGTCCAGGGCGTGCTCGATGTCATTGCGGTGCTGGCCATAATAGTCGATCATGTCCAGGATCTGGTCGAAGGAGGTGACGACCCGGTTGTGGGGAGAGACCGGAATCCCCCACTGCTTGTAGAGGTCGTAGGCCTGGGACTGATCGATGACCTCGTCGTGGGTCCCCTTGGGATGGGCCGGGCCCCACCTCATGGAGCCCAGGCCATGGGCGTAGAAGCTCAGACGACGGCTGGCCGTGATGCGCGGGTCCTTCTGCCTCAAGGACCCGGCGGCGGCGTTGCGAGGGTTGGCGAAGGGCGCCTTGCCCTCCTTCTCCTGCTGCTCATTGAGAGCGTTGAAGTCGTCGAACCGCATGAAGACCTCGCCGCGGACCTCCACGAACTCAGGGATGTCGCGGGCCGGGCCGGACAGGTTCTGCGGAATGCTTGGGATGGTCCGGACGTTCAGGGTGATATCCTCTCCGGTCACCCCGTCCCCCCTGGTCAGACCCTGCTCCAGGACCCCATTGCGGTAGAGAAGGTTGAGGGCCAGGCCGTCGATCTTGACCTCGCTGGTCATGGGCAGGGCCTTGTCCTCTGGCCAGTCAAGCTCGCTGCGAAGCCCCTCATACCACTGGCGCAGCTCGGCGACGCTGAAGACATCATCCAGGCTGAGCATCTGGGAGGGGTGGCGGACGGAGGCGAAGTCGTTGGAGAAGGTCCCTCCGACCCGGTGCGTCGGCGACTGGGGGGTATCCAGGCTGGGAAAGCGGGACTCCAGCTCCTGCAGGCAACGCATCCTGGCATCGTAGGCCGCGTCGGAGGAGACCGGAGCATCGTCTATGTAGTAGGCGACCTGGTCGGACTCCACCCAGGCGGCCAGCCTGGACCAGAGACGCTGGGCCTGTTGGGCTCCCAGGGAGTCAAGATCCAGCTCCCCCAGCCGCATGGCATCGGCATCGTCGGGCTGAAGGGAGGCTATCCATCGGTCAGTGCCCGGCCTGGGCCTGGACTGGGCATTGCCATCCTCATCACTGGTTTGCTGAATATCTTCCTGAGCTGTTTTGTCATGCATTGAGCGACCTCATGAACTGTGCCTGTACCACATCAACACCTTCATTATCGTCGTCGTTCATCCTGGCGGCCGCCATTGACAGGGTTCGGGCCGGGACGAAGAGCCCGCCGTCCACACAGATGCGCGCGGCCTGGCGCACTATCGAAGCCACCTCGGTGTGAGGCCAGACCGGCAGGCCATGTTCAGCCAGCACCTGGCGGGCCTGTCTGTGGTTTTCGGGCAGGACCACGCACTGGGAGCGGGCCCTGGCCTGCAGCTCGGCCAGCTCGCTCTTGAGGGCTGGTATCCGGTCGGGACTGATGTGCTCGCTCATCAGATAGGCCGCTGCAGCCACGTCGAACTCGTCGCGCATCCATGATGCATAGGCCAGACGGTAGTAGGCGAAGGAGGCATCGTCCCGGTCCAGAGCCACCCTCAGAGCATTGAGTGTGGCAGCCCGGGCCGAATCCCAGTCCTCCCGGTTGGCCAGCATGACCGCCAGCTTCAGGTGGGAGAGCGGGTAGGCGGGCGCATAGGCCACCATGGCGTTCAGGTGTTTGAGGGCCGCCTGGTCCTCCTTGAGCTGGGCCAGCAGATCGGCTATCTCCAGGTGGGCATAGAAGAGGTTGTCAGGAATGAGCAGGGTCCGCTCCCCCGGTGTGGCGAAGAGGCGGTTATAGACCACCCGCTCGGCGTAGGAGTTGAAGTAGCGGGGCACCTGGCCCTCGGCCGCAAAGACGGCATCCATATGGGCGATGGCATCCTGCTCAACCTGTATGCCCTGGGCTGCGCCGCCGGAGAAGAGCAGATCGCGGGCTTTGACGCGCTCCTTGTCCAACTGGGATGACAGGGAGAAGTCGAAGTCGGGAACAGGGGTGCCGTCGATCATGGCGCTGGCAACCTGAGGGGCCAGCTGCTCCAGCTCCGGGTCGCCAATGCTTTCGATGATGCCCGTGGCCGCCTGGGCCTTGGCTGCCGAAGTCATGGCCCGGTCAGAAGCCAGCTGATGGAAGCCGCCTACAGCCCTCTGCAGCAGGTCGGCCCGCTGGATGGACAGATCCACAGCCTGATGCGCGCCCAGTGCCTTGGCAGACTTGTCGGCAAAGGCCACCTCGGAGAACTCGGGCTCCTCCTGGCTGCCATGGGGGCTGAAGCGATCATCGCGCATGTCGAAGACAGCCTCAGTGGGCTTGAGCCCGCCCTGGGAATCCAGCTGCATGGCCGCGTCGAAGAAGCGGTAGACGGCACGTGGATCCTTCAGACCCTGTGAACGGATGCGGGAGAGGAAGAGTTCCCTGCTGAAGACCACCGAAACCAAGGTGCGTATGGTCGGATTGCTCTGCAGAGCGCTGAGCGGGTTCTGCGATGCGTCGTCGTCGCTCTGATCTGCGGAGGCATCATCATTGGAGACATCCTCGTCCGAGGCTCCATCCGCGGCAGACTCGTCCTTATCGGACCCATTGGCTGACGACGGGGCTGCAAAGGCTGCAGAGTCAAGGTCCACGCCCTGCATGAGATCCTTGAACTCACGATCCACGGATTCCTTTTCGCCCTGATCCTCGGCCTTGTCTTCCTCTTCGTCCTGTTGTTGCTCAGGAGCCATCCGGGAGGCGATGGGCTTGGCGGGATCGCCGTGTACGTCGCCATCCTTGGGATCAGCCTTGGACCCAGTGGGGGCCACCTCACCTGAACGCATGCGTTCAAAGGCCTCCAAAGCCTGTCCCATCATGGTCCTGATGGCCGAGTTCTGCTGGTCGACAGCCTCTTCCAGACCGATGGAGTCGATCTGCAGGCTGACCTCGCGCACAGCTGGATCCGCCCCGAAGGCCAGGGCGGCCATCATCAGCCCGACGCGCAAATTGTAGTCAGCGCTCATGGCGGAACGTTCGCCCTCGTCCAAGTCCCGCCAGGCCCGTGACTTGTCCTCGTAGCGGCTGGAGGGCATCATGGTGCGCCCTGCCGCAGTGAAGGCCAGAGCCACCTGCCCCTGAGCCAGATTGGACCTGAACTCCACATCAAAACGGAAGGGCAGCCGCAGGGATCGCATGAGCATGGCCAGCGTCTGCCGGTAGACCCACTCGGATTGCACGGGCTCCTGACCCTGGCCGTCCGCCCGCACCGGCAGCGCCTGGGGAGCCTGTTGACGCACCATGACAGCGGTGGCTGCGGCCTTGTCGACCATGGCGTTGATAGCAGTCCGCCCGTCATCTTCCAGCGGGTTGAAGCGAATCGGATAGTCACCCGGGCGCAGCAGGGCGACTATGGCAGGATCGTCCAAGAGGGCCTGGTCCAGCCGGGTAGCCTGGACGCGGTTGATCGAGTCCTCGGTAGGCAGCGTCCCCAGACGGGCATTGCGCTCCAGCCAGGCGCTGACAGCGGCAAACCTGTTCAGATTGCCTTCGATGCGCAGGGCCGCCAAGGCGGCGGTGAACTCCAATCCGTTATCCCAGCTCAGGAAGTAGGCACCGGAGTAGGAGGAAGCATACAGATGCAGGGGCTCCGCCCCGTGAACGGCCTCCAAACCCGAGACGGGCGACAGAGCCCCGGCCTCACGCATCAGGTCGGCGAACAGATCCTCCAGCCCGGAGACCCGCTGCCCATGGGAGCGTGCCTGGATCATGTCGCCCACGCTGCGGCGGATGGCTCCCATGGGTGCCTCCCGGTTGAGCCGGTAGAAGATGTTGCCCGAGCCGAACCCAGTGAAGGTCCCCTGGATGCGCGGCAGCAGGTAGGCGGCGAAGAAGGCGATGGCCACAGCATCCCGATACTCCAGGTCCAGACGCATCTCCGGAGGCAGCAGGGGACGCAGCTGCTCCAGGCAATAGCGGCCATTGGCCCGCAGCCAGGAGGCCAACCAGCGCAGGTGGCCGGCATCGTCACGACCTACTACAGCACCTTGCAGGGCGCGGACCGGCCCCGAACCCTGTTCTGGATCAAGGCCCAGCCGACGACCGTCGGCCAAGGTCACCTCCTCCTCCCGGCCCAGCAGGAAGGCAGGCTCCATGTTCTGCAGGTCCATCCGGCTCTGCTCGCCAATGAAAACCCGGCCATGGTCGTCAGCCAGAGCGATCTGGGCAAAGTGACGGCGATCGGTGAAGATCCCCAATGCGAAGCCCCGGCCTGGGGCATCGGGCCACTGGACCCAGCCCAGCGTCAGCCCCTCGGGCACGCCCTGCAGGCGGGGAAAAAGCCGGCGCTTGACAGCAATACCTAAAATACGGCTGTGAGAGGCCAGGAATTCGCGCATCTGCCGATCATCCGGATGGCCTCCCGTCCGGTTGATCAGATCGACCATGTCGGCCACCGAAGAATCCAGGGGACGATCCCCACGACCCCCTGTGGTCGGCCGAGAGGAGCCCGCCAATCCCTCCAGTGCGGAAAGAATGGAACGGCCCAGGCCGGACAGATCCCCGAACCCCCGGGACTTCTTCGCGTTCTTGGACATACCTTCGATTGTCCCAATCCAGCGCGACATGTCGCCGTTAGAATAAAACCGTGATGACTCTGCCAGCCCTGCGACGACCCACCCCGGCCAGGGGCACGACCATTCGGCTGCTGGCAGCGCTTGTTGTTGTGCTCATCCTCGAACTGGGAGTGTTCAATCTGGCCCATTGGCAGTCCCTGATAGGCTCCAGGTCAAACTCTCCGGCACAGACTACGGGCGATGCCCACTCCCCACCAGGCCGGCTGGGACCAGGGCTGTCCCCTCTGCCGGGCGGGGGACTGAAAATCGCCGATCCGGCTGGCGCCTGGGTGGATGTCCCTGTCGCCGATGGACAGGCATCCTTCGCCCAGGCTCACTTTGCAGAGGATGTCGAGGGTTCATTCCTGTCGCAGATCCATGTACGTCTGGACCTGCGCCTGGCCGGCGATGGGGGCTGGACCCAGGGCACCCGAGGACTGGTCTGCCCCGGTCAGGCTCGCAGCCACTATCTGCGCATCCGCGGAAAACCCAGCGGCGCCCGGATACAGGCCATGCGCCTGTGGATACAGGAACCCATCGGTTCCCGACTGGAACTGACAGGAGTGACCCCAGCCAAGGTGGTCCCCCTGGACTTCAACTTGGCGCGGATACTGATGCTGACCTGTCTGGCAGCACTGATCCTGGGCTACCTGCCCGGTTCGATCCTCTGGCGGACCCGGCTGGATACAGGCTCGGTGAGCCAGCGTCTGGTCCTGGCCCTGATCCTGGCCCCGCTGGCAGCCTGGTCCTGCTGGAACATCCAGCATGATCTGTCCACCTTCACCCCCATGGCCTACCACCAGCCGCATGCCTACGTCTACGACTTCAACCAGTACGATCACGTAGCCCAGGCCCTTCTTCATGGACGCCCCTGGCTGGATCTGGGCCAGGCGCCAGGTCTGGCCAAGGCAGCCAACCCCTTTGACATAGCCACCCGCAACGCGCTGCTGGCACAGGACCAGCAACCCATCTATTGGGACTACGTCTACCGGGGCGGCCACTGGTACTCCTACTTCGGCGTCCTGCCGGTGCTGCTGCTCTTCCTGCCCTACCGAGCGATTACCGGCCTGGTGCATCCAGGCGGCTATGCCCTGCCCACCAGTTCGGCTGCAGCCCTGCTGGTTGCGGCGGCCACCATCATGACGGCTCTGGCCACCATCCGCCTGCTGGCCCGCTGGTTTCCCCGAGTCAACTTGGCCGTGGTCGGCATGGCCCTTGCAACCATGCTGGGAGGATCCGGCATGGTCTACCTCTGGTGCCGCCGAAACTTCTACACGATTCCCTTCGATGCCTCCTTGCTGGCGGTCATGACCGGACTTTGGCTCTGGATGGGGGCCAGACGGGTCAGGCAACAGACTGCGGACGCTGGTAAACATCCGAGTCATCGGTCAACACGTATGTGGACCATAGAAGACGGGGACCACCCCTGGCATCTGTCCCCAACCCGGCTTTTTTTGGGATCGCTGTCAGTGGCTGCCACCCTGGGTTGCCGACCCACCTTCCTGGCCGCCGGTCTGTTGGCGCTACCCCTGTTTGCCCGGGAAATAAAGGCAGTATTCAGTACCCTGTTCACGCGTGGCAGCCATCCTGACGGCCTGTCCCGGGGGCGGGCGCTGTCCCTGCTGACCTGCGGCCTCTTGCCGGTCCTCCTGGTGGCCGCCCCCCTGCTCTGGTACAACCGTTGGCGGTTCGGATCCATGCTGGACTTCGGCAACCGGTATCAAATGACCGTCCTGGACCTGACCAACTATCATCCCGGCACCCAGGGCCTGCTTCAGATCTTCGGCTACTATTTGCTGCAGCCGTTGACCAGTCTGCCCATCTTCCCCTACCTGCAATTCTCCCCGGCTCCCATGCGGATCTGGCACTTCACCGAACCTGGCCTGGGCGGGCTCCTGGTCACCTCCCCGGTACTATTGCTGGCCATGGCTCTTGTCGCCCTGCCCCGAGTGCGAAACTATCTGCAGCGCCGGGGATGGATGCCCGCCTTGATCCTGGCCCTGGCCCTGGCGGTCCTGGTCATGGCCGCGGACTCCTATATTGGCGGATTCTCAGTGCGCTATACCATCGATTTCGCTTGGCTGATCTGCCTGGCCGCCGTGGTGGTCATGGCCGCTGCATCCTCAATATACGAAGACGGCCGCTCCACTGCGGGAGCGGCCGTCATGAGCCTGCTGACACTGGCCTGCCTGGCTGGTCTGATCCTGACATTTATCAACGCCGTGGTCCTGCTGGAGCACTTCGACTCCAGCCAAGCCATGAACGTGGCCGTCTGGTTCCTAGGACCCTGAGCCCAGCCGACCTCGGTGTCAGGAGTCCAGACCCTGTTGCTTGAGGGCCTGGTTATACCGGTCGACCATGTCAGCCACGATGCCATTGCCATCGCCGCCCGACAGGGTGATGACCGAGGCCAGAGGCATGGTGTCGAAAAGCTGGGCCGTATTGGGATCGTCGGGCAGCGGTATGCCATCCTGCTCGACACGGTCACGCAGGATGGGCCCGCCGATCGAATTCTCACGCCACTCGGCCATGGTCGATTCGGCATTCAACGGAATGAACCTGCCGTCGCCGTCCACCTGCAGGTCCTGCTCCGCAACCAGATCGCGGCTGGAGGTACCCACCTGGATACGGTAGGTGCCCGCCTCCACATGCCAGGTATCCATGGCTGTGGACCAGTAGGCGAAGTCGCGTTCAGTCAGGTCCATGCTCACTCGGCGGGACTGCCCGGCCTTCAGGAAGACCTTGGTGAAGGCCTTGAGCTCATGGCTGGGCCGGTTCACCCGGCTGGCGCAGGGTGCCACATAGACCTGCACGGTCTGAGCGCCATCCACCTGCGAGGTGTTGGTCACCGTCACCTCCACCCGAGCCGAGTTGGCTCCGGTCTTGGTCACCGCAACCTGATCCAGGTCAAAGTCGGCATAGGACAGCCCGAACCCGAAGGGGAAGGCCACCGGACGCTGGAAGGTGTCGTAGTAGCGGTAGCCCACGTAGACGCCCTCGCCATAGCGGGAGTGACCCTCCTCGCCGGGGAAGGAGGTGATGGTGGGGTTGTCCTCCAGCCGGACCGGAATGGTTTCAGGTAGATGTCCCGAGGGATTGGCGGCGCCGGTCAGCGCATCCACCACGGCGCGTCCTCCCTCCTGGCCCAGCAGCCAGGTCTCCAGCAGACCCTTGGTCTTGTCCATCCAGTTGGCAACTGTCACCACGGCTCCATTGGAGAGGACGGCGACCACCCGGTCGTTGACCTCGGAGACAGCCTTGAGCAGAGCCACCTGCTTGTCAGGAAGATCCATGCTGGTGCGGTCGAAGCCCTCGGACTCGGCATCTTCAGGCAACCCCAGGAAGAGCACCACAGTGTCGGCTCCGCGCGCGACCTCAAGCGCCTGCTGGGTCAGAGCAGGATCCTGCTCCTTGTCGTCAAACGTGAACCCGGGCGCGAAGTCCACATTCATTCCGGCCTCTTTGAAGCCATCCAGCGCCGAAGAGACCTCGGTGGGTGTGATGTGCGAGGAACCACCGCCCTGGTAGCGCGGAGTCCGGGCGAATTCGCCGATGACAGCGACCTTCTTCTTCGGATCAAGCGGCAGGATCCGATCCTCGTTGCGCAGCAGCACGATGGACTCCTGGGCCGCGCGACGGGCCACGTTGTTGTGCTCCTGGACGTCGTAGCGATACCCCTGCTGGGACATGGCCGGACGGGCCTTGTCGATCAGGTCAAGGATCCCCTGGGCCATCCGGTCCAGCTGTTCCTTGCCCAACTTGCCAGCCTGCACGGCCTGAACCACCTGGTCGTCAGTGTGGGAGGGCGGCATCTCCAGATTGAGCCCGGCCTGCAGGGCATTGACCCTGTTGTGGACAGCCCCCCAGTCGGACATGACCATGCCCTGGTAGCCCCACTCGCCGCGCAGCACGTCCGTCAGCAGCCAGCGGTTCTCCGAGCTGAAGACCCCGTTGAGCTTGTTGTAGGCGCACATGATGGTCCAGGGCTTGGCATTCCTGACCACGTATTCGAAGGCCGGCAGGTAGATCTCGCGCAAGGTGCGCTCGTCCACGTCAGAGCTGACCCTGAGCCTGTCGGTCTCCTGGTTGTTGGCTGCAAAGTGTTTTAGAGAGGTTCCGACTCCCTTGGACTGGACCCCTTCGACCAGACCAGCGGCTTCATGCCCAGCCAGGAGCGGATCCTCCGAGTAAAACTCGAAGTTGCGGCCGCCCAGCGGGCTGCGCTTGATGTTGATGCCGGGGCCCAGAATCACGGCCACCTTCTCCTGGATGCACTCTTCGCCCATGGCCTGGCCCACCTGGTAGGTCAGATCAGGATTCCATGAGGAGGCCAGTCCGGCGGTCGGAGGGAAGCAGGTGGCCGGGACCGAGCCGTAGACGTCGGAGCCTGTGGCCTTGCGCAGGCCATAAGGGCCGTCGGTGATCATATAGCCTTCATAGCCCTTGTCGGGAAGTCCCTGCAGGTGCCAGGAGTCGGATCCCGAGGTCAGCGAGGCCTCCTCTTGCAGATCCAAATCCTCGGCTTTGGTATGCGATTTTTCCGTCATGTCTGTGTCCTTTCGGATTCGATTGCCCGGGCCGCTGCTCATCACAGGTCCGGATTACAGGTTTTCAGACTCACTTGACCTTACGGATCATCATGATAAAGAAGGTCCCCGCCAGCAGGCAGACGATGGCGACGGGGAAGATCATCCTATAGCCGCCAAAGATGCCGATGACCAGGGTGGTGCACCCGGGGGCGATCACCTGGCCAATGGTATTGGCCAGGTTGAGGATGCCCAGGTCCTTGCCCGCCTCCTTGGCATTCGGCAGCACATCGACATTCAACGCCTGATCCACTGACATGTAGCAACCGTTGCCGATTCCGGCCAAGGCGGCATAAATGTACATGCCCGTTGCGGTCGGCATCAGGAAGGGGAAAACCATCCCGAGAGCAATGATCAGACAGCTGATGGCCACAATCACTTTCCGCTTCTGCAGGAAGTCCGAGAGAGGGCCCGAGACCACAGCGGCCAGGATGGTGGTGATCACCGAGAGCAGAGCCATGATCTTGAGTGTGGATGCAGCCTGGTCATCACTCAAACGGCAGTACTTCTGCAGAATGTAGAGTTGGTAGCCCTGGATCATGTAACAGCCGACGATGAAAGTGAACCTGCCCAGAAGCGCCATGTAGAAGTCCCGGCTGTTCTTGGTGGGCGGTATGAAGGACCGGCCGACGTCAGCCCAGGTGCGTTCCACGACTGTGTTTGCAGCTGACTTCTCGCGCGGCCAGATCAACACGGTGAGGATTCCAGAGAAGAGGAAGATGATCATGCCGACTATCAGGCCCGTGCGGATGTTGGCTATGAACGAGCTGCCGATGATGTTTCCCAGTTGCTGGCCAACCACCTGGCTGGCACCATACAGAGCCGAGTAGGTTCCCCTGGTCGATTCGGGAATCCTGTCTGAGAGGACCGCCACAGCCGGGGCTATCAGGCAGTTGATGCCCACCTGGACGATGCACCAGCCAAAGATGATCATGAAAAGGGTATGCGACTGGATGATCATCAGAAAACCAAGGGCGCCGATAATACCGCCCAGCACGATCCAGGGGGTGCGCTTGCCGACGCGGAACCTGGACATATCCGAGAGAGCGCCGAAAATAACGTTGGCCACCAAGGCAAATACGCAGCCAATCGAATTCATCGTCCCTAGGGCCGCTTCGGCGCTGACCCCGTGCAGGGTATTGAAGATCTGAGGCAGAAGAACCCCTGAACCCATGGAAAAGGGCGCAGCCCAGAGCAGGGATACCAGGGCGAACCCGATGGCGAAACGGACCTTCTCCTTGCTGTTGAGCCTTCTGCCGGTATCAGGAGCCAGGCTCGCATCCATGCCCTGGCCTGCGACAGCGCCTCCGGCCTCATCCGCAGAGGCCATGGCTTTGATGTCCTCCCATACTCGATCACCGACCCCCTCAGCCGGGTCTCCCCTTCGATCATTATGTTTGTTCCCCATCTTCAATGCTCCTTCGTGTGCAACCTTGCAATCAGTGGCTCATCATCGAGCCCCACCAACCTCCCCCTTCCATGACGGGTGATCATTCCGAATTCATTATCGGAGCAAACCAGGCAAGAGGAGGGTTTTCTTCACAGCATTTTTTCGATAGCTGAGACGACTGAGTCTACATTTCGGCGGAATTCCAAGGTTTCCGGAAGGAGCGACAGGGCCAGGTATCCGTTGCCTGGCATGTCGAAAAAGTATCCGGGCTGGCCAGTCAACCCGTAGGACCCAATCAGGCGGAGAATCAATTCCTCCTCGTCGATGACCTGGGGAAAGCGCAGCAGAACGTTCCAGCCTCCCTCGGGCCTGAGCAGGGAGACGCTGGACTGTTTTTGGCCCAATATCCGTCTAAGGCTTTCAAGATTGCCCCTGACGCGCTCCCCCACTCGGCTGGTCTGACTGGGAATATTTGCCAGCATGGCTTCCATATCCCTGGTGATCAGAAGACTCATGGGCAGGTAATCATCGGCTATCAGGTCGAGCTGGCGCTTGGCCTGGGCAACCTGGTCGGCTGGCCCGGAAACCTGGATCCAGCCCACCTTGGCATGGGGAGCTGCCAGGCTCTTCGAGAACCCGTCCAGGGCGAAGGTCAGCACCTGCTTCTCACCGGCCAACCGGGCACGACCCGGCAGGGGATCCAGCGGGTAGTCGAAGAAGACCTCGTCCGCAATGACGGCCACCCCATGCCGCTGACAGAGTTCCAGCAGCGACTGGCGTTCTTCCGGATGAATGTAGGAACCGGTGGGATTGTTGGGGTTGATAAGGACCAGGGCACGGATACGATCGCCATCCGGTCCCTCCAGGGCCTGCCTGACTGTGGCCAGGTCAAGGACCCAGGATCCGTCGTAGGACAGGCGGTATGGGATTGTCCGAACGCACTCCAGTCCGGCGATGGATTCTATGAGAGGATATCCAGGCCTGGGCTCCAGAATGGCGTCACCCGGATCGCAGAGGAGCTTCATCAGCCAGGAATAAGCCTCGGATGTCGATGAGAGCAGGTAGAGGTCATCAGGACTGACCACTCTGCCGCCCTCGCTCTGGCCCAATCCCCGGCGCGCGGTCAGAAACTCAGCCAGGGCCTGGCGGGCCTTACCAGGCCCCCTCGGTTCCGCCTCATAGACTTGCGGCAGGAATGCCGGGGCCAGCCCGAAGCGGGTGGGATTGGAGTCGTTCAGCCTGCCCAGCTTGAGACCATGAGCTCGGGCTTCTGACTCGGCAAGAGCAATGCGATTGGGGCGGTCAGACCCTGTTCGGCGGGAAAAATGCACGATTCTTCAGCCCCTCATCCGATCCAACACCCGCATGAACGCTCCATGCAGGATGGCCGCAGGAAAAGCCCTGCTTCACCCCAGGTGCTTTTGCCGAAGGTCAGCCAGATAGGCGGCGCCTACGATGCCGGCCTGGTTGCGCAGCTTGGCAGCTACGATGGGGGTCTTGATGTCGATGTGGGGCAGGAACTTCTCGCTCATCCGGCTGACACCGCCGCCGACGACGAAGAAGTCAGGGTTGAAGTAGTGTTCAAGCAGGCGGTAGTACTTGGTCAGACGATTGGCCCACTTCTTGTAGCTCAGCTTCTTGCGGTCACGCACCGATGAGGCTGCGTACTTCTCTGCGTCCTTGCCGTCCAGCGTCAGGTGGCCCAGCTCGCTGTTGGGAATCAGCACGCCGTTATAAATCAGCGCCGTGCCGATTCCGGTGCCCAGTGTGGTGGCGATGACCAGACCCTTCTGGCCCTTGGCAGCCCCGTACTGCACCTCGGCGAGACCGGCCGCATCCGCGTCGTTGACAACGCTGACGGGCCTGCCGCAGGCCTTGGAAAGAACCTCTTGGACATTGGTACCCACCCAGGCCTGGTCCAAGTTGGCCATGAAATCCAGCGGCTTGTCAGGCTTGACAGGGGCCGGGAAGGCGATGCCCACAGGCACGTCCGAGGAAACTTCGAAGCGGTCCAATAGCTCCTTGACGACAACCCCCACAGCCTCCGGCGTGGAGTGCTCGGGAGTGAGAATTTTCTTGCGAGGCTCTGCAAAATCCCCGATCGTCAGGTCGACAGGGGCAGCCTTGATGCCGGATCCACCAATATCCACTCCGAAAGCCTGCGCTGTTTCAATCATTGCTGCTCCTTAGCTGATCAAAGATGAGGGTCCGAACCGGCACGGTAGCGATTGTACCCCAAGGCATGCCTCTGCAGCCCTTGGGGGCGGCATAAGCCAGACCAAGCGCGGCCCTTCCACTTGGCTTGTGCCACTACCTGCAGGAAGAATAATTGGGTGGGATAATGAGATTATGACCGAACATACACAGCTTATTGACGCAGTCAACGTGCGCATCACCACTAGAGAATATGACCCCAAGCCCATCGATCCCGACCTGGCCAGGCAGCTGGGCAGCACCCTGAACGCTCTGAACACGTTGAGCGGTCTGGACATGCAGCTGGTCCTGGGCAAGCCCGATGCCTTCGCGGCCGACAACGCCTCCGGCCACCTAGCCAATGCGGCCAACTACCTGGCCCTGGTCGGACCCAAGGACGATCAGGAGAGCTTGGAGAAAGCCGGCTTTTACGGCGAGCGCATGGTCCTTTCCGCCACCCTGTACGGACTGGGGACAGGATGGGTGTCGGGCAGCTGGGACCGTCAGGCAGCCGAACGCCACTGCCGGATCACCCCCAGCCAGTCGCTTTATCTGGTAGTCACCATCGGCTACCCAGCCGATCAGGTCGGCTACGGCAACCAGGACTTCGACAAGCTTTGCCAACGTCAGAGCGAGCATCGAACCTCCAAGAGCTATGAGGAGCTGACCTCAGCCATGAGCGCGCAGGACCGCCGGGATGCTCCGGAGTGGTTCAAAGCCGGCGTGGCTGCCGCCGCCAAGGCGCCTTCGGCCATGAACGGACAGCCGGTGGTTTTCGCCTGGGACAAGGACACAGGCGATGCGATCGCCACCCTGGATCCCTCGGTCGCCTACGGATCCGCAGTCGATCTGGGCATAGCCAAAATGAACTTCCAGATTGGCGCCGGCGGCGGCACATGGACCTGGGGAGACGGAGGCCGTTTCATCAGGTCCTGATCGGGGCTGTATCCCAGTGCTCCGGCAAGGGGACCGTGTAGGGTGATGAACTATGAACAATGGAGCATCATCATCTCAGCCCACCACCGAACCAAGCACTGAAGCTGGTTCGACAACCCTTTATCTGACCCGTCACGGAAGAACGACGGCCAATGTCATGCATCTGATGCAGGGCTGGTCCGATTTCCCTCTCACCTGGCAAGGCCGCGAGGACGTGCGCCAGTTCGGTCGGGGTCTGCGGTCCATTCGCTTCCGGGCAGCCTGGAGCGGCAATCTGAGCCGCCAGTATGAAACGGCCCGCCTGGCCCTTGATATGTCCGGCAACGGAGACCTGCGTGTGGGCGTGGACCCTGACCTGCGCGAGGACAATTTCGGCAGTTTCGAGGGCCGGGACGAGCGCGCCACTCTGGACCAGGTCTGCGCCGCCATGGGTTTTAAGGACTTCGTTACGGCCAAGGCAACTTACGGCAGGAACATCTCCGTCCATATGCAGGACACCTTCCATCGGCTGGATGCCCAGGACGTCCTTTCCGCCGGACTTGAGGAACAGGATCGGGCTGAGACCACCGCCCAGGTCCGCAGCAGGATGATCGCGGTGCTGACGCGCATCGCCCAGTCCGCCATCGAAGAGGGCGGCGGACCGGTCCTGGTGGTCTCCTCCGGCATGTGCCTGCAACAGTTCCTAGTGGCCATCGATGACCACTGCCCCATCCCTGACATGGACAACACCGCTGTCACCAAGGTCATCTACCAGGATGACGGTTTCCATCTGGCAGGGCCTATCGGTTCCATGGAGTACTTCCAAGCAGGAAGTCAGGAAAAGTAGCAGGCAAAACTTTCAGGCGCCCTGTATTTCCCTGGCTGGTTGGCCCTTGAGGGGCTCCATGGGCCTCCAGTCGGGATCGTGCAATATCTGGCGCGAATCCACCCATCCCTTCAGGATGGCAGGGATACCAGTCATGATGTGACTGCGATCAACAGCCAGAAGGCGGATGATTTCCTTGAGAGCTGTTGCCAGGGTCCCCAGGGCGAAAGCCAGAGGCCGATAGTCCCCATGGACCATGAAATACCTGGCCATAAAACCTCGGTTGCGCATGATGTGGTAGCGATTCATATCCGAGGTGGAATTGAGCTGGCGCACCCCGGCAATGTTCCAGTTGGCGATGTTGCGAGTCCGACGCATGACTACATCGGATACGACCACAGGCTGTGTGACCTTGGATGCCAAATACCCATAGATGGTGTCATCCCAATAGATAAAGAAGCGCGGGTCAGGCAGACCGATTTGTTCCACAACTTGCCGGGAGAAGAACCCTCCTTCAAAGCACATGGTGTTCATGGGACGACAGCCCGATGGGCCGAACTCCCCTGGTGCTATCGGGTCTGGAATGCCCAAGGCGGTAAGGAAATGATACTGCCAATAGAAGGGGCCGCCATCATAATCCAGCCGGGAACCCTGCACCACCTGATAGCGTTCACTCCACTTAGCCAGCAGGTCAAGTCCTTCGGGCTCTACTGCAACGTCATCATCCATGACCCAGAACCATTTGGCACCAAGCTCGTATGCCTTGCGCACACCGGCGGAGAAGCCTCCCGCGCCGCCACCATTGTGGTCCTGCGGCAGATACACGACACGATCCTGATTGCCGGAGCCGTCGATGATGGTCCTGCCCCAACGCCCGGTCACACGTTCAGAAAACTGCTCGACCATGGTTCGCGTGTCTGCCGAATGCTCGTTATCCACCACCACAATCCGCCAAGGGGCCTGGGTGAGCTGGAGGATGGAGTCGAACAGGCCTGTCAGCAATTCCTGACGCTTATACGTAACGACGACCATGGCCGCCTTGTTCAAGGTCTTTCCCATGCTCTCCATTGTGGCACTGCCCCGTAACTTTGCCTCTTTTCACAGGCAGCAGATGGTCGCTCATCCTCGGCATCCTCCAGCCTCCTTGCAGCATTGTGAACTTTCGACAACCTCACATTCGTTGTGCAGGCTGCAATGGTTGCATGAAAGGCGGTTGTATTGCCCTCCTGGCGTGTCTGGAAATGCACCAGCAGCAAGAGGGAATTGACCATTCCAAGGACCGCAGCTATATTGAAATCGTCAGTTTCAGGGAAGGTGAAAGTCCTTACTGGCGGTATCCGGCTGAAGGCCGGGAGCCCGCGACCCGCGCAAGCGGTGGATATCGGTCGAAGTCCGAAGCCAACGGTTACAGTCCGGATGGAAGAAACGAGGCCCTCTATGAGCATGCCCAATTCTCATTCACACACCACTGCAAACAAGGACACGCGCTTCAACGATGTCCACTCCACAGGTGCAGGTGGTTCAGGACGCTGGTCGACCAAGCGGATCGCGGTCTACGCGCTCTTCGTAGCCTTGGCCATGGTTCTGAGCTTCTTCTCCTTCCCGATCTTTCCAGCCGCTCCCTGGCTCAAATACGACCCATCAGGCATCGTCGTCCTGGTATGCGGCTTCGCCTTCGGACCGGCGGCTGCCGCCATCATCTCCATACTGGGATTCGTCCCGCACCTGTTCACCAACCCCTTCGGCGCTCTGATCTCGATGATCGTGGCCCTGGCTCTGAGCGTGCCGGCAGCCTTGGTCTACCGCAGGATGCACAGCCGTAAGGGAGCGGTCATCGGAATTGTCTCCGGCGCCATTCTGGGCGTGATCGCAGCCATCCTGTGCAACGTGGTGATCACCCCTTCTACGCGCACATGTCCATGGCCAAGGTGGTCGCCATGATCGTGCCCATCCTCCTGCCCTTCAACCTGATGAAGTTCGCCATCCACGGCGTAGTCACCTTCCTGATCTACAAGCCCATCTCCACACTGATCAACAAGTAGGCCACATCCATGACCCAATCCGCCGTCTTGGATTCAGCGGATTCGAAGACAACGGTCGCCCGGCTCAGCCAGGTCTCCTTCTCCTATGACGGAGGCGAGACCTGGGCCTTGGACCACCTGTCCATGGAAGTGCATGCAGGCGAACATTTGTGCATCCTGGGAGCGAATGGCTCCGGCAAATCCACGCTGGGAAGCATTCTCTCGGGCGCGACGGCACCTGACCACGGCCAGGTCGAGCTTATGGGCCGAGCGGTCTGCTCCGACACCCAGGATCAGGGCCGCCAGATCGACGCTGAGGCTTACCGGCAGGCACGGCGGAGCATCGGTATGGTCTTTCAGAACCCTGAGGACCAGATCGTGACCACCGTCGTCCAGGACGATGCGGCTTTCGGACCCGAGAATCTGGGCCTGCCCCGCCAGAAGATGCTCTCCTGCGTGCCAGCGGCCCTGGAACAGGTCGACTTGCAGACGCGGATGAATGATGATCCCACCCGCATGTCGGGCGGACAGCAGCAACGACTGGCCCTGGCCGGCAGCCTGGCCATGAATCCAGGCATGATGGTGCTGGACGAACCTGGAGCCATGCTCGATGCGGCCGGCCGGCAGGAGATTCAATCGATCCTCTGCCGGCTGACAGCCCAGGGCACAGCTGTCGTCCACATCACCCACCTGCTCGAACAAGCCAGACGGGCTGATCGGGTTCTCGTGCTTGATCATGGGCGCATCGTGGCCTCTGGAAGACCTGATCAGATTCTGAACAGGCAGGATCTGCCTGCCCTTGTTGGCGAACCTGACCAGAATTCGCTGACCCAAAGCAGGGCATCGGATACGGGCGCAAAGACCACAGTCGATGACCACGCTATCCCCATGGTCAAGTTCTCGGATGTCTCTTACAGCTTTCCTGACGCAGGCAGCAAAGCCCTCAGCCAGGTGAATCTGGAGCTCGCTGGAGGACAGACCCTAGCCATTATCGGGCGCAACGGATCCGGCAAGTCAACTCTGGCCAGGCTCATCTGTGCCCTGGCAGATCCCGACAGCGGATCCATCCAGGTGGCCGGCCTGCCCCTGGCCGGACCCGACCGGCCCAAGGCCAAGCATCTGCGACGCCAGAATCTGAAGCTTCTGCGCCAAAGGGTCGGCTATGTCATGCAATACCCCGAACATCAGCTTTTTGCGGATACTGTTAGTCAGGACATCGCCTATGGTCCACACAACCTGGGCTATGGGCCCGAACAGGTGCAGCAGCGGGTGGATGATGCCATGAAGCTTCTGGGCATCGGTGATCTGGCCGACCGCTCCCCCTTCGACCTCTCGGGGGGTCAGCGGCGCCTGGTGGCCATCGCCGGCGTCGTAGCCTGCAGCCCGCAACTGCTGGTTTTGGACGAGGTCACCGCCAGTCTCGACCCCCAGGCCTGCGCACGAATTATGGCATTGCTTCGAGTGCTCCATCAGCGCGGCGTCACCATCGTCATGAGCACCCACGCCGATCGCGAGGCCCTGGATCTGGCCGACCAGACCCTGCTCCTGGAGCATGGAGAAACGCTAGCCTATGGGCCTACTGCCGAAGTCGTGGAGCGCTACCATCAGCTGCTCGCCACAGATGCAGCGGAGAAGGAAGCTGCTGGCAAAGAAACTTCAGGCAGGAAAACGGATCGCACCCAAGCCGACCAGAAACCCTTATCCTTGCTGGCGAGGCTGGACCCGCGAGCCAAGCTGGTGACCTTCCTCCTAGCTATGTTCACCGCTTTCGCCATTTCCACGCCTGCGCAGCTTGTTCTGGCGCTGGTGGTCACTGTAGGCCTCTTTGCCGCCGCCCGGGCACCACTGCATTCCATTATGAAATCAGTCAAGGGCTTTCTGGCCCTCATGCTTCTGCTGGCCCTGTTCAATCTCTTGGTCACTCAGACCGGCCGCAGACTGGCTGCCTGGGGTCCATTCGTGCTGACCACCGGCGGCATTTGGGTGGCTGTACTCTATGCCTGCCGCTTCATGCTGATCATCTTTCTGGGGGCTCTCCTGGTGGAGACCACCACCCCGACACAGATGACCGATGCTTGTGAATCCCTGCTGAGCCCACTGTCCAGGCTGGGCATCCACACCAATGAAATCGCCCTGGTCCTTTCACTGGCTCTGCGTTTCATCCCTACCCTAGGACGTGAGGTTCAGGCCATCGTGGAAGCCCAGGCAGCCCGTGGCGGATCCATCGAGTCCGGCTCGCTCTCGCAACGCCTGCATGCGGCCATGGCTATCACGGTTCCCGTCTTCGCCGGAGCCCTGCGCCACGCTGACAACCTGAGCCGGGCCTTGGATGCCCGGTGCTATGAGGGCAGCCGTCAAGAGCGCACCCACTACCGACTGCTGCGACTGGGCAGGATGGACATCCTGTTCATCGCTCTCATGGCCCTTTACCTGTTGGCCCTGCTGCTGCATCCCCTGTTCTGAGGGGTCCGGCTACGTCAAGCATTTAGGTTCCTTGTTCCTTCAAGGTCAACAAGGCCTTCTTCCACGCCTGGCCTGAGTCGCCGGCCGTTTGGGGTAAACGAACCGTTATACATGGAATGCTGACCTGGCAAACACTGATGTCAATTACCTGCCAATTCCATCGCTGCCTTAAGCCTGATATAAGAGAATGATCGAACCATTCGATGGACTCGTAAGCAAAAGCAAATGCCGAGCTCACACTGCCAATAGAAGCCATGGATTCCAAGTGACGTTTCAGAAACTGCATTACAGATATCGACGCAAATCCCCGGCAGTACAGAATAAGAGGGGTTGGAGCACTGTAATGTGCTCCAACCCCTCTTCAGTCAGCTGCGTCGGGCCTCAACCCTTATCTCAGTCACTGGCAGGCGAACTCTGAGCGGACTGCTCAGAACCTTGACCATCCTGGCTCTGGCTGTCGGCCTCGCCTGCTGGCGGAACATCAGCGTCGGAAGAGCTCACCGAAGCTCCGACCAGTTCAGACTTCTGGTCCTGCTTATCAGCGGAGCTGGCCGCATGACGGGGTCCTTCGAAGGGCTTGCCAGTGAAGGTGAACTCACCCAGGATGCCCTCGCCTTCGGCATCGACCTGGACGGACTCGTTGTCCGTAAGTTCGCCCATGAGGATCTTCTCGGAGACCGCATCCTCGATGTCCCGCTGGATGACGCGGCGCAGAGGCCGGGCACCCAGGAGCGGATCGAAGCCCTTTTCGGCCAGCAGGTCCTTGGCCTTGTCGGTCAGATCCAGGGACATGTGGCGCTCAAAGAGACGATCGTTGAGCTGAGCGATGTCCAGATCGACGATCTGACGGACCTGGGGCTCGGTCAGCTGCTGGAAGACGATGATGTCATCCAGACGGTTCAGGAACTCGGGCCTGAACTGCTGCTTGAGCTCACTGGTCACCTGGTCCTTCATCCGCTGATAGGAGGTTTCGGTGTTGCCGCTCACGTTGAAGCCGGTATTGGCCGCCTTGGCGATGTCGCGGGTTCCCAGGTTGGTGGTCAGGATGATGATGGTGTTCTTGAAGTCCACCATGCGACCCTGCCCATCGGTCAGATGGCCGTCGTCCAGCACCTGCAGAAGGGTGTTGAAGATGTCCGGGTGAGCCTTCTCGATCTCGTCGAAGAGGACTACAGAGAACGGCTTGCGCCTGACTTTCTCGGTCAGCTCGCCGCCCTCTTCGTAGCCCACGTACCCCGGAGGGGCGCCGAAGAGACGAGAGGTGGAGTACTTCTCCGAGAACTCGGACATATCCACCCGGATCAGGGCATTCTCATCGTCAAAGAGGAACTGGGCCAGAGCCTTGGCCAGCTCGGTCTTGCCCACGCCGGTGGGGCCGGCGAAGATGAAGGAACCTGCGGGACGCTTGGGATCCTTGAGACCCACACGGGTGCGGCGGATGGAGCGGGACAGGGCGGAGACGGCCTCGTCCTGGCCGATGATCCGCTTGTGCAGCTCCTTCTCCATGCCCAAGAGCTTCTTGGATTCGGCCTGGGTCAGCTTGAAGACCGGGATGCCGGTGGTAGAAGAGACCACCTCGGCGATCACATCCTCGTCGACAACCATCTTGACGTCGGACTCGCCCTCGTGCCAGGCCTGTTCCTTCTCCTTGCGCTCGGCCTCCAGCTTCTCCTGGCTGTCGCGCAGCTGAGCGGCCTTCTCGAAGTCCTGGTCCTTGATGGCCTGATCCTTCTGGGCGGAGATGCGATCCACCTTGGCGTCCAGCTCCTTGAGCTCCGGCGGGGCGGTCAGCCGCTTGATGCGCAGGCGTGCGCCGGCCTCATCGATCAGATCGATAGCCTTGTCAGGCAGGTTCCTGTCCTGGATGTAGCGTGCAGAGAGCTCAGCCGCCGACTGCAGGGCCTTGTCAGTGATAGTGACATGGTGGTGATGCTCATAACGGCCACGCAGACCCTTGAGGATCTCGATGGTCTGGGCGATGGTGGGCTCGGAGACCTGAATGGGCTGGAAGCGCCGCTCCAGGGCCGCATCCTTCTCGATGTACTTGCGGTACTCGTCGGTGGTGGTCGCTCCGATGGTCTGCAGCTCGCCGCGGGCCAGCAGGGGCTTGAGCATGTCAGAGGCGCCCAGGGCCCCGTCAGCCGAACCTGCGCCGACGATGGTGTGAATCTCATCGATGAAGAGGATGATGTCGCCGCGGGTCTTGATCTCCTTGAGCACCTTCTTCAGGCGCTCCTCGAAGTCGCCCCGGTAGCGTGAACCGGCCACCATGGAACCCAGATCCAGCGAGTAGACCTGCTTGCCCTTGAGGGTCTCGGGAACATCGCCCTCATGAATCTTCTGCGCCAGGCCCTCGACCACAGCGGTCTTGCCTACACCGGGCTCTCCGATCAGCACGGGGTTGTTCTTGGTCCTCCTGGAAAGGACGACCATGACCCGCTCGATCTCGTTGGCCCGGCCGATGACCGGATCCAGCTTGCCTTCCGCAGCCTCCTGGGTCAGGTTCCTGCCGAACTGGTCCAGAATGGCCGAACCGGTCTGTCCACCCTTGTTGGAAACGCCGCCGGCATTGGCCAGATCGCCCTTGCCAGCGTCGCCGCCCTCGTGGTTGCCGCGAATCATGTCAATAGTGGCGGTCCGCAGATCGCCCAAGTCCACACCCATCTTGATCAGCACCTGGGTGCCGACGCCCTCACCCTCGCGGATGAGTCCCAGCAGAATGTGCTCGGTGCCAATGTAAGAGTGACCCAGCTGGAGCGCCTCGCGCAGTGACAGCTCCAGAACCTGACGGGCGTGCGGGGTGAATGGGATATGCCCATTGGGAACCGCATTGCCCTTACCGATCATCTCCTCAACCTGTTTGCGGGTGGCATCCAGTTCCACGCCCTTGGAGGCCAGGGCCTTGGCGGCAACACCGTCACCCTCCCTGATCAGGCCCAGGAGGAGGTGCTCGGTGCCGATGTAATTGTGCTGCAGGGTGCGGGCCTCTTCCTGCGCCAGCACAATCACCCGCCGCGCACGGTCGGTAAACCGTTCGAACATACTTGTCCTTCCCTTTGATCCGTAATTCACTCTACAGATTTACGGTGACGTTTATTCTCGGCCCGCCGGTGATTGCGCTCTGAACGCAACGAGGCCTTGGAATCAGTCCTCTGAGCCGTCTTCCGACTGCATCTGCTCCATGAGTTCCACCTCTGAGCGCTCCTCGCGTGGCTTCTGCCTGACCACGTCAATATGAAGATCGTCATAGGCCGGCTGGGACTGGACCCAGAGATGGGACTCCTCCTGGGGCTCGATCTCGGAATGCTCGCCGCAGCCATGATCCAGGGAGACCACGCGCCCGTCGTCCGGGCTCCATCGGTTGGCGCAGACGCCAAACATGGTCCCCAGATCGCCTGCCAGGGGAATCATGAAGCCACAGGTCTCGCAGGCCTTGCCCTTGGCCGTCCTGGTCGACAGGGACTTGGGACCGTGCTGACCCTCGTACCAACGTTTGGCGGTCGCTGTCCTGGCCTCGGCCGTCATCACGTGTCGGCGGGTCAGAGCGAAACGGTCGACGGCCTCATCCAGGTCATCGGAAGAGGTCTGTGCGCCGAGGGGAATCAGATCATTCGACTCCTGCTCGTGAACGTCTTTTTCTTCACTTGGGCGGTCTGCCGGGCGGAAGACCACGCCGTCAGTCTCCTGATCGGACCCATCACCAACAAGGGGACTCGATTCTTGCTGGCCTTCTTCATCATCTGCGGGGTTATCATCTTCGGGGCTCTGCTGTACTTGAGAATTCTGATGGCTGGCTTGCGCTGGCTTGTATCCGGCTGTCAGCCTGGGGTCGTCGGGCTCGGTTCCCATGGCATCGGTCACGCTCAGATCCGAGGGCAGCAGGCGGTCCTTCCAGGGAACCCAAGCGGGCGGCTGCAGGGCCGCATCTGTAGGCACCAGAGAGGATTCATCCACAGTCCAGGTATCGGCATCCTCGTCACGGTAGAGGGTGACCGACCACTGCCAGCCCTCATAGCCCTTGATGGCCGAGGCGAACCGGTAGTCCCAGACTCCGTCGCCAATCAGGGTGCGGCCGACCAGCCCACCGACCTCATCGCTGTCGGCGGCCACGCTCAGAGCCACTCGCCTAGCCAGTTCCTCAGGATCCAGGTCCTCTTGAACCATCTATCACACCTTCATCATCAGTGGGACCGGATCAGACCGATCCACGTGGGATTGTTCTCGCCGTCTGCTCAGTCCGGCACGTCGAAGTCATCGGCCACAGCCCTTAAGAGGGTGGCCAGCTTGGCGGATTCAGCCCGACCTGGATAGTGATGTCGACGCAGGCCATTGCCCGCAGAGTCCAGCAGCTTGATCAAGTCCTCCACGATGGCGGCCATATCGTCCGGATCGGGTCGCTTGGCACGCAGAATGGAGGGGGTCGGCCCCACCAGCTTCAGATCCAGGGCTTGGGGACCCTTGCGGCCCTCAGCCACTGAGAACTCCACCCGGGATCCCTTGCGTATGGTGGACACCCCAGCAGGCAGGGCTGATGAGGGCAGGAAGACATCCCCGCCTTGTTCATCTGTGATGAACCCGAACCCCCGCTTGGCGTCGTACCACCGTACTCTCCCGCTGGGCATGCTCTGCCACTTCCTTACGTTGCTTCTTGAACTGATATATCCGAATTCAGTCTACCTGAACGCAACGGGCAGGACGACCCATCTTGTCATGGGCGTACGGGACGGCTGGGGGCAGAATTGGCCTGGTCCTCAAGGCGCCCCTGATCCCGGATGACGCCTTGGGGTATGACGATGGTGAAGGTCAAGCCGCCTCCCGGGGTCTGCGAGGCGCATATGAATCCCTGATGAGCTTTGACAATGGACTGGACAATGGCCAGTCCAAGCCCCGTGCCGCCCTTCTCCCGAGCCCTGGACGGATCGGCCGTGTAGAAACGCTCGAAGAGCCTGGACCTGGATTCCTCCGGGACGCCTGGCCCGTGGTCAACCACCCGGATGATGGCATAGTCGGTGCCCACATGGCTGTTCTCTGCCACCTGGATCGCCTCAGTCAGGTGTCCCAGCGAGGACTCAGTGGCCTCCAACCTGGTCAGATCCGCTGGAGCAATGGTCGCCTTGACCAGGCCCAATCCCACCTGGACCGGCGAATCGGCTGGGGTGTAGCGGTGGACATTGCCCACGATATTGGTAATCACCTGACGCAGGCGGCTGGGGTCGCCAGTCACCGGTACCGAGGGCAGGGGACCCTCCTGGATGTCCAGGCTGACGGCCGGGCCAAGGTGCCCGCCCACGGTGATCTTTTCCTTGTTGCGTCCCTTGAGGCCCGGCAGACCCTTGTTAGGCGTGACCGGCTTCTCCTGGGGGGCGGGCTGGTCTTCGGTATGCAGGCAAATCCTTCCTGTAGCCACTTCTCTGCCCGGGTCCAAGGCATGCAGGTCGTCCACCCCGTCTCGCACCAGTCCAGTCAGATCGACCGGCAGGGTCGGGTCGATCCCCCTGCCCTCATCCAGACGTGCAAGCGAAAGCAGATCCGTGACCAGGACCGTCATCCTTGTCGAGGAGTCTTCGATGTGCTGGATGGACTTGTCGGCACGCTCCAGAGCCCCTGGATAGTCGCGCTGCATCCTGTAGAGCTCTGCATAGCCGTGGATGGCGGCCAGAGGGGTACGAAGCTCATGGCTGGCGTCCGAAACAAACTGTTTCATCTTTTCGGTGGTCTGGCGCTGCTCGTCGAAGGAACGCTCGATTCGCGCCAGCATGGCGTTCAGGGATGCTGCCAGGGAACCCACCTCGGTATTCTCGGGGAAGCTGGGAATGCGTTGGGATAGGTCACCGGCCGCTATCTTGGCAGCGGTCTTTTCAATGCGTTTGAGAGGAACCAGGGTGGACTGGATCAGCAGAACCGAGATGACTCCACCCAGAAGGACCACAACAACAGAAATGATCATGCAGAAAGCCGTCAGATCGTGCACGGCCTCGTCCTGGTCGCTCATGGACAGACCGATGAAGAGGATGCCGCTGATTTCGGAGCCGTCCAGTTCGTTGCGCAGCTTCCACTGCATGGCCACCACTCGCCAGGAGGCCCGGGCTCGCTTCATGGTGTCCCGGTCTGGCGAGGCCTGTCGCGAGACGCGCACATAGGCCGGTACCGTGGTGGGCTTGCCCAGGGGTATCGAGTCCAGGCTGCCGTCGGCGGGCAGACGCGGGCGGGAAATGACCCCGTTGACCTGCATAGGATTCAGATCGTCCGAAATAATGTGCAGCTTATCGTCGCGGATCTGCAGGAAGTAATCAGTGGGGCCAAGGCCATTCTTGCTCAGGTCCTCCTGGCGCAGAAGGGTGGCGTTGCGGATACCAAGGTTGGCCTGGCGGATCAGCTGGGAGTCCGTGCGCTTCATCAGATAGTCATCGGCCATCTGGCAGATGGCCACAGAGACACCCACCGTACCCACGATGAGCAGGATGAGCATGCTGGCTACAAGCTTGGTGCTTAAGGGAATGGCAGCCAGCGGCGACCTGCGCATGGACCGACCCCTCGGTCTGCCGGAGCCCTTTCCCTTCTCAGAATCCGAACCCATGGCGGAGTCGGTCCTGTCAGCCGACCTCGGGTCGTGAGTATCCGACGGTTCTGCCATGGGAGTCGAGCCCAAGGGACTAGTCGCCATCGCCGCCATCCGATGCGTTCTGCCTAGGGGCCCGAATCATGTAGCCGATGCCCCGCTTGGTCTCGATCAGCGGGGTGACCTTGCGCTCCCCGCCGTGTCCGTCACTGATGGTGATGCCATCCACCTTCTTGCGCAGGTAGGAGATGTAGGACTCCACAATGGCCGCATCCCCGCCCCAGTCGTACTGCCAGACATGATCCAGAATCTGCGCCTTGCTGAGCACGCGGCCCTCATTGTCCATCAGGTAGCGCAGCAGCTTGTATTCGGTCGGACTCAGGTCGATGGGTCGCCCGGCCCTGGTGACGTCGTGCGAATCCTCGTTGATCTCCAGATCCCCTACGCGGATGATCGGATCGTCCTCCTGATGCTCGCGCGTCCTGCGCAATATGGCCTTGATCCTGGCCACAACCTCCTCCAGGCTGAAGGGTTTGGTCACGTAGTCGTCGCCGCCCACAGTCAGCCCCATGACCTTGTCCTGGGTATCATCTCTGGCCGTCAGGAAGAGCACCGGCGCCTCGATTCCCTCTTGACGGATACGGGAGGTGACCGTGAATCCATCGATATCAGGCAGCATGACATCCAGGACGATCAGATCAGGCTGGATGCGCTCAATGACCTGAATGGCCTCGGAGCCGGACGCCGCGGTCTCGACCGCAAAGCCTGCGAAGTGCAGGGAGGCCACCAGCAGATCCCTGATGGACGGTTCGTCGTCGACCACGACCAGTTGTGCTTGCGTCGGTTTGCTCATGGTCTCAGCTTGCCGCGTCTTTCTGGGTATTATCTGAGAGTTCGCTGACCGTCTCTGTCGGGCGTAATTGCTTCTTCGGAGCACCGGACTTGCGATGATGAGCCCCGGTTCGGCTACTGCGACGCCACCAAATCGCAACGGCTACGCCCAGCATGACCAGGACGACAACCGTCACCGAAAGGGCAATGATCATCACCCGGCGATGCCGATGGTTTTGGTCAAGAGTCTCAACCTGGTCCATCATGGCCTTGGCCGACCCCACCCAGTCGGGATTGCGGCCCTTGGTGACCGGCTCCAAAGCAGCCTGCGAGAGCTGATCTACGCTGGATTGGTCCTTGAGCCAAGCCTGCGAGTTGCTGGAGACCGCCACGACCAATTTGCCGTCCTGAGAGGCCACAGCCAGTAGAACCGTGTCGTGGGTGGGCTTCATTGATTCGAGCACCCTGGATGCCCAGGTCTCAGGCTTAACGCCCTGATAGAAATGCGGAAGGTAGAGCAGCCGGACCGATACTCCTGTTTGCTCTGCGGTTTCCTGGATAGCATCCTTGACGGATCCTACGTCCGAACCCAGCAAATTCTGCGGATCAGTGATCGCGTCGGTCATGGTTCCGACCCCAGCCTGAGGCTCATCGGCACAAGCCTTGGTCGGCCCCATAACCCCGACCGTCAAAATCATCAAGAGCAGAAAAGCCAGCACCCGCTTTATGGGTGAAACGCCGACCGGATTCGTCTTGTGGAAGGGGACTCGTTCGTCCACATGGGTCCGCGGACGGGGCAACTGCGTGAACACTGTCATAGTGTCCACAGTAGCGGTTGACGGCATTGGACTCCCCCACCATCACCGCCATTCACGGAAAGGACAATCATGACACGGTACCAAGTCGATTCGGATCAGATACAGACGGCCTCCGGCGCGGTCAGCGGCTCGATAGGGGCCATCAGAGATGCCGTGGCGGGAATGTACACCAATCTGGACAATCTGCAAAGCGTCTGGCAGGGCTCGGCGGCCAGCCAATTCGCCACAGTGGCCCAGCAGTGGCGCGCCTCGCAGGCTCAGATGGAACAGGCGCTTGAAGGTATCCAGTCAGCTCTGACACAGGCATCGTCGCTCTATGCGGACACCGAGGCCCAGGCCACCCGTCTCTTCGCTGGAGCCTGACGCCTGGTTGATGCATGCAGGCAACCCGGAGCCATTCGATCATGGCGGATCGGCCCCAGACCCGGCAAGCATATATGGAAAACGGAACAGACGGTGAACGAGTGCAAGAAAAGAGACAGGGGCTTGCGCACCATTATCCGGTGCGCAGGCCCCTGTCCTTGGCGATCAATCAGTCCAGCCGAAAAGCCCGGCCGAACCTCGAGGGATCAGTAGCCCATGTCGCCCTGAGGCTGAGCGGCAGCAGGTGCCGGAGGCTCAGGCTTGTTGGCCACGACGGCCTCGGTGGTCAGGAAGAGCCCGGCGATGGAGGCTGCGTTCTGCAGGGCAGAGCGGGTCACCTTGACGGGGTCGGCCACACCGGCCTCCAGCAGGTCCTGGTACTCGTTGTTGGCGGCGTTGAAGCCCTGGCCGGCAGGCAGCGAACGGACCTTGTTGATGACCACGTCACCGGAGATGCCGCTGTTCTCGGCGATCTGCTTGATGGGGGCCTCAATGGCGCGGAAGACGATGGAGGCACCGGTGGACTCGTCGCCATCCAGCTTGACATCCTTCTCGGCCTTGGCAGCGGCCTGAACCAGAGCCACGCCGCCTCCGGGCAGCAGACCCTCTTCAATGGCGGCCTTGGCGTTGCGGACAGCATCCTCGATGCGGTGCTTGCGCTCCTTGGCTTCGACCTCGGTGGCTGCGCCGACCTTGATGACGGCCACGCCGCCGGCCAGCTTGGCCAGCCGCTCCTGCAGCTTCTCGCGGTCGTAGTCGGAGTCAGTGTTCTCAATCTCGGTGCGGATCTGGCCCACGCGTGCGGAGACCTCATCCTTGGAGCCGCCACCGGAGACGATAGTGGTCTCGTCCTTGGAGACGATGACCTTCTTGGCGGTGCCCAGCACGCTCATGTCGATGGAGTCCAGTTTGAGGCCGAGCTCGTCGGAGACCACCTGTGCGCCGGTCAGAATGGCCATATCCTGCAGCATGGCCTTGCGGCGGTCGCCAAAGCCAGGAGCCTTGACGGCGCAGGAGTTGAAGGTGCCGCGGATCTTGTTGAGGATCAGAGTGGGCAGCGCCTCGCCATCCACATCCTCAGCGACGATCAGCAGCGGCTTGCCGGTCTTCATGACCAGCTCAGCAATGTGGACCACGTCCTGCTGGCTGGAGACCTTGCCCGAGGTCAGCAGAATGTAAGGATCATCCAGAACGGCGGTCTGGTCGTCGTTGTTGGTGACGAAGTAGGGGGCGATGTAGCCCTTGTCGAAGCGCATGCCCTCGGTGAACTCCAGGTCCAGGCCGAAGCGGTTGTTGTCCTCGACGGTGACCACGCCGTCCTGGCCGACCTTGTCCAGGGCCTCGGCGATCTCATTGCCGATCTCGGGGTCGCCCGCAGAAATGGTGGCGGTGGCAGCGATCTGGTCCTTGGTCTCGACTTCCTTGGACTGAGCCACGAGCTCCTTGACGATGGCGTCGGCGGCCTTCTCGATGCCGCGACGCAGGGCGATGGGGTTGGACCCGGCAGCCACGTTCTTCAGGCCCTCATGCACCAGGGACTGGGCCAGTACGGTGGCAGTGGTGGTGCCGTCTCCGGCTACGTCGTCAGTCTTCTTGGCGACTTCCTTGACCAGCTCGGCGCCGATGCGCTCGTAAGGATCCTCCAGGTCGATCTCCTTGGCGATGGAGACGCCGTCGTTGGTGATGGTCGGGGCCCCGTAGGACTTGTCCAGCACCACATTGCGACCCTTGGGGCCCAAGGTGACCTTGACTGTGTCGGCCAGCTTGTCCAGGCCGGCAAGCATGCCCTGACGAGCTTCCTCGTCATACTCGATGATTTTTGCCATTGTTGCTTCCTCCGTCATGGCTTGAGGTTTCATGACCCACCGTCGGCGTGGAACGGAACCCGACCGTCAGCTGTCGTGTTATCACTCCCGCACCTCGAGTGCTAATTCAGCAGATTAGCACTCGATGGAGCCGAGTGCCAACCCCAGGGGAAAATACGCTGCAGGCTGTATGCCATATCGCCCCTGACCCATCGGCCGCGCCCACAGGCAATCCGCACCCTGCACAGTCCCGGCTCAGCACTGTAATTCGAAACACATGCTACAAAAAAATGGACCCCGGAATAACCGGGATCCACCATGACGAATACAGAAGACGACAATCAGAGCTTGGTGACCTTGGTTGCCTGCAGACCCTTGGGGCCCTCTTCCACCTGATATTCGACCTTATCTCCCTCATCAAGGGTCTTGAACCCGTCGGACTGAATGGCTGAGTAGTGCACGAACACGTCCTCGCCGCCATCGTCGGGATTGATGAATCCGTAACCCTTGCCAGCGCTGAAGAATTTCACAGTGCCTTGTGCCATAACTAACTTCCTTAACATAGGTGCCGCGTCACAACAGATACGAGACTGACCGCATCTGCCTGGTCGGCAAGGTCAGTTTAGGCCTATCGACAGGGCAATTGCAAAACGCCGGGCCGAAATTCGGGAACTTTTGCCATCGAATTCCCTTTTGTCGTCCGGCTGGCTGAACCTTACTGCATGAGGATGGCTTCCACCGGAGTGGAGGCCACGGAGGACTGCTCAACCTGGGTGATGCCCAGCAGGCTGGCCACCTCCTGGGCGGTAGCCTTGTCGGCCTCATCACGGTAGCGGACCGTGCTTACGCCAGGCAGAGCGCCCTGCGGATTGGTTGCCGTGACCGCAGTGTAACCGGCATTGACCAGGACCTGGCGCTTGCTGCCCGCATGCCCGGTGATCCTGGTTCCGTTGATGATGGCCACCTGTGTGCCCCTGTTGACCACAGGTGCCGGGCTGCTGCTGGATGCACTCGTCGAAGGCGATTGCGAGGGCGGCTGCGAAGCCTGCTCCTGGGAGGATTTTTCAGCAGAGGTCTTGCTGTCTGAGGCGGAGGTGGATGCAGACCGCTTGGGCACATGGTGGCTGATGACCCGGGAGGCATCAGTGTGCGTCTGCTGCCAGGGCAGGGAGCCGCTGACTGCAGCCCATAAGCCCAGTCCGCACAGCACGGCCAGGACAACCACCAGCAGGTAGGGCAGAGCCCTGACCGGCAGGGAACGGGGCCCCCGATGCACACCGACCGGCCCCTTGGGAGGGTTGTCGAACGCATCATGAACCTGAGGGCGCGCCTGCGTCCCATTGTCGCGCGTGCTAGCCATGAACTCTCCTCCGCTCCACCGGATCCTGAACCATTATATGTAATGGGACGCCGGAGCAGCATCCCGCTGACCATCCGACGTTCCCCGCAAGCCCGGGAAAGCCATGACAACCCTGACCGGCTCATATCACCAAGCGATATAGTGACCTTATGAACAGCAGCCAGCCTATTGCCGCAACCTCCCCCGCGCCGACGAACGGAACCGGTACCAACCCTCCGACCATAGCAGGAGGCCAGGGCCGAACCCATCGCAAACCTCTGAGCGCCTTGGTGGATCCTGGCTGGGCCAAGGCTCTCGCTCCTGTCGAGCCCAACATCCACCGGATGGGCGACTTCCTCAGATCCGAGCTGGCCCAGGGCCACCGCTATCTGCCTGCCAGCAAGAACATCCTTCGCGCCTTTACCATCCCCTTCGACTCCATCAAGGTCCTGATCGTGGGCCAGGATCCCTATCCGACGCCCGGGCATCCGGTGGGCCTGAGCTTCTGCGTGGACCCTGCCGTCAGCCCCATCCCCGGCTCCCTGCGCAATATTTACACCGAGCTCAGCTCCGACCTGGGCCTGCCCACGCCCTCCAACGGCGATCTGACGCCTTGGACCAGGCGAGGGGTCATGCTGCTGAACCGCTGCCTGACTGTACGGGTGGGCAAGCCGGCCAGCCACCGGAACAAGGGCTGGGAGGAGATCACCGACGCCGCCATCCGAGCTCTGAACGACCGACGCGACCAGGAGGGCAGGGTCCGGCCCCTGGTGGCCATTCTTTGGGGAAGGCAGGCCCAGAGCCTGGAGCCCCTGCTGACCAATGCGGCCATCATCAAATCCCCGCATCCCAGCCCCATGTCGGCCCGATACGGCTTCTTCGGGTCACGTCCATTCTCCAAGGCCAACCATGCCTTGGAGGCCATGGGCGCCCAGCCGGTGGATTGGTCCCTGACCTGATTCCAGCTGGCTGAATCGTCAGGAAATGCCGTTACCATGTCTGCTATGGCATTATTCCCACCTCGACCCAGTCAGTCCCCATCTGTTCAGCCTGCTCAGGACAGGCAGGTTCCGCCGATCAGCCAGGACGACCTGCAACGTTGCCGTCAGTTGGCCGACCGGATCAGGATCCGCTTTTCCAGGACTCTGGTAGGCCAGGAGAACCTGCGGGAGGCCCTGATCCTGACGCTGGTGGCCTCAGGACACATCCTGATCGAATCCGTGCCCGGCCTGGCCAAGACCACCGCCGCTCAGACCCTGGCCACCTCGGTCTCCGGCAGCTTCAAGCGGATCCAGTGCACGCCCGACCTGATGCCCTCGGATCTGGTAGGCACCCAGGTCTACGACTTCTCCACACAGCGCTTCTCGACGCAGCTGGGCCCTATCCACGCCAACTTCGTTCTCCTGGACGAGATCAACCGCTCCAACGCCAAGACCCAGTCAGCCATGCTTGAGGCCATGGCCGAGGGCGCCACCACCATCGGCGGCGAGCGTATAGCCCTGCCCCGGCCCTTCATGGTGATCGCCACCCAGAACCCCATTGAGGAGGAAGGCACTTACAACCTGCCCGAGGCCCAGATGGACCGGTTCATGCTCAAGGCCGTCATGACATATCCTGATGCCGACCAGGAGACCCGAATGCTGCAGATGCTGACCAGCCGAGGCACCGATATGCCCGGCAAGGACGATCGGGACGCCTTGACCATCGCCGATGTGGACTTCCTGAGGCAGAAGGCCCGGCAGGTCCACGTGGCACAGCCCATCATGCGATATGCAGTCGATCTGGCAGCCACCAGCAGGGGGGCTGGATCGCGGCCCATCCAAGGGTTGGCCGAGCAGGTGAGGCTGGGAGCCAGCCCGCGTGCCTCCATCGCCCTGGTGCGCATTGGCCAGGCCAGAGCCCTGCTGACTGGCAGGGATTACGTCATTCCCGAGGATCTGAAGGACTGGGCCCATTCGGTGCTCCGCCACCGGATCCTGCTGACTTTCGAGGCGCAGGCCGACGGCATCAGCAGCGACGACATCATCGACCAGATCGTGGACACGGTGCCGGTGCCATGAGCCGTCGACGCTCGAATCGCGACCCGGTCCGCAGACGGATCGAGTCCTTGGACACCAGTCTGCGGCTTCCCACGGTGCGCAGGGCCCTTGGGCTGCTGGAGGGCGAGCATTCCTCTGGCCGACGCGGCGGTGGTGACGAACGTGCCGACCTGCGCGCCTATGAGTTCGGAGACGAAACCCGCATGATCGACTGGCACGCCAGCGCACGGATGGGTCGGCCCATGGTGGTGGAGCGCGAGCGCCTGGTTACCAGCAAGGCCTGGCTGCTGCTGGATGTCGGCCGCGAGATGTCCGGAACGTGCCCTGACGGGGAACAGGCCATCCAGGTGGCCGCCAACGCCCTGTGCATGTTCGCCTCCCTCTGCCTGCGCCGCAGCGATGAGGTGGACCTGGTCCTGGTCGATTCATCCGCCATCCGCCGCATACCCTGCCAGGGGGGCTTCGCCCGATTCGAACAGACCCTGGACCGGGCTCTGGAGTCACCGCTGGATCAGCCACGCAACCTTGAGGCACTGCTGGGCTACGCTGCCGGCATCCAGGACCGGCAGGCCATGCTGGTCATTGCCACCGACCAGTCGGCATTGCACGTTGACCTGATGCCGACCATCCGACAGTTGGCAACCACCCACCCCCTGAATTTCATTGGAGTGGAGACCATGAATCCCCTGCGCCAGCAGCCCCCTATGGGCTCGGTGACGGATGCGCCCAGCGGACGCAGGATCCCGGCTTTCCTGCGTACCGCAAACGGGACGCGAGCTGTGGACCTGCACAGGCGCTATCAGATCGAGGCCTTTAGCGGGGAACTGGCCAGAATCGGGGCCTCGCTGATCCGGGCCGACTCCAGCACAGCCATGTTCAACAGGTTCATCCACCTGCTCTCAGCCGGCCGACCAGGCATTCCCATGCGACGGACGGTGATGGCGGCATGAATGCTGTCGTCCTGATTCGTCTTGCGTCCGGTCATGGTCGAATCAAGATCATGCCCACCATGACCCAGCCCACATGGCTGCTGGCTCTGACGACGACCGCCATCGTACTGGCCCTGGCCCTGGCCGGAGCGGCCATTCTCCTGCCCAGGTTCCGCCGTCAGCAGGAAGGGCACCCGATCCAAGCGAGCTCTGACTCCCTCGATGCATGGCGTCAGAGGATCGATCAGGTGGTGGCCCAGTACGACAAGGGCCATCTGGACCGTGACCAGGCCATGACAGCACTGGCCGCTATCGCTCGTGGATTTGCCTCCCGTTCCTGGAACAGCGACATGAACTCCAAGACTTTGGCCGAAATCCAGGCTCAGCCCCGTACGCCGAGTACGCGGCAGGGTCTGGACCTGCTTCGACAGACCATAGATGCCCTCTACCCGCCCGAATTCGCCCTTCCCAAGGACAGCAAGGGAACTGACACCACGGTGAATCAGGCAGCCGAGTGGGTACGGGATTTGATTGAACGGTGGCCGCGATGAGCATAGGCAATCTGTCCTGGCGGTGGCCATGGCTGCCGATTCTGGCCCTGGCCCTGGCTCTGACGTTCGGCCTGCTGGCCTACCGTATGGCAGGTCGTGGCAAGCCTGATCAGCAAACAGGGGCACGGGTCTGGACCCTGAAGAGCGATCTGGACACCGATGAGGGCCATGAGGCGCTGAGGCGCTGGCGACGATTGAACCGCTGCGCCGCAATCCTGCTCTCTCTGGCCCTGCTGATGGTTTTGAGCCTGGCCGCCAGGCCCGCCCGGGTCGATCGGACATTGGAGCAGGGTCATAACCGCGATATCGTGCTATGTCTGGATGTGTCCGGCTCCACCTTGCCCTACGACAGGCAGGTAATCGCCTCCTACCTCGACCTGGTCCGCAGCTTCCGGGGCGAACGCATGGCTCTGAGCATCTTCAACTCCACCTCGCGCACCGTCTTCCCCCTTACCGATGACTACGGCATGATCACTGCCGAATTGAGCAAGGCACGGCGGATCCTGGACGGGGTGCAGTCCCAGGACCGCATCGATGCCATGAGCGGACGACAGTACCAGGACATCAGCGACTGGCTGGAGGGCACGCAGAACCGCCGGGACACCACCTCACTGATCGGCGACGGGCTGGTGGGCTGCGCTGCGCTCCTGCCGCAATTCGCTCCCAAGGGCCAACCCGGACCGGCAAAGGCCGACCGACGTTCGAGCTCCCTGGTCCTGGCCACCGATAACGTGGTCTCCGGCAAACCCACATACACCCTGGAGGAGGCGCTCAAGCTGACCTCGGCCGCAGGAATCGCCGTGGACGGCCTCTATTCGGGACCGGACCAGGGCACCGAGGCGGAGAGCACACGGCAGATGCAGCGGCTGATCGAAGCCCGCGGCGGCATCTTCCTTAGACGGCAGGACGGGAACTCCATCAACGCGCTGGTCCGCCGGATCGAACATCGCCATGGAGCCGACCCACGCCAGCAGGAGCAGTCCAGCCTGGTGGATGCACCCGGCTGGTGGACCCTGGCCCTGGCCCTGGCGCTGTCCGGATATCTGCTCCTGGCCTGGAGGCTGAAGCGATGAACATACTCAAGTCCCTGACCTTTGAGCCTGCCCTGGGCTGGGTGGCCGGCGGCCTATTGTCGGGCCTGCTGCTGCTCCTGGCCATTGCGCTGGTCATCCATGGACTGCGCAAGGGCCGGGATACGGATGCCGATCGCTGGGCCTTGGCCCGGCGCACCGCCATGGTCCTGATCCTGGCCCTCATGGTCCTGACCCCCAGCACCGTCAGCAAAACCACCAACAAGGCCGTCAACGCCACTGATGTCTTCATTGCGGTTGACGTGACCGGATCCATGGCAGTCAAGGATGCCGGATATGGGGCCCAGGACGGCATCAGCCGGTTGGAGGCGGCCAAAGCAGCCGTCCGCGACCTGGTCGACACCTATCCGGATGCATCCTTCTCAGCCCTGAGTTTCGGCGCCTCGGCCAGCGTCGATCTGCCCCTGACCCCCGACGTGCGAGCTGTGGACAACTGGGCCCGCGGGCTGGCCACAGAGCCCACCTCCCGTTCCTCCGGCTCCAGCTTGGATGCTCCTCTGGATCGGCTGACTCTGGCATTGAAGCAGACCAAGGACCAGCATCCCAACGACCGGATCCTGCTCTATCTGATCAGCGATGGAGAGCAGACCGGCAGAGACGAACGGCGATCCTTCAGCGTACTCAGGGAAGGGCTGGACGAGGCCTTCGTCCTGGGAACCGGCTCAGCCAAGGGAGGCACGGTGCCGTTGACCTCGGACGTCGGCGGCAGCGGCGCCGGAGGCTGGGTGACGGATCCGCAGACCGGCCAGCCGGGCATCTCGGCCATGGATCCGGACACCCTCAAGGCCATGGCCGACGAGATGAGCGGCCACTATCAGGCCCTGGCCAAGGGCGTCACTGTCCGCGAGGGTGCTACAGCTTCGGCCTCCAAGCGCTACCGGGTGACTACGGTCGACCAGGTGCGCCGACATGTCACCCCGCTGGTCTGGCCCTTGGCACTGGTGGAACTGGTCCTGGTCCTGGTTGAGGCAGGGCAATGGGTCCGTACTTCGAGGAGATTGCTATGAGCAGGAACACCCTTCGAACGCGTCTGGTCCTTATCGTTTTAGCCCTGATAGCAGCGCTGGCCGGGGCATGGGGCCTGATCAACGTCAGAGCCATCGCCACTTACAACGAGGCCACGCGCACACTGAACACCAGCATCCGGCAGGCCCGAAACCCACAGGCAGACCCGGCAGCAATCAAGGCGCTGCAAGATCAGGCGGACCGCCTTTTCGCCCAAGCGGCGCGGCCGGGCCCCTTGCTTCTGCCGAAGACCAGGCAGGCCGCGCAGGCCAACCAAGCGACCAGCACTGCGCTGACCCAGCGTACGGAACGGGTACTCAAAAAACAACAAGCAGACAAAACCAAGAATGGGCAGGATGGAAAGAGCGGATCAGGCAAGGGCTCATCCTCTGGGTTGACCAAGCAGCAGGAAGCTGAGGTAGAGGATCTGCTCAAGCGCAACCAGGAACAGAGCGATCCCTCCTCGTCCCCCAGCCCAACAGGCAATACGGGCGGCCACCAGGATCGGGAAAAGAACGTCAAACCCTGGTGACCGGCCTCACCAGGCATTGCTCGATCATTTTTCGAAGACCCGTCCCCATCAAAACGGATCAGGCAACATCCGACCACATGGCCCAATCGACGCCATGCAAGCATGACTGCGGTGATGAAGTAGACGCATGGACAAGTCATCACCATCGTCACTACCCACCCTGGGCCCCTTCCTCGAGCAGCCCTCCTACCTGTCCGATCCTGAGGCGGCCGGAGCCTGCCCCTGCCACGCACGGGTGGCCCGCTGCCGGACCATGCTGGCCGATATGGCTCGGCAGTCGCGAACAACCCTGGTCCACCTGAGCGAACTAGCCGACCAGGCTCTGAGGGTCGACTGGCAGGGAAAGGCCGCTCAGGCCTACCGGGCCCAGGTACGGGCCATGGATGCCCTCTGCCAGGATCAGCGTGTCCAGGCAGGACGCACCCTGAACCTGATCGATCAAGAGAGCCGACCATGAAGCGGACGGTCACCGCCGCACCGGATGCCAACGGTTACACCAGCACAGAATTGGACCACCTGACCGGCATGGCGGACCGGCTCAACCAGGCAGGCGGAGCCCTGGCCACCCTGCAGACGCAATGGATTCTCACCAATCAGGCCATCCGCAGAACCATGCCAGGGTTGCCCGCCCTCCCCTGCACCCAGGCTGCCGTGCCGCCGCCAGGTCACGCCCGTCTGCCCCTGGACCTGATGGTGACCTTCTGCAGTGGCCAAGCTCAGGCCTGCGAAGATCTCCGCACCAGGCTCCAGTCTGTGGCCGATCGGCTGACCAAGGCCTACGGGTTGTACTCGCAGGCGGAATCATTCATGGAAAGGCTGATAGACTCCCTGATGTCCAAGGCCTTGACCCTGTTTCAGCCTATTGCCCCGTTCATGCTGGGAACCATCGGTCTGAGCTTGGGAGCAGCTAAACTGACCGGCGAACTGGATGCCTCGCAATTCCAGGAATTTCTGGAAACTACGGCCGGCATCCATCAGCCTCTGCTGGCCGCCGCCGCATCCGACCTGACTTCAGACCACCATGATCCTATTGGCAGATTGGTCACCGGTCCAGGCCTGCTGGTGCCCTTCGTACTCGCCCATCTTCAGGGTGACCGGCTCACGATGGATCCTGTCCAGCCTCAGGGCAAGGGGTTGGGCGAGGCTCATGACATCGCCACCGCTCTGCGAAATCTGGAGAGCTTGGGATCCTGCCAGGACGGCATTCCTTACGCAACCATCGCTGTACAACGATATCGGGAGGCGGACGGCAAGGACCGTTGGCTGGTCTACATACCCGGCACCAGCTCCCATCTCGATTCGCCCATCGGCTGGTGCCAAAACATCCAGCTCATGAGCGACAAGGCTTCAGTACGCGAAAGGGCGGCCTCCCTGCGTCTGGTGGACCAGGCCATGCGGGATGCCGGGGTGCGCCCGGACGATCCGGTCAGCCTGGTGGGTCATTCCCAGGGCGGTATCGTGGCCGCCACCATGGCCTCGGATCTTTCCAACCGCTACCACTTCGATCACATCGTGACCGTCGGATCGCCCATCGCCCATCGCCAGATAGGGTCAGACACCTGGGTCACCAGCGTGGAGATGCGCGAAGAGCTGGTCTCCAGTCTTGATGGAGCCGACAACCCCTCCCGGCCCAATCAGCTGACCGTGAGGGGAAGGGCGGGAGGACCTCCCCCTCCAGGTGGCAGCCGGACTGGCCGGACAGTGACCACTGCCGGACCCGGCAAGGAATCCACCCATGGCATGGCCTACCAGCGGGCGGCCTGGGCCGATGCCCGAGATCTGAACTCACCAGCAGTACGACGTCAGGACGACCACTTCGCCCATGCCATCGAGGGCGATCTGCAGGAGACCCGCTATTACCGCGGCAGGCTGCAGCGATGAGCAGGACACGCGGTCCACCAGAAGCGCCCATGTCGATTCCTGCTGGTTGACCCGGTCGTCTAGGCTGGAGGCATGAACCTGAGCCGAATCACCCCAGTCATCCCCCTCAATCCCTTGGACGGACGTTACCGCAGGCAGACCGCCGATTTGGTGGACTATCTGAGCGAACCTGCCTTGAACCGCGAGCGCATGCGGGTCGAGGTCGAATGGATGATCATGCTGGCCAACGGCTACCCGGGCAACGGCCAGCACCCGGTCCTGCCGGGCGTAGAGCCCCTGACCAAAGCCGAGCAGGCTTATCTGCGAGCCGTCCCCGAGGATTTCGACGCCGACGGCATCGCTGAACTGGCTGACATCGAAGCCCAGACCCACCACGATGTCAAAGCCGTGGAATACTACATCGACCGCCGTCTGGAAGCTGCAGCCACAGCCCTTGGCCCTGAGTCCCAACTTCCCGGGTTGACACCCCTGGTCCACTTCGCCTGCACCAGCGAAGACATCAACAATCTGGCCTATGCCCGCTGCATCCGAGGCGGGGTCGAACAGGTCTGGCTCCCCAAGGCCACCCGAATCGAGAGCCATCTGGCGACCATGGCGGAGCAATACCGGGATCTGCCCATGCTCGCCCTGACCCACGGCCAGCCGGCCACACCCACCACCCTGGGCAAGGAGATGGCGGTCTACGTCCACCGGCTGCACCGGCAGCTGGATCGGATCCGCCATCAGGACTACATGGGCAAGATGAATGGCGCCACTGGAACCTTTGGCGCCCATCTGGCCGCCCTGCCGCAGGTGGATTGGATCGATCTGACCCGGGCCTTCGTCACAGAACGGATGGGCCTGGTCTGGAACCCACTGACCACTCAGATCGAGTCCCACGACTGGCAGGCCGAGCTCTTCGGCAACATCGCCCACCTGGGCCGGATCCTGCACAACCTGGCCGTGGATGTCTGGATGTACATCTCCCGTGGCGTCTTCGCCCAGGAACCCGTCAAAGGCGCCACCGGCTCCAGCACCATGCCCCACAAGGTCAACCCCATACGATTCGAGAACGCCGAAGCCAATCTGGAGATCTCAGGAGCCCTGCTGGACACTCTGGCCACAACCCTGACCGAAACCCGCTGGCAGCGGGACCTGACTGACTCCACCACCCAGCGCAACATCGGTTCGGCCCTGGGCTACAGCCTGCTGGCTCTGGACAACCTGGACGGCGGTCTGCAGACCATCCACCCAGACAAGACACAGATGGCCCGGGAACTGGACAGCAACTGGGAGGTCCTGGGCGAGCCCATTCAGACGACCATGCGGGCCGCCGGGCTGGCTGGACGCTCAGGCATGGATCACCCCTATGAGCAGGTCAAGGAGCTGATGCGGGGCAAGAGGATCGGCCGGGAGGATGTCGAGCACTTCATCGACGGCTTGGACCTGGATCAGGACACGGCCAGTCGGCTCAAGGCCTTGACGCCGGCAACCTACACCGGTGCAGCCGGAACCTTGGTGGACTTCGATCGCGACTGACCATGACCCCGTCCCAGTCGACCATCACCCCCGAGGACACCGATTCCGCCGACCCTGTGCAGGAAGACCAGGTCGTCATTCGGGATACCCCACCCCAGCGGGTTCATGATGCCGAAGACCTGCTTCGAGCCCTGGCAGCACTGATCCTGGGAATCCTGGTCACTCTGGCAGCTGTCTATCTGAAGGGCATAGCCGCCGGGGTCGAGTCGGACATGCGCCAGGCCGGCAATGCCATGGACTGGCTCATGGACGTGCCCACGGCCTTCCTTCAGCAAGCAGTGACCGTGACCGTGGTCCTGGCGGTGCTTGTCCATCTGCTGGTCAACAGGGAATGGATCCAGGCCATCACTGCCCCCTTGGCCATGTTCCTGGGCTTCGGGCTGGTCATGCTGACCTCCAACCTGATCCTGAAGGCGGGCAACCCGACCCTGATCGCCTCATTCAGCTCCCAGAACGCCATAGGGTCTCCCGTCCTGCTGCCTGACTTCTATGCCGGTCTGGCTGCCTTCCTGAGTGCAGCAGGACCCCGTCGCCTGCGCAGCTCGGTCAAGTGGGGATGGAACGCTCTATACGTCGTGGCCATCATCATGGTCGCCATATCCTCCAATTCGGCCAGCGGGGTTCTGGTCTCGCTGATCCTTGGCCGAATCATGGGCATGGTCGTCCGATACCTGGCGGGCACGCAGAACAAGGGCGCTTGGGGGCAGGGCGTGGTGCAGGCCATAGCCTCCATCGGCATCCATGCCGCCAGCCTGGAGCGTCAGGATCCCAGTCTAGACAACGATGGCCAGCCCCTGCCCGCCCTCGACGACGATCTTATCGAAGCCTCCCGCATCTACAGGGCCCGTGACAGGGATGGCCGCACCTACACGGTTTCGGTCATGGACGGCCAGCTGCACACCATGGGCTATCTGATGCAGCTCTGGCAGTGGATCAAACTGTCCGGAGTCTCCATGCGCCGGGACCGGTCGGTCAGAAACTCCATGCAACACCATATGGCCATGCTGACTGAATTGCGGGACCTGGGACTGACCGCCCTGCACCCCTATGGTCTGGCGGAGAGCGCCGAATCCTCAATTCTGGTCCTTGAGGATGATATCCATCTTGGGCCCTTGGAACCTGAGAACCTGGACGCCGACAGGGCCAAGCAGCTGATGGACTACCTTCGCCGGGCCAACGAGCGCGGCTTCACACACCGCCGCATCCGCCCAGAGACTCTGGCCGTGGATCAGTCAGGCTCCGCGGTCATCGCCGGCTGGGAGAACGGCGACAGCGCCAGCTCCCAGGCCAACATCGCCCTGGACCGGGTCCAGCTTCTCGCCCTGATCGCCGCGATGATCGGCGTGGACCAAGCCATCACGGCCGCCCGCGCCTCCTGGGGGGTCAAGACCCTGGCGGGGCTATCGCCATTCTGCCAGATGGTGGCCATTCCCTCGCAGACCCAGGCCTTGCCTGGCTGGGATCGACAGATTCTGACTGATCTGCGCAAACAGCTGCAGACCTTGGCTCCTCCTGAGTCGGTGGCTGAGACCAGCCAGGTAACCCTCTCACGTTTCAGTCTGCGCAGCTTCGTGGCCCTGGCCTTGCTGGTAGTAGCTGTCGCCGTCATCGTCACCCAGTTCAATCTGCCCCAGGTCATCAGCGCCGTCCGCAATGCCAACCCTTGGATGGCTGGCCTCTCCTTCCTGCTGGGATCACTGTCCTGGGTGGGTTGCGCCATTACCCTAGGAGTCTTCATCGACCCGGCCAAGCGCGATTTCAAGGGCATTTTCCTATCCCAGGTGGCCTCCTCGTTCACCTCGGTCTCCATGCCCGCCGGGGTGGGGCCGGCCTTCGTCAACCTGCAGTTCCTGAGGCGGAACGGTTATGACAACACCATGGCCACGGCCATCATGAGCGCCGTGGTGGCCGTCCAGTTCGCGACCACCTTCTGTCTGCTGATCGGCATCGGGCTGTTCACCGGGCGCAACACCCTATCCGGGATGATCCCCACCAACACCCTGGTCATCGTCATCGGGACAGTGGCCATCATCGCAGCCCTGATCATGGCCGTGCCTTACACACGGCGACTGGTCATGGAACGCCTGATGCCCATCGTGGCCTCTTACGCCCGCCACCTTATAGAGATTCTGACTCAGCCCAGGCAGCTGGTGGTGGCCGTGCTTGGGGCTGTGATGCAGTCAGCCGCCCTGGGCATGAGTTTCTGGGCCGCCCTGATGGCCTTCGGCTGCCGGACCAACGTTTTCGAGACTACCTTCGTCTTCCTCCTGGCCAATACGCTGGGTTCGGCTGTCCCCACACCCGGCGGCCTGGGAGCCATAGAGGCGGTGCTCTTCTCCGCCTTCCGCCTGGCAGGCGTTCCCTCGGGCGTAGCCATCTCGGCCACTCTGGTCTTCCGGGTGGCCACCTATTGGCTGCGCATCCCCTTGGGAGCCTTGGCCATGCGCTGGCTGAGCAACCATAATCGCATCTAAAGAGCCCCTCGGACACTTTCATTCCCAAGGGCCTCAAAAATCGCTTGATGAAATGTCGGAAACCCCCGGAAAATGCGGTGTTTGGGCCTAATCTGCGGTAATATCAGTCATTGACCGTTGGGCTTTCCCCAAATCAAGCAATGGGAGGCCCCCGAAAGAAGGATGTTCTATGGCATACAACAAGTCGGATCTCGTTTCGAAGATTGCGCAGAAGTCCAACCTGACCAAGGCTCAGGCGGAAGCTGCTGTCAACGCCGTTCCAGGATGTCTTCGTCGAGGCCATGAAGTCCGGCGAGGGTCTGAAGCTGACCGGTCTGTTCTCAGCTGAGCGCGTCAAGCGCGCCGCCCGCACCGGCCGCAACCCCCGCACCGGTGAGACCATCAAGATTCCGGCCAGCTATGGCGTGCGTATCTCTGCCGGCTCGCTGCTGAAGAAGGCCGTCACCAACAAAAAGTGAAACAAGCCTTTCTGCAAGGGCCCTGACATCCATCCACGGATGCCAGGGCCCTTCTTGTTGGAACAGACCTCATTGAAGTCCCGCAGCGCAAACCGGGCTTCTAGGCACCAGGCTCTGCGGCACTCTTCAGAAAATCCATCAGGGAGCGGTATCGGGGCGGGCCCAGATGGTCGAAGGGGTCAGGCAGGTTTACCTCGACTCGGCGGGAACCCCCTAGGACCAGCTGGCTCCAGTCGCATGACCATGTGCGTGTTCCCCGGTCTGCAGCACGAACGAAGTCGCCACGCAAACGAGCCCGGGTATCCTGCGGGGGCTGATCCATGGCGCGCTGCACCTCGGAATCGTCGACCGGCGAGCGCATGAGTCCATGACTGATCAGGCCAGGGAAGGCACCTTCCCGCGCTCAGATCGTGATAGTCCAGGTCCAGGGCCTCGTCCAGATCACGTCCGGCGCCTCGTCGACTCAGCCCTTGGAGCAGCCGCAACTTGGCAGCCCAATCCACCCAGTCAGCCAGATCCTGCCAACGCCCCGCGTCCAGCGCATCCAAGGCCGCTCTCCAAAGTCGCAGGGCACGCAGAGCCTGAGGCCGGTCGATGCCTATATCCTCCTGCTGGTCCACCAAGGCCTTACAGGCCGACCAATAGGCCTCTTGCAGACCCAGAGCGCTGATGCTGCCGGTCTTCGTGGAAGCCTGCAGCTCGAGGGTTACCCGGCCGGTCCGATCCCGGCTGACGGCTCGGACCGCTGCACCGGGATCAGCCAAGGCCCAGTCGGCCAGCTCTGGCCGGCGGCCCCGGCAGCAGGCCTGCTCGATCAAGTTCAGGACCAGGTGGGTGCTGGCCATCTTGAACCAGGTGGCCAGCGGCGACCGGTTGGTATCACCCACGATCACATGCAGACGCCGCCATCGTTCGGGATCAGCCAGAGGCTCGTCACGGGTGTTGACCATAGGACGGGCACGGGTTGTGGCCGAGGAGACCCCTTCGTCCAGAAAATCGGCCCGCTGGCTGAGCTGGAACCCGTCTGGGCTCAGACGACCCGCCCCGGTGATCAGCTGTCGGGTGACCAGAAAGGGGACCAGGCAGGCTCCGATCATGTCCAGGGGGACTCGCCGGTCCAGCAAATAGTTCTCATGGCAGCCGAAGGCATGGCCTTGGGCATCCACATTGTTGGCAAAGAGGTGAACCTTCACCGGCCTGCCCAGGTCCTCCGCCAGGCCTTTCCCGGCGCGCTCCGCAAGGTCGGTCACGGTCCGCTCACCGGCCAGCACCTGGGTCAGGGCCGTCAGCGGATCGCGGGCCTCCGCCGTGGCATACTCCGGGTGGGAGCCCACGTCCAGGTAGAGTCGGGCGCCATTGGGCAGATAGATGTTGGTTGACCCGTGCTTCTCAATCAGAGGGCGGAACATGGCCATGGCAACCCGGCCGGCAGCGTAGGGTCCACTGGCGCCGGTCAGGCTCAGTCCGTATTCGGTCTCGATGCCGAATATCCTGCGAAAGTCCGATTCAGCCCCCTGCCCGTCCGCCATGGATCACTGGCCGCCCTTCTGGACAAAGCCCTGCACATACTCCTTGGCGTTGGTCTCCAGGGTGGTCTCGATGTCATCAAGGACCGCATCCAGGTCGGACTCAGCCGTCTGACCCTGTTTACGCGCCCCGGTCTGCGGCAGATTCTCTTCCTGCTCCTGCTGCTGCCCGGCTGCCACATGCCGTCCCTGCTGGGATGCCTCAGCCATGGTCGCCCTCCTTTCCGGCGCGGATCAGCGCCCGCTCAGATACGTGTTCAAATCCTCGGCGATAAGCCCGTTGGTGGCCACCACGTCGTTGCTGCCCTCCCAGCGCACGTGCCCGCCGTCCCAGCGCCAGAGGGTACCCTTGGCCTCCCGGACCACGACAGCCGCCGCAGAGACCGCAGGGATGTCCCAGGAGTGCAGGGCCGGTTCGAAGTAGGCATCGTAGCTGCCGTCCGCCACCCGGCACAGATCCAGCGAGACCGGACCCACGCGCTTGATGTCAGCAGGCTTGCCGGCCATGCGCGAGACGATCTGCAGGACCTTTTCGGACTCGTTGGGGAAGTAGGACATGCCGAAGCTGATCACTGACCCGTTCAGGGTGGTCATCGTGGAAGGAATGATCTTCTCCCGCTTGTCGCCCACAATGGTCCGTCGGATCCTGATGGCGCCCTGGCCCTTGGCGGCCAGATAGGTCAGGCCCAGGACCGGCGCGTGCACGATGCCCAGGACCGGTGAAGCGTGCCCCTTCTCGTCCACGGCGAAGAGGGAGATGGTCAGCGTCCATTCGGCCATGTTGCGCACATAGTTGACCGGACCGTCGATGTGGCCCAGGCACCAGTAACGGCCGCCTGGACGGCGATTGCCGGCCTCCTCCTCCCAGAAGCCGTCCATAGGATCCAGGGCAGCGATCTTGGTCCGGCAGTAACGGATCAGGCGCGTGTCAATGCCCGGCGAGAACTGGGTGCCCTGGCCGATGGCCGAGGTGGAGCGGGGGTCGTGGGGGTTGATCTGGTCCTGGAGGGCATGACGGCCAGCCTCCACAGCAATAGTGGCGGCCTGCATGGCCAAATCGCGCAATTCCATACTTCTCTTCTCTTTCAAACGGGTGGTCGAGACATTGCCGACCGTGATCCACCGGTGGTCGTCCGGTCGGATATCGGACTGTTTTCTGCGCTACCTGCAGTATATGTCGCGGTCATCCCGGCAGGAAGACCTTGTATGACCCAGCGGATCGGACAGATCCACGATCCTGGTTTGAGGCTCCCCCTCCGGTCCCTGCCCCTCAAGAATGACACGACTCCAGGAGACGGCTTTGACCGCATCAGGGCAGCGGTGCAGCAGCTGGGAACGGCACCAGGCACGAGTCTGCTCCGGCCCCTGGTCCATGGCCCTGGTGATCTGATCGGGATCAGCTAGTCGCTGGATAGATCCTTGCAGTCGCCATGGCAGGTCACGGCCGGGGTCCACCCGTGCCCAGGCCAGATCCAGCGCCGCCAGACGGGGATCCGACCAGTCGGGCATGGCACGGCGGCGGCGCAGTCGCTCCAAGAGCTGCCACTTGAGCAGCCATTCCAACCTGCCTGCCTGATCGTGCATGGCCAGACGAGCCTCCTCGTCGCCAGAACGCACGGCAGCCAGATCCGCGAGCACCTGGTCCCAGAGGTTCAGAACCCGGTCGTCGGCACAACCTGGCCGGTCGATACCCCTTCTGGCCTGGCGGGCCGCATCCAGCAATGCCTTTTGGATGGTCAGCGCATCGGCGAACCCCCCGTTTGCCAAGGCCAGCGGCTTGGTCAGAGCGACATCACGGGAAACCGTGTGCAGGGCTGACACCGGGTCATCCAGCGTCCAGCGATCCAGCAGTTCATCGACCTGACTGGTCGAATCATCCTCGGACTCCAAAAGCCCGAGCAGCAGATCGGTGGTCCCCAGCTTGAGAACCAGGGGCGCATCCAGCCGGTTGGCATCACCCACGATCACGTGGAGGCGGCGGCTGCCCGGCCCAGCATGGGACTCGTCCCGGGTATTGATGATCGGCCGCCCGAAGGTGGTCTGCAGTCCAATCCGGCTGGTCAGATAGTCGGCGCGCTGGCTGAGCTGGAAGCCGGCCTCCTCGCTCCTGGGCCCCAGGCCCACTCTGCCCGAGCCGGTGTAGATCTGGCGGGTGACGAAATGAATGGTCATCAGGGCCGCCACCCTGGCGAAGGGCACCGCCCTGTCCATCAGATAGTTCTCATGGGATCCCCAGGCGGCGCCCTTGCCGTCCACGTTGTTCTTGTAGAGAGCCAGACCTCCAGCCTTTTCCGCGGCCTGGGCCATCATCCGGTCACCCGCACGATCCTGCACCAGCGCATCGAAGGCATCCACCGTTTCCGCCGAAGCATACTCGGGGTGGGCATGATCCACGTAAATCCGAGCGCCGTTGGGAGCTGCCACATCGATCAGCCGGGCGCCGGGCGCATCAGTGAGCATGCTCGGAGCAGCAACGGAACGCGGCAGCCGACCTCCCCTGGCATCATTGACCGGATCCTCGCTCCCGTAGTCCCAGCGGATGTGCGCCAAGGCCGGCTGAGCAGCGGCCCTTACCAGACGCAGGGCCAGAGTGCGTGGATCAGCGCCGGGATCCTGGGGATCGGCAATGGCATACTCCGTCTCAGTGCCCATGACCCGCCCGGCATTCATGACCGCTCCCCTTGCCCGTCGACCGGGCGAACCTCCTGGACCTGCCCTGGGCGCAGTCCTGCCAGATCTGCCCAGCGGTCCGGGTCCTGGCCGCGGAGCTCCTCCAGAGTGTCCTCATACTGCCCACGGACCGCCCTGGTGCAGAGCTCGCGGTCCAGGCCCACCTGCCGGCCCTGTTCGATGGAGGCCTTGACCGCCATGGTCTTGACCCGATCAACCAGGTTATGCAGCATGGCGCCGGAGACCACAGACTCCAGGTAGAGCGGCTGCCAGCGGCCGGAGGCATCCATGACCCTGCCCAGCAAGTGGTCATCATCCCGAGCGAAGAGTCCATCGACCAGCACCTGGATCAGCTCCTCCGGCCCGGCATCATCCTCCATGGGCATATCGGAGCCCAGGTACTTGCCCAGAATGGCGGCCGACCTGGCCCTGTCGGGGCGATCGATGCGGATCTTGACATCGAGTCTCCCCGGGCGCAGAACCGCCGGGTCGATCATGTCGATGCGGTTGGAGGCGCCGATGACCATGACCTGGTCCAGGGACTCGACACCGTCCAGCTCGGTCAGGAACTGGGGGACAATGGTGGTCTCCACATCCGATGAGATGCCCGATCCCCGGGTGCGGAGCAGGGCATCCATCTCGTCGATGAAGACCACCACTGGTCCACCCTGGCCTGCAAGGCTGCGGGCCCGGGCGAACAGGCGGCGGATCAGCCGTTCCGACTCGCCCACGAACTTGTTGAGCACCTCGGGGCCCTTGACCGACAGGAAGACCCCGTGACCGTCGCTCTCCTGGGCCAGGGCGCGGGCCAAGGCCTTGGCGATCATGGTCTTGCCATTGCCGGGCGGACCGTAGAGCAGGACACCCTTGGGGGCCTGGAGCCCATAACGACGCATCAGATCGGCATGCTGGAAGGGCAGCTGGACCGCATCCCGGATCCGCTCGATCTGCCTGTCCAGGCCGCCAATATCCGAGAAGTCCACGTCAGGAGTCTCCTCCAGCAGCATGTCGGACTGATCCGACTCAGGCAGAACAGCCAGGGCCAGCGAACAGCTTTCATCCATGAGCAAGGCGCTGCCCGCCTCGATGGGCTGATCCTGCAGAGAGCCTGCACGCGCAGCGACGCGAGTCTGCCCGGAGGGGTCTTCCACCAACAGGGCACCGGATTCCAAGGTCTCCCGCAGCGTGCGGACCTGCCCAGTCACCGGCTGATCGCCCACACGCACCACCACCATATCGGCGTTGAGCAGAACCTCCTGGCCGGCCCTGATCCGTTCGGCGCGGATATTGGGCGCCAGGGGCACCACCATCCGACGCGAACCGTTCAGGATCAGCAGGCGGGCCTGCTGCACCCCCTGGCTGTCATAGGCGACGGAATCCACGCCCAAGGCCAGGGCAGCCGTCAAGGGCGGCTGAGCCAACTGGGCCAACTGGCTCTTGGCCTTGGACAGCTCTTTCGCAGCCCTGGTCAGCGCCGCAGCCAGGGCACGGTTGCGCCGATCCCCGGCCAGATCCTGGGCATTTGCATCCTCGGCCTGCTCCTTGTCGGCCTGGTCAGCATCATCAGACTGCATGGCTTTCCTCCTTCATTCGCCCCTGGAATCCCCGCATGGCCTGGACAGCCAGCCGGTGGAAGAATTCAGCTGCAGCGGGCCCCGTCTTCCAAGCGAGCGCCACGGGCCCAGTCCATGGCCTTCATGGCGCGCTTGCCGGCAGCCTTGACCATCTGCAGCTCCAGGGGCAGGGTCTTGGTGCCCACCCAGAGGTGGCGACGGTCCATGGCCAGCCGACCCGGTTCCAGGTGCCCCGGAAGACCTGGCTCATCCCCTCGGGCCGGTGCCGCCCTGAGCACGGTCAGTCCTGTCTGCTCGTCCTGCGGGTCATCGCCCCGCCGGTACAGACACCAGGCTCCCGGTTCCGGGCTGCAGGCCCGAACCTGCCGATCCAGGGCAAAGACGGGCACATCGAAACGCATGTGGGCATCCTGATGGGTGATTTTGGCGGCCACCTGATAGGCGCCCCGCGTCTGCTCCTTGGGTTGAATCCGACCCTCCGCAAGGGCCTCCAGGCTGGAAGCCAGCAGGTGGGATCCGTCCTCGGCCAGGCGATCCAGCAGCTCGCCCGATGTCTCGTGCGGCCCGATTTCCACCGTTGACTGGGCCAGGACGGGCCCCTCATCCATGCCGGCCGTCAGCCTGAAGACCGTGGCGCCAGTGATGGTATCCCCGGCCCAGATGGCCCGTTGGACCGGAGCTGCCCCCCGCCACTGCGGCAGCAGGGAAAAGTGCAGGTTGTACCATCCACCATCAAAGGCGTCCAGGACCGGCTGACGCAGGATCCGTCCGTAGGCCACGACGGCCGCACAGCTGGCGCCTGTATCCTGCAGCCGCGCCGGAAAATCCGGATCGGATGGATTGTTCTCAAGAACGGGGATCCCCAGCCTGAGGGCCTCGGCCTTGACCGGACTGGGATGCAGATGCCTTCCACGCCCCTGGGGGGCGTCGGGTCTGGTGAGCACGGCAGCAACCCGGAAATGCTCCTGATCGGCCGCCAGCAGTCTCAGCGATGGCAAGGCGACCTGGGGTGTGCCTGCAAACAGCAATGTCATGGCCATATCGGCAATCTCCTTTTCATCTGACGGCTTCGGACCTCTGCACGTTCACTGCACCTGAGGAATGTTCACCCCGGCCTCGATCAGGGCGGTGCGCAGCCCGTAGGGGTCGCTGAATCGCAGGCTGCGGATGCCGGCCTTGTTGGCGCCGACTACATTCATACCCTTGTCATCCACGAAGAGGGTCCTGCCAGCCTGGATTCCGAACCGATCCAGGGCGTACCGGTAGATGGCCGGGTCAGGCTTGCGCATGTGGATGGGCCCGGAGACCACCACCCCGTCCAGCCTATGCAGGAAGGAGTCGCCGTCCCAGGCGTGATGGAAGAGCTCGGCACCCCAGTTGGTCAACCCCCAGACACCCAGGCCTGCCGCCTTCAGATCCTCCACCAGCATGCGGGCACCAGGCACCGGGCCGGCCAGCGAATCGACGAAGTGGTCACAGTAGTAGGCGAACATGGCATCCCAGGGGGATCCGCAGTTGGCGGCCACCCAGTCACGGGCCTGGGCGCAGGTGGCTCCGCCGTCCATCATGTCGTTGGCCCGGTAAAAGCCGGAACGGCTGTCATCCAGCATGGATTCGATGCTCTTGCGCCCGTACCGGGCCACCATGGCCATCTCGGGCTGCCAACGAATCAGGACGTTGCCGAAGTCGAAGATGACCTGTTCAATGGGCTGACCCTGGCACTGAGCTGCTTCCTGCTCAGACTGGATCACATCTGCTTCAATCTGGACTTCGCCCGGCCAGCCCTTCATGGCTCTCCGCCTTTCCCGAATTCGTTCATCTGCGCCTCTGCCTGCGCCCCCTCATGAAACCACGCCGCATAGACCCTGCAGATATTTGCTTGGAGCGACAATCAGGTCAGATCCTTGGGATCCATCCGGAAGCGCAACTCCCCTCGCCCGCGGCCGGCCACGTACCTGGCCTGAGCCTGCTTGAGATCGTCAGCCAGCTTATCCCTGGAGCTGATGGGTACCCGAACCAGAGCTTGGACCCTATCCTGGGTTCCCTCCAAATAGCCGGCTTTCAGTGTGGATGGCGCCGGTATGGGCACAGGCCCAAGCAGGGCAGGAACAGACTCAGGACCGGCATCGGTTACTGCCTCCTGACCCGGTGCAATCCCGACGGCGTCCAGCATCGAGACGACGGCCTCCCTTTCACCCCATATTGCAGCCATACCGACCGCAGGGGGCATGGCCGTCAGCCGACGATCCTGCAGATCGGCAGCGGCCAGTACCGGCCCCTGCCAGGTCATCAGCGCCTGGGCCAGCTGGGGATCGCATTCCCCCAGCAGGAGCACCTGACCTCCCTGGGCCCGGGAGCGGCAGAAGGAGGCCACGCGCATCCAGGCTCCCAGGGTGTCCATACGCGCATCGACGCCAGGGGCATACAGGCTGGTCCAGGCGTCCAGAATGGCCACGGCCCGGTATCCCCGTGACAGCCGGGGCAGATCCGAATCGCCAGTGTCCTTATTGCTGCCATCCATGCTCGAGGCGACCACTCTGGGCTCGGCGCCTGGTGTGGCGATGACCAGACTGGGGCGATCCTGTACACGCTCGACCACCCCGCGAGGCTGGCTGGGCGAAGAGATGACGATGGGCACATTCCTGAAGAGCATGCGCAGCTCCTGGGCCGTCCCAGCGGCGCCTACCCTGACCACCCGAAGCCGTGAACCCCCGCAATCCGGACAGAACCAGTCCGTAGCCGCTGCCCCGCACCAGGCGCATCGGGGCGCACCAGGCCGCCGTGCCCGCAGGGGCCCAGTGCAGCGGGGGCAACGAGCCTGATGATGACAGCGAGCGCAACTCAGGCTTTCGAAGATGCCGTCCTGCGGTATGGACAGCAGAACCGGACCACGCTCCAAGGCCTTGTTGATAACGGCGACTGCGGTATGGGGAACCCGGGCGCCGATGGTCGGGTCGGCCAGATGGCTCAGCTCCTCCCGGTTCAGCCAGCGGATCCAAGGCAGCAGAGTGGTCACCACAGGCCGGTCAAGCGTCAGGGCAGTGCCTGGACCGGTCACGCCAGAGTCCGCTTCGGTGGCCTCGGGCAGACTCTCCCAGTGGGAACGCACACTTCTGGCACGGGCCATGGCCAGGAAGACGCCGCCGTGGGCACGCGCCCGCAGCCTCAGCACTCCGCGGGCGTTGGCGTAGGGCATCATCCCATCGGCGTACTGGTAGCTGGCATCGTCCATCAGAGCGAAGAGGGCAGGACCCTCCACCGGGGCGTACATGGCAGCCCGCAGCCCGATGGCGCAGCGGACTTGACCGGAGGCCAGCGCAAGGTAGGCCCTGTAGCGCTCGGCAGGAGCCATGCCGCTGTCCAGAATGGCGAAATCACCAGACCAGCCGTGAGCCTCCTGTTGACCAGGACCGGCGGCGACAGATGGGCCGAAGGGGCGCAACCCCAGCTGCTGAAGGACTGCGGACAGGTGGGTCACCTGACGGGTGCCCGGCAACACCATAACCGCCGACCGGCCGGCCAGCAGGGCGCCTATCAGCACCCTGGCAGCCAGCAGGGCGGCCTGGTCCATGCCGGGCAGAATGTCGGTCAAAAAGGAGCCGAAGTCATCATCTTCCAGGGAGTTATCCAGTTTCTCCAACCCCCGATAGCCCGGATCAAGCCTCTGTTTCAGATCCTTCTGCCGCTGGGCCAGCCCGGCCACCCAGGCGGGGTCGGACGCCAATCGAGGCTGACCGGGAACCAGCTGCTGCTCCTTGTCGATACGGGCCACGCGAGGGGGCAGGGCCAGCCGCAGAATGTTGGCCTCAGTGCCCCCATAGGCTCTGGCAATGGCAGTGATATCCGCGCGCAGGGAAGATGAGATCAGGCTGCGATCCAGCACCACCCGTTCCAGGTAGCGCAAGGAGGCGCGGGGAACCTGGCTGTCTGCCACGCGTTCCCAGATGATGCCGTTGACCCTGCGCGCCCCAAACCGGACGCGAACCAGACATCCCGGCTGTGCATGTTCGTCCTGGTCGGCATCCACCAGATAATCGAAGGTCCCACCCAGGTGAGTGGCCTGCACGTCCAGCACCACCCGTGCCACAGGGAGTTCATCGGCCGGTCTGCGGGGAGGTTTCTTTCGACTGCTGCTCGAACGACGGCGCGGAGCAAGACCTTCCAGGGCGGGCTGACTGACGTCCTGCGAATCCATGGCTCCTCCCCTCGCTTTCACAATTAAGAGAGCCACGGCGGATTCCCCAGTCGATGACCCGGGAATCCGCCGTGGCTCTTGATGAACAGCTGCTACCTGGTCATGCCGATGGCGGCCTTGAGCTCGCCCACCTTGTCCACCTGCTCCCAGGTGAAGTCGGGATCCTCCCGGCCGAAGTGCCCATAGGCTGCAGTCTTGGCGTAAATGGGCCTCAACAGGTCCAGCTCATCGATGATGGCAGCAGGCCGCAGGTCGAAGACCTCGCGCACAGCCTCTTGGATCTGCTCCCGGCTGACCCCCTGCTCGGTGCCGTAGGTCTCCACGTTGACGCTGACCGGTTCGGCCACGCCAATGGCATAGGCCACCTGGACCTCGACCTTGTGCGCCAGTCCAGCGGCCACGATGTTCTTGGCTACCCAACGCGCGGCGTAGGCGGCGGACCGGTCGACCTTGCTGGGATCCTTGCCGGAGAAGGCGCCGCCTCCATGATGGGCCGCACCTCCGTAGGTGTCCACGATGATCTTGCGCCCGGTCAGTCCTGCGTCAGCCGCAGGGCCGCCCAGAACAAAGGAGCCGGTCGGATTGACCAGCACCCGGTAGCCCTGGTGCTCGACGGCCTGGCCGCAGACGCGATCCAGCACAGGCGTGATGACGTGCTCCATCAACTGCTCCTGCAGCCAGTCATGCCCCACCTCGGGATCGTGCTGGGTGGAGATGAGGACCGTGTCCACCCGGCGGGGCCGGTCATCCTGATCGTATTCGATGGTGACCTGGGTCTTGCCGTCGGGGCGCAGGTGGGGGATGATCCCCTCCTTGCGGACCTGTGCCAGCCGGAAGGCCAGCTGGTGGGCCAGATAGATGGGCAGGGGCATGAGCGTGTCGGTCTCATCGCAGGCGTACCCGAACATGACTCCCTGGTCGCCGGCCCCCTGGGACTGGTAACGCTCCTCGCGGGTGGCGGCGCTCTCCTGGCTGGCCGACAGCCGTTCCACGCCCTGGTTGATCTCCTTGCTCTGCTCGCTCAGAGCCACGGTCACGCCGCAGGAATCCGCATCCAGCCCGATTTCGGATGAGGTGTAGCCGATCCTGCGCAGCACCGACCGGACCTGTGACTGAATGTCCGTGTAGCCCTGGGACGAGACCTCTCCGAAGACGAAGAAGAGGCCAGTGGCCGCCGAGGTCTCCACAGCCACATGGGAGTGCGGATCCTGGGCGATCAGATCGTCCAGAATGGCATCGGAAATCTGGTCGCAGACCTTGTCTGGATGGCCCTCGGTCACTGATTCAGCCGAAATCAGCCGTCGCTCTGTCATTTCATTCACCTTTGTCTAGAAACCGTCACCGTCCGAGGACCCTGCACTGAGAGTCGAAAGCTCAGTTGCCTTCGCTCAGATCGTCCTCGCCCAGGGTCTCTTCAAGCAGGCCCTCGTTGATCTCCCGGAAGGCGATGGACAGGGGCTTCTCCTGGTTCTGGTACTCAACCAGCGGGCCGACGTTCTGCAACAGGCCCTCATTGAGCTGTGTGAAATAGGAATTGATCTGGCGGGCCCTCTTGGCCGCGAAGATAGAGAGCGCATACTTCGAATCGGCGTGCTTCATGAGGTCGTCAATAGGAGGATTCGCAAATCCCTGCGGATGGGGCTCGGTACCGAATGCCATAAGATGTTTCTCCAATTCAACTGGATGAACCATTCATTCAATCTGAATGATTTTACCGCCCGGGCTCGATTTTAGCCTCGCAGGCTTCTCTGCCGGAAAAAGCGGGGCGAAAAGGCCGAAAATTCCAGCATGTGGTCATGTTCAAACCGCTGATGCCCACGTTCACTTGAATAAAACTATGCAGATGCGATCAGCCAAATTGATGAAGGAACGAGAGTTCGCGGGCGCCCGTGCTCTCTATCGTGCCGCTGGCGTCAAGGGTGAGGACTTCGGCAAGCCCATCGTGGCCATCGCCAATTCCTTCTCCGAGTTCGTGCCCGGCCACGTCCACCTGAACAAGGTGGGGCGCCTAGTCTCCAAGGCCGTCAAGGAAGCGGGCGGCATCCCCCGCGAGTTCAACACCATAGCCGTGGACGACGGCATCGCCATGGGCCATACAGGCATGCTTTACTCTCTGCCCAGCCGTGACCTGATTGCAGACGCTGTGGAGTACTCGGTCAACGCCCACTGCGCCGATGCCCTGATCTGCATTTCCAACTGCGACAAGATCACCCCCGGCATGCTCATGGCCGCTCTGCGTCTGAACATTCCCACGGTCTTCGTCTCCGGCGGCCCCATGGAGGCTGGACGTACGGTCATGCCCGACGGGACAGTCCAGGAGAGCACGGATCTGATCGACGTCATGTACGCTTCAGCGGATGACAGCATCGACGATGCGGGTCTGCTGGCCCTGGAGAAAACGGTCTGCCCCACCTGCGGTTCCTGCGCCGGCATGTTCACCGCCAACTCCATGAACTGCCTGACCGAGGCCATGGGTCTGGCCCTGCCCGGCAACGGCACCACCTTGGCCTCGCACACAGCCCGGAAGATGCTCTTCGAGCGGGCCGGCAAGCTGGTCGTCGAGATCGCCAACCGGTACTACCAGGATGACGACGACTCAGTCCTGCCGCGTTCCATCGCCACCAAGAAGGCCTTCCGAAAACGCCATGACCATGGATGTGGCCATGGGCGGATCAACCAACACCGTCCTGCACATCCTGGCCGCTGCACAGTCGGCGGATGTGGACTTCACCCTGGACGACATCGAGCGCATCTCCCACACAGTCCCCTGCATCTGCAAGGCCTCCCCCTCCGGAGACTGGGAGATATCCGACGTCCACCGTGCAGGCGGCATCTGCGGCATCCTGGGCGAGCTGGACCGTGGCGGAGTGCTGCACAAGGACACGCATTCCATCGACTACCCGGATCTGGAGTCCAAGCTCAACGACTGGGACATCATGCGTCCCACCTGCCTGGACCAGGCCAAGGAACTCTACCATGCAGCGCCCGGGCACATCACCTCCCCCGAGCCTTTCAACCAGTCCAAGGAATGGAAGGATCTGGACACCGACCGCGTCAACGGTGCCATCCATGACCTGGATCACCCGGCCGTCTCCGAAGGTGGCCTGGCCATACTGCGCGGCAATCTGGCCCCCGATGGCTGCGTGGTCAAGACCGCCGGCGTGCCCAAGGAAATCTGGAACTTCCGCGGACCGGCCCTGGTGGTCGAATCGCAGGAACAGGCCGTGGAGGTCATTCTCAATGGCACCCTGCACAAGGGTCAGGCCCTGGTCATCCGTTACGAGGGACCCAAGGGCGGCCCGGGCATGCAAGAGATGCTCTACCCCACCTCATTCGTCAAGGGCAAGGGCATCGGCAAGGACGTGGCCCTGCTGACCGACGGCCGCTACTCCGGCGGCTCATCAGGTCTGGCCATCGGCCATATCGCTCCTGAAGCAGCCAACAAGGGCCCCATCGCCCTGATCCGCAACGGCGACATGATCCGCATTGATATCCCCAACCGGCGTGTAGACGTCGAGCTGAGCGATGAGGAACTCGCCCAGCGCCGCGCTGAACTGGAGGCCGGCGAGGGCTATGTGGCCCACAGGGACCGCAAGGTCTCCCTGGCACTGAAGGCCTACGCTGCTTTCGCCCGCTCAGCAGACAAGGGCGCCACCCGCGACCCCGACCTGATCAACCGACTGTCGGGGCTGGACTGACAGACAAAAATCCCCCAATCGGGCTCTCACTCGATTGGGGGATTTTTTTGAATCTTCTGGAGTAAAGGGCAGGTGCTCAGAGACCGTATTCCTTGGCGATTACCGACCAGAGCGCCTGAGCGGCTTTATCCACACTGTCGTTGACTATGACCTGATCGAACTGATCCTCTGAGGCCAGCTCCACCTTGGCGGTCTCCAGCCTTCGGGCTCGCTGCTCCTCATTCTCGGTTCCCCGCATGTTCAGCCTGGTGACCAGGTCCTGGAATGACGGCGGCGCCAGGAAGACGTAAAACACTTCCAGCCCCAGCTCTCCCGCCCGTTGGCGGACACGATGCGCCCCCTGCAGGTCGATCTCCAGAATGGTGGGCACCCCTGCTGCCAGATGATCCAGGACCGGCTGCAGCGGGGTGCCATAGTGGGACATGCCATGGACCAGGGCGGTCTCCAGAAAATCTCCGGCTGCCTCCCTGCGGGCAAACTCCTGCTCGTCCATGAACCAGTAGGTGATGCCGTTCTTTTCGCCCGGACGCGGAGCGCGGGTGGTGGCCGAGACGGAGACCCAGACCTCCGGATGGGCATGACGCAGGGCCGCCTCCACAGTGCCCTTGCCAACTGCCGTGGGACCCGTCAACACAATCAACCGGCCGCCCGTCTCCCCCGGCCCCCCGGTCTGTGCTCCCGAAGAGTCCTGACTCGACATGTCGGCACCGTTGATCGCTGACACGGCCACTTCCTTTCCTTAAAGGTCATCCTCCGGCCTAGCTGGACCGGAACATGGGTCAATCATATAGCGAGCACCTACCTGGCCTTCTCCAGCTCCAGCAACCGGGCCGCGTGCTCCTGTATGCTCATGACCTCGTAGTCGTCCTTTTTGACCACATCAATGGCCATCAGAGCGGCTGAGAATTCGGTGATGGTAGTGAACTGCGGCAGATCGGCGGCAATGGCGGCAACTCGGATCAGATAGCCGTCGGAGCGCGAACCCCTTGAGCTAGGCGTGTTGAGGATCATGTCAATGGCCCCATCCTCAATCAACTGGACAGGATTCCGGCCCATATGCCTTACTCCGTCGGCATCTGTGAAGGCCTGACCCGGCTCTTCAGCATCGCTGATCTTGTCGACAACGGCCACATCAAAACCGTAGCGACGCAGGACAGAGGCCGTGCCACGGGTGGCGCAGATGCTGAAGCCCTGCTCCAGCAGACGCGCTGCCAGCATGGGCAGCTGCCGCTTGTCCGCGTCATTGACCGACAGGAAGACGACCCCGCTGGTGGGCAGACCTCCTTGGTAGGCGGCCAGCTGGCTCTTGGCGAAGGCGTGGGGGAAGTCCCGATCGAAGCCCATGACCTCTCCTGTGGAACGCATCTCCGGGCCCAGCAGAATGTCCACGGTACGACCCACTGGAGTGCGGAAGCGCTTGAAGGGCAGGACGGACTCCTTGACCGCCACAGGCTGGCCGACACGGACCATGCCGCCGTCGCCGACAGGCAGGAGCAGGCCGTTGGCTCGTTGCTGTGCGATGGACTCCCCCACCATGATCCGCGCCGCGGCCTTGGCCAGCGCCGTACCCGTGGCCTTGGAGGCGAAGGGGACGGTCCGGGATGCGCGGGGGTTGGCCTCGATCACATAGAGGGTGTTGGCCATGAAGGCATACTGAACATTGATCAGCCCCCTGACCCCGCATCCTTGGGCTATTGCCAGGGTTGCCTGCCGCAGCCGGTTGATCTGGTCGTCGGAGAGAGTCGAGGGCGGCAGGGTGCAGGCGGCATCACCGGAGTGGACTCCGGCCTCTTCCACATGCTCCATGATCCCGCCGATGTAGAGCTCCTGCCCGTCATAGAGGGCATCCACATCGATCTCGATGGCGTCCTGAAGGAACTTGTCAATCAACAGGGGCGAGGGCAGACGGCCAGAGACCACCGTATCGGCCTTGGCCTCCTCCAGGGCGCGATCCACGTAGGTGCCCAGCTGCTGGTCGTCATAGACGATCTCCATGCCTCGTCCACCCAGCACGTAGGAGGGCCTGACCAGAACCGGGTAGCCAATGGCATGTGCCGCATCTCTGGCCTCATCCAGGGAAAGAGCAGTGCCGTACCGGGGGGCGTTCAAATGCTCCTTGCTGAGCACCTGGCCGAAGAGTTCGCGGTTCTCGGCCAGGTCGATGGACTCGGGACTGGTTCCCAGAATGGGCACCCCGGCCGCCTTGAGCCTGGCAGCCAGAGAGAGGGGTGTCTGACCGCCCAGCTGGACGATGACCCCTTTGACCGGTCCCATGGCCTTCTCAGCCCGGTAGATCTCCAGAACGTCCTCGAAAGTCAGCGGCTCGAAATAGAGCCTGTCCGACATGTCATAGTCGGTGGAGACCGTCTCGGGATTGCAGTTGACCATGATGGTGTCATAGTCCTTGCCCAGCTCCTGGACGGCGTGCACGCAGGTGTAGTCAAACTCCACCCCTTGGCCTATCCGGTTGGGCCCCGAGCCCAGGATGATGACTGCCTCGCGTTTGCGGGGGCGCAGCTCGGACTCGTCGGCATAGCAGGAGTAGTAGTAGGGCGTGACGGCATCGAACTCGGCTGCGCAGGTGTCCACAGTCTTGTAGACAGGATGAAGACCGAAGGCCCAGCGAAGCTCCCTGACGACTGCCTCGCCCTGGTCGCCCATGCCGCGCAGGTGGGCGATCTGCAGGTCGCTCAGTCCCGATTGCTTGGCCCGGCGCAGCAGGTCCTCGTCCAGAACCTCGGCCTGGCGCACCTGAAGGGCCAGCTCGTTGATCATGCTGATCTGCTCCAGGAACCAGGGGTCGATCCTGGTGGCCTGGTGGACCTGCTCTACGGTGGCCCCTCCCCAGAAGGCCCGCTGAATCTGCAAATAGCGGTGCTCGGTGGGAGTGTGCATGGCCTCCAGCAGCCGGTCGGTCTCGGCCTGGTCGGGCCGGGGACCATCCCAGGAAAAGGTCATGTGGCGCTTGTCGATGGAGCGCATGGCCTTGCCCAGGGACTCGCGGAAATTACCGGCCAGGGCCATGGCCTCGCCCACGGACTTCATCGAGGTGGTCAGGGTCGTGTCCGCCCCGGGGAACTTCTCGAAGGTGAAGCGCGGGATCTTGGTGACCACGTAGTCGATGGTCGGCTCGAAGGAGGCAGGCGTTGAGCGGGTGATGTCGTTCTCGATCTCATCCAAGGTGTACCCAAGGGCCAGCTTGACCGCAATCTTGGCGATGGGGAAGCCGGTGGCCTTGGAAGCCAGAGCAGAAGACCGTGAAACACGCGGATTCATTTCGATGACGATGATCCGGCCGTTCTTGGGGTTGACGGCGAACTGGATGTTGCAGCCGCCAGTGTCCACCCCCACGCCGCGGATGATGGCGATGCCGATGTCACGCATCCGCTGATACTCCCGGTCGGTCAGAGTGAAGACCGGGGCCACAGTGATGGAGTCGCCGGTGTGCACGCCGACCGGATCCACATTCTCGATGGGGCAGACCACAACCACATTGTCCAAGCGGTCGCGCATGAGCTCCAGCTCATACTCCTTCCACCCCTCGATGCCCTCCTCCAGAAGTATCTCATCGGTGGGCGAATAGTGGATTCCTGCACCGGCGATCCGCCTCAGCTCCTCGCGATCATGGGCGATTCCAGAGCCCAGGCCGCCCATGGTAAAGGAAGGACGAACAACCAGAGGGTAGCCCAGTTCGGCAGCTACTGCCTCGGCCTCATCCAGACTGTGGGCGATGCGGGACCTGGCCGACTCGGCGCCGGCCTGGTCCACCACCTGCTTGAAGAGCTCGCGGTCCTCTCCCCTGTCGATGGCCTCCAGCGAAGCGCCGATCAGCTCAACCCCATAGCGCTCCAGCACGCCAGCCTTGCCCAGCTCCACGGCAGCGTTTAGAGCGGTCTGGCCGCCCAGGGTGGGCAGCAGCGCATCAGGCCGCTCCTTGGCGATGATCCGCTCCAGGAAGGGCAGGGCAATGGGCTCGATGTAGGTGGCATCGGCCATCTCGGGGTCCGTCATGATGGTGGCGGGATTGGAATTGACCAGGATGACACGAATCCCCTCTTCGCGCAGCACCCGGCAGGCCTGGGTCCCCGAATAGTCGAACTCGGCCGCTTGCCCGATGACGATGGGCCCCGAGCCGATAACCATGACTGAATGGATGTCCTGCCGCTTAGGCATGTGCCTTCCCTTCCCTGGCGTCCTGCATCAAAGTGACGAACCTGTCAAACAGATAGGAGGCATCGTGCGGACCAGCCGCCGCCTCCGGATGGTACTGAACGGAAAAGGCCGGAATGTCCAGACACTCCAGACCCTCGACCACGCCGTCGTTGAGATCGACATGAGACACCCGGACACGGCCATATCGGCCTTCACCATACGGTGAGGGCACTGGGTCTCCCTTGGGTGCCTTGACTGCGAATCCGTGATTATGGGCGGTGATCTCAACCTTGCCAGTGCTGAGATCCATGACCGGCTGATTGATGCCGCGATGACCGAATTTCAGCTTATAGGTCTCGAAGCCCAGGGCACGGCCCAGAAGCTGGTTGCCCAGGCAGATGCCGAAGAATGGCAGTCCGGCATCCAAAACTTGCCTGAGGAGCGACACCTCCTCGTCTGCGGTCGATGGGTCGCCTGGACCGTTGGAGAAGAAAACCCCGTCAGGCCGCAGGGCCTTTATCTGCTCGATGGTGGTGTCAACGGGAAGTACGTGGACCCTGCACCCGCGCTCAGCCAGCCTGTGAGGGGTCATGGACTTGATTCCCAAATCCACCGCCGCCACCGTGCAGACAGGCTCTTTCGCCTGACGGTCTCCGACTGGTTCGACGATATAGGACCTGTGCGTGCTGACCTCGCCGGTCAGATGGGACCCGCTCATCTTGGGGGCCGAACGGACCTGGTCAAGGAGTTCCTGCATGGTCCTGGGCCTGCCGCCGTCATTGAGCATTGGGTCCGGGCCTGAAAAAATACCGGCCCGCATGACACCTGCAGAACGCAAGTGTCGCACGAGCCGGCGGGTGTCTATGTGACTGATACCGACGATGCCCTGATCGACCAGCTGGTCATGGAGACTGCCCCGGGCCCGCCAGTTACTGACGTTGGGGCTGGGTTCCCGGACTACATACCCTGCCACCCAGATTCTGTCTGACTCCCCGTCCTGGTCATTGACGCCGGTATTACCGATGTGGGGGAAGGTCTGCACAACGATCTGCCGAGCATAGCTGGGATCCGTCAGGGTTTCTTGATACCCAGTCATTCCGGTCGAGAAAACAATTTCACCTATGGTAGTGCCCACCGCTCCGAAGGCTCTCCCCACATACACTTCCCCATCCTCAAGGATGAGCAAGGCACGATTGGAGAAACGGCTATCGGAGGTGATGGTGTTGGTGTCTTTCAGGTTCACCGAACCCCCTTGATTACCGCGGATATTCGCACCCATATTAATGACCCCCATGGATTATGCCGGCAGACCCAGCCAAAAAATGGTTGGTCAAATCTTGCAGGATAGACCGCTGGTCAACCAGTCTGAACATGGCAAAAGGCCGACCTGATGCCCTGATAGTTAGCGGGCATCGGTCGGCCTTCATCCGAATCATTGCTCAGTTGCCTGAAGGACGATCCGCATCGGAGGTCAGTTCCTCCGGCAGGGTCGGTTTCAGCTGGTCCAAGCTGGGGGCCGACTGATTGACAGTAAGGTCGGGAACCTGATCGGAGTCCCCTCTTTCAGATCCACTCGCTGCCGGTTCCGAATCGCTGTCAGCATGGGCATCCTCGGAGGAAACGGGCTTGGATGCTATGATCTCTGCTTTTGATTTATCGAATTCATCATCCGAAACATCTGTATCGGCCTCGGCTTCAGCCAGGGCAGCGATTCGATCGGCTTGCTCACGACGAGCCTGATGCTCATCCTTCTCCTGCTCCAGGGCGCTGAGAACACCGTGGATGAAGGAGGGAGCATCGGCATCCGAAAGTGTCTTGGCCAAGGACAGGGCCTCATCGATGGCCACCTTGTCAGGAACCTCGGGGTTGTAGAGCATCTCCCAGGCGGCGATACGCAATATGTTGCGGTCGATGGCATGCATGCGGCTCAGCGGCCACCGGGTGGAATGGGTTTGCAAAGCCTCATCGATATCTCGACGGTGCTTTGCCACACCCTCAACGATGGTCACGGCATAGGCGGGTAGAGGTGTCTGCGCCCCCGGCCTAGCCTTGCGCTCCTCCAGCAGGGAGAGGAAATCCTGACTCTTCTCATCGGCCTCATACAGGGTGTTCAAGGCCCGCTTGCGGGCTGTGGAACGTGCCATGGATGTGTGGTTTCCGCCTGACTCAGTTCTCGCGGCCCAGGTAGGAGCCGTCGCGGGTGTCCACCTTGACCTTCTCACCCTCGCCTACGAAGAGGGGGACCTGAATCTCGGCCCCGGTCTCCACAGTAGCAGGCTTGGTGCCGGCATTGGAGCGGTTGCCCTGCACGCCGGGCTCGGTTGCCGTCACGGTCAGCACCACGGATGCAGGCAGTTCAACTGACAGGGGGTTGCCGTCATGGAAGCTGATGATGCAGTCGGTGCCCTCCAGCAGGTAGCGCTCCTGATCGCCGACCAAGGCCTCGGGGATGTTGACCTGCTCGTAGGTGTTCATGTCCATGAACACGAAGGAGTCGCCGTCCCGGTAGGAGTACTGCATGGTCCGGTTGTCGACGGTCTCGAAGTCCATTTTCATGCCCGCGTTGAAAGTGCGGTCCACGATCTTGCCTGAGAGGACGTCCTTGATGGTCGTGCGCACAAAGGCCGGCCCCTTGCCCGGCTTGACGTGCTGGAACTTGATGACGGTCCAAAGCTTGCCGTCCAGGTTGATGACCGATCCGTTCTTGATGTCGTTGGAAGTCTGTGCCACCTTGATACCACCTCATTCTGATGAACGTTCCTTCGGAGGGCTCCTGGCCATCTGCCGAAAGCACCGGGCCACACAGGATCCGGCCCGCTCGCAATAAATCCTCGCCTATTATGCCACGGCGCATGAACACCGCACTCGGCCCAGTGGCGAATCTGGCCGGATATGGGCAGGGCCCGGAATCGCATGATGGATTCCGGGCCCCGTCATTGGATCGCGTCGACAAGCGACAGGCAATCCTACTCGATGATCTTGGTGACTCGACCTGAGCCGACCGTGTGGCCGCCTTCACGAACAGCGAAGGTCAGACCCTCCTCCATGGCGACGGGCTGGATCAGCTCGACGGAGAAGGTGGCGTGATCGCCGGGCTGAACCATCTCCACGCCCTCGGGCAGGGTGATGACGCCGGTGACGTCGGTGGTCCGGAAGTAGAACTGCGGACGGTAGTTGGAGAAGAACGGCGAGTGGCGTCCGCCCTCGTCCTTGGTCAGCACGTAGACTTCGCCCTCGAACTTGTGGTGAGGGGTCACGGTGCCGGGAGCAGCCACGACCTGGCCGCGCTCGACGTCCTCACGGCCGATGCCGCGCAGCAGCAGACCGGTGTTGTCGCCAGCCTCGGCCTCGTCCATCTGCTTGTGGAAGGTCTCGATGGAGGTGACGGTGGTGGACTGGGTGTCGCGCAGGCCGACGATCTCCACGTTGGTGTTCACGGGCAGCTTGCCGCGCTCGACACGGCCGGTCACCACGGTGCCGCGGCCGGAGATGGTGAAGACATCCTCGATGGGCATCAGGAAGGGCTTGTCCAGGTCGTGGACCGGGGTGGGGATGTAGTCGTCGACGGCATCCATGAGGTCCTTGATGGTCTGGACCCACTTGTCGTGGTCAGGGGCATCGTCGTGCAGGGCGCCGTAGGCGGAGGTGCGGATGACGGGGCAGTCGCGGTCGAAGCCGTTCTCGTCCAGCAGATCGCGGACTTCCTCCTCGACCAGCTCGATCAGCTCTTCGTCGTCGACCATGTCGCACTTGTTCAGGGCGACCAGGATCTTCGGCACGCCGACCTGGCGGGCCAGCAGAACGTGCTCGCGGGTCTGGGCCATGGGGCCGTCGGTGGCGGCGACCACCAGGATGGCGCCATCCATCTGAGCAGCGCCGGTGATCATGTTCTTGACGAAGTCGGCGTGCCCGGGGCAGTCCACGTGGGCGTAATGGCGCTTGGCGGTCTGGTACTCGATGTGCGCGATGTTGATGGTGATGCCGCGCTCCTTCTCCTCAGGAGCAGCGTCGATCTGAGCGAAATCGTACTCGGGGTTGACGTCCGGGTACTCCTCATGCAGCACCTTGGAGATGGCCGCGGTCAGGGTGGTCTTGCCGTGATCGACGTGGCCGATGGTGCCAATGTTAACGTGCGGCTTGGTCCGCTCGTACTTTTCCTTTGCCATTGTGTTTTGTCCTCCTGGACGTCTCGTAGGTTGCCTGCGCGAACCACGCACAGAGCACTCGCTACATATTACTGGGTTATCGGGTTCTTTGCCACTTTTGCCCTCCGCCCAGTCAGCGCTACAAGAGTGTAACGCCGACTTGTGACAGAAGAGCCTTTTGGCGGCGGCCCGCCATGGCGGCGGACTGGACCGGCATTACTCGCCTCGCTGGGCCTTGATGATCTCGTCGCTGACAGCCTTGGGAACCTCAGCGTAGGAGTCCATCTGCATGGTGAACATAGCGCGCCCCTGGGTCTTGGACCGGAGGTCGCCGATGTAGCCGAACATCTCCGACAGGGGCACCTTGGCGTCGATGACCTTGACGCCGGTGGCGTCGGTCATGGACTGGATGGAGCCACGACGGGAGTTGATGTCGCCCATGACGTCGCCCATGTACTCCTCGGGAGTACGGACCTCGACAGCCATGATGGGCTCGAGGATCACGGGCTTGGCCTTGGGAGCGGCCTCCTTGAAGCACATGGAGCCGGCGATCTTGAAGGCCATCTCCGAAGAGTCGACCTCGTGGATCTGGCCATCGGTCAGGGTCGCCTTGACGCCCACGACCGGGAAGCCTGCCAGCACGCCGGACTCCATGGCCTCCTGCACGCCAGCATCGACCGAGGGGATGAACTCCTTGGTGATGTGGCCGCCGGTGACCTTGTTCTCGAAGATGTAGGACTCGCCCTCGGAAGTGTCCAGGGGCTCGAAGTTCATGAGCACCTTGGCGAACTGGCCGGAACCGCCGGTCTGCTTCTTGTGGGTGTACTCCTGGTTCATGACGGGCTTGCGGATGGTCTCGCGGTAAGCCACCTGGGGCTTGCCCACGTTGCATTCCACATGGAACTCGCGGCGCATGCGGTCCACCAGGATGTCCAGCTGGAGCTCGCCCATGCCGGAAATCAGAGTCTGGCCCGACTCCTCGTCGGTCTTGACCTGGAAGGTGGGATCCTCCTCGGAGAGCTTCTGCAGGGCGATGCCCATCTTCTCCTGGTCGGCCTTGGTCTTGGGCTCCACGGCCACCTCAATCACAGGATCGGGGAAGGTCATGGATTCCAGCACCAGCGGTGCCTTCTCGTCGCACAGGGTGTCACCAGTGGTGACGTTCTTGAGCCCGACGAAGGCGTAGATATTGCCGGCGATGGCCTCGTCGACCGGATTCTCCTTGTTGGAGTGCATCTGGAAGAGCTTGCCGACGCGCTCCTTCTTGTCCTTGGTGGAGTCCAGAACCGTTTCGCCCTGGGCCACCTTGCCGGAGTAGACACGCACGTAGATCAGCTTGCCGTAGAAGGGGTGTGTGGCCACCTTGAAAGCCAGAGCCGAGAAAGGCTCGTCCACGGTGGGCTTGCGATCGATCTCGACGGACTCGTCGCCGATCTTGTAGCCCTTGATGGCCGGCACATCCTCGGGGCTGGGCAGGTAGTCCACAACCGCATCCAGCATGGGCTGCACGCCCTTGTCCTTGAAGGCGGAACCGCAGAAGACCGGGAAGGCCGACTGCTCGATGGTCATCTTGCGCACCGCGGTGCGGATCTCCTGCTGGGAGATCTCCTCGCCGCCCAGGTACTTCTCAAGCAGGTCCTCGTCCGACTCGGCCACAGCCTCAAGCAGTTCGGTGTGGTACTGCTCGGCCTTGTCCTTGAGATCATCGGGGATGTCGATGGTCTCGTACTTGGCGCCCAGGTCGGCCTCGTCCTTCCAGTAGTAGGCGACCATGCGAACCAGGTCGACCACGCCGTGGAAGTCGCTCTCAGCGCCGATGGGCAGCTGCATGACCAGCGGCTTGACGCCCAGCTTGTCCTTGATGGTGTCCACCGAGTAGTAGAAGTCGGCGCCCAGCTTGTCCATCTTGTTGATGAAGCAGATGCGGGGCACGCCATACTTGTCGGCCTGACGCCAGACGGTCTCGGACTGGGGCTCCACGCCCTCCTTGCCGTCGAACACCGCCACAGCGCCATCGAGCACACGCAGGGAGCGCTCCACCTCGGCAGTGAAGTCCACGTGGCCGGGGGTGTCGATGATGTTGATCTGGTAACGGTCCTCAGGATCGTGGGACTGGCGGTTCCAGAAGGCTGTAATGGCGGCGGAGGTGATCGTGATGCCACGTTCCTTCTCCTGGTCCATCCAGTCCATGGTGGAGGCGCCGTCGTGGGTCTCGCCGATCTTGTAGTTGACGCCGGTGTAGTAGAGGATACGCTCGGTCGTCGTTGTCTTGCCGGCATCGATGTGGGCCATGATGCCGATGTTGCGGACCTTGGTCAGGTCCGTGAGCACGTCTTGTGCCATAATTCCTTGTTCTCGCTCTCTTGGGATTACCAGCGATAGTGGGCGAACGCCTTGTTGGCCTCGGCCATCTTGTGGGTGTCCTCGCGGCGCTTGACCGCGGCACCCAGGCCGTTGGAGGCATCAAGGATCTCGTTGGCCAGCCGCTCCGACATGGTCTTCTCACGACGGGCGCGGCTGTAATCGGTCAGCCACCGCAACGAGAGCGTATTGGCGCGGTTCGGCTTGACCTCGACGGGAACCTGGTAGGTGGCGCCACCGACACGACGGCTGCGGACCTCCAGGCTGGGACGAATATTGTCCAGGGCGCGCTTGAGCACGGCCACAGGCTCCTGGTCGGTCTTCTCCTTGACCTGCTCCAGAGCGGTGTAGACGATGTTCTCGGCGATGGACTTCTTGCCGTCCAGCAGGATCTTGTTGATCAGCTGGGCCACCACGGTGGAACCGTAGATGGGATCGGGCAGGAGCTGGTGCTTTTTAGCTGGTCCTTTGCGTGACATGTGTTACTTGGCCTTCTTTGCTCCGTACAGGGAACGGCCCTGCTTGCGATCCTTGACTCCCTGGGTATCCAGCGCACCGCGCACGATGTGGTAGCGCACGCCGGGCAGATCCTTGACACGTCCGCCGCGCACCAGCACGATGGAGTGCTCCTGCAGGTTGTGGCCCTCGCCGGGGATGTAGGCGGAAACCTCGATGCCGGAGCTCAGACGGACACGGGCAACCTTACGCAGAGCCGAATTCGGCTTCTTGGGTGTGGTGGTGTAGACACGGGTGCACACACCGCGACGCAGCGGGCTGCCCTTGAGTGCCAAAGTCTTCGACTTGCGAGGCTTGGCCTTGCGCCCTTTGCGGACGAGCTGTTCAATTGTTGGCAACTGACTCTCTCCGATTCCTTCGATGAACTTGTCTTCGTTTGCACTGCGAGACCGCCGCACCGCAGCCGCAGTCGCTCCCAGGAGGAGAGATCAGCCACTGTCCACCGGCCCGATGGCCCCTGATCCTCCTGCCGGGCATTGCTGCCTGCATTCTTCGGATTCGGGGATATCCCGACAAGCTCACCTGTAACATAAGGCATGCTGTCGGCACACACGATGGAAAGTATATCACCGGGGCAGACACGGCCACGTCTAGCACTCTGAAGTATGCTCTGAGCTTTGCTCACTGTGATGCCGCACTGGAACCGTTTATAAGAAGCCCCCTGCAACAGACCTTATATTTACAGATACCTATAACGGCGTCCTACATGCATAGATATATAGATAGGTATCAGAAGTACGTATTTGGATCAGTAAATAGAGATGCAGGAATCATCAATGCGAGTGTCTACTTACCTTCCTTTTCAAGAGCCTGGCGAATGTAGTCGCGCAGGATCAGGGCATGGTTGACGGCCGGATCCTTGGCCGCATAGACCAGTGTCGTCCGATCGTGTTCGCGCACAATGCTCAGCAGATCCCCCAGGGCGGGATTGTCATCCAGCTCGGTACGGTAGCGGCGGGCGAAATCCTCGAAACGGTCCGGATCATGGTGCCACCAGCGCCGCAGGTCCGGACTGGGAGCGACGTCTTTGAGCCAGCCGGACAGGGCTGCCCGCTCCTTGCTGACACCGCGCGGCCAGAGCCTGTCGACCAGGATGCGGATCCCGTCCTCGTCAGCGGCCTGCTCGTATACGCGCTTGATATCCACCTGACCCATCATCTGCCTCCTGAAACCAGGGACCCGAGTGATTCATGTCTCCTTGAACCATGATATTGACGGAATCGGCATTACGGAAGAGACAGCGACTGCCATACCGGGGCGTAGGCTGATGAGTATGCTTACAGACGCAGACAAGGGCAAGGCGGCCGGATCAAACGGCAGCAGACCAAGCCCTCAAGCCCGCAATTCGGCAAAATCGACCGGACCAGGATCCAAGGGACGGCAGTGGCGGCGCCTATGGATACCCGACCAGATAGGCGGCTGGGCCATGGCCTTGATGCCGGGCTTGGCTGGGCTGCTGGTCGGAGGCCCGACCTGGAGGAGCCTGCTGCTCATGGTCGCCTGGGCTTTCTGCTACTGCTTTGAGTTCACTGGCTCGAGATGGATGGTCTCGCATCGGGCTGCCAGATTCGCGCCGCCAGCTCTGGGTTACGCCCTGCTCACGGCCGTGACCGGTCTGATCCTGTTGATCGGCACCCCCGGGCTCCTGCGATGGGCCCCGCTCTACCTGGTGCTGGGCGTGCTGAACTTCGCTGCCGCCTGGATGCGCACGGAACGCTCCTGGTGGAACGATGCTGTGGCCGTGATTGCGGCCTGCACGCTCTGTCTGATCGCCGTCTCCCTTGGGTCGCGATTCCAGCAGTCGGGACCAGGAATGGAAGGTGGCAACGCCGGCTACTTTGGATGCCAGCCGAATCCCCCTGTGGACTGCTTCGCCAGCGGATTTTTCCCTAGCGCCGCCCTGCCATCGATCGGAGTGGTCAGTGCAGCTGTCTTCGCTGTGACCCAGTTCGGTTCGGTCATCTTCGTCAAGACCATGATCCGCGAGCGCGGCAAGACCTGGTGCTACCTGCTTTCCCTGGCCTGGAACCTGGCCCTCTGCCTGATCGGGATCGCCATGGTGCGCAACGCAGGGTGGTGGCCTCTGTTGACCGCCCTGGTTCTGCTGGTTCGCGCGGCCCTGCTGCCCGCAATCTCCCGTCGGCGCCGCATCCCCATTCTGTATGTGGGATTGGTCGAATGCGCAACCAGCTTGCTGGTCTTCATTCTGGTGATCGCTCAGGCTGACGTGATGACTGCGGCTCTGACAAGCCTGCTCGGCGCATGACTGCAGGTTCGTCCTCACACGTCACTCATGAGTTCGGGCCTGTCTGGAATGACCGCTCCCGTGTGCTGATCCTGGGATCCATTCCCAGCCCGAGTTCGCGTGAGGCTGGCTTCTACTACATGTTTCCGCGCAACCGCTTCTGGCCCGTGCTGGCCGCGCTCTTCGACCAGCCTGTTCCGGAGCCTGATCCGGCTGTCCGCGCACGGTTCGCTCTCAATCACCGCATAGCACTATGGGATGTCATCCAAGAATCCGACATCCACGGCGCCTCCGATGCTTCTATCACCAATGTCGTTCCTGCCGACATCGCCGGCCTGCTGGACCGTGCGCCTATCGACACCATATTCACTACAGGACGCAAGGCAGGCCAGCTTTACCGTCGGTACTGCCTGCCGAGCCTGCAGGAGAAGGGGTATCGACCGATGATGATCAACCTGCCATCCACCAGCCCCGCCAACGCCGCTATGAGCCTGACCGATCTGATCAAGGCCTATCAACCCATAAGAAAAGCGCTCGACGAAGCAGAGCCGAGAAAGCCAGGCAATCGCTCCGACTACGGCAAATAGACAGATATCGACAGTCAAAGCCCAGGATGTTGCGAATCTTCCCAAGGATGAATTCGCCTTCCCTGATCCAAAACGTGACCATCTGGCGGAAGCGGTCCTGGATGGGTGCAAAACTGCTACGACAAGCCTGATGGCAGAATTCATCACCGTTCATGAACCACTTCCCTCCTCCGGCCGATGAACGGTTCTGGTGGGCTCGGATGACCAGCCTGTTGCCGTCCTCAGATATGCCTCGCTAAGCGTGACACAACTAGGCTTGGTCACATGGCAGCATCTTCTGAACAAGGGAGAAGGCTATAAAAGCCCGACAGATTGGCGCGAGGCGCATGACTCCTTCTGGGCCTCAGAGAACGTGCGACCGGCACTGGAAAATCCGGACTTCACGGTCAATAATCAGACCCTGGTAGTGCTGGAGGCTTTTTATGCAGAGGCCATGGTCGTGAGCTGAAAGTTCAAAGACGAAGCACGACCTTTGCCATATGAGCCGCATTTCACCGGCGTGCCATGTCATGCCATCGTGTATAGTTTCATCTGTTGCATTGATCCGCGATGCGGGTCGATACACCATGGTGGCTATAGCTCAGTCGGTAGAGCACCTGATTGTGGTTCAGGAGGTCGCGCGTTCGAGCCGCGTTAGCCACCCCGCTAGATGTTTGTATTATTTTTAACTTTAGATGCGCCTTGTTTCAATAGGACTTTGAGCTGCTTTTACCTGGACCAATCAAATCTCTCTAATTTCTGTAACAATCTCAGGCCTCATTCTGGTTCTCCTTAATTTTGCTTCCATGAGCCGCTTTTGATCTCGCCGAAGCTGTGAATGCTAAATTGCTGCTTTTTGCCACGTTGCTAGCTTTGGATTTGCTAAATATATGATAGTGCAGTATTTCTGGCATCCTTGATCAGATTCTTATTTTTCTGACACGACCATATAGTGCCAAGACATGACATTTCGAGATCAAGACCTTTACCGCTCGAGAGACGACATTAGCTACAAACAACTGGTGAATTAGATACCGGGAATTGTCCATTATTTCTGAATCTGAAGATGCGTTTTAAATAATAGTCACGAAATAAGTCGAACACGGTCTTTCGATAGAACCATTGGTTAGCGGTTATCTGTTATTTGTACAAGGGATTTGATTAATCCTGCCCGTGTCAAGAGAAAAAGTCTTTCCTGATTTTTACTTTTAAATGGTAAATAATTCCGAATTACAATTCAATTCGAAAATCAGATATGTGTAAACTGAATATGAGCTAAAATAGTATCTGTAAAAAGGAAATCAAATGATGAAACACAAAGCGGCGTATACAATGTCATTTACTTCTTCTAATGCTGGTGGGGTTCGGTGGTTTGATCAAAAGGTAACATATGATAATTTGGCCCAAATAGCAGACGCCGCACACTACACTGCACCTACTCATACTGTTTTCTCTCGGTTCGATATACAAAAGTGCCTCTCGCTAAACAGTGCTCTTACCAGGCAGTATGGCAAACCGCCTTTGAGTGACAAAAAAGCAAACGATGAGTATGACAAATTCATTGCCCAGAACCTAAATGTCCTAGCTTACTCAGGCGTTTTGAGTTCTTCACTGCAAGATAGGAAAAGAATATACTCGGTACAAAATTCTGGAGTGCTTCAACGCATAGCCGGTGATGAAAATCAATGTAGAGTTTTTCTAATTCAATACATCGAGTGGGTGCTAAAAAAATTTAATTGGTGGCAATATATCACGACATATGCAGACAGTCAGCATAAACAAGAAGACATGGATAACTTGAAAAAGCAATTCACGAACCTCTTAATAAATACCATGTCATTAGGCAGCAAAGGTAGCGCACATCCCGAAGTTGAGGCAGGACGAATTTTTCCAAAGGTAATTAATCTAACAGCTTATGCATTACTGATTCCAGGAATCAAGAGAGGTCGTGTAATGGATTGTCCACCAACAAACATAGACCTCATCTATAACAAACCAAATTGGAGAGATATTGCTTCGAAGAAACCCAAACAAATGACTCGCCAAGAGTATATTCAACAATCAAAGAGCGGCGCAGAATATGAATTGCACAGGCATCTCACAGACGCTGTAATGCTTAAAGTCAAGACATACCAGAGACAAATTTCGGAAATTCCTGATTCTTCCTTGGGGAAAGCTACGCATATCCACCACATTTTCCCAGTCCATTCTTACCCTACTTTAGCTGAAATACCCGAAAATATGATTGCACTCACACCTGGCCAGCATCTTGGGCAAGCTCATCCTGATGGAAATACACATAAGATTGATTTATCCTTTCAGCGTGTTTGCTTATCACAAAAACTGGAAACCATCAAAAAGAGTGTTCTTGAAAGAGATGGAATGTACACTTATAGTGGTTTCGTAAAGGTCCTTGAAGCTGGTTGGGGTCTACAAGATCTTAAGCCGACGTATAAGTCTCTGCGAGACGCAATAATCAATCATGTGGACTAAATTAGTGTATTTTTTCCGGGTTTTTGGGCACTCCCCACCAATAAACTAAACAAGAGTCTATATTGATAGATCTCGTAGAATAATTACAAGCTATCCTATAAAAAGATTGGAATTGCTTGCTGTCTGCGAATGATAAGAAAGTTCGAGAAGACTCGGGGTTCAAATCTCCATACAGGACCGCACAACTCCCATCAGGGACTGCACTTTTGCCACTTTCGAACTCTATAACCCGAGGGTTATACGACAGATTAGGAGCCAAGAATTTGCTGTTTCCAGGTAATCTTGCTATAGATGACGAAACACTGTCTGCAGTAGATTTCGAAACTTTGTAGTCTCTTGAATCGTGCTCTAAGTGACCGTTCATTCCGATGTTTCTCCCGCGTAGTACTCTTATCCCGCTAGATACAGCAAGTCGTCGGCTAATCTTCCTATCTCTCCATGCTCTAAATACACCTAACTTTAATAACTGAACAGTTTTGTCAAATTGGCTATTCCGATAAATGATCCATGTTGGGAATCGGCAATCTAGATAATATTCAGATGGTCCTGCCGCCATACACTCTTGCGGCCATGATTTAATTTTTAAGAGATTTTTCCCTTTTCTATAATCGCTTACCACTTCTATGACTAAACCTATTGTTTCAATTTTAGCATCATGAAATGTGAATTCACCGAAATCTAATATATGTCGTACATCAGTCATAGATGCAATTGTGTTACGTATATCTTGGTAATAGGCTGCGTGTAAAAATGCTTTGGGTAATACGAAAGCTACTCTCTCGGCTAACGAGACCGCTTTCCTTAAGAACCTAACAGACAGCTCCGAGTCTTTTCCCCAAGCACTGTTCTTATCCAACTTCCTGCGCCCAAAAGGAGGATTCCCAATTATTAAATCGAAATCATGAATCATCTCGCTGCAATCTTTGAGAAAATCTTTTCGACATATCGTCAAATTAATAAAGTTATTTGAGGTTTGGAATCGTTTTTTCACTTGTTTTATGACTTCTACATCGATATCTAAGCAATCCAAATCTATCGGGTAAAACTCAGCAAACTGATTCAGTATCTGAATAAACACGCCGCTTCCGCAAGAAGGCTCCAGAATCTTAATCGCTTTATTTCGATTCTCCTTATATTCTGCTAACGATCGCTTAACGACTGAAAAGGCGATCAAGGGTTCTGTATAATAAGCAGACAAACTTTTTTTGCGCAATTCTGAAACTTCGACGTAAGCACATTTTTGTGCTTCACTTGCCCAGTTAGAAACATGTGCGCGTCTAGGTCGTTGTGACGAAAACCTGAGAAATGGTGTAAGAGCTTTACTGATGTGGCGTGCTATCGATTGCGTCACAGGCACTGGTATGGCTTCGCCGAGACACTGTCTAATATTTAATGCGTGATTTTTTAATTCGCTCATACAAGCGCATGAACCTGCATCCGTCTGCGAATCGAACCAATGATAATCATCACGAACGCCCATCATTCTCATTAATTCTCGGATACTGAAAACCCGATCATCTTCTGGGTGAATCGTATTCTGGCTTGCCAGGATATCATTCCGCGTATGCACGCACGGAGCCACAGCATCCCAAGGAACACGTCTATACTTGTCACCATTTTTCTGCACATTCTGAATAACTTTGCCATTAACTACTCTATGTGGCCTCTTAAGTGGGTCCTTATTTTCAAAAGCAGAATGTCCTTCTTTTAAATCATGAATCCATGACCGCATCTCTTTGTTATACGGTCTGAAAGAATGTAGCACATCCCCCTCTGAGCTTTGCCCCATTTCCGTCAGTCGGGGAAGATCTCCGATTAGATCACGCAGCGTAGGCGCACTTTTCTTACTCGGGAACAAATCCAAAGGAGTTACCCATGTGATATCGTTGCGCACTCCAATGGTAAGAGATCGGGTACGGCTTGACGGAGAACCATAGTTGCTCAGCTGCAACACATGCGAATAAAATTCATAAGTAGCACCCAAGTCTGATTCGATTTCATCCTTAATCGGACGATTAATTCCATCTTGGCCAGTACAAATAGTCTTCATAAACGCCGGAACATTTTCAAATATGAAAACTAGAGGCTTAACCTTTTGAATAAGTTCTATCGACCGTACCACAAGCGAATTTCTTTTCAGCTCATCGCCCTTTTTATGGTTCGCAACAGACATCCCCTGACATGGAGGAGTAGCAATTACAGCGGTAATAGGCTGCTGTTTCTCTTCCATATAGTTCTCTGCGAGAGATAACACAGTTTCGAATGGACCTGGTAACAGTAAATCGCCACATATCAATCTATTGTCATCTGCAATGTGATTGATTCTTTGTATTTCGATTCGTTTAGATAACAATTCAGCTGAAGCTATGCAGAAGAAATGCTCATCATGAAAGCCAATGTCGCCAATACCTCCCGAGCTGAATAGGCTAATATATGAGTTTTCCGCTTTAACTGAATTCATAGGTCAACAATACAGCATAAGAAGGAAATTTACATCAGCGTTTTGCTTTTTGTCCTTCATCTCTTTATTCACTCACACTATGTGAAATTATGCCTTTCCACGGCATTTTGGAGCAGGAGTTTACATGAATTAGAGTCGCCGTCGTTCGAGGAAACCACTTAGGTTATTTAAACAAAGTGGTTTTATACTACGTTTATCATCATATCAAATTGCATAGTTGAATACAGAATGTATTTACGGGTGCTGAGGTATTTCCTGGCCATCGTTGAAGAGGGAAGCATCACTGGGGCAGCTGAGTACCTGAACATATCCCAGCCATCCCTGTCCAGGCAGATAAAAGATCTGGAAGAGCATCTAGAGCACAAACTCTTTGACCGCGGAAGCCGCACAATCACGCTGACCCCGGCCGGGGAACTGTTGCGCGACCGGGCACGCGAGATCGTGCTCATGGCCGACCGTGCCGAGGCCGAGCTCACAAGCATGGACAAGCCAATCAACGGCAACGTCTACATCGGGGCAGGGGAAACAGAAGCCGTGCGCTTCCTGGCCAGGGCCGCAGAGTGCATGCTGCAGCAGTATCCTCAGGTAAAGTTCCACATTTTCAGCGGCAATGGTCAGGCCGTAACAGATCAATTAGAATCAGGACTTCTGGATTTTGGCCTGCTTTTTGAGCCCTCGGACAACACCAAATACTCCTATATCAGCTTGCCTACAGCCGACAGATGGGGATTGCTCATACGCAAGGACTCCACGTTGGCCAGCCATGATGGCATCCGCCAGGAAGATCTTGAACAGATACCCCTCCTGCTCTCACGGCAGGTCAGGTTCGACAGAGAATTCAGCGGATGGAGTTCCTTCTCAGAGCACGAACTGCATGTTGTAGGAACCTACAATCTGCTCTTCAACGTGTCACTATTCGTCAGCGAAGGATGTGGTTACGCGCTCTGCCTGGACCGCATCATCAATCTGACCGAGGGCTCAAATCTGGTCTTCAAACCTCTGGTGCCTGAATTTAGAACAAGAGTGAACCTGGTTTGGAAGAGCAATAGGCATTTTTCATCGGCGGCGAGTCAGTATCTGGAAATATTACGAAGACAGATTGGAACAGAAAACGCCTGCAAATCTACAGAAGCCAGGAAAACGCTATGATGCGACTCGAGATGTAAGCAGACCCACGAAACCCAACCTGCACTAATTGACCTCCCGGCTCAAAGAATTAAGCCGGGAGGGTGCATGTACTGACGTATCCGGTTCATATTCCATATCAGTCCTGGTCGTATCTGGAAAGCTCGATCAGGTTCCTATCGGGATCCCTGACGTACACCGAGGTGATGGCCCCTTGCGCGCCAGTCCGATTTACCGGACCCATATAATCGATATGATGCTCATGAAGCGCGGCAACCACATCATCCAGCGAATCCTCCACGAGCAAACATAAATCAGCCGAGCCTGGCGTAGGCTTGTCCGCCTTGGGGTCAATCTCGTGGCCGGCCTCGTGAATGTTGATCTTCTGCTGGCCGAATTTCAGCGCCAAACGCCCATCGCCGAACGTCTGTACCTGCATGCCCAGCACATCATGGTAAAACGCGCAGGTCGCATCGACATCCTGCACTGTGATGACCAGATGATCCAAACCAGTGATTCTCATGAGCTCAACTCCCATCGCCTAGTAACCCAAAAGACAGCCTAAGCGGGCGCATTCGAAAAACTGGCATTGGGACCAGCAGAGAAGGCGACCCATAGTCACAACAGACAAGACTCCTGCCAGAGTCAAGAAGAAACCAATCGGATGAAAGCTCGGCAACGCACCCATGCAAAAACGAATACCAACATATAAGCAAATGGCATTATACATACCGTTTCGAGGGCCATAAACTATTGCCGTTCACATCCAAGACGGCAGCGAACCTGTGTCTTGGGAGATCATACAGTCAGCGAGGAAGGGAACGTCATGGCCACAAAACAAACAGCAGGAAGAGAGCAGTTGGGCGAATTCGCGCCTCAGTTCGCAGCTCTGAATGACGATGTTCTATTCGGTGAAGTCTGGGCTGATGAACAAGCACTGTCCGCGCACGACAGAAGCATGATCACCATAGCCGCATTGATTGCCATGGGCAGCACAGAACAGCTCGACGCTCATCTGAACATGGGAAAAAAGAACGGCATCACCAAGGACGAGATAGCAGCAGAAATTACCCATCTGGCTTTCTACGCAGGCTGTCCGAAGGCCTGGTCGGCTTTCAACCGCGCCAAGCAAATCTGGCAAAATGACGACTGAAGGAGAATAAGGCATGAAGCAAAACGCCAAGACGGCAGTCCTGGTCTTCCACCCCCATATGGAAGCCTCACGGATCAATGCCCGCCTGATGCGGAAAGCCAAGGGACATGAGGATAAAGGTATCCTGGTCCGGGACGAATATGCTGCCTTGCGCTCAAATCAGATCGACATCCCTAGTGAGCAAGCATTCCTCAAAGGCTGCGACCGTCTGGTATGGCAGTTTCCCATGTATTGGTACAGCTGTCCTCCGCTGCTCAAGGAGTGGGAAGACCTGGTACTAACCTACGGATGGGCCTACGGTACCCACGGCGATGCCCTGAAAGGCAAGGAACTCATGCTCGCCGTCTCGGTCGGCTCTGCCGGAGAGAACTATCACCATGAGGGCGAATTCGGCTATACGGTGGACGAGCTCCTGGCTCCGTTCAAAGCTACCAGCAATCTCATTGGAACCTCTATCGGAAGCCCTTTATTCTGACCGGCGTTAGCTCAGGTATGAGCGATCAGAGCCTGGAAAAGGCAGCCAAAGATTACTTGAGCTGTCTGCAAGGCGACTGGCCGGCACAATAGGCGCAGGCGCATGAAGAGCCTCAGCAAGAATCCCTAATATCAAGACGAGGGCATCCACACAGGAATCTTAAAGTGCGGGCGCCCTCGTCTTATCAGCTCAGCGGACCTCAGTCACTGTGTATAAGATAACCCATGCAGACGTGTGGTCTCCTCAGGCGTATCCACATTAAGAAATAGGCGACCTCCTGTATCCATGGCTCTGATGTCATGCATATCGTCATCATCAAGACTGAAATCTGCAATATTGTGGTTCTCGCGAATCCGTTCCTCATGCGCGGATTTCGGGATGGCGCATATCCCCTGCTGGGTCAGCCAGCGCAATACTATCTGGGCCGGTGTCTTGCCGTAGCGCTGGCCGATACGCATGAGGACAGGATTGTCGAAAATTCCCCGACGACCTTTAGCCAGAGGCGCCCAGGCCATGGGTGCAACCCCCTGCTCGTCCATGACCTTTCGAAGTGCGATCTGCTGGGTGAAGGGATGCAACTCAATCTGATTGACCATAGGCGCGATTCTGCTGGAAAGGATCAAATCAATTAGCCGGTCAGGCAGGAAATTGCAGACTCCGATGGCACGAACGCGGCCTTGGTCATACAGGTCTTCCATAGCTCTCCACGACCCATGATAATCGCCATAAGGTATATGGATAAGGTACAGATCCAGGTAGTCCGTCTGCAGGTTGATCAGGGTCTTTTCAAAGGACTGCATCGTCCCCTCGTAACCATTTTGCTGAATCCAGACCTTTGAGGAAAGGCTCACTTCCTCTCGAGGAATAGCAGATTCCCTCAGCGCATCCCCCACTGCTCTCTCGTTGCCATCAGAAGGCGGCTGTATCGATAAGGCGGTAGTCCCAATCGAGGGCCGATGCCACACCACGTCTGCATTCATCCAGATCACCTATCTGGTAGACTCCGAATCCCAATATGGGAAGCTCGAAGCCATCGCTCAGCTGCAGTTTTTCCATGCGCTATCGTCTCTTGGTGATGCCCTCCGGCAATCTAACAAAGCGTAGGATGATAGTACGTTACCCGTTACTTTTGGCTAAATATTCATCCTCTGCTTATGCGTATGTGCACCGGACCTTCGATCCCTGCCAGTAATGCTACTGCGACTTCCAGAAGCATCCCTTCCCCGGACGAGACGCACCGTACCCGGATTGACGGCGACGCTCAACAGGTCACTTGTGGAAGGAGTGGTTGATCTGTTCCTAATGGCTCAACTTATTGGATCTCTGTTTCTACTCATGGCCTTTGCTTCGATGCTGCCGCTACGACTGCCCAGCGGCAGCCGGGTCAACATTGTTTTGAACCTTATCGGCGCATGCTTGCTGGCCGTCTATGCTCTGACTAATCGTAGGTGGGCCTTTTGCCTCGAATGCGTATGGGCCCTAGTTGCGCTATACGCTATCATCCGTTCATATTTAAAAAGCGAGTCACTGGCGACCAAAAATTGCAGCCCGGCGACAGGGTAAGTGCAGGGCAAATGTATCCAGCCCATAGAAGCGGAACTGACTGTCTGCAAGATTGCTGATTATACAGAGATTGATCTAAACTCACCTTTTGTATTTTCAGGTCGAACCGACTAAGAGACTTCATTGGCCTGTCCAGCCGAGATGGCTCCCAGCCAGCACCTGGAACGCAGCGACAAATGGCGGGCCTTCTGCATCCAAGGCATACTTGATTTTTCACTTATCGGCATCCTGGCGCCGATTTCCACCATTCTGGCTCACAAGTGCATAAGCATTTCGCTGTCTCGACCTACAACATGGACTATGTCCTTACCAAGGCTGAGGACTTCCCTGCCGCCCTGGATGCCCTCGACAAGTCAAGATATACAATCTTCTGACTGATCGCGGCAACGTAGCAGCACAGAATATATCTTTTGCATAAGGAATGGGCAGAGGATTAAAAGGACACAAGAGCACACAATCAGTATCAATCATGACCGCCGATACTGTCCATTCATAAAACCAGCATCCTTCGTCGTTGAATTTATTGCAACGAATCCAACGCTTTTGCAGGCCCTTCCTCTTAACTAACTTTCTGTGCTTCACCTGCACTTGGTCAATATCGAAATGATGCCGACCTAGTGCCAGTCAATGCCGCTTTTACGAGTAAATGACACATAAACTGGCCTCAACGGAGGTTGCTTCCTGAAAATAGGCAGGCTACCAGATGACCTGCCACAAGTGACGGGAAGTACAAGCCTGGAGGATCAGATGAGCAACAATCGAAACGAACGTGCGAATAAGAACCAAGGCAGGCATGAGGGCAACTCCTCGCGGAGCGACGACACACGGGAAAGTTCCCAACAAACAACCATAAACGACAAGAACCACATGCCAAAACCAGTGGAAACTGCGAACGCCAGAAAGGAAAGCCAAGCAGAAGACGCCCCCAAGCCGAAGCCTGCACCAGAACAAACAGGCGAGAAGGAAGGCAGGGACTCATCTAGCAAGGACGCTGATCCTGGCAGACCTGAAGCACGAAATAAACAGGAACAAGCCGGCCACGTAGACAGAGAGCATGATGGCCCCTCTTATGACGACAAGCCGAGTCAACCCAATAAGTCTGCCGCAAAGGATGCGCCCGTACCTGTCGAGAAGCCATCTCAGCCAACTAGGGAAAGTAAACCTGCCAAACCGCCCAAGGCGAAAAACCATGACTCCTTCTATCTGGGCCTGGCCTCTGCAGTCTTGGTCGCAGCTCTGGGCCTCAGCCTGAGCACCATGCCGATCTTCTTCTCCCTGCCTCTTGCCGCAGTCTTATTCGGAATCGGTATCTGGCTCCTCTCCTATGCCAGCTTCAAGTCTCCCGGCAAGCCGGAGGGAGAGGGAACGGAGACGGACAGGCATACCAGGACGGTAGTCGTGGCGACGGTCCTTCTGGTGCTGCAGACCTTCATCATGGATGTCTTCATCTTCACCCGAATGGGAACAGTCGGCAAACACCAGAACGCCATCGTGATCACCTGGATCATCGCCAGCATGATCGAGACCCTGGCTGCCTTCGCCCTCATCTACCATCACAATCCCCTGCAGTCCAAGCCCAAGGATTCCGCGGCAAACGACAAGCACGAGGGAAATGAATAAGGCGCCACAGCGCACATAGATCAGAGACGACACAGAAGTCCAGAAGGGCAGGCTGACCGTCAATGTGAGACCGCCACAGCAGACGAACAAATCAGCTCGCCTAGCTGTTCTGTTCGCCAAGGTCTCGTGCTCACTGAGATTTTGCGTCTCAGGGTGCCACGTATCATTCTTGAAGACGCGCGGCACCCTTACATGATCAACCCACATACCGTAGTTGGTCATAGCTGGAAAGCATCGGATGGACAGGGCTACGATGCTATGCGTTACGTCGACCGGCCCTCAGAAAATTCGGTGACAAAACTGTGAGTCCATTCCTCGGACGTTACAACTTTACAGATATTGCATAGATCGCGGGGGTGCAACTATGCGGGCACAGCTTCATGCTCCTTCTATTTCTCGTCCACATTCGGAAAATACCTTGGGTTCGGTCCCTTCTCGACTGATACTTATACAGCGCAAGCACATACAGGCTGCACTAACCTCCCAACAGCAGGGTGCAGCAACTAGAATCAATGGTGCAATTGCTCACACACAGCTGTGTTTGAAAAAGGAAAGACATGAGTGGACCAGAACAATCTCCCGTAACCTTCGGGGTCCTCAAAGAGACAAACGAGGAAGAGTCTCGTGTGGCCCTAACGCCAGACATCGCGACCCGGCTGACCAGGCAAGGCATCACCTGCCTATTGGAGTCCGGGGCCGGGGCTCGAGCCGGCTTCCGGGATGAGGACTACCAGCGGACGGGAGCCACAGTCACCGACAGGGATACCGTCCTATCCAAATCAGAAGTCCTGGGTTTCGTCAACAGACCGGATAGTTCCTTGCTGAAGAGGATTCCAGCCGGAACATGGATCATCGGCATGCTGGGGTCCTTGAGCGACAGGGACTACATCAAATCCCTGGAAGCGGCCGGGCTTACGGGAATCGCCATGGAGCGGCTCCCCCGACAGCTCAGCTCGGCCCAGTCCATGGATGAGATGACCTCGCAGAACTCGGTCATGGGATACAAGGCGGCTCTGGTGGCTGCCGATGCCTATGGATCCTTCTTCCCCATGATGACCACTGCGGCGGGGACCATCCGACCAGCCAAGGTCCTGGTCCTGGGCGCGGGGATTGCAGGCCTGCAGGCCATCGGGACCGCAAAACGTCTGGGAGCCGTGGTTACTGCCTATGATGTCAGGCCCGCTTCCAGGCAGGAGGTGGAATCCTTGGGAGCCAAGTTCCTCGACTTGGGGCTGGACTTCTCCAAGGGACAGGGCCAGGGCGGCTATGCACGGCAGCTGACCGACCAGGAACAGGCCCAGCAGCAGGCTGCGGTGGATGCCAAAGCGGCAGGCTTCGATGTGGTCATCACCACGGCCAAGGTTCCAGGCGGAAAGCCTCCTCGCCTCCTGAGCGCCAAGGGTGTGGCCAATCTGCACCCCGGAGCAGTGATCGTGGACTGCGCTGCCAGTGACCTGGGCGGCAACGTCGAAGGATCACAGGTGGGAACCAGGACCACCGACAAGGGGGTCATCATGATCGGGGCACCATACCTGGCCAGCGGTGTAGCCACGACGGCATCCAACCTGCTGTCCAGAAATGTGGCGGACGTGCTGGTGCATTTCCTTCGTGATGGCGCGCTCAGCATCAAAGCGGACGACAAGATTGATCAGGCACTGGTGGCAACAGGAGCAGCCGAATCCGGCACGGGCGAAAGCGCGGATGCTCCAGATGCCGAAGAGACCGAAGAGAAAGGTCAGAAGCAATGAATTCTGTGGTCATAGCAATTACGCTTTTCATTCTGGCCCTGCTGATCGGCGTGGAGGTGATCGGCAAGGTTCCGGCCACGCTTCACACACCACTCATGTCAGGCGCCAACTCCATTCATGGCATTGTGATCGTCGGAGTGGTCATCATCGCGGCGGAGGCCCATTCCCCGCTTTCCTATGTACTCATATTCCTGGCTGCCGTCCTCGGCGCCATGAATGTGGTGGGCGGCTACGTGGTGACCGACAGGATGCTGGAGATGTTCAAGTCCTCCAAACCCGACAAGGGAAAGGATAAGGCAGGCCAGGATGAACAGGCTTCGTCCGCCCCGACCGAGACCGCTAAGAACGAGGGAGCCGACAAATGAACACCCTCGACATCATCACCTGGTTCGTCTACCTCCTTTCCTCGGTCATGTTCGTCATGGGCCTGCACTACATGAATTCCCCCAAGACGGCCCGTACAGGTAACCGAATTTCGGCAGCAGGCATGGTCATCGCCGTGGCCATGGCCTTCATCCACCTGTTCGCCACCGGTTTCACCTCCTCCCTGGCCATCGTTCTGCTTGTGCTTGGCATCCTGATCGGATCCGCAGCAGGGGTCTACTCGGCCAAGAAGGTCAAAATGACGGACATGCCTCAGCTGGTTTCCGTCTTCAACACGGTTGGCGGTGGCGCAGCTGCCTTGGTCGCCCTGAATGACATATTGACTTCTGAGGGCACCCCGACTCTGGTAGTGCTGATCACCGCCGGTCTGGGTGTGGTCATCGGTTCCATCACCTTCACCGGCTCCCTGATAGCTGCCGGCAAGCTCCAGGGCATCAGCATGATCAAAAACCTGAAGCTGCCGGCCAAGGCTGTCTGGAATGTGCTCTTCGCCCTGTTGACGGTTCTCAGCCTGGTCATGCTCTGCCTGAATCCGGGCAATCGGACCCTATGGGCCCTCCTGACGGCTATTTTCGCCCTGGGCTACGGACTGGTCTTCGTCATCCCCATCGGGGGCGCCGACATGCCCGTGGTCATCTCCGTCTTGAACGCCTGCACCGGCACAGCTGTGGCCATGAACGGCCTGGCCATCGACAACGTCGCTCTGATCGTGGCAGGCGCTTTGGTCGGTGCAGCCGGTGCCACCCTATCCGTCCTGATGGCCCAGGCCATGAACAGGCCGCTCCTGAGCGTTCTGGCCGGCGGGTTCGGCGGCTCCTCGACCAATGCTGCCCAGGACGCGAGCACCCAAGGGACCATGAAAGAGACCACGCCCGACGATGTGGCCGTCCAGCTGGTCTATGCGGACAAGGTCATCTTCGTCCCCGGCTTCGGTCTGGCGCAGGCCCAGGCCCAGCGCGAACTGGCCGACCTGGGCGAGCTGCTCAAGGGGCGAGGCGTGGAGGTCTCCTATGCCATCCATCCTGTGGCTGGACGTATGCCCGGACACATGAACGTCCTCTTGGCCGAGGCCAACGTCCCCTATGAGGAATTGATCGACCTTGATGACATCAACCCCCAGTTCCCCTCAGCCAACGTCGCCTTGGTAGTGGGCGCCAATGACGTGACCAACCCGGCTGCACGCCGACCAGGGACCGCGGTCTCCGGTATGCCCATCCTGGATGTCGACAAGGCCCAGCACGTTGTCGTCCTCAAGAGAGGCAGGGGCAAGGGGTACGCCGGCATCGAGAATGAGCTCTACTTCAACCCGAACACACAGATGCTCTTCAACGACGCCAAGGTCAGCCTTCAGGCGATCATTGCATCCGTCAAGGAGCTCATCGCCTGAGCATATGCTGTAGTCACAGCTATGGCTCCGGATCGGCTTGGCTGGTCCGGAGCCAATTATCGTCAAACAGGAAGGACCCACATGCTGTCATTTGTCAACGACTATTCCGAGGGCGCCCACCCCGAAGTCCTGCAGCGGCTGATCGACACCAACATGGAGCATCTTCCCGGCTATGGCAAGGATCGGTACTGCTCCTCCGCCGCTCAGAAGATCGCTCAGGCCTGCGACTGCCCCCAGGCTCAGGTCTATTTCATGGCCGGCGGGACCCAGACCAACCAGGTCGTCACCTCCTGCCTGCTGAAGCCTTACCAGGGAGTGGTCGCTGCGGATACGGGCCATGTCAACGTCCACGAGGCCGGCGCCATTGAAGCCGTAGGCCACAAGGTTCTGACCATCCCCGGCGAACAGGGAAAGATTCGTGCAGAGGACCTTAAGGCCTTTTTGGAAGGCTTCTACGCCGACGCAAACCATGAGCAGATGGTCTTCCCCGGAATGGTCTACATCTCCCATCCCACAGAGTATGGAACCCTCTATGCCCGCCAGGAGCTGGAAGACCTTTCGCAAATTTGTCGGGAACACAAGATTCCGCTCTACCTGGACGGGGCCAGGCTTGGGTACGGGCTGGTGGCCCCCGGAACCGACGTCGATCTGACGGACATAGCCCGTCTCTGCGACGTTTTCTACATCGGCGGGACCAAGGTCGGCGCACTCTGTGGGGAAGCGGTGGTCTTCCCCAGGGGGAACGCTCCCGAGCATTTCAGCACCATGATCAAAAGAAGAGGCGCCCTCCTGGCCAAGGGAAGACTCCTGGGAGTGCAGTTCGACGCCCTCTTTACCGACGGCCTCTACTCGCGAATCAGCCGGAACGCCATCCAGACGGCGGCGATGATCAAGAAGGCTCTGCATGAGAAAGGGTATCAGATTGTCATGGACTCCCCCACCAACCAGACCTTTGTCCGCCTGGACAACGAGCGCATGGAGAAGCTGTCCAAGCAGGTCGCCTTCGACTTCTGGGAACGCAGCGATGCCACCCACACCGTGATCCGACTGGCCACGTCCTGGGCGACGACAGTCGAGGACACCCAGGCTCTGATCAGTCTGCTGTAAAAGGCGCTCACACTCATCCTGGCAAGCTTTAGATCATTTTGTCCCCTCCCCTCCCAGTTCGCCTTAGGGGGGGGGGGCATATATATGGCTTTTCGACCCGACCTATAGGCATGGCAAATCCTGCATTGTTGGACATCTCACACTCTTTCGGGTGAGTGCAAATCTGACGTTCAGTAAAATTTTTATTGCAACGATGCTGATGCAGACACTCCCGCCCTGAACGCAAGGGCAGAAATGCTTCAACGATGAAAGGAAACTTATGAAAGCCGTTGTTTTCGAGCAATTCAACACCTTCCCCACCCTCAAGGAAGTGCCGGAGCCGACTCCCGGGAGCGGCGAGGTTCTCCTCAAGGTGGCCGGTGCAGGCTGCTGCCATTCCGACGTCTCCGTCTTCCAGGACTACACCCCCGAAACAGGCAGCCGCACCAAGCCGCCGTTCATTCTGGGACATGAGACCACCGGCTGGGTGGAAGAGGTAGGACCCGATGTCACGGGCTTCAAGAAGGGCGATGCCTACATCGTCTACGGGCCCACCGGATGCGGCCACTGCCCTCACTGCGTAGCCGGCCAGGAAAACTACTGCTCCAGCGCCGCAACCAACAAGTCGCTGGCTCTGGGTCTGGGGCGCGACGGCGGCATGGCCGAATACATGACCGTCCCGGCCCGCAACCTGGTGCCCCTGGGCGATGCGGATCCAATCGCGGCTGCACCCCTGGCTGACGCTGCCCTGACTCCCTACCACGCCATCCGGGCTGCCATGCCCCACCTGAACGGCGGCGGGAAGTATGCTCTGGTCATTGGCCTGGGCGGACTGGGGCAGATCGCTATTCAGATTCTGCACGCCCTGACCGGCGCCACTGTGATCGCCACTGACACCAAGCCGGAGGCTCTGGCCAAGGCTGAGGCCAAGGGTGCCATCCCCGTTATGAGCGACGAGCACCAGGTGGAGAACATCAGGAAGATCACCCATGGCGAGGGCGTGGATGCTGCCTTCGATTTCGTGGGTGTGGCCCCGACCATTGCTGCCGCACAGGCTTCGGGCGGCCCGGGATCCCGGGTGACCGTGGTCGGCATCGCCGGCGGCAAGGCGGAATACGACTGGTACTCTAAGCCCTGGGAGCAGGAGCTGTTGGGCGTGTACTGGGGCTCCATTCCTGAGCTCTACGATGTGGCCAACATGTATCGCCACGGCCAGATCCAGACCGAGATCGAAACCTACTCGCTGGACAACGCCTTGGATGCCTACCACAAGCTGGTCGACAACAAGCTCTCAGCCAGGGCCGTCATAGTCCCCCACACCAAGGCCTGATTTCCCTTGATCCTAGACGGAGAAGCGGCTCATTCATCGATTGGATTGAAGCACGATCGGATTTAAACACAATCGGATTGATGTGCTGACACCATTTCTCCGCCTACATACACTCGGTGGCCTGTCGCGGCCTTGTCATAAAGGCCGCGACAGGCCACAGCATCTTAACAAGCGACCTTAAACCCGCATTGTTTATGATTGGCTTGATTGGGGAGCATCACTCAGCAGCAAGTGGACCAAGAAAATACCATTGGCGGATTCCAGCCTCATGGAGCCGCCGAGCGAATCCACCAGGGAGTCGACGATGCTCAGACCCAGGCCTGTGCTTCTGATCTTGGTCCGTGATTGGTCATCGGTCTGGAACCGTTCCATGAGCCTGTCCACATCGACGGCTCCGCCCTTGGTTTTGTTGCCGAAGTCCAGATGAATTCGCCCATCTTCACTCTTGTGCAGGTCCACCCAGGCTGATTCCTCCGCATACTTGAGCCAGTTGCCAATCAGGTTCTGAATTATTCGACTCATCATGATCTGATCCGTCGTAATTTCCACACCAGTTTGAATTCTGGGCTCCACCGTAACGGACCGCGCGGTCAAAGAATCGAAAGCGTTGAAAAGCTCCTGCTGAACCAGGTCCGATAGGTCCACCCTGGTCAGATCCAGGCTCACGCTCTTCTCCTGTATCAGATTGAAATCCATCAGGTAATGAAGATAGTGATCCACTGACTGCAGATTGTTGAGAATCTTGCTCAATTGCTCCTGATCAGCCGATCCCTCCTTGAGCAGCTGGGCATATCCCCTGGCCACGGTCAAAGGGGTCTTGATGTCATGGGTTAGGTTGGTCAGCATCTGCCGGACTTGCTTGTTCTGCTCAGCCTGGATAATCTGCAGCCGTCTAGTCCTGTTCAGAACGGCGTTGATCCTATCCGCCAGAGTGCGGATGAGCCCGATATTGGACCCAGTGGTTACCAAGGCATTGGTGTCGGCATGGTTGATGAAGTCCAGATCATCACTGATCCGTTTGAGGTCGGTAGTCAGCATCATCAGGCCAATCGCTAAGGCGAGGGCGACAAGACCCAGAACAAGTGCAACCACCTTCACGGATTCACCTCCGGCGACCCCTTATTCATCGTTCTTCCTTCCGTGTGAATTCAAACCAGGCGAACCCCGATGCCCCAGACCGACACGATGTAGCGCTGGCTGCCGGCGTATCTGTTCAGGCTGGTCCGCAAGGTGCTCAGGTGCACATTGAGAGTGTTCTCGGCATTGATGTAGGGCTGGTTCCAAACCTGCCGATAGAGGTCTTCCTTCTCGAAAACCCGATGTGGATGGTCCATCAGAAGCTCAAGGATGGCGAATTCCTTGCGTGCCAGTTCGACCCTGTGCCCATCAACGCTGACCGTGTGCTCCATCCGGTCCAGCTCGATCCCCTGAAAACAAATCTTGGCGTCGGATTCACCTGCTGCATCCGCATCGGCTTTCAGTGCCCCGGATTGGCGCAGCTGGACCTGGACACGAGCGCGGAGCTCGTCAATGTCGAAAGGCTTGGTCACATAATCATTGGCGCCCTGCTCCAGGAGGCTGACGGTTCTGGTCTTATCCTGAATGGCCGTGAGGATGATGACCGGCACCGACGACATATGCCGAATGGCCTTGAGGACGCTGTCCCCGGTAACTACAGGGAGCATCAGATCCAGAAGGATCAGGTCGGGTTCCTCCTGCTGAAAGCGGGCCAAGGCCTGGGCGCCCGTCGTCGCCTGGATAATCCTGTAGGTCTCGCCCAGCACATCCTTGAGCAGGGACTGGATGTCCTCCTGATCCTCCACGACCAGAATCGTCGGCATACTGTCTTCCTTTCGCAGGTCACTCTCATGTTACTGAAGCCACCTAACGAGGCCGGTCTCGCCCAAGCGGATTTATGCAATTCTTAATGATTTCTTAGCCATGCAATTAAGAAAGGCACTTTAGATTCTCTGATAGCGACGTAGAGAAAGGAACCCCATGGACGATACCATTCTGGATATTAGCCATGCCAGCAAACGGTTCGGACGCTTTCAGGCACTGGACGATGTCAGCCTTTCCATAAACAAGGGCGAGGTCTACGGGCTGATTGGTGAGAACGGCGCCGGCAAAACCACTCTGATGCGTCTGATCACCGGGCTCTCCCCCATCCAGGAGGGAACCATAAGGCTGATGGGGCACACAATTGGCAAGGACAGCCGCATACTGAGCAGAATAGGCTCGATCATTGAGGCACCAGCCGCCTTCAAAAAATTGACCGTCAGCCAGAACATGAAGCTGACAGCCATCCAGCACGGGCTGACCGACGACAAGGCCATCGATCAGACCATCGACTTCGTTGGTCTGCGCGAGAAGGCCAAGACTCGGGCCGGTCACCTCTCTCTTGGCCAGCGTCAGCGCCTGGGGTTGGCCATGGCCATCCTCACACGGCCTGATTTCCTGATTCTGGACGAGCCCATCAACGGCCTGGACCCGGCAGGAATTATGGAATTCAGAACACTCCTGGACAGGCTCAACAAGGAACGCCAGACGACCATACTCATCTCCAGTCACATTCTGAGCGAACTCTATTTGGTCTCCTCTCGGTTCGGCTTCATCAGCCACGGCCGCCTGATCAAGGAGGTCAACAAGGATGAACTGGACCGGATCAATCAAAATGGACTTTTGATCGACGTGGACCAGAGCTCCAGGGCCGCCATGATCCTGGATCGCCAGGGAATCGGCCCCTTCCAAGTCCTTGGCGACCATCAGATTCTGATCAGGCAGGGGAATCTGGAACCGGGACCCATCAACAGTCTTCTTGTTCAGGAAGGCATCCTGGTCAATCAAATCAGTCAGCAGAAGGGATCGCTGGAGGAATATTTCGCGGATCTGCTGAACAAGGACCCTCAAGAGTCTAGGAGGCAACAATGATTAACCAGATCAGGGCCGACTTTTACAGGCAGCGGCGATCCATCGGCATGCTGATTCTGCTGATTGCCACTGTGGCCCTCGGCATAGTGACCACATGGAGCAAGACGACAATAGGAATAAGCACTGGAGGCGAAGACTACGATCATAAACTGATGGAAATCCAAGGCCAAAGCTGGACCATCAGGACCGGCCTGCAAGTGGGTGCCGCCTCCGCCTCGTCCCTGGTTTACTTTTACATCGCGGTCTTCGTTATCGTCATTGGTTCGGAATACAGCCAGCACACTTTGAAGAACACGTTGACATCAGGCATCTCACGAATACAGTTCATCCTAGGCAAGTACGTGACCATCCTGATTGACATCATCCTCCTGACCCTGTGCTACTTCATCACCATCCTGATCACCGGTCTGGCTCTAGGAAGGAAGCCGGGGGCCGACTGGGGCGTCTTGGGCAAGGATGTGGCCGTCATGACCCTACTGGTGAGCTTCTGCATTTCCGTCATCATCAGTCTGGGCATTGTCCTCTTGATCATTGCCAAATCCCTGGTCATCCCAGCGGTGGTGATCGTGATATGGCCCGTGCTGATCGGCCTCGTAGAGTTGACAGCAAAATGGCAGTGGCTGAAATACTTCGACTTCGTCGGGTTCGGCGAACAGATAGTTCTGAACACTCTGAAGGCCGATCAGGCCTGGATCTATGCCGGAGCATCCGTGGGTGTGGTCCTGGCGGCCATCATCGGATCGGCTCTGATCATATCCAAGCAGGAGATCTAAGCCAGGTCAGGCTATACCTGCTCCGGCTCTTTGATCGCTGACGGCCTGCATGGCCATATGGGCAAAGGCCTTGACGGAGGCATCCAGGGAATAATGTTCCTTGGCATGTTCGGCGTAGCGTCCGGACCAGACTGCAAGGACATCAGGATGGTCTATCCACCAGTCGATTTGCTCAGCCAGCGCCCAGGCCTTGCCAACCGGGAAGAGCGAATGCTGCGTCAGGGCGAAGTGTCCTGCGGCGCTCAGGTCGGATCGGGCAATGATCGGGACTGCGCCACAGGCCATCCCCTCCAGGACGCTGACCGATTCCAGATCCGCGATTGAGGGGTGGATAAGAAGATCGGCCCGCCTGAGCAGGTCGGGCATGGTCGCGTTCTGGTGGAATCCAATCGAGACCTGCATGCCGTCCAGCTGCCTGTCGGCTTCCGCCCTCAGTCGGCGCTCCATAGGCCCTGTGCCTGCTATGGTCAGGCTGATCCTGCGCCTGTTCCTGCACAGAGCCAAGGCTCGGATCAGGGTCAGATGGTCCTTTTCCCGGGCCAGCCTGCCGGAGGCCACGACTTGGATCAGCCGGTCTGATCGCTGACGCTCGTATCGGTCACGCTCATATCGGTTCCCGGGGTTGAACCTAGGCTGGTACCCGTTGGATATGACATGCAGGCGGGCCTTGTACCCATGCGAGCGCAGCAGGTCGGCCGTCAGCTGGGTGGGAACGTGGATGTGCCCGACATGATCGTAGAGCCAGAACCGAAAGAGCCGGTAGACGGCCGAGTCCACTCCGGGCAGCCAGCGCAATGGGCCTGCGGAATAGGTGATGTTCTCAGGCTGAATGTGAAACCCAGCAGTCACCGGTATGCCCATAGACCTGGCCTGTGCCAGGGCGGCGCGGCCGAAGGCGAATGGTTCGTAGATATGGACCAGATCCACACCGGCAAAGGCCCTTCGGAAGAGTTCCGGATCGGCACGAGCGAAGCTCATCTGCTGCCTGGCCGCCACACGGGAAACCAGAGGAATTCGATGCACCCGCGCCGGATAGTCTGTCGAGCCCACCCCCACCAGCCGGACCCGGTGCCCCAGCGCCTCCAGACCCTGGGCGTATTGGATGGCGGAATTGGAGGTCCCGTTGCCCCTGTTGCCGAAGGAATCCAGAACCAGGGCCAGCGTCAGGCGATCACGATCCCTCATCAGCCTTCCCTCCGCTGTTCATCATTAGCAGACTTGGGCCGGATTAAGACAGGTAGACGACCCGATTGCACCCACTATTAGTAGGAGAAGGCCGGGACTGCCGCCCCACGGTAGTAGCGGTTGATGGCATCAGCCACATAGCGGCTGTGATAGGCAGAGACCAGGGCCTTGTATGCGGCATCATTTTTGTCGGCCTGCCTGGCCACGATGATGTTGACATAGGGGTGATTGGCTGGCGATTTGAGATCGCCGGGCACCTGGTAGATGGCATCCTGGATCTTCATGCCGGCATCAAGGATGAAATTGGTGTTGGTAATGCCGGCCGCATAGTCGGGCAGGACCTTGACGATTCCCGGTGGATCGACCTGGTCCAGGACCAGCCCACGCGGATTGTCAACGATGTCTTCGGGAACCGGCGTGGTGGCCTTGGGGTCTCGCAGACCGATCAGCCCGGCGCTGGCAAGCACCTTCAGGGAGCGGCCCAGGTCGATGGGATCGCTGGGAATGGCCAGCCGCTCGCCATGCCCTATCTGGTCAACGCTCCGGTACTTCTTGGAGTACAGGTTGAGCGGTGAAATGTAGGTGTCGCCGATGGCGGCGAAGCGATACCCATGCTGCTTGGACTCCTGCTCCAGAAAGGCATAGTGTTGAAAAGCGTTCAGGTCGATCTCCCCGTTGGCCAGCGCCTGATTGGCGTAGCGCCCGTATTGGAAGGACCGAAGCTTGATTTTTATGCCGGCCCGGCGCTGGTCCAACTCGTGCTGAACAGCCTTCCAAATCTCTTCATCGGCATCGCCCACCAGGCCGATGCTGATCTCCCGCTGGCCGCGTTCAGGCTGGTTGACCTTGACATAGGCCACGCCCATCAGGACGGCGACCACCAGGATGACGACCGAAACAGCCGCCAGCTCTCGCTTGGCCCTGGTTCTTCTGGTGCTCATATCCGTCCTCCTTCATCGATGGAACCTATCGCATCAGGAAACCTTGAAAGCCGGCAGGCAGGCGCCCTTGTAGACACGGACGATGGTGTCGGCCACAGGCTTGGAATGATAGGCGCGCACCACTGCGGCGTAGGTGGGGTTGTCCCGCTGATCCTTGGTGGTGACGATGATGTTGATGTAAGGCTTATTGGCCGGGTTTTGCAGATCGTAAGGAACCTCGTGGATGGCATCGTGCACGCTTCGTCCACCATCGACCACGAAGTTGGCATTGGTGACCCCGCCTGCATAGTCAGGCAGCAGGTTGAGGATGCCGGCCGGATCCACCTGCTCGATGCGCAGATGCTTGGGATTGTCCACCACATCCTCGGGCAGCGGGTTGGTGGCCTTGGGGTCGCGCAGCCCGATCAGCTTGGCATCGGCCAGGACCTTCAAGGCCCGGCCCATGTTGGTGGCGTTGTTGGGAATGGCCACTCGGTCGCCGTCCTGAAACTGCGATGGCTTGGCATAGCGCTGCGAGTAGAGGTTCATGGGCGAGATGTAGGTATTGCCAAGCACGGCGAGCTGGTAATGGTTGGTCTTGACATCGTCCTCAAGGTAGGCATAGTGCTGGGCTGCGTTGAAATCCACCTCGCGGTTGGACGTGGCCTGGTTGACGTAGATGGCATCCTGGAAGGGCTTGAGTTCGATCCTGATGTGCTCACCACGCCGATCCAGCTCTGCCTGGACGGCCTTCCAGATCTGATCGTCCGAGCTGCCGATGACGCCGACCTTGACGACCTTGACATCGGCACCCACCTGGTTCAGACGGACATCGGTGCCGACCACCAACGCCAGCAGGAGGACGATGACCAGGCTGAGCGCCGCCAGTTGGATCTTGGCTTTGTTCTTTTTGCCGACGCGACTACGACCGACCACGATAATCTGACCTTTCCCGGGTTGCTCAGTGTTCGACGACCTCGGCCAGAAGCCGGCCGAACAGTTCGATCAGGGCGATGAAGATGACCAGCACGATGATGGTGGCGATGGTCACGTCATTCATGGACCGCTGGTAGCCCAGACGGATGGCGAAGTCGCCCAGACCTCCGCCGCCCACGATGCCCACGGTGGCGGTCTCGCCCACCAGACTGACGATGGTGATGGTGGTCACCCGGATGATGGAGGGGATGCCCTCACGCAGGTAGACATGCCAGATGATCTGCCAGGTGGTCATGCCCATGGACTCCGCCGCCTCGACATACCCAGGATCCAGACCGGCAAGGGCCGACTCGATCTGTCGGGAGAAGAAAGGCGTGATGCCCACGACCAGGGGGAAGATCGCCCCCTTGGGCCCGATGGCCGTGCCCATGAGCATCCTGGTCACCGGCACCAGGGCCGCCGCCAGAATGATGAAGGGGATGGAGCGGAAAAGGTCGATCAGCTTGTCCAGGATAGTGAAGACCAGGCCGTTGTGGCGGATGCCGTCACGTCGGCTGATGATCAGCCCCACCCCGATGACCAGGGCCAGCAGGAAGGAGATCACCCCGGAGACGCCGACCATGACCAGGGTCTGAACCATGCTGCTGAAAAACTCCGGCAGCCGGCTCATGACGTTGGGGAACCAGGTGGTAAGCAGGGACGTCATGACTTGAGAACCTCGATTCCGATGTTGCGCGAGCGCAGGTATTCCATGGCCTGGCGGATGTTTTCAGCGTCGCCGCCCACTCTGACCACCAGACCGCCCAGGGGCGCACCCTCCACCACATCGATGTCGCCGAAGATGATGTTGACGTCCAGGTTGTAGCGACGGCTGATGGTGGAGACCAGGGCTTCGGAGACCTCCTTGGAGACATAGGACATGCGCATGAGGATCTGCCCGGGCTCCAGGGCCACCAGGGGCGAATCGGCGGCCATCAGATCCTTGACCTTGTCCAGGTTGGAGGTGGTGGCCACGAAGGATTTGGTCAGCTGGGCCTTGGGGTCTGCAAAGACATCGAAGACCCTGCCCTGCTCCACGATGACCCCCTGGTCGATGACCGCCACCCGGTTGCAGATCTGCCGGATGACCGACATCTCATGGGTGATCATGACCACGGTGATGCCCAGCTGGTCGTGCAGGTCGCGGAGCAGCTGAAGAATGGAGCGCGTGGTGGTCGGATCCAGTGCGCTGGTGGCCTCGTCGCTGAGCAGGATATCCGGTTCGTTGGCCAGGGCTCGGGCGATGGCCACCCGCTGCTGCTGGCCGCCGGAGAGCTCGGCGGGATAGTGGTCGGCCAGCTCGGTCAGCCCTACCAGTTCCAGAAGCTCGGACACCCGGGCCCGTCGAGATGCACGGTCGCGGCCGCTCCCCCGCAGAGGCAGGCCCACATTGTCGGCCACCGTTCTGGAGGGCATCAGGTTGAAATGCTGGAAGATCATGCCGGTACGACGCCTCAGGTCCCTCAGCTCGGCCGGAGCCAGATCCTTGACCTCGCGGCCGCGGACCTTGACGCTGCCCGAGTCGTAATCCTCCAGCCCGTTGATGCAGCGGACCAGCGTGGACTTGCCCGCCCCGCTCAGACCAATGATGCCAAAAATATCCCCAGTCTCGACGGTCAGATCAATGTCGGCCAGTGCCGTCTTGTCTTCGTCGTCGTCGCTGTGATAGGTCTTGGTCAGGTGCTCCATCCGCACCGCCGGTGTCCGCTCGCTCACGTTCCCGCCTTCCCTGGTCGACTGCCTGACATGGTAATCGTCCCGACGGCCAGTGGACAAGAAGGCCTCTATAGATGTCATTTATAGGCATGTATCGATAACCCGCCTGCTTGGTCGATGGGTCGGTGGCAGAATATGGGTATGAGCGCATCCGGTCAGCAGCGGATTATCAACACCATCAATCCCGGGGAGCGACCGTTCGGCTCTCCTCTGGGGCCAAGACCTACACGAGTCCTTCTCCTAGGAGCCGGCGAACTCGGCCGCGAGATAGCCATCAGTCTGATGCGGCTGGGTGCCTGGGTTGGCGCGGCGGACTCCTACCCTGGCGCACCGGCCACCCAGGTGGCCCATGCCGGCTACCAGGTGAAAATGAGCGATCCCCAGGCTTTGGAGGACCTGATCGACAAGGTCCACCCAGATTTGATCGTGCCTGAAGTGGAGGCCATCGCCACAGACCGCCTGGTCGGTGCCGCGGCCCGGGGCATCCAGGTAGTGCCTGCCGCCCCCCTGGCGGCCATGTGTATGGATCGCAGGGCCCTGCGCGTCTTCGCCCACGAACAGGTAGGCCTGCCCACTACCCCCTACCGATTCGCCGACTCCCCCGAAGAGCTGGCCAGCGCGGCGGACCAGGTGGGCTACCCCTGCATGGTCAAACCCCTGATGAGCTCCTCCGGCCACGGACAGACTCTGGTGCGAAGCAGGGAGGGCTTGTCTCAAGCCTGGAATTCGGCACTGACCCAAGGCCGGGCAGCCACCAGGCACCAGGGCAAGGCCGAGGTCATCGTGGAAGCCCTGGCCCCCCTGGCCCATGAGCTGACGGTTCTGACCGTGGCCTCCTGCGCCGGCGTGGCCACCTGCACGCCCATCGGCCAGCGTCAGGAGGACGGGGACTACCGCCTCTCCTGGCAACCGGCGGATCTGAATCCTGACATCCTACAGCAGGCCCGGAGCATGGCCACCCGACTGGTTGAGGCCATGACCTCCCTGGCCCGCCAGAGCGGCGAGACCGGTTGGGGGATCTACGGTGTGGAGATCTTCGTCCTGCGCGACGGCTCCCTGCTCTTCAACGAGGTGGCGCCGCGCCCCCATGACACCGGCATGGTGACCATGATCTCCCAACGGCTGAGCGAGTTCGACCTTCACGCCCGGGCCATCCTGGGCATTCCCGTCCACCAGGAGGATCTGGCCCTGAGTCTGCCGGAAGGCGCATGCGCGGTCAGCCGGCCCATCCTGGTCAGGGGCCAGGGGCCGGTCAGCTTCCAAGGCTTGCCGCAGGCCCTGGACCACCCAGGCACTGATCTGCGCATCTTCTCCAAGCCGGAAGTGCATGGCCTGCGCCGCATGGGCGTGGCCCTGGCCTTGGGGCCGGATCTGCAGACCGCCACCGAACGCGCTGAAGCCGTGGCCAGCGATCTGAAACCGCGGGTGGGCACGGGGATGTAACCCGGGCTTGCTATGGTGGTCGTGTCCCAAGCAGTGCAGAAGTTTCCAATTCGCAACAAACTCGAGGAAGGCGAACAGTGGAAAAGTTGGGAATGCGCTATCAAGGCAAGGCCAAGAAACTGTACGAGACGGATGACCCGGACATACTCTGGGTTGAGTACACTGACCAGGCCACCGCGGGGAACGGGGCCAAGAAGGCCAATATCGAAGGCAAGGCCAGACTGAACAACAGGATCACTACCGTGATATTCTCCCTGCTGGCCCGTCGGGGGATCCCCAGCCACTTCGTACGCAGCATCTCGGATACCGAACAGCTCAACCGCCGGCTGGACATGTTCCCGCTGGAGATCGTCATGCGCAACCGGGCCGCAGGCTCCTTCGCCCAGCGGTACGGGGTTGAGGAAGGCACGGCCTTGAAGCAGCCGGTGCTGGAGTTCTTCTACAAGTCCGATCCCCTGGATGATCCGTTTATCAACCGGGACGACATCCTGGCCCTGGGACTGGCCACTGAGCAGGATCTGGACATCATCGCCGCGAAGACCCGGGAAATCAACGGGGCCCTGACCAGCATCTTCCGCGCCATCAACGTGGAGCTGGTGGACTTCAAGATCGAAATGGGCAAGACCGGCTCGGGCATCATCCTTCTCGGCGACGAGATCACCCCCGACACCTGCCGGCTCTGGGCGATCGGCAACAATAATGACGGCCAGGTCACCCACCTGGACAAGGACATCTTCCGCAGGGACCTGGGCAGCATCATTCCGGCTTATCAAACCATTCTGGATGGGCTGACCGAATTGGAGGAGCGCGAAAGCCAATCGAACAGCTGAATCGGTCGACCCGGAAGCGAGCATATCGCCTCCGGGTTTTTCATTGGTCCCCAACCAGTCCATCGCGAAAGGATCCATTGTGCTCTTCCGTGTCTATACCGAGAAAAAGCGGGGCTTCGACCAGGCCGCCGACAGGCTTGCCGAACAGCTGCGCACCCTGCCGGGCGTGCAAGGGCTGACCGGCCTGCGCATGTTCAACCGCTACGATCTGGAAGGCATCGACGAAGACCTCTTCAAACGCTGCCTGCCCACGGTCTTCGCCCAGCCCCAGACCGACCTGGTAGCCACCCGACTGGAGGAAGCCCTGCGCATGAAGGGCGATGGGGACCTGCCGCCGCTGGACTCCCCCATGCTCTTCGCCGTGGCCCCCCTGCCCGGCCAGTTCGATCAGCGAGCCGACTCCGCAGCCCAGTGTGTCCAGCTGATCGGCCAGGGCGCCCGCCCCTTGGTGGCCACAGCCACTGTCTACCTGCTCCAGGGCGACCTGGATGCCAAGCAAATAGAGGCCATCCGCAATTACCTGGTCAATCCGGTCGACTCACGGGTGGTAGGGCTGGAGCAGCCCAAGACCCTGGCCATGCCCGACGACGATCCGGATCCAGTGCCCGTATTGGACGGGTTCCGCGATCTGGATGATCCTGGACTGGAAGCATTGATCGACAAGCTGGACCTGGCCATGGATCTGCCGGATGCCCGCTTCTGCCGGGATCACTACCGCCAGGAAAAGCGCGACCCGACCCTGACCGAGCTCAAGGTGATCGACACCTATTGGTCGGACCACTGCCGGCACACCACCTTCAATACCAGGCTGGAGCGGATCGAGGCGGACAACCCCCGAGTACGGACCACGCTGGAACGGTATCGGGCAATCCGAGGAGAGCTGGGCCGTCAGGACCGACCTGAATGCCTGATGGACATGGCCACCATCGGAGCCAAGTACCTGCAGAAGCGCGGCATCCTGAACGACGTGGACCAGTCCGAGGAGGTCAACGCCTGCACTATCCGGACCAAGGTCGACGTGGACGGCCAGGATCAGGACTGGCTCTTCCTGTTCAAAAACGAGACCCATAACCATCCCACCGAGATCGAGCCCTTCGGTGGTGCAGCCACCTGCATCGGCGGAGCCATCCGCGATCCCCTGTCCGGAAGGGGCTACGTCTACCAGGCCATGAGGGTCAGCGGGGCAGCAGATCCCCGTCAACCGCTGGATCAGACCCTGCCCGGCAAGCTGCCCCAGGGCCGGATCGTCCGTCAGGCAGCCGATGGCTACTCCTCCTATGGCAACCAGATCGGGCTGGCCACCGGGCAGGTCCGGGAAATCTACCACCCAGGCTATGCGGCCAAGCGGATGGAGGTGGGCGCTGTGGTGGCCGCCACACCGGCCGACCATGTGATCCGCCGCCGGCCTGCACCCGGCGATCTGATCATCCTGGTGGGCGGCAGGACCGGCCGCGACGGAATCGGCGGCGCCACCGGAGCCTCCAAGTCCCAGAATGAAGAAAGTCTGGAACGTTGCGGAGCCGAGGTGCAGAAGGGCGATGCCCCTGAGGAGCGCAAGCTCCAGCGCCTCTTCCGCCGTCAGGAGGCGGCCAGGCTGATTGAGCGCTGCAATGACTTCGGAGCCGGCGGCGTTGCCGTGGCCGTGGGCGAACTGGCGGACGGGCTGAACGTGGACCTGGACCGGGTGCCGCTCAAGTACCAGGGGCTGGACGGTACCGAAATCGCCATTTCCGAGAGCCAGGAGCGCATGGCCGTGGCCCTGGCTGCCGAAGACGCGCCCGCCTTCATCGAGTACGCCCAGCAGGAGGACCTCGAGGCCACCGTCATCGCCGAGGTCACCGAAGAACCCCGGCTGCGGATGACCTGGCGATCAGAGACCATCGTGGACATCCCCCGATCCTTCCTGGCCTCCAACGGCGCCCCTCATAAGGCCGATGCCCAGGTAGCGGTCCCTGCTCCCTACCATGCCCCCTTCGAGGTCCAAGGCAACCTGGACGCGCGCATGAAGGCCCTGCTTGCAGATATCAACGTCTGCTCCCAGCAGGGTCTGGCCGAACAGTTCGACTCCACCATCGGCGCAGGCACCGTCCTCATGCCCTTCGGCGGAGCCCGACAGCTGACTCCGGCCCAGGCCATGGTGGCCAAGCTGCCCGTGGATGGGCACACTACCACCGCCTCGGCCATGGCCTGGGGATTCAACCCCTGGATCAGCAGCCAGGACCCATACACTGGCGCCTACCTGGCCGTGGTCGAGAGCCTGGCCAAGCTGGTGGCCTCTGGCTTCAGCCGTTCCCATGCCCACTTGAGCCTGCAGGAGTACTACCCCAAGCCCGGCGGCGACCCCCGGCGATGGGGCCTGCCAGTGGCTGGCGTCCTTGGCGCCCTCCAGGCCCAACTGGACCTGGCGGTGGGGGCCATAGGCGGCAAGGACTCCATGTCCGGCAGCTTCGAGGACCTGGATGTGCCGCCCACACTGATCAGCTTTGCTGTGGCCCTGGGGCAGGCCAAGGATGCAGTCTCCCCCGAATTCAAGGCGGCTGACCGTCAGGTCTATCTCTTGGCGCCCGAATACCAAGAGGACGGTTTACTGCCCGATCCGGAGAGCCTGCGGACCGTCATGGACCAGGTGGAATCGATGATCAGCCAGGGCCTGGTGGATGCTGCAGCCACTCCGGGCTACGGATGCATGGCACAGTCCCTGATGGAAATGTGCATAGGCAACAGGATCGGGCTGGATCTGGCATCAGACACTGCTATATCTGCGCTCTTCCGCCCCGCCTATGGAAGCTTCATCCTGGAGACCTCGGGTCCGGAACCCCTGTTCATTCAGAATTCCGGCCTGCATTTGCGCCTCCTCGGACACACTCGCGAGGATTATCATCTGCGCTGCGGCAGCGAGGATCTGGATCTGGCTGAGCTTGAGGAAATCCGTGCCAGGGGATTGGAAGGCATCTTCCCGTACCGGGGCCAAGGCGGCCAGGTGCCGACCATCGGCCGCACCGACCGTGAGCCCGGCAGGCCAGCGGCGCGCAGAACCAGGAGGGCTGCAAAGACTGCACGCCCCATGGTGGTCATGCCCGTCTTCCCCGGCACCAACTGCGAGTTCGACTCCGCACGGGCCTTCCAGGACGCTGGAGCCCAGGTGGATACCGTGGTCATCCGCAACCTGAATGCCGAGGACGTGACCGAAAGCTCCAGCCGCCTGGCCCGGGCCATTCGCAGCAGCCAGATACTGATGCTGCCCGGAGGCTTCTCCGGCGGCGATGAGCCAGACGGTTCGGCCAAACTGGTGGCATCCTTCCTGCGTTCCAACCAGGTAGCCGACGCTCTCCAGGAGCTTTTGCAGGACCGGGACGGGCTGGTTCTGGGCATCTGCAACGGCTTCCAGGCGCTGATCAAGCTGGGCCTGGTTCCCTACGGCAAAATCGTCACCGGCTCATCTGAGGATCCCACCCTGGCTGTCAACGCCATCGGCCGCCATCAGAGCCGTCTGGTCCACACCCGGATCAGCTCCACACGCTCCCCCTGGCTGAGCGCCTGCCGGGTGGGCGACATCCACACCATGCCCATCAGCCACGGGGAAGGGCGGTTCGTGGCCGAGCCCGGCCTCCTGCGCACCCTGATCGACCGAGGACAGGTGGCCGCCCAGTACGTGGACGAGCAGGGCCGTCCATCCATGGATCCGCTGGTCAACCCCAATGGATCCGACATGGCCGTCGAGGCCATCACCAGCCCGGACGGCCGGGTGCTGGGCAAGATGGGCCACACGGAGCGCAGCGGCCCCGACCTGTATCTCAACGTGCCCGGAAACCGCACGCAGCCGCTCTTCCAGTCGGGAGTGGACTACTTTGCCGCCTAGGGGAAAGGACATAGACCATGTCGTTGGAGCTTGAAGGCATCCACGAGGAGTGCGGGATTTTCGGCGTCTGGGGGCACCCCGACGCTGCCCGGCTGACCTACTTCGGCCTGCATGCCCTGCAGCACCGTGGCCAGGAGGGCGCCGGCATCGTTTCCAACGACCAGGGGCACCTGATAGGACAGCGGGGCCTGGGCCTGCTGACTCAGGTCTTCCCGGACGAGTCCAGCCTGGCACCGCTGACCGGTGACCGGGCCATCGGCCACGTTCGTTACGCCACAACCGGCTCAGGGTCCATCGAGAACATCCAGCCCTTCGTCTTCCGCTTCCATGACGGGGACATAGCCCTGGCTCACAACGGCAACCTGACCAACTGCAACAGCCTCAAGGCGCAGCTGGAGGATCAGGGGGCCATCTTCCACTCCAACTCCGACACCGAGGTGCTCATGCACCTGATTCGGCGCAGCCCTGAAAAGGACTTCATGGCGGCGCTCAAACAGGCCTTGCGCCAGGTCCATGGCGGCTTCGCCTACCTGCTCATGACCGAGGATGCCATGATCGGAGCCATGGACCCCAACGGCTTCCGTCCCCTTTCCCTGGGCCAGCTGCCAGGAGGGGCCTATGTCCTGGCCTCGGAGACCTGCGCATTGGACCTGGTCGGCGCCAGGCTGGTGCGGGACATCGGTCCCGGCGAAATCGTCCGGGTGGACGACACGGGCTACAGCATCGAGAGCTATACCGATCAGACCTGCCTGTCCATCTGCTCCATGGAGTTCATCTACTTCGCCAGGCCCGACTCCAATATTTATGGGGTCAACGTCCATTCGGCCCGCAAGAGAATGGGCGCGAGGCTGGCCCGTGAGGCCCCGGTGGACGCCGACATGGTCATCGGGGTGCCCAACTCCTCCCTGTCCGCCGCTTCAGGCTATGCCGAGGCGGCCGGGCTGCCCAACGAGATGGGGCTGATCAAGAACCAGTATGTGGCCCGCACCTTCATCCAGCCCAGCCAGGCCATGCGCGAGCAGGGCGTCAGGATGAAACTGGCCGCTGTGCGCGGCGTTGTAGCCGGCAAACGAGTGGTGGTCATCGACGATTCCATCGTCCGAGGCACCACCTCGCGCAGAATCGTCCGCCTGCTCCGGGAGGCTGGGGCCAGCGAGGTGCACATGCGCATCGCCTCCCCTCCCCTGCGCTACCCCTGCTACTACGGCATCGACATCCAACGGACCTCCGAACTGATTGCCGCCAAGAAGTCCGTGGAGCAGATCAGAGAAGCCATCGAGGCCGATTCCCTGGCCTACCTGAGTCTGGATGGTCTGGTGGATTCCATCGGCCTGGGTCGTGATGCACCCTACCAGGGACTCTGCGTGGCCTACTTCAACGGAGACTACCCAACGCGGCTTGACGACTACGAGCAGGGCTTCCTGGCCTCGCTGACCCCAGAGGACCGGGCCCGGCTGGAAGCCTCCAAGGGATCCTACGGGCTTGACATGCCTGCGGGGTCGGGGCAGAAGACAGACCAATGAGCACTAGCGAAGAGCAGAACAGACAGCGCAGAGAAAGGGGCATCCATGCCGAAGGCATATGAGCAGGCTGGGGTATCGGTGGAGGCCGGATACGAATTGATCGACAGGATCCGCTCCCACACGGCCAGGACCCGCAGGCCGGGCGCCGGCGACATCGGCGGCTTCGGCGGCGACTTCGATCTGTCTGCGCTCAATTACCGCCACCCAGTCCTGGTCTCGGGCACTGACGGCGTGGGCACCAAGCTGATGGTGGCCCGGGAAGCCGGCCGCCATGACACTATCGGCCAGGACTGCGTGGCCATGTGCGTCAATGACATCATCGCCCAGGGGGCCGAGCCGCTGATCTTCCTGGACTACATCGCCTGCGGACACAATGACCCGGCTCTGCTGGAGCAGGTGGTCAAGGGTGTGGCCGACGGCTGCGTCCAGGCCGGGGCCGCCCTGGTAGGCGGCGAGACCGCTGAGATGCCCGACATGTACCAGCCCGACGAGTACGATCTGGCCGGATTCACCGTGGGCGTGGTCGAGCGTGAGTCCCTGGTGGACGGTTCGGCCATCAGAGAAGGCGACCAGCTGATCGGCCTGCCCTCCTCGGGCGTCCACTCCAATGGCTTCTCGCTGATCCGACAGGTCCTGCTGGACCAGGGGGGCATGAAGCTGGAGGATCGGCCCTACCAGCTTGGCGGACGGACCCTGGGAGAGGAACTGTTGACCCCCACCCGCATCTATGTCAAGGCCCTGCGCCCGCTCTTCGCCTCCGGCCTACTCAGGGGCGCCGCCCACATCACCGGCGGCGGCTTCGTGGAAAAAGTGCCCAGGATCCTGCCCGAAGGACTGGCTGCCAGCTTCGACCTGAATGCCTGGAAGGTGCCGCCCATCTTCACCATGATCGAAGAGATGGGCAGGGTCGACCATCTGGAGATGTACAACATCTTCAACATGGGCATTGGGATGGTTCTGGTCGTTTCCCCTGATCAACTGGACCAGGCCCGCGCAGTCCTGAATGAGGAGCAGGAGCCCTACGCCCTGATCGGACAGGTGACAGATGCTCAAAACGGCCAGCAGGTCATCCTTAACGACAACGGTCGTCAGTAATAGCGAGAGGAGCCCATCATGGCGGACAAGGTACTGGTCATCGGCTCGGGAGCCAGGGAGCACGTTATCGCCACCACCCTGCTGTCCGGACCAGGAGTGGATCGGGTTTGGTGCGCCCCAGGCAACCCGGGTATGGAGCCGGACGGCATCAGCCTGCTGCAGGAGGATTCCTCGCAGCCAGAAAAACTGATCGCTGCAATACGCGAGCTGGGAATCGATTGGGTCTTCGTCGGACCCGAGGCTCCTTTAACCGCTGGATTGGTCGACGAACTGCAGGCTGCCGGCATCCCCGCCTTTGGTCCTACCAAGGCCGCGGCCCGCATCGAAGGATCCAAGGGCTTTGCCAAGGACCTGATGCGCAGGCATGGGATTCCTACCGCTGACTATGCGGTCTTTCATGACTTGGACAGTGCCAAGTCCTATGTGCACTCGCACGGCGCCCCGGTCGTCATTAAAGCTGACGGCCTGGCAGCCGGCAAGGGTGTGACGGTGGCCGCCGACCTTGACCAGGCCATACAGGCCCTGGATGACATCTTCATCGATCATAAGTTCGGGCAGGCAGGTGCCCAGGTAGTCATCGAGGATCAGCTGGTGGGTCAGGAGTGCTCGCTCATGTGTTTCGTCAGGGGCGAGCAGTTCTGGCCCATGCCCCTGTCACAAGATCACAAGCCCGCCTATGACGGGGATCGGGGTCCCAACACCGGCGGCATGGGGGCTTACTCCCCTCTGCCGCAGTTCGGTCCAGAACTGACCCAAAAGGCCTTGGACACCATCGTGGCCCCCACCGTCCGGGCCCTGGCCCAGGAAGGCAGTCCCTTCACCGGTGTCCTCTACACGGGATTGATGGTCACCGACAAAGGGCCTCAGGTCGTCGAATTTAATGCGCGACTGGGCGACCCGGAGACCGAAGTGGTGCTGCCCGCCCTGACCAGCGACCTGGGCACGGCCATCCGCACGCTGATGGAGGGCGGAGAGCCACAATTCACCTGGGATGAATCCCACAGCCGTTTGGGGGTGGTCCTGGCAGCCCAGGGCTATCCCGGCAATCCCAAGACCGGCGTGCCCGTACCCTTGATCGCCCCGGAGCAGGATCTCAGAGCCTACTACGCCGGAGTGTCCGGCTCGGCTTCCACTGGCCTGACGTCCTCCTCGGGAAGGACCGCCCTGGTCGTGGCCCAAGGCGACGACCTGGACCAAGCCGCCCGGCGAGTCTATGACCGGCTGGACGGATTGTCGATGCCCGGACTCTTCTATCGACACGACATCGGCCACCGCGGACTGGAAGCCTAGTTGGCCGAACTGGTCGAGCTCTCCCGGTCCTTGTCCCGGTTCTGCTCTTCCTGACGGACTTGCTCCTTGGCCTGCTCTTTGGCCTGGCGCTTCTTTTCAGCCTTCTGTCGGGCAGCATCGGAGCGGCGGGTGGGCGTGGCAGTGAAGCCCGTCCCCTGCAGGTAGTGCTTGCCGGCCATGATGTCGTACTGGATCAGCTTGTAGTCATTCAGGAGCTGCCGGGTGGCCCTGTCGAAATCTCGGGCATCCATGGGCTGACCCTGGGCATTCAGATAGTTGGTCTGCCCTGCTGGAATCCTGTTCCAGTCCTGGATTTGGTTGGCCACCGGAGGCTCAATGGCACTGATCTTTTCATGGAGCTGGGTCAGGAAGGCCGTGAAGGGCGAGACCTTGGCGTCCATGTGCTCGGCCGCCTGGGCTTGGAAGAAGTTTGGCGAGGAATAAGCGCTATTGCTGACCTGTGCTCCAGAAGAATCCGAAGCCTTGTTTGACCAGATGAAGTAGTCGGTCAGATGCAGGGCCAGGGAGTTGCGCTCGTCCCAGCTTGCCGTGCCGTAGATGCCGGGCAGATGATCCCCATAGAAGACCACGGTGACCGGCTTGCTCTGGGAGTCAAGGCTGTTCAGAAAATCGGCAGTAGCCTGATCGCTCAGGCTGACCCCCTTGGCGTAGGTGCGTATGGACTGCATCTCATCGTCGCCCAGGGGTCTGTTGGGGTCGGATGAACTGACCGAGAAGCCGTTGCCGTCATACCAGTCGTTGTAGGGCATGTGGTTCTGCATGGTGATGACCTCGACGAACTGGTTGCCCCTGTCGTCGCCCATCTGCTCCAAGGCGGATTCGTAAGCGGAGCGATCCCCCACATACTGGCTGCGGTCGATGCGGTCCTGGTGGGCTATCTGGTCAGGACCGGTCAGCGAGTAGAAATGCGAGAAGCCGAACTTCTTGTAGTTCTCGGCCCTGGAATACATGGAGGATTCATAAGGATGGAAGGCCAGGGACCTGGATGGCGTCCCCCAGGCCTGATTGACCGTGGGTATCCAGTTCAGGTGAGGGATGACCTGCTGATAGGGAGAGGTCAGCGAGGGATCGAAATTGGCCATGGACAGGCCGGTCATGGCCTGGAACTCCAGATTGGCCGTTCCCCCGCCATAGCCGGAGGAGAGCATGAGCCCGCTGGTGGTGCCCTCCTTGATGGATCTGATATGAGGCATGGGGTCCTGGTTGAGCGCGACGCCCGGCACCCGTGTGGGATCCGAGAACGACTCGGAGAGGATGTAGACCAGGCTCGACTCATTCATATAGGACTTGCGGTCATGGTTGATGCGGTCCGCCGAAAGCTGGTAGCGATGGGCCAGAGACTGCATGGTGGCACGACTGTATCCCGCGGGCTGGTCCATGACCTTGGGTCGCAGCTGCCGGGAGAATGACACGAAGACCCCGTTGCGCTGGGCGTCATAGACCGAGTCCCACATGGAGGGTTTGTCGCCCATGAACTGCGAGAAACGGTAGGCGGGACTGCCGTAGGTGCCCACAGTAGACATGAACACCGCCACCACCAGAACCGGAACAAGAACACCTGCTGTACGGAGCCCCGCACCCAAAGGCTTGTTGCCGGTGGCTACCGGACGGCCGCGACGGGCATCCATCCGCGTCACCACCCAGCAAAGCGCGCCGAGGACGATCAGGGCCACGACACCTAGCCCGATCATGATCAGGGACCGGGCCGGCAGGAAGGAGACCAGGTTGGCCGCATCAGCATGGAGGAAATCCAGGTCCGAGGGCAGGACAGCCTCATACCGTGCACGCACCTTGAAGCGTTCGATAACCGCTATGACCGCGCAGATGGCCAGGATCAGCCCTGATGCCGCCCAGAAGCGGTTGGTCAGGTAGGTCAGGGCCAGGTAGACCAGGCCCACAGCCAGCATGTTGAGCACCAGGACGAACCGACGCTGGGTCCACATGGCCGAGATGAAGCCCCAGAATCCGATCAGCGGGTTGGACAGCTCGACGCGGGAGCTGTTCAGGGAGACCCCCCACTGCAGGATGCCCACTGACAGGAAGTCAATCAGGATGAAGGCAAGCAGGTAGACCCACCCGCGTACCTGAAGACGTCCGGTCATGTTCTGCATCCAGGATCTCCACCGGCCGGGCTGATGCTTACGATCGTTCACCGCATACTCCTGACTTTGGCGATTGGGCCCGCTGGGCCTTTACCGATACCTGTGCCATTGTTCCCATCAAGGACGACAAGCCCCACGAAAACATCCCTTGGCGAACATCAAGCGCAGGTGGACTCATCAGGCCTTGGCGCCCGGCACCTGCTGGACCAAGGCGCTGATCCAATCCTCCAGGTTCCGGTACTTATCGGGGCGCTGCTCGCTGACCTCGAAGACCGGCACATGTGACTTGCGAGCCTCAGCAGCCAGCTCCTTGGAGGTTCGATTGACTTCTTGGGTGTTGAGGACCAGCATGTCCAAGCGTCCGGATGCCAGCAAATGACGGAAGGCCACAAGGTCCTCAGGCGAGGGCTCGCTCTCGTTGGCGGCCGCCCGCAGGTACCCCTCTGGGGTCAGATCCTCCATGCCCAGATCATGGCAAAGGTAGTAGGCAGCCGATTCCGTGGCCGCATAGTGTCGTCCCTGGGTGTGCTTGCGCGCATCGGCAATCAGATCGTCCAGCCGGGCCTGCCGACCCTGCCAGTCCTGGTAGGCCTTGTCGAAGCCAGCCGCTCGGTCTGGACGCAACTGCCTGTAGGCCTCATGCACGGCCTTGGCAGCTGCTCTCCTGCCCTGGGAGGAAAACCAGAGATGGGGGTTGTCGCCGGTCTTGCGCCCTGATGCCTTGGATACGTCCACCAGCTTGGCCTGCCCGGTTTCCGCGGCCTTGGCAGCCCAGTCGTCGATGCCGGCCCCGTTGACGATGACCAGGTCTGCACGACTGATCCGGGCGATGTCCGCCGTCGTCGGCTCATAGTCGTGGGCATCAGTCGAGGTGTTGCTCAGAATGGTATCCACCCGGGCCTGGTCGCCGCCTAGGTCCACAGCCAGGGACTGCCATTGGTTGATGCTGGCCACCACCTGCAGAGGGGCGGATCCTGTGGACGACGAGGATGATTCGCTCTTTCCGCAACCTGTCAGACAGGTCAGCAGGGTCAGTCCGGCCAGGAGGGCGGCGACCAAGGTACGAGTCCGGCGGAGGCGTAGGCTGCTGGCTTGCATGAATAGGGAGTTCCTTTCTGGCGACGGCACGGGACGGACCTGCCGCCAGGCCCGCCGACCGTTACTGAGATTGATTATCAATAAATATACCATAGACGAACCCATGACCGGAATCTGAAGATGCGGTCCTGGTGAGAATGAATGACTGTTCAAATGGCAGCCGTGCGACCGGACACTCCCTATACTGAACTGCGGATGTATTTTGGTTGGAAGGAATGGCATGGGTGCATGGCTGGCAAGGGTTCATCTGACCCAGGGGTGGTTGCCTGCGTCAATATTTTCGCTGACAGCCCTGGCTCTGATCGTGCTGGTGCTGACCGGACTGACGCACGGACGCTGGCGGACCCTGCTGCGTCAAGTGGCCATTGCCCTAGGCATAGGAGCCTTGGGACTGTTGGCCACCTGGCTGGTCTCCGACGTCTTTATGCTCTTCGGCGTCTCCCTGGGCTGGATGGTCATCATCAGCGTGGCCTTGGGATTTCTTGCAGTGGGGTTTGCTGTCTGCATCCTGATTACTGCACGTGGCTGGCGTCGGATTCTGGCCGCCCTGACCGTCCTGCTCTGCCTACTGTCCACCGGGCTTCGTGTGGATATCATCTACGGGGAGTTCACCACTCTGGGATCCCTGTTCAGCGTCTCCCTCTACCCCGACTACAACGATCATAAGGCAGCCAGACCGGCCATGAGCGTAGCCCAGTGGCGATCCTTGGCCTCACGGGGCGAGCTGCCCTCGCATCCCAGTGTCGGCCGATCCTACAGCATGCGCATCCCCAACAGCCGCTCCCGATTCGCGGCTCGTCCGGCTGATATCTACCTGCCGCCTGCCGCCTTGAGCGACAAACCGCCAGCGCTGCCTGTGTTCGTGCTTCTGGCCGGCCAGCCCGGAAGCCCCGACCGGCTCTTCACCGCCGGAGCCATTCCGGCCATGATGGATGCCTACGCCGCCCAGCACGACGGCCTGGCACCAGTGGTGGTCTCCCCCGACCAGAACGGTTCATCCTCTCACAACAGCCTATGCGTGGACTCCCCGGTCTACGGGAAGGCTGAAACCTACCTGAGCAGTGACGTTCCCGCCTGGATCCGCGCTGAACTGCCCGTCGCCAGCCAGCCCCAGCAATGGGCCATCGGCGGATTCTCCCAGGGCGGGACCTGTTCCACCCAGCTTGGGGCACGGCATCCAGACGTCTATGGAAGCATGCTCCCGGCTGATGGGGAACTGGAACCGACCCAAGGTCGGCAGGAACAGATGATCCGCGACTACTTCGGCGGCGACCGAAAGCGCTTCCTGGCCCAGGTTCCGGCCAGGGCCATGCTGGAGCGGGCGCCATCCCGCCAGCTTCTGTTCACCGCAGCCGGGTCCAACGATAAAGAGTCACAGCACAATATGATGGTCATCGCCAAGGCCGCCAACCAGGCGGGCATGAAGGTGCGGGCCGTCATCACCCAGGGATCGGGCCATGACTGGCATACAGTCAAGACGGCTTGGAAACCCGGGCTGGAGTGGGTGGGCGAAGCCATGGGACTAGGGCCCATGTCCCGACCGGTTGAAGATTTCCCGAACATTATCGAAACACACCTCGGCTGAACCGCTGACAGATCAGAGCGTCCAAACCGATAAGCAGAAAGAGCCGCCGCAATCATGGAGACAACAAATAAAGGATCCGGGCTGATGGAGCCTTCGGCCAAGACCGTGCTTCTGCGGGACCTGACCAGATGGGTCAGACGTCACGCTCTTGCACTGGCTTTCAGCCTTGCGCTGGTCCTGCTCAACCTGATTAGCTGGCTGCTGATCTGGCTGCTGCGCATCCCCGGCAGGACACGGCTGGGCATGCCGCTGTCAGACCTGATCATTCACCAGGTTCCGCATCCGGTCCACGGCCAGGGCCGCTCCTCGCTTCTGGTCCAGTTCGCACGGCTGCTGGTATCCTTGGTCATCACCCCTGGCCCCCTGCAACTGATCATAGATGTGGCCCTGGTGCTGGTCATGCTGTGCATCGCCGAGACCCGACTGGGTCGCAGACGCACCGTGCTGGCATCAGTCATCAGCGCGATAGGCGGCGCGGCTGTCGGGCTGATCATCTGCACCCTGATCAATGCACTCCAGGACCATTGGGCCTGGTTCATCCGAGTGCCCATGACGCTCAGCCCCATCATCCTGGTGGTCGGATCCCTGATGGCCTCCATCCCCTTCAGCGACTTCCTCTGGCGACGCAGGATCGCCACCATAGGCTACACGGCCTTGATACTGATGGTGCTGTATACCGGCAACCCCGGCTACTATTGCGCCCTGGCTGCAGCGCTGATCGGCCACTTGACCGGCCACCTCTGGCACGGACCGGTCCAGGACGCCAATCCGCATGGCCACAGCGGCTCCTATGAGACCCGCCACCTGCTGGGGGCCATTTCCACGGTTCTGGCTCTCGGCCCCCTGGTCACCGTCTCCTCCAGGATCCGCGCAGGATTCTTCACCCCGCTGGGCATGTTCCTGGGTTCGGACCCTGGCGGCAGCGCTGCCCTGTCCCGCTGCCTGGCCGAGAACAACCAGGCCAGCTGCTACGCCCAGTACGGTCTGGTCGCCGGCCGAGCACCCACCGGCGTCTCGTCCCTGATCATGCCCACCCTGGTACTGCTGGTGGTGGCCTGGGGCATCTACCATGGCCGCCGGGTTGCCGCTGTCACCGGTCTGGTCCTCAACACCCTGACCATCATCCTGGCGATACTCTATTTCCTGGTCTTCCCCCTGACCATCGGAGACGGCCTGCCACGGGTCATCCACCACGGCGCCCTGCCCTCCCTGCTGATCATCACCCTGCCGCCGCTGATTCTCAATTGGTTCCTGGCACGCAACCTGCGCATCTTCCTGGTACGGACCAAGGCCTCGCGCCTGCAGGTGGGCTGGGCGGCCATCGTCCTGGCCTTCCTGGCCACAGCCATGGGCTATCTGGCCTTCACTGCCGCAAGCCCCGGGTCCTTCCACCCCTGGCCCACCACCGGCAGGGCCCTCTCCCAGCTGCCCGAACTCTACCTGCCCAATGGTGTGGCCTCGCGCTTCCGCCCAGCCCTGGTCCCACGCACGCCCACCGGGATGATCGTCAGCCATGGGGTGGGGCTGATCTTCTGGCTGGCGGTCCTGGTGGTTCTGCTCTCCTGGATGCGCAGCTCGGTCATCCAGAACGGCAGCGAGCGCCAGGAGGCCGATCGTCTGGTCGAGTATGGGGGCGAGAGCATGTCCTTCATGACCACCTGGGAGGGCAACAGCTACTGGTTCTCTGACAGCGGGCGCTCGGCCATCGCCTACCGGCTTTTGCACGGCATAGCCCTGACCACCACTGGCCCATTCGGCGACCCTGACGAGTATGCGGACGATCTGGACGGATTCGCACGCTTCTGCAACGCCCACTCCTGGTCACCGGTCTTCTACAGCGTCCACAAGCCCCAACGCGATCTGCTCGCCTCCCGCGGCTGGTCCACCCTGACAGTCGGCTCGGAGATGGTGGTCACCCCCAGTCTTTGGCAGACCAAGGGCAAGAAGTGGCAGGACATTCGCACAGCCATCAACAAGGCCAAGCGCGACAAGATCACCGACGTATTGACCACATTCAACGATGCCTCCTGGGATGTCCAGTCGCAGATCGTGGACATCTCCGAGCAGTGGGCCGAACTCAAGGCCCTGCCCGAGATGAAGTTCACCCTGGGCGGCCTGGATGAGCTGAGGGACCCGCGCATGGCCATCCTCTACGCCGTGGACGACCAGGGCAAGGTGCTGGCCGTGACCAGCTGGATGCCCACCTACCGCCAGGGCCAGGTAATTGGATGGACCCTGGACTTCATGCGGCACAGGACCGACAGTCCCAACGGGATCATGGAGTTCCTGATAGCACGGATGGCCGAACGGCTGCGCGACCAGGGGACGGCGGAATTCATGAGCCTATCGGCCGCTCCCCTGGCCGGCATGGACAGCAGCGAAGACGATGACGATGGTCAGGGCGAAGATCGGACCGCCTTCCTGCAGCATGCTCTTCACCTGGTGGCCGACCTGATGGAGCCGGCCTATGGCTTCCGCTCGCTCTTCTTCTTTAAGAAGAAGTTCCAGCCCAGCGAGCACCCGGTCTATATCTGCTATCCCGACCCGGCTCAGCTGGCTCAGATCGGACTGGCTGTAGTCCAGGCCTACCTGCCCAATCTCAAGGCTTCTCAGGCCTGGGATGCCATCAAGACCATCATGCCCAAGGGCCGGGAGGATCACTGACGTCTGCCTGACCGGAGCGGTCTTGACAGCTGCTGCACAGGCCGTAGACCTCCAAGGTGTGCGAGGAGACCGTAAAGCCATGTTCAGACGCCACGGCCTTCAGCCAGCCATCGTCCGGCGGGCTGATCTCCACGGTCCTGCCGCAGCGTTCACAGACCAGATGATGGTGGTGCCTACGCTGGGCCAAGCAGACCCGGTAGAGGCGGATGCCTCCGTGCTCAATGCAGTCCAGGCTGCCGGACATATGCAGGGAAGCCAGCTGCCGATAGACCGTGGCCAGGCCGATTCGCTGGCCCGAATCGCCAAGGAGCCTGTGCAGCTCCTTGGCTGAAACAAAGTCATTCTGGGCCTGAAGAACCTTCCAGATGGCGTTCTTCTGCCGCGTCCGGCGGCCGACGGATGAGCCAGCGTTCATGATTAGATACACTCCTTGGGCTCCACCAAGCCTACATCCGGATTGCCGGGACGGATGTGAGGATTCGGTTCAGTCCAGGTCGGACCAGCAGCCTGTGGCCTCCAGATCCCTGGCAGTACTCTCAGGATCGTCGGTCAGCACCGTCAGATGCCCCATCTTGCGGTCGGTGCGCACTTCGGCCTTGCCGTAATCATGCAGGAACCATTCGGAGTGCTCATCAAGCAGCCTCCTGACCGGAGCCACATGCTGACCCAGAACGTTGACCATGACCGCGGGACTGAGCAGGCGAGGCTTAGGCAGTGGCCACCCGGCGATCCCCCGGACATGGGCATCGAACTGGTCCATGGAGCAGGCCTCGATAGTGTAGTGACCGGAATTATGAGGGCGCGGGGCCAACTCGTTGACCACCAGACCGCCATCGGGCATGACGAAGAGCTCAAGGGCCAAAGTCCCGGCCAGCTTGAAGCCGTCAGCCAGAGTCAGGGCCATGTCACGCGCCCGGTCGGCCATCTCAGGCTCGACCTTTGCCGGCGCCAGAGTCATGTGCAGGATGTTGTGACGGTGTTCGTTGCGCACCATGGGGAAGGTGACATAGTCCTTCCCGTTGCCCGAGACCAAAATGGAGGCCTCAAAGGCGAAGTCCACGAACCCCTCCAGCACGGAGGGCGGGAAGTCACGGCCCTTCATCCGCGCTTGCAGGGCCTGCAGATCCTCCTTGGTGCGCAGGACCGCTTGGCCATGGCCGTCATACCCACCAGTGCGAGTCTTGAGCACAGCGGGCATGCCCAGCTCTTTCAGGGCCGCATCCAGCTGATCAAGACTGTCAACCTGCCTCCAGGGAGCTGTATCGATGCCATGGCGGTTGATGAAGGTCTTCTCGTGGACGCGATCCTGGGTGACCCTGAGCAGGTCGGTCCCCTGGGGGATGGCCACACGGTCCCTCACCTGGTCCAGTGCGTCGGCATCCACGTTCTCGAATTCGTAGGTGAGCACATCGCTGCGGTCGGCAAGCCGCTTGAGGGCATCCAAGTCCCCATAGTCGGCCGTCTCCTGAAAATCGGCTACTTGGGCCGCTGGAGCATCGAGCGTAGGGTCCAGCACGCCGATGCGGAAGCCGTGGTAGCGGGCACTCAGAGCCATCATCCGTCCCAGCTGGCCGCCGCCGACGATCCCGATGACGGATCCCGGCTCCAGGTGATCGATTCTTCCCTTGGTCTCCTCAGACAAGCTTGGCATTGGAAGCCTCCACGGATCGGGCCAGCTCGGCACGGTAGTCATCCAGGGCCTGAGCCAGCCTCGGATCATTGATGGAGAGAATCGAAGCCGCCAGCAGGCCGGCGTTGGTAGCCCCGGACGCCCCAATAGCCGTAGTCGCTACAGGAATGCCGGCAGGCATCTGCACGATGGACAGGAGTGAATCAACCCCGCTCAATGCATGGGACTTCACTGGCACTCCGATGACCGGCAGCGTGGTCTGGGCCGCCACCATCCCAGGCAGATGGGCTGCTCCTCCGGCCCCGGCGATGATGACCCCTATGCCCTGGCTCCGGGCCTGATGCGCGAACTCCGCCATGCGCCCTGGTGTGCGATGGGCGGAGATGACCTCCTTGGTGTAGACGATAGCGAACCGGTCCAGCATCCGACAGGCTTCCTTCATCGTCTCCCAGTCGCTCGATGATCCCATGATCACTGCGACGCTTGCCCCTTCATGTGTATTGTCAGCCATCGGCCCTCCAATGTTCATGCACATCCGATACTACGCAAGGCCGGGGAGAAGCCGGCCAATCGTGACGGTCCTATGGATGTAAGGGCCGGGCCTGGTGAACATCGGGCTTACAGCGGTTCCAAACCGCCGCCCCAGACCTAGAATCATTGGATTGCACGACAGCAAAACAGACAGGAGGGTTATGGGCAAGCTTCTGGACAGCATCGACTCCCCAAAGGATCTGAAGGTTCTCTCCTTGGAAGAGCTGAATCGACTGGCCGACGAGATCCGTCAGCTGCTGATCCGCTTCTGTCGACGTCACGGCGGCCACCTGGGCTCCAACCTGGCCACCATCGAGCCCATCATCGCCCTGCACTACGTCTTCGACATGCCTCATGATCATCTGATCTTTGATGTCTCCCATCAGGCCTACACACACAAGATCCTGACCGGCCGGCGCCGGTTCTACACGGACCCTGAGTCTCAGAAGGATCTTTCCGGATTCACCTCGCCCAAGGAGAGCCCCTACGACGACTTCATGCTGGGGCACACCGGCACCTCCATCGGCCTGGCCTGCGGAATGGCCGCCCAGCGGGATGCGACCGGAGGCAAGGCCAACATCATCGCCTTGATCGGGGACGGCTCCCTGAGCAGCGGGCCAGCCTTCGAGGGGCTGGACTGGGCTGCTGAGCAGGGCGGCAACCTGATCATTGTGGTCAATGACAACGAAATGTCCATCGCCGAGAACCACGGGGGGCTATACAAGAGCCTGGCGGCCCTGCGTGCCAGCGGGGGACGCAGCTCAGACAATCCCTTCCGCTCCCTTGGACTGGACTACCGCTACGTGGATGAGGGCAACCGGATCGAGGATCTGATCGAGGCCTTCCGTCAGGTCAAAGACACTGATCATCCGGTGGTGGTTCATATCCATACCCGCAAGGGCCTGGGACTGGGCCAGGGCAGCCAAGGACAGATAGGATCGACTTCGATGGCCCAGAGCGATGGGCAAACAGCTCATATGACTTCCCTGCCGGATTTGCCCGCCGAGGGTCCGGTGGAGGCCAACCACTGGCAGGACGGCTTGGACTCCCTTAACCGTCTGCCCAACTCACGAAAGACCTACGGAAGAATGGCCATGCAGGCCCTGGAGGCCAGGTTCTCGCAAGAGCCGGGTCTGACGGTCATCTCCCCCGCTACACCGCTGTCCAACGGCATCGATCCCGACTTCCGTCAGCGGGCTGGAAATCACTACCGGGACGTGGGTATCGCCGAATCTCACGCGATAGCCTATGCCGCGGGCATCGCCAAGGCCGGAGGCACGCCTGTAGTCGCCACCTCAGCCACCTTCTTCCAGAGGGCCTACGACCAGATCGAGCAAGAGATGGCCTTGAACGGTAGTGCGGTGACCCTGCTGGTCTTTTCCACTGGCGTTGCCAAAACCGATGCCACACACTCAGGCACGGCCGACATGGTCATGATGCGAGGCATCCCCGGACTGACCTGCCTGGCTCCGACCAGCGGATCCGAGTTTCTGGACATGCTGGCCTGGGCCACTGGCCCGGCCCGGCAGCCGGTGGTCATTAGGGTGCCCGGCGAGCGCACGCTGGCGACAGAACGCGCAGGTAAGCCGATAGCGCCGGTAAAATCCGATTCCACGACCGCAGGCCAGCCATGGGACCGTTACCGTATCCTGCAGCAAGGCAGGACAGTGGCCCTGCTAGCTCTCGGCGATGCCCTGCCCCTGGGTCGTGACCTGGCTGATTCCTTGAAAGCGTCCCTGGGGCTGAAACCCACACTGGTGGATCCGCATCGCTATGACCGCTTGGATGAGCAGACCCTGGAGGCCCTGGCCAGCACCCACTCCCTGGTGGTCACCATCGAGGATGGTCAGCTGGATGGCGGCTGGGGCCAAGCGGTGGCTGTCTACTACGGACCTAGTCAGATTCGCACCCTGGCCTTCGGAGCGGCCAAGGAGTTCAAGGACCGGGTTCCCAAGGCCACCCTGCTGGAACGGTATGGCATGACCGTTCCTGCAATGACTCGAGCCATATCGGATGCCCTTGCCGACCAGGCTTCATAGATCTGACCCGCCGGTGGACCCAGGCGGGTACAATGAAAGGGTTTGGCCCCGTAGCTCAGCTGGATAGAGCAACTGACTTCTAATCTGTAGGTCGAGAGTTCGAATCTCTCCGGGGTCACCAACACAACCCCTACTCCCCAAACGGATGCAGGGGTTTTACCTTATCTCCTTGGCCAATAGACAATCTGCGGCTTGTGTGCCAATTGTGTGCCATAATCAAAAAAATCACCGGCCTACCCTGTACCGACGTTCGATCTCCCTCACGGTCCGCTCCGTGGCCCCATACCTGATGGCGGCCAGGTCTGCTCTGATCTGCATGTGCATGACGGCGAGGCGCTCGCGGTCCTGCCGGCTGAGTCCTGTCTGCTGCTCCTGGTCGATGATCTGGTCGAGCCGCTTGTGCAGGAGGATGGTCAGACGCTCCCGCTCGTCATCCGATGCTGGGATGTAGGAGGGGTGGCTGTCGGAGATTTGGGAGATTTCCTCAGGGATATAGGCCATACCTGGATGATAGGCTGGAATCGACGGAATCATGCGGAAAGCAGATGCTCTACTTACTACGGCATACAACGCCAAGCGATGCACGGCAAGGCCTTCCCAAAGCGTTGAGCTAATACTTCGAATATAATTTAGCAATCATCGTCATACGAAAGGCGAATAGGCGTGATGTCTACTTTTTTGAGTTTCTTCTGGTTCTTAAGAGATGAGATAAAGGGCATGCTAGACAGATTGCCCAACAAGAAAGAAACGCTTCAAAAACTAATAATCTCTATTACAACCGCAATCTTGATCTTTTTGTGCCTTTGGCTTTTGGTCACAAAAAAGCCGTTTGGCATCCCGGCACAAGCGGACATGACAACAATCACAATAACTTCTGTAGAAGTATTCTCATGCTGTTTCTTTATACTTTCTTTCTACTACGCACATAGCGCCAGATATCATGTCTGGCAGGCCACCTATGGTATAGGCGCGCTGAAAACCATATTTATTGCTCTTCTATCTTTGGGCCATTATGATTATATTATTAAGGTATTCTCTCTGAATCTTCGGGATTTTTCTCATAATCTAGTATTCACGGCTATGATGCTTGTCCAGGTGATCACAGTAATTTACGCTGGCTTCGACCTTCTCAATTTTAACAATCTGCATTGGTTTCTGAGAACATGGCCGTATAGCGCAACTGGAATTTTTTTCATTCAAGTCGCCTTCCACCAACTGGAAGACCGCAATCATTCTCTTCTTCTGGAAAACAACTCAGTTGCGAATACTATCCTTTCATTCATCACCATAACATATTTCGTTCAGGTGTTTAATGAACGCTTCTGCAAGAAACAGGACGACCAACCGAAAGCTCAAAGCCGAAACCGGCTAACGGGCACAAGGAAAAAATCGATCATGACAACAACGAATGACGAGATCAAAACTGCCATGAAACGACTACACTCGGGAAACAAGAAGAGCTGCTACGTGCTGGTCAACCCATCATTCCTGAGATTCTCCTGCCCCATCAGAGAACCCGTCAATCATGGCATCTCATACAGGTTTAACGTGGCCAAGTTTGAGGGTATCCTCCTGTATGATTCTAAGACCAAGCTGTATCTGGGATACTTCTCCTTAGGCCCTAAGCATCACAGGGAGACATTGCTTCTGCCTTGCACCAATGGCGAACAATATGACAAGACCGGCGAAGAGCGCCTGGCACCACCACCAGTCGACGCTGCATACGGAACTTGCACCATCGACGGATCCCCCAAGAAGCCTTAGGAAGGGTCATGCAGTCCGTATTATTCGGGGGAGTGGGACGGTGTGACAAAACCAAGTTACAGGCCATCGGCAGCACAAGATGGCCTGGCTGCAAAATGTGGATAAGTCATAAAGGCCCCGCCGAATGGGCATCAGGACTCATGTCCGAGAGGCAGGGCGGGGGACAATCAACTCCCATTTTACACGCTGAGACGCGAAAAACGCCCTCGCTCCGGTCTCCCGAAGCGAGGGCGATGTAACTATTGAATGCGGGATTGAGTAACTCTGGTATCGAGATTGTTCAGTTGGAAACGCCTGTAGGGCTTTCGATGTGCGAAACTCTTTTGCCCTCGTATACTGCCGTGTTGCCGGCTGGGAAGCTGCCGATCGCATAATAGTGTGTCCAAAGGGACCACAGCACTTTCCATTCTTTGCTGTCTAGATCTGGTCTTGTGACGGGCAGGCCGCAACGCTTCGCATTCTCATAAGAGAATACGGCTGCATGGTTCGTCGGCACATCAATCAGAGGCCCCTTCAATTGATCGCATAGGCGGTCCACGTCATCTTTGCCTCGTGGTTTGACCGCCTCCAGCGCCTCTCTCATCAACGTTCCCGAACGGTCAATAGCCGATTTTGACTGCTCGTATGTCAGCATATTGACTTCAGACAATAGTGACGAGTACAAGGCATACGCTCCGGGATTATCCCGCACTTTTGCCTCGGCATCCTCCACGGCACGCACCAGTTCCTTTGCACTGACCATGAATCTTGACTGAAGGATCATCTGGGGGTCGATGGGACCCAGATCACCAGCCGGTCCCATCACTATCTCGTCAGCACCGAGGCAAAGCACGGTAGCAGCGCTTTTTGCCATATCAGGCACGATCACGCGCACGGCTCGGCACTGATCCTGCATGGATTGCACCATGCGCAACGCCATCTCCCCGCTCCCGCCGGGTGACGACAAGAGCACATCAAGCTCTTTATCCGGGTCGCAATCACCCAGGAGCTCCTGGAATACAGTCATCTTCCCTTCGTATATCTGATCGACGACTGCAATCAGATTCCTGCCGGTGATTTGCTCGTATCCCCTGATGAGCTTCTGACGTTCATACCGCCCTGAATGCTCCGACGCATACAGAGGGGTCCTGCTGTCTATAAGGAGATCCTCCCAATTGTTTTCTGAAAGCTTATCGGCTTTCCTTCGCGTAGCTTTGCTCCGAGAGCCCTTGCTTCTAACGCCATCGTTTTCTGCTCCTGCCATGAAGTATCCACCTTCTTTTCAAGGAGCTTTCGACGCTCCTTCTTCGTTTCCTCCATAGAGTCCTCCAAGGGTAGGTATCGGACATTATTACACTGGGCCCGGATTAACGCTGGCTATCAGAATTTAAAACCGCCCCCACTCTGAAAATACCGGAGCGGAGGCGAGTTACAGACACGACGTGGGGACAGATCTACTTGCTGAGCGCGGCTTTAGCCTGACTGACTCCGATGCAGCCTGCGATGAGCACTCCCAGCGCGTAAATCGTAGTCACGATGGCATCCGTGTGAGGCAGACCCCAGACGGGGCCGACGCTGTGGACGAAGCCCCCCAGCAATGGCAGGAAGCCTAGTCCCACCCATTTGAGGATCTGGTAGAGCCAGTCGGGCAGCCAGTAGGGCTTGCCCTCGTCCTCGGGGATCGTATCGGTCATAAATATCACCTCCTCAGTAGTGAAGCACTTCGCCTGCATAGATCAGGCTGGGGTTGCCGGACCGGTAGCCGTGCAGCCGGCTTTGAGGGATGCCGAGCCTGGCGGCAATCCCGGAGAGCGTGTCACCGCGACGCACGGTCACGGTCCGCCCACCGCCTCCGCCACCGCTGCCGGTGGCGAGACGCTGGCCCGGATAGATGACGTAGGGTGCTCGGATGCCGTTGAGCTGGGCTATCACAGGCCAGGAGCCGCCGAAGACCATGCTCAGACAGTCGCCGGGACGCACCACATAGGTGCCAGAACCGTTGCCGCCGCCGGAGTTGCCTCGCAGGCGCTCGTTGACCACGGCCATGACCTCGGCATAGCGGTTGCCTAGGAGGGCGTGCCGCTGCGGGTCGTTGCCGTACTCGCCCCGGATGACTGCCGTGGCGAGGCTGCCCACGTCACCGACAGGCGCACCCTGGGATGGCGTGGGAGACGGCGTGACCGGATTGGCCTGCGTGCCGATGGGAGCATTGGCGTACTTGGCCCAGGTCCCCGCGTCGCCGTAGAACCAGTTGACGTCAACGGCGTTGCCCACGCCGGGCACGTTCCCCGTGGAGGAGTACTGCCAGGCAGCCGCAAACGGCCAGGGTGCCACCGAGTAAGGCGGTGCCCCAGGATCACGCAGACGCTCGCCTGTGTAGCCTCGCGGATAGCCGGCCACCCAGAGCCCATAATCGGCTCCTGCCACAGCCTGCCAGTTTCCGGCCTGGATGTTGGAGGCCTGCATGTAGATGATGGGCTTGGTACCCCAGTAGGAGGTCACCCGGTCAAGCCACCGCTTCGCCCAGTCCGTATGCGAGTTATACGGTGCTGGCGGCTCCCAGTCCAGGAAGGGGATCACGCCAGCATGCACGAGCCCGCGGGCGTTGGCCTGGGCGTTGAAGTGGTCGGCCTCGGCCTCCGGGCTGGTGCCTTTCTCCGGCCTGGCGTAGGCGTAGGCCCCGAGTCTTAGGCCGGCGGACCGGTTGGCGGCGATCTGGCAGTCGGCGGCTGGATTGACGTACCAAGTGCCCTCCGTGATCTTGGTGATCGAAAAGCTTGCTCCCGAGTCCTTGGCCGCCTGGGCGTTGTAGCACCCTTGATAGGACGCGTTGTCGAAGCCGGCGTCCGCGTAGGCGGCACCTGGGGTGAGCATGGCCAGGACGGCGAGCGCCCCCACCATGATCCGCGCGTATCTGGGCTTGGCGCGGGCGTGCCGCGCATGGGACCATCGCATGCATATCCTCCTATTTTTTGGCATGAAAAAGCCGCCCGGATGGGCGGCGGGACAGGTGATGGGCGGTCAGTCGATGGTGGGCAGGGCCTTGATCTCCTCGTAGATCTTGGTGCCCGTGCCGTTGCCTCCCAGGCTGTGGTAGGCGCGGTAGACGCGGTCGGCCTCGTCCATGACCGCCACCGGGATATAGCCGAGCGGCACATATTTGGCGTGGATCTCCAGGAGCTCGGCCCGCAGAAGGGTGCGCAGGCCCGTCTCCATGGCCCGGTCCCTGGCTTCCTCCTTGCGGTGGCTTTTCAAAAGCCATCCGCACAGGCCGCCCACGCCGGTCAGGAGCATGGGCACGATGGACTCCAGGATGATCATCAGCAGGTCAGGCATCCACAGGCCCCCTCTCAGCATTCCGTGAGGAAGACATAGCGGGCGAAAACGTGAGGTTTCGTATAGGGTTCGGCGAAAGCCCAGTCGGCGTTCATGTCGATGCTCACGTCGCCGAACTTGATCGTCTGGATGCGCAGAACGTAGGTGCCGGCCTTCATGAACACCATCCTGCTGCTCGTGAAGTTGTCGATACCGCCGTTTTTTGGCGGGGAGAGCAGGGCATGCCTGACAGGGTCCCACCCTCCGGGGGTGAAAATTTCCAAGCGGATAGCGTATTCGCCGGATCCTGCCACGCGGGCACCTATATCACACATGTACCATCGGCCCTCGCCCGGCCCGGGAACCACGAACGTCTGGTTTGCTACTTCGGTGACCCAGCCGTCTACTGGTACGCCCGACCAGTTTGACATCCACTGGTAAACGCGGCGACCCACCCCGTACCGGGGCATGGCGTTGACCGTGATGTCCCCCGAGATGCTGGCGGACTCCGACCCGGCGATGTCCACCCGGTTGGCCGCCACGCCCGCGGTGCTGCCCTGCGGGCCGATCGTGGCCGAGAACTGCGGCTGCTGCGGGCTCGTGCCCATCAGCAGCCGGCTGGACATTCCGTTGTGGTCCCCCCAGATCAGCCAGTAGGGGTGCGTCGGATCATCCCCGATACCCTGCAGGCCGCCAGTCGTGGATCCTTGGATCAGGGTCTGGCTCAGCTGGATGCGATCCCCGGACAGGGCCGTTTGGAAGCCGCCCACCGCTTGCACGCCGTCACCCGATGCACGGAAAAGATACTTGCCGTCCTTGCCCTTGGCCCAGTATCCAGACTCGTCGAAGCCCACCAGCCCGTCAGGCGTGGAAAACTGGCCCGACCTGACGATGGCGGCCGTCAGGCTCCCCACGTCGATCTCGTCGGCCTTGATCTTGCGCACGAGCAGTTTTTCGAGCAGGGCCTCGCTGGCGGTCACCTTGTCGGCGACCACCGCCCCGTCTGCCAGGCAGATGGTGCCCACGCTGCCCGCCACCAGCACCTGCTGCGCCATGAGCACGTAGTCGATGAAACTCTTGCCGTTCCACACCTGGATGCCCGTGACGTTACTGGCCTTGTCCAGCTGCATCCACAGGTCGCCCAGGGCCAGACCGCCGTGCGAGGGCTCGGATGCGGCGGCGATGATCCGGTTCTTCCCGTCGGCCGTGGTCTGCGCCCTGGCGGCCTGGTCCTTGGCGTCCTGGCTGTCGGTCACATCCCGGACGGTCAGGCCGGTGATCCACCAGCCCGTCGCCTGGTCCCCATAGCCGGCGATGTTGAGCCACACGCTCAGACTATGGTCCGTGTCGGTCCACTGGTCGGGCGTGCCGACGACGGCCTCCCGCCACACCCAGGAGGACGCCTCCCCCGGGGTGACCGTGACCGCCTCATCCCAGTGCGTGCCGGGGTTGACGTACCGCCAGCCGATGCGCAGATCCTCACGGTTTTTCCCGTCGCAGATGCACCAGAAGCCGAAACGATACTTGCGTCCACGATCCAACGGAAAGCGCCAGGAGCTGAAGTAATCCCTCTGCGTCAAGGCCCCGTAGGTGGCGTAAGGCAGAGGCGGCTTGGCCGGGGCACCGCTCGTGCCCATGCTCAGCCCGAAGCCGTCCAGGTTCCCCCACGCCGGGTCGAAGGCCGGATTGCGGACCAGCTCCACGCCACGCGAGAGGGCCGCATCGGCCTTGCTGCTGGCCGCCGCGCTCTGGCTGACCGCCGTGGTGGCACTGTCCACAGCCTCGCCGGCTTTCAGCTTGGCGTCGCCGGCGTCCTTCGACGCCTGCTTGGCCGACTCTGCTGCGTTGTTGGCCGTGGACACGGCCGTGCCCACACTGCCTGACAGGCCGTCGGCGATGCTCTTGGCCTGGCTGGCCGTGCTGCCGGCGTCTGCCGCAGCCTTGCCCGCGTCGGCGGCCGCCTGGCTGGCGCTGGACGCGGTCTGCTGCACCCCGGCGATCTGGTTGATGGCCTGCTGCGCCTTGTCCTGCGCATCTTTGATCTCGCTGGCGTCCACGACACTCTTGACCGTCACACTCACCGGCCCGGTCAGGTCGGACCCGTTGGGGGCCGGGCTGCCGTCCTCCGCATGCGCATCATCCCACGCCCTGACGGTCACCTGGTGGACGCTGTCCGCCTCATACGGGCCCAGGGTCGCCGTGCCACGGACCCGCAGCTGGCCAGCCTCCACACCGTCCACCAGGATCTGCACATGATCGAAATCCGCAGGGATGCAGCCCTGCAAAGTGCCGTCCCAGGAGACCAGGATCATGCCCGCAGCCGAGTCCACACCCACACCCGTGGGCATGCCCGGAGGGGTCGTATCCCCCACCCAGGGGGCGATGCCCTGCAGACCGGCCGCCTCGCCGGCGATCAGCTTGGTGCCGTTCGCCGTGGGGATGGTGACGCTGCCGATGTTGCCCGTCTGCTGCCGGCTGGCCATGTCCAGGGCTCCGGCGGCCAGGGCGGCCAGCTGCTCCCCCGGGCTCTGCGGGGTGATCAGCGTATGCTGCACGATAATCCCTCCTTACTGGTAGGGGTCTTCCATCACGTCGAAGGTGACCTTGGCCGTATTGGTCTGGTCGCCGGACAGGAGCATGACCGCCGTCCGATAGTCGCCGTCCGGCAGGCTCGGAAAGCCCTGGATGCTCAGCACGACCGGCATGCCCGGACGAAGGCTGGCCGGGGACAGGGCCACGTTGCCGGCGGTCAGATCCCCGAAATGCACCTGGGCGGTGATCTGGATAAGCTTGCGCCGGCCTGCCTGCAACTGCGCCCGGGCGTGGGACTTGAGCACGGCCGGATTGTCCGTGTCCGTGTCCGAGTAGGCCGTCTCCCGGAGGATCTGCGGGTCGGGCCCGCCGGTGATGCCCGACAGGTCCTGGGCCAGGGCCGTGAGCACGCTCTCATCGCTCCCGGCCCCGGTCGCATACACCCGCTGGACCGGGGAGGCGTGCGCCACCTGCAGGTCATCCAGCAGACTCGCCCCCTGATGATAGGCCAGGCAGACCGGAGGCCGGTCGGCGAACAGCCGCCGGTCCCCGTCGCTGCCGGCCTCGAAACGCACCCGTACATGCGACCCGTCAGCAGTCAGATAAGGGATGAAGGCGAAGTCCGGCCCGTCCTGCAGGTCGGCGATGTCGCACAGGAGCTTCTTCGCACCGTTGTTCTGGATGTTCCAGGCTTTCCAGCTGGTCTTCTGCCGTGTCCCGTGCTCGCCCTGGTAGGGCCAGTCGATGGGCAGCTGGCCGCCCTGCTTCCGCCCGCTCGCGTACAGGCCGGCCTCGCACATGATGCCCCGGTAGGACAGGCCGTCCACGCCGATCACATCCGTGCTCTTCCCGTCCCGGAAGGCCCCCTCGCGGACGACCAGCCGCTGGGCGAGAAGCTCCAAGGGCGATGAGAGGGGGAAGGATGTGTCCTGCTGCGTGTCCTGCCGCTCGCCGATCACCCCCCAGATGGCCGGGTCGCCGAAGTCGTCGCCCGCCATGGAGCCCGCCCAGGTCAGGCACAGGGCACGCCTGGTCGAATCCAGGAGCAGGCTGCGAGCATCAGGTGTGTCCGCCGGCAGGGCCGTCCAGGGCAGCGTCATGTTGGAGGCGCTCCGGTCGCCGGGCTCACGGGACGTGGTCGTGAAGGAGGAGTCACGGATGCCCATCTGCCATTGGAATGAGGGGATGTCCACGGGGGCGATGACCCGCCCGTCGCGAGCGTCGGTCAGCCAGGCCCTCCAGCTCACCGGGCCGGCCCCCGGTCCCACACCTGGACGGTGCGCCCCGGGTAGGTCAGCCCGTCGTTCTCCCCGTAGTGCATGTAGGACTGGCCGTTGCCCTGCTTGCTGGCCAGACCCTGCTTGACCTTGATCGTATGGGTCCCCTGCCGCATGGTCATGATCACACTGTCATGCGCATGCGTCCACACGCCGTGCATGAGCAGCGTCTCCCTCGTCGACCCGGGGATATCCTGGTCGTCCAAAATGAAGGTGACCGCCCAGGACGCCCAGTCGTTGTCGCCCACAGGCAGCATCTGCCCCTGGTCGCCCCTGATGGCGTAGGCCACGTCCGCGTCGTAGGTCAGCTCCACCACCCGGTCGGTCGGCAGGTAGACGGTCACCGGATACTCGATGGACCACTGGCGGGGCCGGGGATCCCCCCACACGTTCGTCCGCCGGTCCACATACTCCTCCAGCAGGCCCAGGTTGGCCTCGTAGGAGATCGCATAGTCCACATCCCCCCAGGCCATGGCCGACGCGGTGCTCATCGCCCCCGCAGGCAGCCGACGGTAGCCGACCACCAGGCCGCCGGCCTCCACCTGCGGAGGCTGCGGAGCCGCGGACGGCGTGCCCTGCTGCACCTTCACATGCACCCGGTTGTCCGGCTGGCCCGTATAGGAGACGATATAGACCGCGTCGATACGCGGATAGGCCGAATCCCCCGCATCCACCGCATTCTCCGTGAAGGGGCTGCCGCCGCCATCCCACCAGGCGATGCTCATCCCGTCCGTCTCGCCCATGGAGCACACCGCCAGGCCCGGGCTCACCCCGTAGCGCAGATCCTGACGGCCCGACACCGACAGGCCGCTGAGCACGCCCGTGCTCGCCCACTGGCCGGCGATCACCCTCCGGTGCGTCAGCGCATCACACCCCTGACCGTTGCTGTCAGGGGCCACACCCAAAGCTGTAGACATAGATCACTCCTTACAGATACGTGTCACGGACACTCACGGTCGCCCAGCCCGAGCCAGGCGACATCAGCTGCACCGACAAAGACCCCATCGCCGGGACCGCAGGAAAGCCCCTGCTGGCGAGCAGACGGCTCACATCTACGCCCCCCATGGACGCCGTCTGCGTCCGGCAGTCGAGGACCAGGGGGACCATGCCCACGCTCCCCGACCACTGCAAAGCCCTGCCGTCAGAGCCCACCAGGAGCACCCCGTCAGGCATCGGACCCGTCACCGTGATCACCGGATACGCCATGGCCGAGCCAGCATTACGCAGCAGGGCCACACTCTGCGGGGAGCCCGCATCAGCCCCATACGAGAGCGGATACACCAGGCCCAGGCCCTTGCCCCCATAGGAGAGACCTCCGGATGCGGAGGACACAGGGAAAAGCTGCACGTCCATCGACCGCCAGGAAAGACGCTCGGGACGGCGACACAGGACGGTGATCAGGCCAGTATCGGTCTGGGCTGCCATGTTTTGTGGTGCCTTGTCGGGGAGCACCTGGAGCACCTCCCCCACCTGGTAGGTGTCCTCGGGAGGGTCCACGACCCGCAGGCGGACCAGCCGGTGCGTCAAAGCGCCCAGCATGCCGCGCAGCTGCTCCAGCCTGCCCCGGTCGCCGGCCAGCAGCCGGTAGGAGACGGACACAGTGCGCGCCCCGTAGGCGATGTCCGCCTCGCCCACGTCATGGTCGCCGTCACCCCACTTGCGAGGCGTGGCCTCAGTCCGCGACTCCGGGGTGCCATACCAGCCGTCGATCTCCCTCATGATCATCTCCCGGTCCCCGTCATCCCCATACAGGCGGCACAGCTCCTTATCACCGGTTTGCGGATAGAAGATCACCGTGCTCACAGCATGCCCCCTCTCCTCAGCAGGCCGAGGGTCGCATGACGCACCCTGGCCGAGTCCAAGGCCGACTGCGCGTAAGGGTCCTGCACCACATGCTGGTGGAAAGTGACCGGCTGCTCATACACGATCCGCGGCTCCTGACTGGCTGGCTGTAGCAGGTTCGGGGTGATCGGCGTGGCCTCGTACTTCTGCACGTAGCCTCCGGTCGCATAGCGCTGCCAGTTGATGGCATTGAGCATCTCCGTGCCGTACTGGCGCACCGCAGCAGCCCTGATCACGTACTCCCCGTTGGACAGGCGGGCCGGGATGTCATCGCTGGTGCCCGTGCCGGGGCCGGTGATCAGACCGCCGATGGCACGGCCTGGGACCGCTCCGATGTTGATGTGGAAGGGCTTGCTGAGGATGCTCCCGATGGTGTCCCAGAAACTGTGTGTATCCGCATCCACGGAAATGTGCTTCCCATCTATATGAGCGTCCTCGACTGCTTTCTTGGCAGACATGAAAGGTCCGTTATCACCGGAGATGAGCCCGGTCTTCGGCGCTATCTTCCAACCGTTGGCCTCGGCGATCTTGTGCCAGTAGTGGTTGTCTTCGCCCTTGAGCTGGCCGGTCTTGGTGTCGATGGTCGCCCCGTTGGCCAAGGCGAGCGCCATGTCGTACTGGTGCTTGTCCAAGGTGAGCTTGGAGTGCTTGTCGTCGATCTTCGCTCCGGTCACCTCGCGGATGGCCATCATGGCATCCTTGTTCTTTCCTGTAATCTGGATGGTCTTCCCGTCAGGCAGTCCCTTGGCCGCCAAACCCACCTGCTTGAGGGTCTTCGATGCTTCGTCCTTTATTTTGAGTGGCTTGGCATTGGCTCTCTCGATCTGGTTCACCAGGTCCTTGACCCGTCCCGAGGACAGACCCACCGAGTCAGCGAAAGCTGCGGCGTCGCCGTCGCTCATGCCCATGGCTTTCGCGTAGTCGATGACCTTCTGCCGGCCCTGCTCCATGACCTGGCTCACCTTGTCGATGCCTTCACCGTTTCGGGCGTGGGCCTCGGCGCAATCCTGCGCTGCTGTCGCCAGGTCCTTCAGGGCCTTGCGGTTGGCCTGGCCTTTGGGGTTGAACGCGTCCAACGACTTGCCGTTCTTCTTCACGGCCTCGTCAGCTGCGGACAGGGCCTCCCCCCATTTGGTGTCAGCGTCGAAAGCACCTAGTTTGAAGCCGTAGTACTGTTTCAGCGCATCCACGGCCTCGCCCAGCGCAGAGGACTCCTCGTTCACGCCTTTGTTGGAGGCGTTCAGCTGGTTGGCGAGGATGGATGATGCGTCAGCGGCTTTCTGAGTCTGCTCGGCTGACTGGCCTTGCGCCTGAGCGTGCTGGCCGGCCGCGTCGGCTGCCTTCTTTTCACTCGAGGCCAGCTCATCCTTGCCCTCCTTGTTGCGTTTTGTCTCTTCCGTGGAATTCTTGTACTCCCGGGTCAGCTGGGAGAGCTTGGTCTGGCCCTCGGTGATGACCCCGTAGTACTGGCTGCCGGACTGCTTGTTGGCCTCAAGCGCTTTGTTGACCTGGTCTATGGCGGCCTTGTTGCCCTGCACAGCGCGCGTAAAGGTACCTGCGCTGATGCCACAGGCTTTGAGCATGTCATCAAGGCTCCCAAAGCCAGTGTCCATTCGCTGCACCCAGCCCCAGTCGACGTTTTCGCCCTTGGTGATCATGTCGACGAGCTTTTCGCTGGCGTCCCCGCCTTCGGCCATAGCCTGGGCAAGCTCATCCTGCGCGGCCTTGGCCTGGGCCGCATGCTTTGCGAAAGTATCAAGCACAGCACCGGCCACGCCAAGGGCGATGCCCCATTTTCCGCCGAGCAGGTCGACGAGGCCGCTGCCGGCGCTTTTGAGTGCGCCCATGCGCAGGGCGGAGCCGCTGGTGGCGGTGCCCACGCGGCGCATCTGCTCCTCATAGGTGAGCGTGGACAGTTTGATCTGCTCCACCGCCGTGCCGAAGTTGCCCATGGCGGCCTGCACGCGCTGCACGGGGTCCACGATCATGCCGAAGCTGCGGCTCAGCGCGCTGGTGCTTTGCGCCGTCTGTCCGAAGACCTTGTGCAGGCCTACGCCGGCTCCGGCGGCCAGGCCGAGCATGACGACGGTCTGCTGCACTGGGGCTGGCAGGTCGCCGAACGCGGTCACCAGGCTGGTGACCGACTGGATGACGTTGCGGATGGGCCCGTTGGCCCCGGACCCGATCTTGATTAAGGAAGTCTCCACCGCGCCGCCGAACTGCTCGACGTCGCCTTTCAGATTGTCGGTCAGTGCAGCGGCCTGTTTGGCGGCGAATCCCTGCTGGTTGACCTGCTTCGTGAATTTTGTGACGCCTTCGGCACCCTGCTCGTAGAGGGTGTTGCCCACGCTCATAGCCGCGTTGCTGAAGAGCACGCCCATGGCGTTGGCCCGCTGTTCGGGGGTGAGGGCTGACAGCTTCTCCTTGAGCTGGCCCGCAAAATTCGCCAATCCCACAAAGTTGCCTTGGCTGTCGTACATGCTGATGCCCAGCTGTTGCATCTCCGCCTTGGCTGGGCCGGAGGCGCTGGTCAGGCCGATCAGCGCGGATCTGAGCTGCGTGCCCGCGTCGGAGCCGACGATGCCCTGGGAGGCCATCATGGTGATGGCTCCGGTGGTGTCCTCGATGCTCATGCCCAGCTGGCTGGCGGTCGTGCCCACCATTTTCAGGGCCTCGCCCATGTCGGAGACCCCGCCCTGGGCGGTGTTTGCTCCGGCTGCCAGCAGGTCGGCCACATGGCTGGCCTGGTTGCCTTTCAGGCCGAATTCGTTGAGTGCGGAGGCGGTGAGTTCTGCGGCGTCGGCGACGCCCATCTGGCCGGAGGCTGCCAGGTCGAGCGCCCCGTCCAGGCCTCCCTGGAGGATGTCCGTGGTGCTCACGCCGGCCTTGGCGAGCTCGTTGATCGCGTCGGCGGACTCGGTGGCGCTGTACACGGTGCGCGCCCCGGCCTCCAGGGCCGCATCCCTGAGCAGCCCCATGGTAGAGGCGCTGGCACTCGTATTGGCCTGCACGGCGCTCATCGAGGCATCGAAGTCCATGAAAGCCCTGACGGCTGCCACGCCAATGGCGGCACTCAGAGCGCCCACGCCCAGGGCCACCTTCTGACCCATGGCAGAGAACCGCTCGCCCTTGCTCATGGGGCGTTCCAGGGCTGTGGACAGCTCCGTGGCCGAGGCCGAGGCGGCCTGCATCTTGGCGGTGTAGTCCGTGCTGTCGGCCATGAGCCTGATGACGATGTTTTGGTTGAGCGCCACGATGCACCTCCGCGGTTATCTGGGGTTGAGTCTGGTGGTCTGTGAGTTGGGGGCCTCCACCGTGCCCGACTGAGCGAACCGGTCCATGGCCAGTTCGCGCATCCGCCCCACGTAGCAGGTGTCCACGGCAGCGTCCTTGAAGACGGTGGCGACGGCGACCTGGTCGTGGCAGAAGCTGATGTCCATGCCGCATACGGGGCACTTGTGGGCCCGCTCGTACGTGTCCAGGGCCATCATCCAGTCGCGCTCGTATTCGTCCCATTCGACCGGGTCGTCGGGGGTGGGCTGCCAGCCGAGCCAGCGCTTGTAGGAGATGCCCAGGCTGCGGGCCACGCGCAGCTGGGCCAGGACATCGGGATGTTGCGCGAGCCAGTCCGCTAGCCGATCAGGTCGCGCACCGCTTTTGGGAGCGCATCTATGGGCGTGTTAAGCGTCTGGATGGTCTGGATCAGGTCGGCCACCTGGATGTCGGTCAGCGAGCCCATCAGCCCGGCCAGGTCCTCCCCGCCCAGGTCGATGTCCTCACCGTCCTTGTAGCGGGCTTTGACCAGCATGCGGGGCACCGCGTCGGCGACCATGCCCTGCAGGTCCTTGACGGCCCGGTCGCCCTTGACCTGCGTGTGGTCGATGACGATGGCGTTCCAGGGGCTGGAGGGCAGGCCCCGGAGGGTGAGCACCAGGGTGCTTTTGTCCAGGTCCTTGACCATGCCGGCCAGACGCTCCTTGTCCTTTTTGTTTGGCTTGTCCTGGCTGTTGATCCGGTTGCTCAGGTCGATGATGTCGCTCATCAGCTGCAGGTCGGTGACGATCTCCACGTCCTTGGTGATGGGTTTGACGGCGATAGGCATGCGTGCTCCTAAAAGATAAGTGGCGTGCTCCAGGGAACGGTTGCGAGATCCCCGCATGGCCGGAGCACAGGGTCATGCGGGGAAGCATCATTTGGTCAGGCCGTGACGGTGGCGGTCTCGTCCTGGGATCCGGGCGCGACCGAGAAGCTGATGGTGCTCATCATGCGGGCGTTGTCCGCGTGGGCCACGGGGGTGGCGATGCCGATCACGGTTTTGAAAACCGACACCTTCTGGCCGGCCTTGTATGCGGCCTGGCCTGCGCCACGGCGGCGCACCAGATACCCCTTGGTCCCCTTGACCAGGGTCTCTATGGCCGCGTTGGCATAGCCCTCGTTGTTGACGTTGTTGATCACCTGCAGGGACCCGCCGTCGTACTTTTCGGCTCCCGGGATCTCGCCCACGTCGGCGGAGGCTTCGCGGTCGTCCTTGATGGACTCCTGCGTGTGGTTGAGCTTCCATCCGGTCGAGGTCAGGTAGGCGGAGACGTTCAGGTTCCCTTCGGCGTTGAGCTCGGCCTCGGTGGGCTTGGTCATGTCCTTGATGCTTCCGTGGCCGGGGACGAAGGTGGTCAGGATATTGCCGTCCTCGAGGATCGCGGCAGGCAGGCCAGTCTCCTCGTTCACCGCAGGAGTGGTCGGCGTGGTGTTTTCATTGGTATCAGTGGTGTCTGGCATGGGTGCCTCCGAATCATGGTTGTTGGGTTTAAATATGGAAAAGCCCCGCGGATAGGCGGGGTGAATGCAAGTCAGCTGGTCCAGGCGAAGCGCCAGGTGAGCACGCGCATCAAGAAAGGAACGGATGTCTTTGGGTCGGTGAGCTCGGCCGCGTACAGGCCGGAATCCTGGTCGGGGATCAGCCTGCTGGTCCTCCGGTCGGCGGGCTTGGCACCGTCCAGGGCGGCTTTGAGCCGGTCCATGGCGATGCTGATGCCGTCGCCCTGGCGGCCGACGACGCGGATGTCGAGCACCCCGTCGTGGGAGACGGCATGCAGATCCTCCGCTCCGCTGCGCCCGGTCTCGGAGACGCGCACCACCACCCAGGGCGGGCTCTGCCCGGTGGCCACGTCCTCATACACCTTCCACCCGGGCATGTCCGGCACCAGGGCCATGACGGCTTTCCTGACCTCCACGGTCCGGCTCATAGCTTGGTCGCCGCCTCTCTGACATACCGGGCGGTCGGCTCCAGCTCGTCAGCGCCATGCTCGTAAAACCGGTGGTGACCGCCGCCCCGGCTGGTGCCGAAGAAGGCGAGGTTGGCCAGGCTGGATGCGCCGCCCTGCTCGGGGCCGATGTCCGCCTCCACGACCGGGCCCCGCTCCTGCATGTCGTAGTGGATGCGGATGCGGCGGAAGGCATGGTTGCCGGAGGATTGCAGGTCCTCGCTCACGCTCTGCTTGATGTTCTGCGCCCCGTGCTTGACCGCGGCTGCGACCAGCGCCTGGTTGCGCAGGGGCACGGCGGCGAGCGCCTTGGCCAGGTCCCCGACCTGGCTCACATCGATGGTCGGCATGTCAGTCCTCCTCGGGTATCTCCTGCACGTTCCACCGTCTGGCCGTCGCCAGGGTCTTCTCGGATTGCATGTTGACCAGGCGCATGCACCTGCCCATCAGGTCCGGGTCATTGGAGTCGACCACCTGGGCCACGTCCTTTTCACGCAGTCCTGTGGCGCTGATGGGCAGGTGCAGGTAGAGGCTCCATTCGAGGACGAGCCCGCCCGCGTTGGAGGAGTCACCGGAAGCGGTGGTTGTCTGGGAGGCCATGCCCCCGGAGGTCTGCACCTTGCCCGGCCCCTCGTACAGGACCTCCCCGGTTGGGGTTTCCGCCCCCGTGACGGGGTCGACAGCTGGCTTTCCGGGCCGGGTGATGCGGATGGTGTCGGTCATGAGGCTTTCGGCTGCGCGTCTGAGCCTGGGCAGGCTGGCGGCGATCATGCTTGCTGGGTCCATGCCGGCCTCCTGTCAGGCGTAGGGGTATGAGGGCAGGGGCACGTATACGGGGTCCATTTGGGCCTGGATGCTGTTCCTGCCTGTGTTGTCGATGCGGAGGAGCTGCTCCCATTCCTCGTCGAGGATGATGATCTCTCCGGTGGAGCGGGTCGAGTCGATGGTCTGCTGGATGTTGCCGTCGTCGACCTGGGTCATGACGGAGCGCAGGCCCTCGGGGTTGAGGGCCTTGCGTTCCACGGCGCTGACGAGCACGTCCTTGACGGTGTCCTGATAGGCGGGGTCCTGGCTGGCCCACTCGTCCAGGAGGGGAACGCGGGAGCGGACCTTCCTTTCGGCCTTGTCGAGCCAGTATTGCATCTGCCGGCCTTCGGTCCCGTCCTGGTCGATGCTTCTGCCCAGGGCGGTTGCCACGTCCTGGACTTCCGCATACTTCGCGTGCCGCTGCTTGTCGTCGCCTGCCATGGTCACTTGTTTGCGGGCTTGGCGCCGGCCATGACCTTGACGCCGCGCAGGACGGCGGCGGCCTTGGTGGCCTTCAGGCAGACGGCCACGGGCCCCAGCTCGACCTCGCCGGACTTGACGGCCTTGGCGGTGCTGAAGTCGGGCAGCCAGGTCTTGACCAGCTGGCCTCCGGCGGTGCTGACCGCGTGGAAGCCGTCCAGGCCGACCCGGTAGGCGTACACGCTGGTGGTGCCGTCGGCGGCCACGGGGATGATCGGGTCGTTGGTGCCGGCCTTGGCGCCGGCGTCCACGAGGGTGATGCCTCCGTAGGTCTCCCTGGTGATGGGCCGCCCGTTGGCGCCAACCAGGTCATCGACCGGGCTGCGGGTCCAGGCGCTGGAGCGTCGGGCAGCGGCGCGGATCTTGGCCAGGGCCTTCTCGTTGCCGACCAGCACGGTGGGGGTGCCGTCCAAGAGGGAGAGGAACTCGTCCAGGCTGTCCAGGATGTTGAAGCCGGAATCGCTCATGTCGGTCCAGTCGGGCTTGCTGTCCGTGTCCTCGGTGGAGGAGCCGGTCAGTGCCTTGTCCAGGCCGTCGAAGCTGTTTTCGTTCTTGGTCTGGTCGCCGTTGATGACGGTGTCCTCGAAGAGGGTAGTGGTGGCCTTGATCTTCTGGATCAGGTTCTGGGTGACCGCTCCGGATGCGGCTGGCCCGAGGCCGGCGATGACCCGGTCCACCTCGAAGGCGCCGCCCAGGACGGCCAGGTCGACGCTCTTCTTCTCGGTCTTGACCTCCTGCGGCTCGTACTCGCTGTTCAGGGCGCGGAAGGCGGCGGTGGGCTGCGTGGTCTGCCGACGGTAGGAGTAGGTGAGCGTCGCCCCGCCGCCTGCCGGGTTGACGACGTCGTCGAAGATGAGGGAGTCGAGGATCTCGGAGTTCTTTCGGAACTCGTCGATGACCATGGGGTCGTAGTCCTCGAGCGTGTTGTTCTTGGCTTCCGCCAGTGTGACTGCCATACGGATTCTCCTTAGTGGGTTTTACTGCTTGTAGTGTCCGGCGATGGCCTCGGCCAGGTTCGCGGGTTTGGGGCCTCCGCCCATGCCCTGGCTCTTGTCGGGCTTGGGTGCCGGAGGCTTGTGGTCGGCTGTGCTGATCAGGGCGGAGAGCTCCTCGGCGTCCTTGGCCATCTCCTCGGCGGTCTCCCCGCGCAGCCTGGTGGCGAGCTTGAGGGGGATGCTCTTGGAGGCGGCCACCTCGTACTGCGTGGCTTTGCGCCGGCTGGCCTCGGCGTCATGCTGGAGCTGTTCGAGCTTTTCGGCCTGCTTCTGCTCCTCGCTCTTGTCGCGGTCCTGGTATTCCTTGAGCTTGGCTTCCAGTTCGGCCGCCCTGGCCTTCGCGGCCTTGGCTGCCTGGCGTTCGGCCTCCAGGGCCTTCTTGCCGCCTTCGCCCAGCGGCTCGTCGCCCTGACCATGCTCCGGACCTTGATTGCCGGCCTGGCCTTGGGTCTGCGGGTCCGGGTCGCCCGTCCCCTGCCCTTCGGCGTCCGGCTGGTCGATGGTGCGTATCCGCATCCAGTACAGGTCGCGCATTCGCATCCATTTGAGGTTGTGCATCGTTTCTCCTTGCTGTTGCCATGTCGCATGGCTGCGCCGGACGCCTCGCGCGACCGGTGAAAATCCTGTTTGTCGGCTAGTTGAGCCAGCCGTAGTTGTGCAGAAGCCGGAGCGCCTTGTCGTGGTCGCTGCCGGCTATCTGGTAGATGGTCTCGGGCATGAGCCTGGGCCTGTCCACCCGCGTGGAACGGCCTCCGGCTTTGACGAAGTCCTTCGCGTAGCCGGCGTCGATCATCCGGTGTGAGGCGTAGCCGCGCCTGGTGGTGGATTCGGTGGTGTATTTGATGCGCCGGTCCCAGGCCTGGGCGGCGCTGACGCTGCCCTTGCGCCGGTAGGCGTTGACCAGGGCGTTCAGATCGGCCCCGTCACGGTAGGCGCGCGCGTTGGCCCGGCTGCCCAGCGTCCTGGCCAGCTGCCTGTCGTCCAGCCGGTCCAGCCAGGCCCTGGGGTCGGCGCAGGCGTTGTCGGGCATGCGGGTGGCGTACACGGCGATGCAGTCGCATCTAGGGTGGCGTTCGAAGGCCTTGGCGCCGCTGGGCTGTCCGGCGAGGATGACGCACCGGCCGCATGAGGGCGGGGTGAGCGCCCGCACCCAGACGGCCGTGTGGCGCCGGCTGCGTGCGGCCATGGCCGATGCGGACCGGGAGGTGTCGGCCAGGATGGTCCTGGCCCGCTGCTGCAGCTGGTCCTCGATGATCTTCAGGGCGATCTGCTCGTCCAGGCCTTTTTTGACGGCCTGCTTGCCGGCGACGACCGCCCCCCACATATCGTCCAGGGTGTCGTAGCCGGCCCCGTCCACGCCCACCCACTGGCGGGGGTCGACCGGGTACTGCGCGTACAGGGGGTGTCCGTCCAGCTCGCGCATGGCTTCCGGCGTGGCGGCTGCGGAGTCGGCTGCCGTGGCCTGCTGCGCCTGGTCCAGCGAGGCGAACAGGGCCGGCATGATGGCCGCGTAGGAGTCGGCGAAGTCACTGCCGGCGTTGGCCCGCCACAGGAGCGTGATCCTTCTGGCCAGCCGGTTGCTGCGTTTTCGGAGTCTTCTGGCCTGTCTGACCGCCGTCTGGGGCAGGTCCTGCCCCACCATGGTCCTCATGGTCGTCCTCCCCGTCCATGGGCTTCACGTAGCCCCAGTCCTGCATGTCGTCGTCGGTGAAGCGTTCGCGTTCCTTGTCCTTGCGGGCTTCGGACCAGCCGAGCTCGTCCCAGGCCCCCTCCCTGCTGAGGATCCCCGTGGCAACGAGCTTCTGGATCGCGTCGGCCTTCTGCGCGAAGGTGGGGGTGTTGGGGTCGTCCCAGTCGGTGCGTATGCGGTGCCCGTCCACCTGGTCGCCTGTGGCCATCCGCCAGGCCAGGGCCATCACATCCCCCCAGGAGTCGCCGTCCAGGCTGTTCTTCAGCTCCACGTTCTTGACCAGGCGCACCTCGTCGGCGCGGATGGCGCCTTCGCTGGCCGGGTTGGCGCTGTTCTGTCCGAAGTAGCGGACGGGCAGGCCGGTGACGGCGCTGACCTGCTCGGCCAGCAGGTCGATCACGGTCTTGAAGTTGCTCAGGTCGCTGGCCGTGAACTGTCCGAACTTGGCATCCTTGGACTTGCTGGTGGTCATCGCCGTGTAGTAGGCCTGCCAGGGTGTGGCGATCCTGCCGGTCCTGGCGTCGATGAAGTCCTTGTCGGACAGGCCGACGGCCCATTTGCCGGGCACGGCGTGCGTCTCCATGGCCACCTGCAGGTCCATGAGCGCCCTGGCGGCCATGTCGGTGGGGCGCAGCACGTCCTGCATTTCGCTTTCGCCGGTGAAGTCGCCCACCCTGGGGCGGTTGATGAACTGCACGACGGGCACCTGGCCCAGATGGTGCTCGTCCCGTTCGGTCACGGCCCAGTTCCAGCCGGTCCCCTTGTCCAGGTAGACGGTGGAGTCGGGCTGGTAGAGGGTGGCCTGCGTGGGCGCGTTGGCCCGGTACGGGTCGTAGTAGACGCGCAGGGCGGCGGTGATCCTGCGGGTCCTGGGGTCGATGCGGGCGATCATGGACTTGGAGGATTCCACCGTGATCAGCGGATGCGCCTTGTCGTCCGGGTTCGCTCCGACGGTGACGAACCCGTGCCCCTGGATGCGTGTCTCCAGGTGCGCCAGCACGCTCTGGGACTCCATGTTGTTGGCCTCCCAGATCTCCCACAGCTGGTCGCTGGCCTGTGGCTGGTCGGGCATGCTGAAGCTGCGCACATGCTGGCGTTGCACCACGGTGTCCACGGTCACCCGGGGCCAGTTCAAGGGGAATTCGAAGGCGCGTAGCTCCGGGGGGACGGCGATGCCGAGAATCTGGAGCATCTGCGCGCCACGGTAGTAGTCGTCCAGCTGCTGGTGGGTGCGGCGCAGGCGCGTCAGCCGGTAATACAGTGAGCGAACCAAAGCCTGCTCGTCAGAAGATAGACCCGTTTGCGCCATGCCAGTCCCCTTCGTCGTAGTCGCTGAATACGAATGCCTTGCCCTGGTCGCCGTTCCAGCCGAGCGCCCTCATGTCGCTGGCGGCCTCGTGGGCGAGGATGTCGGCCATGCTGATGTCGATCTTCTGGTTTTCGCTGGGCTTGCCCAGGACGAACCTGTCGCCGGGCTTGGCGACCATGCGGGCCGCCATCATGTGCAGCTTGGCGGTCGGGTCGGGCGAATGCGTGGTGGTGCCGTCCGCCGTGTCCTCCCTGAATCTGACCAGAGCGTCGTACATGCGGCCCACCTGGTTGGTGGGCCAGGCGACCACCGTGTCCTCACCGTAGCGTTCGCTCCATTCGTCCACCTGCGTCTCCCAGGGGTGCGGGTCGCAGTAGAAGCGCATCACCCGGTATTTTCCGAACAGTTCGGACACGCAGGCGTCGACCTCGCTGCGCGGGATGCGTCCCTCCCACTCCCTGGGGTTCCACCAGGCTGGCCTTTTTGCCGGTCCGTAGGTGGGGGTCCACCGCCATCCGTCCATGGTCTCGGCCCGCAGGGCGGTCCAGTCGCCGGACTGGGAGCCGTCGAAGCCCATGCAGATCTCCGACCCTTCGGGCGGCGGATCGCGGTCCACGGCCGTGCTGTCGTACAGCTGCTCGGGCATGTAGGAGCCCAGGCCCTGCACCAGTTCGCATCCGAAGAACCGTCTGGCCTGCGCCGGGTCGCGTTCCAGCAGTTCGGAGGCCGTGGCCTCCACCGCGTCAAGGTTCACCCATGGGGAGCCTTTGTAGACGAATTCGAGAATCTTCCTCCGGTCCTTGGGGTCGGTGAAGTCCAGGCTCGGGTCGTGCCTGGGGAAGTATTTCATGATGTCGTCGCGGCGGCTCTCGTAGGTGGCCTGGCCGAAGCTTGCGTCCATGGGGTCCCAGGGGTTGGTCAGCTCCAGCATGCGCCCGTCCATGCCGGATACGCCTCGGAGCACCGTGTCGGCCACTTCGAACATGCCGCTCCTACGGGTGTAGATGCCAGACTCGTCCAGCAGGGCGAAGTTGACCGGATTGCCCAGCTTGGATCTGGCCGAGGCGGTCACCGGGTCGATGCGCCCGCCGTTGGGCAGGCGGATGAAGCCCTCGCGCACGGTCATCAGGTCCGAAAGCCTGCCGTTGCGGATCATGGTCTGCAGCGGCCTGTACACGTTGGCGGTCTGCTCCTCTGAGTTGGCCAGCAGCTGCACCAGTGCGGTGCGCCTGGGCATACCCATGGGCTCGCCCGGACGGTACTCGTACTCGAAGCCGCACCCGCACCCCCAATCGGAGCACCGGTACACCTCGCCGCCCTTGGCCCAGCCGCAGAACACGCACGGCCCGCCGCCCTCAAAGCAGGCCACAGCAGCGCCGAAGGGGCTCTTGCCCAGCTTCTGGCCGCCCACGATCTGACCCCGGCGCCACTTGTATGCGGACCCCTGCAAAGGCCGGCGCACGTCATAAGAAGCGTCGGCACGCACCGTGTAGAAGTCCACCGCGTTGAGCAGCTGCCAGCCGGTCAGGATGAACGGCTTGCCCAAGTCGAAGCCGCTGGGCACCACGCAGTGCCAGGCCGTCCAGTCGGCGAACAGGAAGCCGAGCGACTTCGGCGGGGTGTGCCGGGCTTTCTTCGCCAAAGCGCTCACCCCATCTCCTCGTACCGTTCCCTCGCACTCGGGAACGCGATCACGTTCCTGGCCGGCCTGGTCTTCTTCCTGGTCTTGACCTCGTGGGGGACGATCCGCCACCCGTTGAGCTTCAACCCCTGCGGGGTCAGGCCGATGGTGTCCGCATAGCGGGCCAGTGTCGCCCTGTCCGAAGCCGTCGACGAGGAGGATTCGCAGATCACATACTGGCGCGCATACAGGGCCACCGTCCCCTGCAGGTAGGCGTAGCAGGGGTCATGCCAGGCGATGGCCTGCGGCAGCCTCCACAGGCCCTTCCACACTTCGAGCTCGCGCTCATGCCAGTGTTCGGTCGCGGCATCGTCCTCCAGCTTGTAGGTGCCTAGAGGGAATCTGGGCGGCCGGTACCGATAGCCGTTCGCATCCAGGGCGAAAGCGCCGCCGGAAGACCGTCCCAGACGGTCCGAACGAGCGGAATTCGGGTCATAGGCCGGGCCCGAACGGGCGCGGGCTCCTCCGGACACCATGGCCGCTCACCTCGCCTCCCGCGCATGCTCCCGCAAATTTTTGAACCCTCCGCACCTGTGAGCCACCTCACCGGCGGTCTAGAAGGCCCGCCCGGGGGGTCACCCCCCTGGGGGTGGGCAGGTCTGATGATTCGTCGACGCTCTCATCCTCGAAGATCGATTCCGGCTTCTCGTCTCGCATCGCTGTCGTTCGCTGTTCGCTGTTTGCCTGTCGTTGTGTGCTGTCTGCCGACTGTCAGGCTTGGCTTGGCAGATCGCAGTCCTTGGCTTACGTCCAATGTTCGCGCATGCGCACGCTGTTGGCTTGCCCTGCGCTGCGGTTGCAGTGCGCATGCTCAGGACCAGTCCAGGCCAGACGGTCGTCCGTGTGCCCCAGGTCCCACGCCTCGCCGCGTCGTATCGGCTTGCCGCATCTGCTGCACAGCACAGCATGCCCCTGGGCCAGGTACCGGGACCACCTGGCCCTCTCGGCCTGATGCCTTGCATCGTAACCGCGACGTGAGGCTGAGCCTCGCTCCCGCTCGTGCTCCTGACTGTGGGCCTTGCAGTAACGCTGACCTCGAGGGACAAGCCGCGGGCAGTTGTGCCACGCGCACCTGCTCAACGGCATGGAAGCCTCCTGCCTGGCCGAGGGGATGGATGAGTGGGATGCCTGGCTCGCGTCCAGATGTTGGGTTTGTGGCGTGGCCAGGCAAGGATGATGCCCGCAGGGAGAAGTCAAGGGGAAGACCTGCGGGCAAGTATTATTCGGCGATGACTCTGCCTGTAATGTCGCAGAGCTGCCAGTCGTCGGACAGAAGCTCGATCTGGGTAGGGATCCAGGGAATGAAACCATATCGGGAGGCAGCAGTCAGGTAGTCGTGGGTGGGCTGGCCTGCATCCCTGGTCTGTCGGTCGTCCTGGGCCGTGCGCAGGCGGATGTCCACATCCTGCGTCCAATGGGGCAGACGAACACTCACCTGCTCACCTCTATGGTCTTTGAGGTATTTGAGTGCCTTGTCGAATCCAGCCATGATGGCTCCTTTTATTCTTGTGCTTGCCTGACCCGTTTCTCGGCTATCGTCTGATAGTCGGTGACGATCTCGCATCCGATGAACTGCCGGCCTTCGGCCAGTGCGGCGACCCCGGTGGTGCCGGACCCCATGAACGGGTCGAGGATCGTGCCGCCTGGCCGTGATGCCTTGACCAGCTGGCGCATGATGCCTACAGGTTTCTGGGCGATATGCACGCGTTCCTTGTAGAACACGTTGGGCTCCTGCAGGATGCCGGCTTGTCCCGGCACGTCCAGGTGTGCGGCCTGGCCTTTGCTCCCCCAGACAACGTACTCGCAGCTGTTGGCGAACCGGCCAGGCTGGTGGCGGGAGTTGCTCTTGTACCAGGGTATGATGCCGCGCCAGGTGACGCCGGCCGCCTGGATGGCGTCGGTCATCAACGGCAGCTGACGCCAGTCCGAGAACAGCATGACCAGGCCGCCATCCCGTAATGCCGGCATCGCCTCCGTAAGCCAAAGGTCCATCCAGCGCAGGTAGGAACGCTGGTCGCGCTCATCCCCGGCAAAGTCCACCATCCGGTCACGATAAAGCTGCGATGCGGAACCATCCACGTATTTCTTCCTGGTGCTGCGCTGCCGCTCACCGGCTGTCCTGCCGCCGCTCGAATAGGGCGGATCAGTGATGATCGCATCCACGCTGCCGGACGGCAGCCCTCCCAGCATCGCCATCATGTCGCACCCGTACAGGGTTGCTTTTCCGTCGTCAAAATAAGGGGCGGACTGCACTAACTAAACCTCCAGCAAAAATAAAAAAAAAAATGGAATCGAAAAGAGAGAAAGATATGCGAAAGGGCCGGACATCTCTGCCCGACCCTTACATTGAAATTCAACTGTAACATAGTTTAGCGGAACAGGCCGGAATGTCAAGCCGCGCTCGCGGGACGGCCCATCTCGATCCTGGCGATGATGTCGCCGACCCGGTACACGTTTTTCCCGTTCGTCCCCTTCTCGCAGGGGATGATGCCTTTCTGCGCCCATTTGCGTATCGTGCGGGGCGTGACCTTCCATCCGCATTGGGTGAGCAGGTGGGCGATCTCGCCCGACGTGCCCTCCTGGTAGGAGTCCATGAGCCAGTCGCGCTGCGCCTGTCTGGTCTCTGCCAGATCGTTGAGCTGGCCGCAATTCTGGCAGAAGGCGTACTGGGACTTGTCCAGCACCCAGAGGATGGCGCCGCAGGCCTGGCACCAGCCGCCTCTCCTCTTGTCCTGCTCCCAGTCGAAGATCCGTTTGACTCTCTCTGCCGCCTGCCGCATCTGCCGCTGGATGCGCGCCGCTCGAGGGTTGCGGGCCAGTGAAGGTACGCCCTCCATGAGCAGACGCCTACCCTCCTGCCTGCCCGTGCTTTGCGGCACCAGGGCTGTGTAGAACTGGCGGAAGAACTGCCATGTCGACCAGGCGTCCTCCCTTAGCGGGTCCGGGCTGGAGGCTCGAGGGCCCATGCTGCCCTTGGCCAGCTGCCTGGGTCCTGGCTTGGCCTGCCTGGTTGCCACCTGGTACAGATCATCCGCCCTGTCGCACAGGTAGCCCAGATCAACCCTCAGCACCCGCTGGCAGTCCTTGCAGATTCGCTCCCCGTCAGCGAGCGCTGCTCCATCATTTGGGCATGTTTCAGCCAAGTTGCATCCTTTCCTGTCCTGGGTCGGCCGACTTGTCCACGCGGAGTCGGTCGGCCAGGAAGGTGACCGTCACTTCGCTGGTTTGGAAGTCGTCGCCGGGGCGGACCGTGATGGACCCGTCCTTGATGTATTTGGACAGTTCTATGCCGTCCACCTGCAGGCTTCCGTCGTTGATGCTGACGGTGGTTCTTGGTCGTGAGGTCAAACGCACTGTTGGCATGGTCTCCTCCGCTTGGCTGGTCTCCTTCGGATGTTTGCTGCCCTTCGGGGTCTCAAAACTTGGGTGTCCCCGTTTCTATGCCCAGATTATCGGCTTGCTTGTCTGACTCACGCGAAACCGTTGCTCGCATGGCAGCGATGACTGCCGGCGGATACCCGTATTTGCGTTTCAGCTCCTCGTCGTTTGCGCCGTTCCGGATGTCCTGCAGGGCCTTGGCCTGCTGGCTGGCGCGGGTCATGACTGCGGCCATATCATACAGATGACACATACAGCCGAGATCACTGCCAAGAACCCGAACACAAGGGCCAGACCCGCAAAACCGCATGAGATAACTTCCTTACCGCGATCCTGGTAGACCTGTGAGATGATCAGGCTTGCCACAATGAGCACTACGGCCACGCAGAATATGATGATGGCCTGAGTTTCGTTGCTCATGCTTCCTCCCTTGGTCCCAGTTCCCAATGCCCGTCGTCCATGTCCATATGCCAGTGTCTGGGGCAGTAAAAGCCTTTCCCGTTTACATAGATCCAGCTGGTCGCTGGCGGGTTGCCTACGTCGAACATCACTCTAGGGTCCAAGTCATTGAGCGCATCCACCAGCTTCTGGTCGCACAGTGCCAGGCTCTTCCCGCATCCCGGCCAGGTACAGAGGACCGTCTGGCCTTTCCAGAATGTCTGCGTGGGGTTTCTGAGCGTCTTTTCGATGCGGTCTGCCGCCTGCTGTGGCGTATGCCCGTCCCATTCGGGGGCGCAGTCGACTGCGGGGCAGTCGAACAGATACCAATACAAATCCCGGTAGTGGTTGCTGACCTGGCCGGATGGCAGCTGGGCGGTGACGATGAACCATCCCCCGCCGAAGCATAATTGTCCGTCGTGGTGGCGTTGGGATTTGACGACCGGCCATCCTGCCTGCCGCCAGGCTTTGACGGCCCAGGCGTGGTAGAGCATCCGATACCGGTACAGCTCGTCGAACGTGTGGTAGCCGTCGCTCAACTGTCCTGTGTCCTGTGCTGCTATGCTCATGCTTCCTCCCTGAGCGTTGTGGCTTTAATCCCTGGGCCAACGTCTGCTGGTATCCCGATGGTGGTGACATAGCTGCCGGCGATGCAGGCTACGATGATCGTGCACATGGCGACGCCGAAGCATAGGCCCATGAACGCCGCCAGCCACTCGCGCGAAACGAAGGCCACGCCGACGCCGATGCCTTCCAACATCATCGTCACTGCCTCCAGGACAATAAGCCAGTATTTTGGACGGTATTTGATGATTCTCATTCCCCCTCCTCTCCATCCAGGCGTTTGCTCTGGCCGTCCAAGGCGATGCTCTGGGCCGTCAGCCCGTTGATCACCGGCAGGCAGGCTTTCGCCTGCTCCAACTGACCGGCCGTCTGGAAGTGTCCGATGGCGGACTGCAGTCGGCTGATGGCCTCGTCCACGCTCCGTTTCGCCTCCCATATCTGGTATTGGGCTTTCCATCGTGCTTCATCCTGCAGTGTTGCGGTCATGGTATTTCCTTAATACTTTGATGAATTCTTCTCTTTCCTGGGCTGTCATCGGCGGCGTGGGATCGGGGCCTGTGATCCGCTCGTCCAGTTGGTCGTCGATGTGCCAGTGCTCTGGGCAGTAGTCGCGTCCGTCGTCGGTGTGCAGCCAGTCTTCGTTGAAGCTGTCTGGATCGGCGGTCTGGTCGCAGTCCGGCCAGTCACAGACCAGCGTGTGCGCCTGGAAGGTCATGTCGCTCATCGTCTCGTCTCCTTGGTGTTGTAGCTGCCGGCGTCCGAGTAGTCGTCCTCGTCGAGCACCCAGTCCCGCCATCGGGCCGGACTGTGCGCATCGAGACTGGAGACGGTGGTGTACCCGCAGGTCATGCACCGGTACAGGACCAGGCTGATCAGCGAGGGCCGGCCGTCTGGCAGGATGCGCACCGCCTGGCCGGTGATGGACCGGGGCATGGCGTTCGTCCCACACCCGGGGCACCGGTAGGGCCCGCCCAGACCTTTGCCGCAGATGAGCAGCCCGTCCATGGGCTCCCAGTGATCCCAGAGGATCGGCCACCCGTCCCACTTGACGGGCAGCACATGCCGGCTCATGACTGCCACCTCGGGTCAGGCCCAGGCACCCGGTGCGGCCACTTTTTGCCATACCAGTCGTAATGCCAGTGGTCCGAGCAATAGTCTTTGCCTGTGGTTGGGTCGTGCATGAATTCTTTGTCGGAAAAGTCGTCGTATTCCTCGTCGGGCAGGTAGGCCCATTGGCGGACAGCCTCCTCATAGGTGGCGTTCCCGTCGTACAGGTCGTTCTGCGCGGTTTCTTCGCAGTCAGGCCAGTCGCAGGCGAGGCGATGGTAGGTCAGCACGCGGTCGCTCATGATTCCTTCTCGCCGGGTTTGTACCTGTCGGGGTAGGCGGCTCCGAGCAGCTCGGCTACATGCTCGTAGGCGCGCTCCAAGCCGATGCTGTGGTCCTTTGCATAATCCTCGACATCGTATTTCGTCAGGCATTCCTCGGGCAGCTCACCTGCAGGGTCCTGGATGCCGGTGATCCACCATCCGTGCCGGAGCATGGCCATCAACGCGTCAGGGCCATTAGGATCGTCGTACTCGTCCAGCCAAGGCACCCTTTGGGCGCGCACCTTCGTAAAGTCGGCGGTGAAGTTGTTGAACTCGTACTGCGCCTTGGCCTGGCCGACGGTGTCAGCTCGGACCACCATGCCGTTCTCGGAATCCTCATCATCTCCGAAAAGCGCGTACGTCTTGCCTGTCCTGCTCATGCTGCACCTCCTAAAGTTTCTTTCAGGCTCATGGCCCCGATCTGCTCCTGTCCCCTGCCGGCGAAGTAATGCCGCTTCGGACGGGGCTTGGCGGGCTTGGGCGCTTCGATCGCCTGCCTGTGCGCGGCCTCCACAGCCAATTCGTGCGCCTCCTGGACAGGCGTGCCCTGCTCCGTCTCCCGGATCAGCCTGCGCCGGTAGGCGAGCGCCTGGTCCGAGCTGATGCCGGCCTGGTCCATGAGCCGGCCGATCTGCGCCTGCTCGGGGATGCGGGCCGCACGCATCCGTTTGGTGAGGATGTTCACGTCGCCGGAGCGCATCCAGTCGGTGCCCGGGTGGGAGCCGTAAAACTGCTCCACGGCGGCGAGCGCGTCCTGGGGGTTGACCCGGTCGTCCAGCTCATGCCAGAACTGTTGGGCGTCCGTGTCGTCGAAGGGGGCGTTGCCGTGGTGGCTCATGATCTTCGCGTACACCAGGGCCGCCTCCGAGTATTTGATCCGCTTGCTCATGCGGTCGGCTCCTTTCCTGCCTGCTGTTGGCGTTCCTGCTCCTGGTCCAGGGCCAGGGCGCGTGCCACGACCTGCCGGTTGTGGTCCAGGTTCTGCTGGCTTCGGCTGGTTGTCTGGCCTGGTTGGCGCGCTCGCGGTTTGGGTTTGTTCTTCCAGCCGCCGGCTCTCAGCCAGTTGCCCAGGGTGGGCACGTACTGGGGGTCGCGGTGTTCGTTGGCGAGGATCTGCGCGCCGTTGAGGAGGGCGGCGAAGCTGGTGTGCGGGCTCTTGCGGTGCAGGACGCGCTTGAGCTCTCGGAGGCCGTCGTCGGGGTTGTCGTGGTTCGGGTAGATGCTCATGATCTGCTCGTACTCACGGGTGGGCTGCGATGAGGGCTGCCGGTATTCGGGCTCGTCGTCGCTCCCGCCCCCCGCTGGGGGGCTGTAGGGGGATTTATCGTTAGATAAATCTTCTTGTGTTCTTGTGTTCTTGTGTTTTGTCCGACTCAGGTCGGATTCATCCGTCTGAATGCCGTCTGAATCTTCATTCTTGTTGTCTGAATGGTGGCTGTGTTTGCGTTTCCGGTAGTCTTCGGCGTTCTTTTCGCGCTTCTTCTCCACCTGGTCGCGCCGGTTGTTGTGCTCCGTGTAGTCGTGGATCACATAGTCGTCGCCGACCTGCTTCAGCAGCCCGGCATCGCGCATCGCCTCTATCTCAACGTCCGTGACCCCAAGCACGTAGCGCATGTCACGGCCGGGAATCCGTCCGTCCGTCAGATTGTCCGAACAGTAGGCGATAGCAAAAACAAAAGCCCCTACCGCTGACGGGCAGCAAGCACGCAGCTGGCGGATCTTGCCGTTCATATAGAAGTCGTTCTTAAGCTTCGCATATCCCTTTCTAACCGGCATGACGGTAGCCTTTCTTCCTGCGCCGAAGGCAGCCGCAGCTTCTCGTGAAGCCGTGGACCAAATTGTTGCCGGCGTAGACCCCAGTACTCCCGCAGTCGCACCGGCAGGACCACATGATCAGCCGGCCTCGTTTGCCCGCATACCCAAGCACGGTCAGCCTCCCGTACCTCCTGCCAGTCAGATCCATGATGGCTCGCCGGCAGTCCGGCACCCGGATCATGGGCGTGGGCTGCCTGTGCAGGCTGAGCACGTCACCCCTGGATGCACGCCCCCCACGCCTGGGGTCAACCCAGTGCAGGCGACGCTCATACTCCCGCCTTGTGAAAGTCGGCTCGCGCAACGTCCGGGCGACCATCATGGTCTGCTCGTCAAGCCATGTCATGGTGTCCTCCCATCCAGGCGAGCAGGACCGCCGCAGCCAGTAGAACCAAGGTCTGCAGATCATCCGTGCTCATGACGCGGCCTCCGGGTAGATCCTGGTCTCGATACCTGCCGCCACAGCACGCCGGACCATGTCCCAAGTGCCCAGGCTCGGCCCATCAGCCGCCGCGTTCGGCATGGCAATGCACAGATCAGCCCCATGGTCCACCATGGCCTGGTTACTCAGCTCCACGGCGTCATCAGGGTGGCTTTCGAAGTCAGCCGGGTAAGTCTCGACCGCCATGGCAGTGTGTACCGCCAGATCGCGGGCCATGGCATCCACCCCATCCGGGCAGCCACCCTGGATGATGACCACACGGCGGTTTTGCACAAGCGGAACCGGCACAGTACGAAGCCCGGCGAAGATGGCCTCAGCCAGAGTGCGACAGTCCCGGTTCCCGCAACGCTTGCGTCCGCCAGTGACGATGATGCGCATGTCACGCATGGCCGACCTCCTCGTCTTCTGCTCCTGCGAGCCGGGCGAGGGTGTCCAGGTCCATGAGCACGTACTGGTCGCCCATATGCGTGGCGCCCATGCCTGGACGGTGGAAGACCACTATCCCGTAGTCGGCTCCGGCGTTCACGGCCTCCTGCCTGGCCTGGTCCATCCAGTCCGCGAGCGCGAAGCGTTTCTTGTTCTTGCACTCCAGGATCAGGCTTCTGGTGTGGATGTACAGACCTTTGATGTCGCCTTCGTCCGCGTTGCCGTGGAGGGCCTCCCGGTGGATCATGCCCTCCGGGTCGCCGATACGGGCGCGCAGGTAGTCCAGGACGGCGGTCTCGTATCTGGTGCCTTTGTCTTTCTGCCTGCTCATGCCTGCTCCCTTTCGTGGTTGGCCTGTACGATCTGCCAGAGCATTTCGCTGGCCACGCGCCTCCGGTAGGACTGCCTCTCGGGGCTGTAACCCATGGCCGGGCGCGGGATGAGGCTGAGGCCGGAGCGTGACGGGCACAGGACGGCGTTGACCGCGTCGAGCATGATCTTCTGCTCTTTCAGCTGCTCGTACAGGCTGAGGGGGCAGACCAGGTAGTTGCGGTCGCCATCAGAAGGTCAAGCCGTTGCCCGACGTGAAGTCCGCCATGCAGCTTTTGACCTCGTAACAGACGAAAGTCCCCAACTCGACGCTGGCCGGCTCCACCGCATAGTTGGGGGTGAAGGGTTTGAAGCCCACGTAGTCAATGCGCCGCTCCTGCGGGGTCCCCTTGTCGAAGCTCACCTCGGAAGCCCAGTAGTAATGCCTGTATGTGAGCCGGCGTTCAACCAGCCGTCCGAGCATCGCCGTCGTCTCCTTACGCGACTTCGGGTCAGAATTCGGGCTCGTCATTGCCGGCTCCTCCCCATGGGTCCTGCGGCGGCAGGGTCGAATCCTGCGCCTGCCGGCCGCCGTTGCCGTTGCTGTTGCTGGTCGGGTTCTTCGTCACCTGGGCGGTGTTCCGGGTCAGAGCCGGCCCGATCTCGTCCAGGTGCAGCTCCATCACGCTCCGGTTGTTGCCGTCCCTGTCCTGGTAGGAGCGTTGCACCAGCCTGCCGTGGGCGATCACCCGCATCCCCTTGGACAGGCTGGCCTGGATGTTCGAAGCCATGGGACTGTAGGTGGAGTCCCAGGCCGAGCAGCGCATGAACAGCGCCTCCCCGTCCACCCACAGGCTCGTGTTCCGGTCGTACTGTCTGGGCGTGGATGCGATGGTCAGGTTCGCCACCGTGCCTCCGTTGGACGTGGTGCGCAGCACCGGGTCGGCTGTCAGATTGCCCACCACCGTCAGATACGTGTCTCCAGCCATGTCACTTCCTCCTATGGGATCTGGAATTTCCGGTATCACCCTTCACCTGGTGGAGCCGGGTGATTGCGTGTCTGTCTTCCGCCTCCTGGTTGCACATGAACCCGTGCCATCTGGCGCGAGCGCAGGATGAGGAATGGCATTGGTCGCACACTCCTGTGGAGTTGTGCGTGCAGTATTCGCATCGGCAGCCGGGGCTGGTGGACAGGCTCATGACCGGGCCTCCCTGCTGTGTTCGGGGCAGTGGCAGCGTGGGTGCAGCCGGGTGTCGCGCGTCCACCCGTAGTGGGTGGCGCCCAGGTCGAAGGCCGTCATGGCGTCGTCGAACCCGCAGACCAGGTGGTCTTCCCCGCCGGCTGCTCCGTCGAAGACGTGCCCGTCCGCGTGGATGGTTATATGACGGTCGCAGCCCGTATGATCGCAGTCGAAGCGCCAGCCCTCCTCCGGGACGTGCGTGGTGTACCCCTTAACATGGCTCATGCTCATGAGCGTTCTCCTCTCCCCAGGCACCAGCCCCAGCCGGCCAGGGCGGCCAGGTCGACCAGGCCAAGCTGCGGGTAGACGATGGTCCAGATGGTGCTGAACAAGCCCAGCGTGCCGCAGACGGCGGCCGCGAACAGCCATCTCATCATTCGGCCTTCCCGCTCTCAAAATGCACGGGAGTCAGAGGCACCCGGTCCAGCATCTCATCGCAGCTCATCGGGGGGATCATCGCCGCATACGGCTCCACCATCCGCCAAGGCTTGTCCTCCTTGTCGCCCGCGGCCCTCACCCAGTGGAGTCCGCCCTTGTCCTCGTAATAGCCAGACGCCGTAGGGATCGCCCCCTTGCGGCGCAGGGCGCAGGACACAAGGTACATAGGGATGCACTGCCCCAGGGGCGTATCCGTGAGGATCTGCGAGTAATACTCGCCCGGCATGATGGCTGACACCTTATACAGCCTGCCATTGGCCACCACGGCATCCCCATGGCGTAAGGGCTGATCCTCGATCTGCTTCCAGTCGCGCTCATCCCACACCAGGTCCAGACTCTTGATGCCGTCGAAAGGATGCCACTGCTCATCCTCGCTGTACCAGAGCACTTCAGGACACGGAACCGTAGTGGTCGACCCGTCGTCCCAAGTGGCCGACAGCTGTGTGCTTCCCAGCCACACGCTCTCATCAGACTGGTCATAGACGAGGCGACTGTCTATCACCGTGCCGTCATCCAACGTCACGCGCACATGCTTGCCGTCAATCCCGCCGGGCTTCAGGTGACTGTACCAGCTCGTCCTTTTCTCTTCGCTCATCACGCGGCCCTCCCGTCCGAAACGGGAATCTTTGGCATCAAATACTGGACCAGACTCTCAAACGGACCGCTGCTTTCGTGCTCCTCAGCCGCCCCCACCTTGCGCCGCAGTGCGCAGGAGATCATGGCCGTGGACACTCTGGCCGTGTGCTTCTCACCGGGGACGCGCAGCTGCCACAGGCCGCAGTCCGGCTTGTGTGAGACCAGCTCATAAATCCTACCCGACACAACGAGAGCGTCGATGGACTCGATGTCATCCAGGCCGATCCGATCCCAGTCGCGCTCGTCCCACACCAGGTCGATGCTCTTGACGCCGGTCACCGGATGCCACTGGCCGTCCTCTGCGCAAACCAGTATCGGCATATAGGCCGGCATGTGCGAGAGACTGCCACCCTGCACTACGTTGATGTTTGTAGCCATGCAGACGAATCCGGTGCATTCTCCCTTGGTATAGGCACTGCACTGGTCTTCATCGATGCTGTCGTAGCATACGGACCCTGCGACGATCGTTCCGTCGAAGAAGGTGGCCAACACATGCTGATTGCCGAAGTCCTGATATTTGAGATGGCTATACCACTTGTTGCTCATTGTTCTTCCCCTTATTGGTGTGCTTGATTGTTTTCCGTCGTCTCTTCAGCGAGCGCCGGCGGCGCCGGTGTCCGGCCTGCAGGGCGTGCATCCTGGAGTGGGTGATCAGCGCCCACAGGCTCACTTGTTCCAGGCTGTCCGCCGCATCATCCAGCAGGTCGTCCACCTCGTCAGCGTCATAACCCTGGTGGAGCCAGCCGCGCGTGGTAAGCAGTCTGGTTCGGATCTCATGGGGTGTGATCAGAGCCATCAGACCCACCACCCCCCAGTCCGTATAGGGCGCGAGTGGCCGGGTCAAGACGCTCCAGCTCCAGCTGGGCCAGCTCTTCCCGGCTCATTTGCCCGCCTCCGGCTGATCACCGTATGCAAATTTGTCTACGATTGCGTCAAGATTCTTCGGACGGTAGTAGTTGCTTTTGCCCAGGCGGATTGCATGGTCACCGAAGTATTTCCTGAAGGTCCGCTCCGGAAGACCGCCTACATACTCCTGGGCCTCGTCTTCACGCAAGAGTGCCTTGTTCATGCGGCCCTCCTCAGATCCTTGCTTTGGACTGCATCAATACGGTCCTGACTGACATGCCTGGCGATCAGGCTCAGACCTTTGGCGGTCACCCTCACCGGCGGGGCGAACGCAAACGAGGAGCCGTCCTTGAGCCGGCCGGTGCTCTGATAGGCGCGCATCATCAGATGACCGTTCTTCACCCGCTCCTGTGAGGCGACCCAGTGCCCGTCACGCCGATACACCCAGCCGTGCGAGGACAGCCAGTCAGCCAGGTCCCTGACACGCATAGCACAGCCGGCACCGCTGAGCATCTTCGCCGCCTCAGCCACCGAATAGGAGCCCGAAGCGTCAGCCAGCAAGTCCAAAGCCTTGGCCTTCGGCTGCAATTCGCCCACCTGCCGCTCCGCCACAGCCCTGGCCGCACGCTCATCCTTAAGAGCAGTCGCCAGACGGATCAGATAATCCGGGTCAGACAGGGTGCGCTCAACCACATCCTCCGACATGTACGCGCCATGCCTGCGGACAGAAGGCAGCACATCATGAGTGACCCAGCGTTGAAACTCCCTGGCCTGTGGCTTGTCCGAGCGGAGCACGATCTTGTAAAGGCCTGATTCGTTGACAATCCAACCCTCGCCCTGACGACCTAGATTGAATCTAGACCGTTCATCCTGGTCCAGCCGCTTGGCCAGATCGGAGGCATTCTGCACTCCCAGCACTTTCGCCACGTCGGAAAGCACCCACCAGGTCTCACTGGTCTCAAAAGTCAGAGTTCTGACCTGATGGCCCTTAAAATCAAAGCGCTGTATAATGTCAGTTGACATTGCAATACCTCAATTCTTTGTCACCGCCGCAGCTGGTACCTGCGGCATTACTTTTGCAAAGGCGAAAAATGCTTAAAGACCCGATAAGCACGTACAAGGAGTGGAGAGTCAGGCGGCTGAACGTCAGAATCGCCAAATTGCGCGGAAAGCAATGGGCAGAGCTGTATGTCGACAGATACAGCAGAGAGGAACTGCACCGGTTCTCCATCAAGCCGCTGTACTTCACAGACAAACGCTCCCTGCAGGACTTCATCGACCGGGTTAAAGGCGGGCAGGACATGGAAGCCCGCATCAGCATGCCGCTCCAGAAAGAAGCCACAGGCGACGACGCCGTGGAAAAATACGTCAGCCTCCCGCCAGGGGAAAGAAAAGAGCTGAGAATCACCTTCCGCTCCCCAGACGAAGAAAGAGAGGCCACCATCTGCTTCAAAGCCCGGCATGGCCGCCGGAAGGCGATCACAACAGTCGACGGTCCCGCCAGACTGGTCGATGCCATAGAACTCTCATGCCCAGACCTCACCGAAGACATGGGCCCGGTCAGACGCCGCCGCGCGGTTCCCGTCATCGAGCCGCTCGACTCCCGCGAGGAATCAGACAGGCGGAACAGCGCGGAACTAAACTGGAGGAATACGCTCCTGCCTGCAGTATTAGGCTTCATTGGAGGCGTCCTCCCCCTCCTGGCCAAGGCTGTCCTGCATATCTGACAGCTGCCGCTCCAGGTGATGCAGCAGCCAAGGATGCCGAACAGGCGGCTCCGTCCTTATAATGGCATCCCGCACCCTACCCACCGGCATGTCTTTCAGGAACGAACTCTCATCACACAGGTCCATGACCAGCTCACGGGCCCTGTCCGGCGACAGGCCCCGGTAGACGCCGAGCGCCATCATCAGACTCAGCGAAGCCCACGCCAGCGAGTCATACCAGCGCAAAGCATGGCAAAGAAACCACAACGCCCTCAACTTATGCCACATGTCACGCCGCCAGCCGGTTGTCAGACAGATCTTGCCTATGCATGGAGGCATCGAATTCCGCTGATTTAATCAAATCGTCAAAGGTAATACCAAGCCATTCAGCCACCTGATTCAGATCCTCGGTTGAGAATGGCCTCTGAAACCTGAACCGCTCGTATACATATTTCGGGTCCCTGCCCAATGCTTTTGCTACGTCCTTGCCGCTGTACCCGCAACGGGCCGCTTCCGCCCTCACTGCCCGGATGATCCGGGTGGAGGATTGCTTAAGTCTCATTTCTGGCACACCTTGATAGTGCCATATTTGGGACTATCTGTCAACTCAAAGCGGGACTTATTGTAAAAAGTGCCAAAATTGGTTACTATAAGGACTATGAAAAAGATAGACACGTTCACTGACCAAGCAATCAAAACTATTGAGTCCACTCGGCAGGAAGTGGGCATGACGACCCAGGAGCTCATCCGACGCTCCGGCATCAGGAGATCCACATTCTTCAGGAAGATGCGCGGGGATACCAGCTTCACCACCGAGGACATCGATGCGTTGGCCAAGGCCATGGGCGTCGACCCATTCCTTATCCTCAGCAACGCAGCCGAAAGAGCCGATACACTTAAGAAGACACATTTGGACCTCTCCCAGCTTCCCGAGGATGAGAAGGTGGCCTACGTGCTGGACAAGGTCAAGGCCGGCGACCAGTCCCTGGCGGCCATGAAGGATCCCAACAAGGAGAAGGAGGCAGAAAGGCGGCGATGGCAGATAAGGGTCCAAGGCTCCTGGACGGTCTGACGTCGACGATGACGTACGGGCAGATGCGCCACTACGCCGACACACTGAACGTCACCATCGGCAGCGCGCTCCTGCCGGCAGGCATGACCGGCTTCTACGATGAAGCCACCAGGACCATCCTCATCGACAGGCAGCTCATCTACTGCCAGAAACGCTGCACCCTCGTCCACGAGCTCATCCACTGGCAGCACGCCGACGCCACCAGGAACGGCATATACGGAGCACGTCTGGAACGAAGGACGCGACGCGAAACCGCGTTGAAACTCGTCAACCCACTCGAATACCAGACAGCCGAAGCCATGTACGAAGGCGACCCCTACCAGATCGCCTGCGAACTCGACGTGACCATCCAAATCATCCAGGACTACCAGCGCATACTCGATTCAAGCCGCATGCACTGCAAAGCACAGAGCTAATCCCCACAAGCAAGATCTCCGTACAGAACAACTGGTAGTCTGCTGGTAGTCACAGAAGACGAAAGGAATCACATGGTCAAGAAATTGGCCTCGCTGCTCCTGGCGGTATGCGTATTAGTCTCGCTCGCTGCATGCGGAGGACAGAGCTCCGATGCAGTACAGCGGCTCAACGCCGAATGCAGCAAAGCATCCGATGCCATCCAGTACAACAAAAAAGAGAACAGCATACTGTACATATCTGAATTGGAGTCGAGCTCAAGCCCGGAGCCTTTGCCGGGCCTTTCATGCATCACAAAAACCATTGGCGTTACCGCTGACGAGCTGAACGACCAGGTGCAAGAAAACGGCAGCGGGTATTTGGAAAAGAATGGATACAGCATAGGCATATCTTCTACCGGGCAAAATGTCATGCTTACCATAGAAGACCAAGAGAAGTGACAGTAATGAAGTTCGGTATGCGCACGCCCAGTCCCAGGCGCTCCCTCAAGGCGCGAACCACGGGCAAGTGGAAGAGGCAGGCGAAGAAGGCCCTCATCCCCGGCTACGGGAGGAAGGACATGGGGTGGATACGGAACCCCAGGAAAGCCGCCTACAACAAGATCTACCGGAAGACAACGTTCAGCATCTGGGACCTGTTCAAATAAGGCAAAATATGAGCCCCGCTCCGGCGGGGCTTTTGTTTTTCTGTCTGCTTTGGCTGCCGTTGCTGCGGCTGGGCTATCCCGCGTTCTGTTTCTTATGCGGCTTGCGCCCGCCGATGCCTTTGCGTGATTGGATCCACTGCTTGCGCCGACGTTCCTTCTGGGCTTTGACCTCCTCTGCTGTGGGCTCCCTGCCGGAAGGCTTCAGCGAGGGCGGCAGTTGGAGCGCCTGGGGGATGGCTTCGACCGCGTCGGCCCTCTGCTCGCTGTCGATGGTGGTGTAGATGTCGTCGACCTTGACGCTGGTGTGGCCGATCATCTCCTCGATGGCCTTGGTGTCCTTGCCGGCCTTACGCATGAGAGTGACGGCGCTGTACCTGGTCTCATGCCCGGTGCGCTCCGCAGGGTCCATGCCTGCCTTGGTGAGCAGGGCGCGGAATTCCGCGCCGTCGGTCTTCCATATGCGTGGGCTCCCGTCCCTGTTTCTGAAGATGAGACCGTAAGGGTTGGGCCAATCCTTGGTGGCCTGCAGGTAGCGGCGCATGACCTCGGCCAGTTCGGGCACCAGTGGCACGGGCCTGGACTTGCCGGACTTGGGGGTGATCAGGCACAGCCGGCCCTCCAGCTGCTCCATGACGTACCCGTCGGGCACCCGCCACCGGGCTTTGGGGCATCGGGCTCCGAAGTGGTGTCCGCACGGCCATTTGCCGTCCTTCTTTTTCCCGCACCCGTGCACGCGGGGTATCTCCGCCAGGGTGGTCTTGACCTCGTACCAGGGCTGCTCCGCGTCCAGGTGCAGGGATTTGATCTGTGCGCCGAGTATCTCGGCCTGGCGCATGCCGGTGAGTATCCTCCACCACCAGATGGCCCCCTCGCTGGGAGGCATGTCCAGCGTGGCCATCAGCATGGCCTTGAGCTCGGGCACGCTGAACGCCCTCCGTCCGGTCTCCACCTCGCTCTGCCCCCTGACCTTGACGCCCTTGACGGGGTTGATCTTGATGACCCGGTCCCCCATGGCCAGGTCGAATATTTGATCCAGGCAGGTCCACAGCTGGTGCCGGTAGCTGACGGACCGCCCGTCCTCCCGGGCCTTGTCCAGGATGCTCTGGATGGTGGTGGGAACGAACTGCACCATTTTCAACCCCATCCAGTCCTTGCAGTATTTGGTGACGCATCCCCGGTACGCGGTGTAGGTCTTGGGCGACACCCGCTGCTCGGCCGAGGTCAGGAAGAACTGCACGTACTTGTACAGGCGTGCGGAATCGTCGGAGATGGTGCCGGTGCTGGCGATCTGCTCCCTGGCATCCTTGAGCTTCTTCTTGACATCGTCGCTGGTCTTGCCCGTGTAGGTCTTCCGGCGGCGCACCCCGTCCGCGTCACGCCCCAGGTCGATCTGTATCTTCCACCGCTGCACGCGCTTCTTCTTGGTCGTGCCGTCCGGGCGCTTGACGGTGTAGGTGCTCCAGTACGTGTACGGCTTCGCGGCCCCCGTGGCTCTCTTCTTAGGCATGCCGACTCCTCATCCGCTGTCCTTGTGTGCCATTTGTGTGCCATCCTACAGCAAGTCCATAGACATGCCGCAGCCCTGCTACAGCCCTGCAAATGGCTTAATTACGCCATTTCGTTCCGCGAGCGCCATGGCCAGTATACGTGTAGCAACAGACTTCTAATCTGTAGGTCGAGAGTTCGAATCTCTCCGGGGTCACCATTAGCACTCCCTGCTGTTGCCCGGGCACAGGGATACTTCATGTTCTGTGCATCTCGCCATTGCAGTATTCCTTACCTCATGCACGACCCACCCGCCTTAAGACAGAAGGGCGGTCAGGTCAAGAAAGGGCACAAGCAAGAACTTAGGACTTGCCTTTGCACAATTGAGGGTCGAACCAGTCCCGCAGCCCGGCAGGAACCCGGTTGCGAACAACGCACGTTCGCTTGCCTTATACAGGACGTTGATTGTTCGCGTCACGACACCCGAAGGATGCCATGGGCGCCCTTCTCAGCCAGGCTCATGACGTGGTTGACCATGGAATAGTCGCCAGGCTGATCGACCTTGAGCTCCACAAACCCGCCTTGGGCCGGCAGCAGGGGCAGGACCTGGGCTCCCGCTGATGAGGATGAGGCAGCAGCGGAATTCCCTCCTGCGCCTCCGCCTATCAGATAGCGTCCCTCAGTCCAGACCGTATCGAACTGGGTTCCCACAATGTGGAAGGACAGCGGCTGATTTGGGCCAGCATCCAGAACCCAGATGCGGACCCTTTGCCTCTTCCCCAGCTTGAGCGGGTGGGCGTCATATTGAAAAGCCCGTCCGTTGAAGGTCATGATATCCGGGTTCATGGCCGCTACCTTTTCCGCATCGGCAGCCCCTCCATTGGACCCCAGATAAATTTCGGACTGGACCAGAACATATTCAGCAGCCACGGGCGGCAGCATGCCGTCATCGACAACCACAGCCCCATACATGCCGTTGGCTATGTGGTTTGACATGGGGTCGCTGCTGCAGTGGTACATCCAAATGCCAGCCCGATCAGCGGTGAAGGTGTACAGGAGCTCCTTGCCCGGCTCAATATTGCGCATCATGGTCTGAGGGACGGCCGGACCGGCATGAAAGTCGATGGAATGGCTCATGCTTCCCTTGTTCCTGATGGTGACTTCAAAAGTGTCTCCCACACGGCCCCTTAACACCGGACCCTGAGCCAAAGGGCGCGATCCACTATCCCGCGAATCGTTCGCGTCGTCGAAGCTCCAGACCGTGCGCTCAAGCCCCGCAGCCACCTTTTCCTTGCGTTCCTTGATATCCAGTGCGTATTTTCTGGTTCCAGCCCTCCCCTGATCATCCAGTGGCGGAAGAGCGGCCTTGGCGGGGTCGCTCTTCTCAGCCTGAGACTTGAGCTTGGCGGCTGATGGGACATGGCTTAGGGCCACCTTCCCAGCTGATGACTGACCTTGCCCGGCAACGATTCCACCCCTGGTTTTGATCTTGAGCTCCATGCCCATCTGGCGGTGTCCTGCCAGCGAGCACCATCCCAATGTGTCCCCGCCTAGGACCCCCACGTCGACCGAGACGCTCTGGCCTACCGGAACTGACCCTGTGCTCTTGCCATTGGCGAAAACCAAGTCGTGCCGCTGATCTCCGGTGTTCCTAAAATCTACAATCAGCCGGTCTCCTGCATCGATGGTGATGGTATCCGGCACAAAGGCCATCCCTTTTACCTTGATCGTTGCTCTGCTGGTGTGACCCGTCGGCTGGACGCTCTTTGACGATGCCTCCTGGACGCCTCCGGCACTAGGTGCCCCGACCGAGACAGCCAGCGTCGGCCGCAGAGCCATCAAGACCATGGCAGCCACCAGGACCAGCACGGTAGCGGAAGTGGCAACCAGATCCGTTCTTAGGGCCAGGGTTCCCACTTGTTCGGTTTGCGAACCCTCAGGCTGGCGACGACGGTAGCGTTTGGATGCCAGGATCTGCTTGCCGCGAGCGGCCAGGTACACCACGGTCAGCATCATGGAGAGGATTCCCAGGACATTCAGCAGGTTCCCCGCCTTCCATAAGGGCGTGTAGAGCCGGATGGTTCCAAGGAGCCTGATCAGCAAGCCAACCTGCATAAGCGCCCAGGCAACCCAGAGGAGCGGGTGAAAGGGCAAGGGCCTGCGGATGACCGAGGGGACGATCATGCAGACATGGGCGATGACCATGGTCATGATGAATCCGATAGCCAAGGCATGCAGCGCCATATCCCCCCAGTAGGTGCTGGAATCCAAGGGCGCCGCCATCCAGATGAGGGCAGCCAGAAGTCCCCAGGCGTATGCCGACAACATGCAGGTGCCCATGAATCCTGGCAGGCCGCCATGGCGGAAGGTCCCCTTGGCCACGTCGTGACTGGCCATGACCAGGAGGAGCAGACCCAGCGACAACCCCAGAAGCGGATAGCCGACCGCAGGCGCCATGGCTTGGATCGGCAGCATCAGGACTGTCAGGAGGCTCAGACCAAGAATTCCCGATTCAAGACGGATATCCGAAAAGACCGCCCTGGCCAGCTCCACCCGCTCCCCCACGATGGTCAGAATAAGAAAGAAGAGCCAGGTTGGGGCCAGAACCGAGGCGTCCAACCCTGCAACCCACGCAGCAGCTCCGACCAGACCAACCAGGGATCCGAGGACCTGTATGAGCACCTCTGCAGAAGGCTGCCGACGCCAGATGGCCAAGTACATGGCTGTCAGGACCAACATGGACAAAGTCCACGGAATGCCGCCAAAAAGCTCCACCCTGACCCATGCTGGGGAATCACCATGGCTTGAAACCATCAACGACAGCAGGCAGAGCAGAGACCCCAGCAAGCCCAAGGCAGGAGCAAAAAATCCCCAGGAGGGTTTGCTGGATCCGCCGCTGCGGTAGGCCACTGCCCTCTCCAGGCCAATGGCTGCGCCCAAAAACCCATAGACCATGAGCCCGCCGTGCAGGTCAGCCAGCGGCACCCTGCCTGAAGGGTGAATCAGATCCGCGCGAATCAACGCCGCAACAAGGCCAAGCAATGCAGCCAGACCTGCGCCGATGAGAAGGGCCATCCTGGACCTGGGCAAGGCCGTCCTGCCGCCGGACTTGCGCATCTTTGGGTCATCCTGCATGGGTCTGTCCGCCTTGTCCTGGGTTGATAATTGATTGGATAGTTATACAATTTAATCGATGAGTCAGAAAATTCAACCCTCTAAGCAAGGGATCCATGCCCCCTCTGGGCGCAGAAGCGGGGAGGAGATCCGCTCTGCAATCTTGGATCATCTGCATACGGCAGCCGAACAGACCGGTGCAGGCCTAACTGCGCAGCAGATCGGAGCAGCCTTCGGCATCCATCCGACGACCGCTCGTTTCCATCTTGAACGCCTGGTCGAACAGGGCGATGCTGTCCGTCATACAAGAGACAGGGAAGGTCGATCGGCCGGTCGAGGCAGACCGTCTGTCATCTACTCCCCTATATTCACAAACCATGCCAGGGAGGATATGATCTCCTCGCTCTGCTTGGCGCTGGAAACTGCCTGTCCCGATGCTGACAGCAGAGGTAGGGCTGCGCTGAAAGCAGGTCAGGTCTGGGGTCGTACCCTGGCCAGACAAAGCGGGGCGAATGCCGAGAAGGACGTGGCCTCGAGCATGTCGCAGACGCTGTTGAATACTCTGGCCACCCTGGGTTTTGCTCCGGTTATGGCAGAACCGGATTCATCGAGCCTGTTTCTGACCGCATGCCCTTCTTGGACAGTGTCAACGCCCATCCCATTATCTGCACGATCCATCTGGGGATGGTCCAAGGAATCGTGGAAGGCAGCAGCAAAGCGGCCGGGAATAAAAGAGCCCGTGTATCGCTGGAACCTCTGTCATCGCCAAAAGGATGCTTCCTGAAAGTAGCCAAAGCGGACAACCAATCAAAAAGGAGAGCAAAGCAATGACCTACGTGATTGCCCAGCCCTGCGTGGACGTCAAGGACAAGGCCTGCGTGGACGAATGCCCGGTGGACTGCATCTACGAGGGCCCCAGGAACCTATACATCAACCCCAACGAATGCATCGACTGCGGTGCCTGCGAGCCCGTCTGCCCGGTGGAGGCCATCTTCTATGAAGAGGATCTGCCAGAGGAATGGACCTGGTTCAAGGATGCCTCCGAAGACTTCTTCGCCCAAGTCGGAGATGCCGGAGGCGCCCAGGCCCAGGGACCCTACGATCACGACCATCCACAGGTCGCCGCCCTGCCCCACCAGGATAATTTTGTCTGCATCCAGCCGGAATCGCGCGGCCAGCGCGCGGTCTGGGTCCGCAAGGACCAAATGGAATGAAGGCCGGTTCAAGCCAGGACGATCACCTGGTCTTCCCAGACTTTCTGGACCGCCCTGTGGAGGAAGCCGCCCGTCTGCTTTTGGGCTGCCTGATCATCCGGGACTACGAGTCGGAAGGAAAACAGGCCAGGGTACGGATCGTGGAAACCGAAGCCTACGATCAGAATGATCCGGCCAGCCATGCCTACCATGGACAATCGGCCCGCAACGCCGCTCTCTTCGGCCCCAGCGGACACATGTATGTCTACTTCACCTATGGCATGCACTACTGCCTGAACATCTCCTGCCAGCAGGACGGGTTCGGCGCCGGTGTGCTGATTCGGGCCTGCCAGCCAGTGCAGGGTCTGGACCTTCTGCGCAGCCACAGGCACGGACGTCACACGGACCGGGATCTGACCAACGGTCCCGCCAAGCTCTGCCAGGCATTGGACATTGACAAGCGCTACTACGGCCATGACCTCAGAAAACCGCCCATCCGTCTGGCAGCCGACGGACTGGCCCAGGACGAGACCATCACAGCAACGCCACGAATAGGCATATCCCATGCCAAGGAGACTCTGCGAAGGTTCGTCGTCACAGGCAATCCCTACCTGTCTCGATAAGTGAGCGACAATGCTTCACCTTTGGCTCGCACTGTCTAAAAGAGTGGCTTATCGCTCAATAAAGCGTGACTCGACACAGCTCTGGAAGCGGACAAGCGAGAGAATGACGGCAGCCAGCAGAGCGATGATCAGCATGCCCATGAAACTGCCGGTCACCGGATCCAGGCCAAACACTGTTGAGAAAGCCTTGAAGACCCAGGTGGATGCCGTAAAACCAAGGCTGGTGGTGGCTGAAAAGACCCCCATGACCAGCGGATAGCGCTTGTGCTCAGTCAGATTGGACAGATAGTAGGGGCAGGTGGCCATATTGATGGCACTGCCCGAACCAATCAGAAATGCCGATAAACAAACCAGCGGGAATGAGCGAGTGGTCAGGAAGAGCAGGGCGCCCAGGGCCATCAAAAGGAAGGCAACCGGAATGGTCCATTGCCGGCATATCCGCTTGATGCCGTTGATGCCGAGCCCGATCACGACTGAGGAACCCGTGTTGAACATCAGGGCCACCCCGGCTGCACTGGTGCCGCCCAAACCATACTTGGCTATGTAGACCGCGAGCTTGTTGTATAGGACGGCGACCAGGAAAATGCTCAGAAACCCAATGAGAATGCAGGAAATGGTAGCCCACCAGCATTGTCCACTTTTTCGGGAGGACAGTGCCTCAGATCTTACGGCCTTTTCCGACTCCTCTTCGACGGCGCCAACCCCAGGAACCATGAAGATGACCAAGACCAGGGCAGGCAAGGCCAGAAAATAGAGCCAATAGTTGTGCAGCCAACCTCCCTTGGCCAGTACACCGCCCAGAGCAAGAACCAACATGGAAGAGCCATCCTGAACAGCCAGGACCAATCCCATCAGCGCCGCCAACTGTTCTCCACGGAAGAACCTGGCCGACAGGCTGGGTAGAACCGTAGTGGCGATGCCCACGCCAAACCCGACAACCAAGGCAAACAAGAGCAACTGGTTTACACTGCTGTGCACAACAAGGGGCATCAAACCACCCAGAGCGACACACAGACAGCTGATGCAGGCAGCGGTTCTGAAACTCATTCTGGTCAAGAGCTGACCGAACAGAAGAGCTGAAACTATGGCAGCCGAGGAGCCTATGGAAACCACCGACTCGACAGTGGAAGGATCGGCGCGAGGAAAGGATGCCTGAATGGCCGCCACGGAAGGAGAGATGATGGAGTCAAACCGCGACATGATGGCCAAGGCCATGATTCCGACCAGAACCCCAAGGTTTCGTCTGGCCAATATCCCTGTGTTCTTGGGCTTAGACGCGCACGGGTCCGGTTCCACCGTCGCTGCCTCCCTCTCAATATCAGCGGCACCATTCCTGGTTGATGGGGGTAGTCTACTCCAGCAGCAGGGCCATGCCAACCAACACGACGAGGAAGAGCAGATTAAACGCGGTATAGATTTTCAGGTAATCGCCTTTCTTGCCCGGATACTGCTTGACCACAGCCTTGTAGGAAATCAGTGAGGCCATTGAAGCGACCAGGGTGCCGAGCCCTCCCAGGTTGGTGCCCAGAATGATCGGGCGCCAGGCTGTCGAAAAACCTGAGACCAGCAGGGCTGTTGGCACATTGCTGATGACCTGGCTGCACAGGACCGAGGTAATCAAAGGGTGGATATTGACCAGGCCACTGACCAGGTTGTAGAACTGGGGGATCCGTCTGGCATTGCCTATAAAGATGAAGAAAGCCACAAAGGTCAGGAGCAGTCCCCAATCCACATGCAGAAAGACCCGTCTGTCGCAGATCAGAAAGGTCACCGCCACCACCAGGACCATGGCCCACTGGGGAATCAGCTTGGCCACACCGAGCAGGCAGACAAGAAAGAGCAGGAGGTAGACGGTGATGCGCCATCCGCTGGACTGCTGCATCTCCTTGACCTGAGGCTGTATCCCCTCCTCCCTGGGCGCTAGTATGCTGCGGCGGATCTCTTGCGCATCCATGCCCTCGAACTTGTTCAGATGCTGATTCCTGAAGACGAACCAGCAGCACAGGAAGAGCATCAGGGCTGCAGCCAGGGCATAAGGTGCCATGAGGAGGAGGAACTCCCCGGCAGGCATCTCAGAGCGGGCCTTGAGATATAAGTTGTGAGCATTGCCGATGGGCGTCAGCATGCTGCCCACATTGGCACCCAGGGTCATCAGGGTGACGATCAGCAGAGCATGGTTTTCCAGACCAGCCATGATGAGAACAGCAATGGCGAAGGGCACGAAGGTGACCAGGGCTACATCGTTCGTGATGAACATGCTGGAGAAGAAAGGCAGGGAAACCAGCACCAAGGCCAGGCCCCGCACCGAGCGGACACGACTCAGCAGGCCGGCACCAATGGCATGGAAGACCCCGATGCGCTGAAATCCGCAGACCACCATCATGAGGGATCCCAACTGGGTAAGGGTATTGACGTGGATGTAGCCAAGATACTGCCGGTCAGGAGGAATGAGGATGCAGGATACGAGAGCGATGACTGCCGCGACGACCAGGACGGTTTCGTTCTTCAGCAGTCCGATCACCCGATGTTGCATGGTCACCTCCGGCGAACGAATTCCTCACTTAGTTTACGCGCCCGCCCACGGCTTACAGGGCCTCTCCCGGCGCTATTTTCCGCCCCTAAGACCAAGGTCGGGACACTCGGCGCTACTGGTTGCTTGCCTGCCTAGTCCCGACTTTTGATCCTTGTCGGATACGCATAGAGTCGGATCCTTATGAGGCATGGAAAGGGGTCCTGCGAATCAGTGCATTCGCGGGACCCCTGTCAGTCGGCAATATTACTTGTCATTCATTCGTTCCGGATCGGGAATCAGATAGGACAGAGCCAGGGCGATCAGCACCAGCACGCCGCCGCCGATCATAGCCGCAATGTATCCAGTACGGGCTCCGCCGGATACTGCCAAGCCGCTCATGCATGCATAGAGGACCGCATAGCTCAGGCCTGAGCCCAGGTTGAAGGCTCCGGCGTTGAGTCCCGGCAGATAGCCGGTGTTGTCCGCAGGAGACAGAACCACGCCCAGCCCATTGAGCATAATGTTGGCTGTCCCCGCATAGGAGACACCTAGGATCAGGGAGAGCGCCACCAGGCTCCAGATGCTGGGAGCAAGGCAGACGTAGATGCCAAAGACCAGTCCCAGAACGCTGACAAGCTGACCGACTCTCAGAACCTTGAGATAGCCGAAGCGCGAGGCCAGCATCCCGGCCACAGGGCCAAAGACCAGACCGACCAGGGCATATGGGGTCAGCGTCGCAAAGGAGACGATGCTGGCCTTCAAGCCGACGCCGACCTCGCCATCCTGAGCAAGTGCCGGAACGATCCCGTTCATTATGGCGAAGACGCCGACCATGGTGGTCAGAGTCGTCAGCAGAAGGCCCCAGGTGCGCCGCTGCTTGAGGTAGGTGGTGGTGACCATGGGTGCCGACGTGGTGCTTTCGACTTTCCAGAAGATCATGAAGAAGACCGCAGCAACCAGGATCTCGACGACCACCAGGATCCAGCGCGCCTGAGCCAGCTTCTCGACCTCGTTGATAGCCAGGTAGGCCGCCAGGAAGGCTATGCAGAGGAAGACCACGCCGGCCCAGTCCATGCGGGGACGATCGTCTGCATAGCTCTCGCGGGCGAAAACTGCTACTAGGAGGACAGCGATCACTGCAATGGCCACCATGAACCAGAAGACCGAACGGAAGCCGAAGGTGCCGGCCAGCCAACCGCCTAGGATGGCATCCACGCCTCCAATGCCGCCGTTGACCGCCGTCAAAACGGCCATGAGCTTGGCGTAGCGGGCCTCATCGGTCACTTCGGCATGCAGCATGATCAGGGTCATGGGTACGACCGGACCGGCCACTCCTTGAATGACGCGCCCAATCATCAGCATCGTCACATTGGGAGCCAAAGCGGAGACCACGCATCCCAGCGCCGTCAGGCTCAGCATGCCCAGCAGCACCTTCTTGCGGCCGGCCAAATCGCCCAGCCGAGGCAGGAAGAGGGAGAAGACGGCACAGGAGGTGAAGAACACCGTTTGTGTCAGACCAATGCTGGAGCTGCTGGCATTGAGCTCGGTTTCCATGGTCGTTAGGGCCGGCGAAAGCATGGAGGCGTTGAGCTGGAAGGCGAAGACGGCGGCCATCAGGGCCGTCATCAAGGCGGCAATAGAAGCGCCAGAGCCACCAGCGGTCGTGGCAGCGGGCTTGTCAGTCTTGGGTGCTGCTGCGTTCGAAGCCTTCATTGATTTCATCCAATCGTGGTGATGGCCTTGACCACCAGGTCCCAGAATCCCTGGAAGTCCAGCTTGACAGCCACCTGGGTGTGGCAGTCCTCAGCAGAGGGCTCAGGGCCGCGCAGATCGGCCACGGTCATCCCGCAGGTCAAGTCCCCGCGCAGCTCCACATCAACCGGGCAACGACGGGTGCTCACAATAGAGGGGTCGATCAGATAGGCCACAGTGCAGGGATCATGCACAGGCGGATCCACGAAGTCCTGGTTGTCCTGGTAGGACTTGCGGAAGAAGTCCATCAACCCGCTGACGAAATGGGCCAGATCGGTGCCGATGCCCTCAATGCGCTGCTGGACCTCCGGGGTGCACAGGGCCTGATGAGTCAGATCCAGCCCCACCATGGTGACCGGCCAGGGCTCGTTGAAGACGATATGCGCGGCCTCGGGATCCACCTTGATGTTGAATTCAGCAACAGCGCTCCAGTTGCCCACATGGTAGCCGCCACCCATGAGCACAACCTCTTGAACCCGATCGACAATGCGGGGTTCCTTGCGAACGGCCATAGCGATGTTGGTCAGGGGTCCAGTGGGAACCAGAGTCACCGTGCCCGGCTCCTCGCGCATGATGGTCTCGATGATCCAATCGACAGCATGGCTAGGATCCAGGGGCCGGGTAGGCTCGGGGAGTTCGACCCCGTCCAGACCGGTCTGGCCATGGATGGAGGCGGCTACTTCCTGAGGACGCACCAATGGCCTATCACATCCGGCATGGACCGGCACCTGGCGCGCATGAGCCTTTTCCAGCACAGCCCTCGCGTTGTAGGTAACCTTGTCCAGACTCTGGTTGCCGCCAACCGTAGTCACTCCGATCAGGTCGATCCGCGGATCGCCTACTGCCAGAAGGATAGCCACCGCATCGTCATGACCTGGATCGCAGTCCAGGATGATCTTGCGCGTCGTCATATACTCGCCTGCGCCTTTCTCATGAATATGTCCTGGGCCATGGATCATGGCCCAGGACATGATACCCCTGATTGGCATTCAATCCTTGTAGGCGCGTTAGGTGAAACTTTTAAAGCTGAAACGCAACTCCAGCCACGTCGACCTTAGAGCACGCCAACTAAGCTCCTGTAATCTGGTCTGTTTTGATACCGATCAGCGGTATGCCCTGCACCTTGAGCAATACGACTGATTGCGTACTACGCCATTACCCATATCCCGCCAGCCAAATTCGCTCAGCGGCTTAGTCTGTCCGCACCTGGGGCACTCCCTTGTCGGCTCACTGCCGTTATACCCATTCGAATTGACAATAGCAATCTGATCATTGGCACTTGTTGCGGTCATAACTACTCTTCCCCCTTGAATCTAACACTGGACTTTCCAGCAATCTGTAATGTTCAAGTCAATATTACCTCGCCGCGATCAGCCTACGATTATCCGAAACTTTTCTTTCTGACCCATATCGGACCATTCCTATAGCAGGCCAGTTATATGCTGATACGCATAGACTTGTGGTGTTTTCTAAGGAGCTGCATGAGTAAGAACCGTTCACTGCGTCCAATTCTCAAATGGGTAGGCGGCAAACGTCAGCTGCTCGGTTCTATACGCCCATTAATTCCACAAGAGTTTGACACATATTATGAGCCGTTCGTCGGCGGAGGCGCTGTACTATTCGACCTGCAGCCCCAAAAGGCCGTTATTAATGATTCCAATCCCGAGTTGATCAACGTATACATGTGCATAAAGAAGCATCCTGCTGAACTCGTGAAGCAATTGGAAAAGCACGCCGCTAAGAACAGCTCTGAATATTTCTACAAGATACGCTCGCAGGATCGGGAACCCGGGTATGCTCAACGTCCTGCGCCAGAACGTGCAGCACGTATTATTTACCTCAACAAGACCTGCTACAACGGCCTCTACCGCGTCAACTCGGCTGGGCAGTTCAACACACCCTATGGACGGTATGCTCATCCCAATATCGTCAACAAGGAACTTATCGAAGCCATGAGCGACTACTTGCAAGGCCAAATTAAAATTCTCAACGGTGATTATCAGACTGCCTTGGCTGATGCTGATGAGCACTCTTTCGTCTACTTGGATCCCCCGTACATGCCCATCTCTTCATCGGCATCTTTCACCGGATACACCGAGGGAGGATTCGGCTACAAGGAACAAGAAAGGCTCAAAGAGACTTGCGACGATCTCAGAAAACGAAAAGTTCATTTTCTTGAGTCCAATAGCGACAGCGATAAAATCCGAAAACTCTATTCGGAATATGACATTACAACCGTAGAAGCCAAACGCAGTGTGAATTCCAAAGCCAATAAACGCGGAGCTATCAAGGAAGTGCTCATACATGATTGATACCGTTAACAAGGATGCCCGGGATCACACCCTCGCCAGCACCGCTTGGAAGGCAATTATCCAGGATTATGACATCATGGATGAAATTAGCCGAAAAGGCTACTACCGCATTAGTGCTAAAACAATCAAAAAATATCGTGAGCCCCGCTTGATGGCTAAGTGGGACTCCAACGAGAATCTACCCGCAGCACTCAGAGATCGACATCTAAACATCTTGCCAGTATCACGCTCCGAGTATCTGCTCTCCAACGTAGATCTGTACGAGCCCTTGCCGGAATTCATCACCACAGAACCAGGAAACCTACATCATATAAAGCAACTTGATTTGGAGTCCTTGGACTGCGGAAACATCACCTCCGAATCCAACGCTATTAACGCCATGGTGGCGACAGGCACCCTCGACCGCTTTTTAGGTAATGATGATCGGACTGTAGAAACCTTCAATGGCCGCATGGGTACCGATGCTTTCAGTTTTGACATCAATAGATATTCAGGTGGTTCTTTAACCGTGCATGTGGATCGTGCACAGATGGAAATAGACGGTGGATTCGAAAATCACAAAAACGTAATTATCATCGAAGCCAAAAACGTCCTGAACCCAGACTTTCACATCCGGCAGCTGTACTACCCCTATCGGGTTTGGTTGCAGCGCGTCAACAAGCCCATACGATTGATTTTTTGTCAGTATTACAACATGATGTATCGGCTTATTGAATATCGATTTACCGATCCGATGAACTACTCCTCTATAGAGCGGGTAAGCAGCGCCTATTACACCTTCCAGGACATTTCCGTCACTATGCGCGACATCATCAAGTTGTGGAAATCAATCACTCCTGTGCCAGACGTTCCAAATTCCGACATCCCCTTCCCGCAGGCAGACAAGATGGATAGAATCATCTCGCTCATGGAGCATATGCAGGACAATGAACCCATGACCACGGCAGATATTACCGATTATATGGGCCTGGACGTTCGCCAGAGCAATTATTATGCCAGCGCCGGGCGCTATCTGGACCTGTTTGAGCGCCAAAGTCACGGTTCCACGGAATGCACGCTGACCTCGGAGGCCAGACGAATCCTATCGCTCGACTATAAGAAAAGGCAGCTGGCACTTGTCTCCAAGATCCTATCGCATCAGGTCTTCCACGATTTTTTCAGCCGTCTTTTCATTGACAAGATCAGTCCAGTTCGACTGCGGTCAGAGGCAACCACCTATCTTGAGCAACGAAACATATGCAACCACACGACCAGCGGGCGCAGAGCTTCAACGGTCCTGGGCTGGCTAAAGTGGATTGGAACGCTTCCAGAATTCACAGAGAACCAGTAACCTGAATCGCAATGTAAACAAGCCCATGCAAGACCTAAAGTTCAGCCTAGGGTCTTACTGAAAATAAACAAATATTCATGTTCTAGGAGCAAGAAGGGCAACTGGCGTTCGGCAGACCAATGGAGTCTGGTTCCCCGCATATTATGCTGAATTTTGATTACTATATTTTCTAATCGAAATCCTTCGTCCACGAATCTGTGCATAACAGCGTCAGCCAGAGCGATGTACCGCCCAGCCCGACGCATATCGCCCATCATCAAGGCGATCATTCTTCCCGGCTTGAGCACACGAAGACTTTCACGAGCTACCGTAGTCATCGACTTTAGGAACGTCTGCAGCGTCATGCCAGACAGATCACGGTCATCACCGCCATACTTAATCACATTCGCATAGGGTGGATGCGTACATATCAGATCAATCGATTCATCGCTGATGCAAGCAAGATTCCTGGCATCAGCTTGAAAAAGCTGAATCCTTTCAGCATGTGGCACAGACGATATATGACACTGTGCGACATGCAAAGCCTTGGTATTAATATCCAACCCAATTCCACGTCTGTTAAGAAGGGCGGCCTCAACCATTGTTGTGCCCCCTCCTACAAATTGGTCGAGAACAACATCGGATTCCTTAGAATAACGAAGAATCACATTGCGGGGCACATAGGGGGACCAATTGCCCGGATAGCTACCGTTATGACCAGCCCACTTTCCCCTGTTAGGAAAGTCCCATACACTGGTGCGTTCAAGTTCGAAATGCTCAGGCTGCCATTTTATCTCTGCTTTCATGACCTCAGCCTAAGATCCCCTTTAATGCAGACAGAACTACGAATGCTCCCTGTGGTCAATTGCAGCCTTATCCACAACCTCAAGCACGATTTAGTCTTTAAGCCTGCGAGTTACCAAAGAGGAAAGATCATCCAAGGTGACTCCAGCATAGCTATTCATGGAAGCGAACTGGGGACCCGAAGAGGTGTCGACCGGGTTGGTGCCGGTATAGGCTACAGTGGTGGCTCCCGATGCCACAGCAGAAGTGATGCCAGTCAGGGTGTCTTCGAAAGCCAAGCAAGAGACCATTTGATCAGGACTTGTGATGCCCAGCAGACCCGCCGCATGCAGATAAGGAGCGGGATCAGGCTTTTGCGCCAGTCCGTCATCCCCACACACATAGTCGGCAAAAGCCCCGTCAGGAGCCTTGGCGACCACAGCCTGAGCCATTCGGCGTGGCGAAGTAGTGACCAGAATGGAGGGGATGCCAGCCTCAACTAGGTCTGCCAAGACGTCACGGACTCCTTCAATCCATGGCATGTGACGCTCCTCCATGGCAATCACCCCGTCAATCAGCAGATCCGGAATCTGATTCTCTGGAAGGTCAAGACCCCGCTCGCGCATCACCCTTGCTACTTTGGGCAGGGGTTTGCCCGAAACCTGCCAACCCATGTCAGTATTCCAGTCTCCCCCATGCTTGCGCGCTAGATCTACCTCCGCCTGATGCCAGTAAGGCTCTGAGTCGATCAGGGTTCCGTCCATATCCCAGAAGACAGCAAGCGGTCGACGACCTTCAACAGAACGGGCTTTGTCAGCCGAACCGGCACGACTTGCTCTCTTTTGATGCTCCTTGTTCATGCATTCACCCTATCGGCAGGGCTTGTCTTGAGAATGGCTCCACCCCCGCACTACTTAGCATGAAGATCTGGCCATGGAGCAGGCAGTAACTCATCCAGGCTCACATTAAGTACTTGAGCAACTGCCATTATGTTGATCAAACTGGGATTGGCTGGACTCCCAGGCCGTGACTGGCCATGCTCCAACTGTTGATATGCAAACCGAGAAAGGTTGGCATTATAGGCGACGAACTCTTGGCTGTAATGTAAAGCCGTTCTTCGGCGTTGTATGTTCAAGCCTAATACCACGGCGTATTCCGCCCATCCGCTCGGTACTTGAGAATGTGCCACAAGGCCAAGGTATTCATAAAAAACATGTTGTCGTGCCTTACCGGTAATACTATATCAGTAAGGCATCACCGGTTATCTAAACGGGGAACGATTACTGTGCTCTGTCTTGCACCAAAACTGGGTCTGTCGTAGTCGTTGCTGGTTTCGGCACCCATATATCCGATGAACAAAGAGGATCATCAATGAAAGAAACAATCCTGGACGACTACGCGAACATCGCAAAAAGGATGAATCCATGAGAAAAACCAACATTATTCATAATCCGGCCATCGGTCTGGTCATTTCCCTAATTCTCTGTCTGGCGTGTGGACTTATGTCCAATCTGGCTCAAACCGATGGGGGACACGTTACCAAGGAGACGCTACAGATTGAATCGCCCTCAGGCCACCGATTGAGCATGGATATGCTCCAGCCAAAATCGGCTTCTCCTAAGCACCCGGCACCTGCCATTGTCTTTGCTCACGGAGGCAACACCAACAAGGAGAAAAGCGACGATTTCCAGATTGAGTGGGCTCGCAGAGGTTTCGTCGTGGTATCTTTCGACCTTTATGGCCATGGCGAGTCCGAAATTCTCAATGACCAGGAATGGCTTGTGAACGGACGCGGATTGTATGACACGGTGGAATACCTCACCTCTCTCCCCTTTGTCGATGCTGATCGGATAGGGGTTTCAGGGCATTCAAGAGGCGGGAACACCATCCATGAATCCATCCTGATCGACAACAAGCGCCAGCATCCACTGATCAAGACCGTGCTCTATGTCAGCCGAGACCCTGTCTATAAGGACAATGAGACGGCCGCCTTCGGGTATGTTCCCGGCAAGACGAACGTCGTCGAAGCAGCCAAGAAGAACACCAACGGTAAGTATTTCAACTACTATCGCGAGCGCACGGTAGGAGTACTCGCCGGCAAATACGACGACTACTCTTTCAAGGAAAAAGATACGTCGACTGGCAAAATTAAGCCCAACCCGCAGTACCTCAAATCAAATAACGCACGGTCCTTCCTCAACTTCGGCATCACGCCCACTGACCATACACCTGCAGGGATCAGCGGCCGGTGGTACCGCAAGCAGATCAATGGCCATCAAGCCTCACACGTCATTTATATGGAGAACGGGACGCACGGAACAGTGCTCTTCCTATCCCAGCCATGCACCGATGCTGTTCAATTCATGGTTAGGGCTTTCAACATGAAAACCGACCTCGCCGACAGCAATCATATCTATCCTGTCAAAATGGTCGGAGGGCTTCTTGGACTGATCGGCCTCATGCTCTTCATGGTCTATGGAACACTCTGTCTAGTCAGAACCAGCCTCTTCAAAAAGGCCGGCTCAGAGGAACCGGCACGCATGCGTCAAGCTGATGCCTATAAGGGAGGTTCAGTATGGCTTTGGGTCTGCCTACTGTCGGCCACCGCCTTCTCAGTTGCCAGCGCCTTGACGTTGTTCGGACTGAAAGTCGACAAGCATATCGGCAACTACTTTCGGCAAGGTATGCCCTTGTTCTACGGTGTGTGGGGCTGCCTGAATGCCATATTCATGATCGCGTTGACAATTCTGTGGTACCGCTTGTATGCGCGAAAGAGGGGGACTAAAGTCTCGGATCTTGATCTGCCCATCGGTGGAGGAAGACTTTGGCAGACAATAACGCTTGCACTGACAGTCAGTCTTCTGGCTATATTGCTGATCTTCACATGCAAGTTCCTCTTCAACTCCGATTTCCGGTTCTGGTACTGGGCCGCCAGACCATTTACCGCCGACAAGATTCCTGAGATGCTCAAGCTACTGCCCTTCTTCCTTGTAGCCTATGGAACCACATCGGTCTTCATCAATAGCCTGAATTACTCCACCTCGTTCGGGAGGAACTCAACAGCCAACATAGGTCTGCTGGCATTCTTCAACATGCTGCCGGCTCTGCTTATAGCAGTGGTTGGATACGGGTATTTCTTCGTCACTGGAGTCAACGGCCTGTTCGGTAACAACACACAGATACCAGACTGGATGCTGACACCCTTGGTCCCGCTGGCTGTCATGCCTCTGGTGACCCGGGCGATCTACCGTCACACCAGAAATCCCTACCTGGGTGGCATCATTACCGCGATCATTGTTACTGTGATGACCTGCATCAACTCACAGATATCCTTCCCCGCCTAACGGGGAGACCACACCAACCCCAGGTCCTCTCCGTCCCTGTCTACAAGGAAAACTTCGACAAGGACAGGGAGGATCAACTTTTCTAACCAGCAGTTCACTCGGCGTTGCCGAAGACCTGGTTGCGCAATTCGTTGCGCTGGGTCTCGTATTGAGTGAGCTGGCCGAGAAGGTCGAACTTCTCCTGGCCGTCAGGCAACTGATTCATCTGGTGCTTGACCGAGGCAATCAGCCGCATGTAGGTGGCATCCAGCAGCCTTGCCAGCAGCTCTGAGGCATACTGACGCTCCTCTGGGCTAGGCTGCTTCAGCTGAACATCCGCGCCCTCGGAGCCTGTGCTCTGATCGTCCCCCTTGTCGCCTTTCTTGGAGCCGGGTCCTGAGCCCCTCTGCTTATCCTCCTGCTTATCCAAATTCAGCGGCAGGGGCATGACGGCCAGCTCGTTAATGGCCGACTCCAGCATGGGCCCGCCAGCCTTGGTCAGATTATGCATCCACAGTCCTTGGGGCGTCTTCCTGTCAGGCAGCCCTCCGGCGGCCTGCACCGCCCGATAGAGGGAGCGGAAAATCGGAACCTCGAAACTGTCCGGACTCAGCTGGGCGAAGGCATTCGATCCGACCGCTCTGGGAATTTGGATAAGCACGCCCATGAACTGCTGCTCGCAGATGAAGACGGCATCATCGATGTGGTGGTAGCCCTGTCGAAGGGCATCCTCACGCTGTATTCTTCGGCGTCGCATGGCATCGTCACTGCCCTGGCCCGCACGACCCTCTGATTCACCCGCACCGCGGTGAGGAGTTCGGACCGCATAGGCATCCTGGTCCTTCACATGCAGCTTGCGACGGGCCCTGTTGACCTCCTGGCGCAGCAGATCCAGATCCACGCCGATTTTTCTGGCAGTCTTGCGAGTGTAGGCCCCCACCAGGGAGCGATCTCTGATCTGGGCCAGGATTGGTGCTACGGCCTTGACCGCCCCCATCTGCCCGGTGGTGTACTGGGTATCGAACATGGCCACGGCGGTGTCGATGACGAAGTCGTATAGCGGCCGGGCATGCTCGACCAGGGAACGCACGGCCTCATCGCCATAGCGGATGCGCAGATCACATGGATCCAGATTCTCCCGAGCCACTGCCACGAAGGTCTGCGTCAGAAAGCTCCCGTCAAGGCCGAAGGCATGCAGGGCGGCCTTCTGCCCGGCGGCATCACCGTCGAAGGTGAAAACCACCCGGGAACCCTGGACCGGCCCGATCAGCTGGATGGCGCCGAGGGCGTCGTCGGAGATGAGCCGGCGGACGATCTTGGCATGATCCTCGCCGAATGCAGTGCCGCAGGTTGCTACAGCCGTATCGACACCGGCAAGGTGGCAGGCCATGACGTCGGTATAGCCCTCCACGATCACCACCTGTCGCTTTTTGACGATGGCGTCTTTGGCCAGGTCGATGCCGTAAAGCACCTGGTTCTTGCGGTAGAGCTGGGTGTCCGGCGTGTTGATGTACTTGGCGTTGATGCCGTCGTCCTCGTAGAGCTTGCGAGCGCCAAAGCCGAGGGTACGGCCCGTGGAATCCCTGATAGGCCAGGTGACCCTGCCCCGGAAGTAGTCATAGACCCCCCGTTGCCCCTGCCTGGCCAGACCGGCATCCAGCATCTCCTGCTGTGTGAAACCCTTGGTAGCCAGGTGGCGAACCAGATTGTCCCATCCGCGTGGGGCGTATCCGCAGCCGAAATGCGCACTGTCAGCCTGAGAGAAGGTTCTGCCCGCCAAGAGCTTGCGCGCTGCCAGCGCCTCCTTGCTCATGATCTGCGAGACGAAGAAACGCTGGGCCTCCTCGTTGGCCTCCAGCAACCGGGAACGTTTGGACCCCCGGCGCTTGTCCTGGCGGGAGTTTTCGTAATGCAGCTCAATCTGGTACTTGTCTGCCAGAATCTCGACGGCATCACCGAACTCGACGTTCTCCTCCTGCTCGACATAGGTGAAGACATCGCCGCCCAGGCCGCAGCCGAAGCAGTGCCAGACCCCCATGGACGGACGTACCGAAAAGGACGGGGACTTCTCATCGTGGAAGGGGCACAAGCCCATGTAAGTGCCGGAACCTGAAGGCTTCAGAGTCACGCTTTCAGAGACGATCTCATACAGATCGGCCTTGGCTCTGACCTTCTCGATGTCTTCCTTCTCGATCATTCCGGACATGACACCCAGCCTACCGGGCCAGGCCGATGTGTTGCGCCCGGCATAAATGCCGCAGGCCTAGGGGCAGACCAGGGAATGCAGGGCCAATGCCGAGCCGTCGGTCAGAGAGGCCACCTGGTCGATGGCCACCCTCAGGCGCTCCCCGTCTGAACCCGCCTGACGCCAATCCTCCAGGAAGACATCCTCCAGAGCATCCGAAGGTGCTGGCGAGTCGGCCATCATCACCTCAACCAGGTCGGTCACGATTTTCAGCTGCTCTGCATGGAAGGGCTCCTTCTCACGGGGAGCCATGACGAAGTAGACAGCAATCCCCTTCAAGGCCACAATCTCATAGGAGGTCCGGGGAGGAATGACCAGCCCCCCCGAGTACCTGGTCAACGGGCCTTGGCCATGGCGGCTTCGGGTGGCCGCTTCCACGGAGTCGGCAAAGCGCCCAATCAGATAGCTGGTGGTGTTCTTCAACGTAGCCAGGGCCCGACGTGAACCGTCGAAGCCCAACGGCAACATGCCACGGACGGTTTCCAAAGCTCGTACCAGCTGGTCAGCATCCCATCGGTCGCCATACCAGGATCGGGCAGCCCGGACCACGCCATCGATGATCCTGGGCTCAGCCAGTCGCTCAGGCACGAAGGAACCGACCACGATGGCATCCTCCACGTCATGGACGCTGTAGGCGATGTCATCAGCCAAATCCATGACCTGGCACTCCATAGGAGTGCTGGCCTGCGGCGCCCCCTGCTTAAGCCAATGAAAGACCTCTTGGTCGTCAGGGTAGACGCAGAACTTGGCCGTCCTCTCCCCCTTGGGATGAGCCGAGGCCTCGGCCAGGGTCCAGGGATATTTGACCGCAGCATCCAAGGCAGCCCTGGTCAGGTTGACCCCTGCCGAGCGTCCGTCCGGATGGAAGACCTTGGGCTCCAGCCTGGTCAGCAATCGAAGGGTCTGTGCATTACCCTCGAATCCCCCTATGTCGGAGGCCAGCGAAGACAGGGCGCGTTCGCCGTTGTGGCCGAAGGGCGGATGGCCCAGGTCATGGGCCAAGCAGGCACAATCCACCACGTCGGGGTCGCAGCCCAGCATGGTCCCGATCTGCCGACCAATCTGGGCCACCTCCAAGGTGTGGGTCAGCCGCGTACGTGCAAAGTCGTCGGTGCCGGCGACCAGGATCTGCGTCTTGGCCCCCAACCGACGCAAGGCTGAAGAATGGACAAGACGCGCCCTATCACGTTCAAAGGCGGTCCTGCTGCTGGTCTTTGGAGGCTCTGGCGCCCACCGTTCCTGATCCTGGGCGGAGTAGCCCTCGGCCAGCAGGCGGGATCCGCCCTCCTCGTCAGTGCCCATCAGGCGCGCCCGCTCCGTTCAGTCCAGATTGTCCACGACCACCACTTCAGTGGGCACATTGCCCGCCGTTGCCTTGGAATAGGGGCAGAGCTCCTGGGTGCGTTCCACCAGGCGGGTGGCCAGATCACGATCGACGCCGGGCAGGCAGACCTCAATTAGAGCCTTGATGCCGAAGGACTCGCCCTGGTCGCCAAGGGAGATATGAGTGCGCACCTTGCTCTGGGCCAACTTGGTGGCTGGCACACGCAACTCCTTGCCGGCCAGTCCCATGGCTCCCTGGAAGCAGGCTCCCCAACCGATGGCGAAGAGCTGCTCGGGGTTGGTGCCCTGGCCCTTGCCCCCCATGGCCTTGGGTGTATCCAGGTCCAGGGAGAGATCGGGCTCGTGGCTATCCGCATGGCCCTCGCGGCCTCCGGTGATGTCAGCTACGGCTGTGTATGAGATATTGCTGGGTTCATTTCCTGTATATGTAGTCATAACCTCATCTCACCACTTATATTGCCCCTTGACAAGGCCCCAAGCCCAGGTTCTACCTGTGATAGTGGTCTCAAAGAATGGATTCAGCGGCCATCAGATGCAGGTCGGCAGGGTCGATCACCTCATGCACGCCCAAGTAGAGCCGTGGAATCCGGCTGCGCAGGCAGGTGAAGATCTCATAGCTGATGGTGTCGGCGGCCCGGGCCCAGTCGTCAGCGGTTGGCTCGGCCTGATCCTCTCCGCTGCCTGGACCGAAGAGAATAACGGTATCGCCCTCGCTCACTCCCAGGTCGGAAGCCATACCCTTGAGATCAAGTACGCACTGGTCCATGCAGACCCTTCCAGCGACGCGAACCAACCTGGGTCCTTGACGAGTCATCAAACGGACGGGTCCGCCCCAGTGCTCCCGGCCCATGGCGCCCTGGCGGTCAAAGCCCGAGGCAGACCGATGGATCCCGTCGGCGTAGCCCAGGGGCATGATGGCCGTGCTGGTGGGCTTCTCCGTCAAATAGGTGCGCCCGTAGGAGATGCCATGACCGGCCGGCATATCCTTGACAGTGCCTAGCTGGGCCTGGAGGGTCATGGCCGGACGCAGACCATAATCGGCCGAAACCCCCATGGAGGGATCAGGCTCGTATCCGTACAGGCCGATGCCCGGACGGGTCAGATCGTAACGTATCCCAGGACGGGTCAGCGTGGCGGCGGTATTGGCCAAATGCCGGATTTCGGGTTTCATGCCTGCGGCCGTCATCTTGTCGGAGAACTCCTCGAAGAGCGCGATTTGCTCGTCAGTGGACGACACAAACTCGTCCACGCCAGGCATGTCGGCCACTGCCAGATGGCTGAAAAGCCCCACAGGCTCCAACAGCCCCTTGGCGGCCAGGCCGGAGAGCTCGTGCAGGGCATCCCCGAAGGCTTCAGGGGTGAAGCCGTTGCGTCCAAAGCCGGTGTCCACCTTGATATGGACGCGTGCAGGTCTGCCGGCCCGATCTGCCGCCTGGGCTGCCATGTCCATGGTCTTTAGGGAGCCGATGCCCAGATCGATGTCAGCCTGGATCAACTGATCAAAGGGGGCGCGGTCCCCATTGAACATCCAGGACAGAATCCGGCAACGGTCGGGGCCGATGCCTGCACGACGCAGACGCAGGGCCTCGCTGGACTGGGCCGTTCCCAGCCAAGTTGCCCCGCCCCCCAGTGCCGCTAGGGCGGCGGGGATGAGCCCGTGGCCGTAGGCATCGGCCTTGACCACACCCATGACTGCAGCACCGGGGTTCGTGGAATGAACCAGCTTCACCAGGGTGGCCATATTGGCCTTCAAGGTCCGCAAGTCCACGATGATCTGTCCAGGATAGGCCCGAAGAGCTTGCTCGTAATGCCGCTGGCCCTCGGGCCCGGAGAACCGCCATGCCGGTGCTGCGCTCAATGTCATGGCTCCATTGTGCGACGGCGCTGCGACGGTCGGCCTCCGCCCTCAGACGGCAACCAAGCGCCTGGCGGCCCTTTCGCGCTCAGCCAGGTCAAGGGGCCGATCGTGCCGCTGGTAAGCCACCCGCACGTTCTCGATCTCCTTGTTCTCAGGCATGATGATGTTGCCGCAGCGGGTGAAACCGTGGGTCTCCAGGATGTGCTGCATGGCATAATTCTTCAGTCCCGTATCGGCACGGATGTTCTCGTACCGGCGCATGCTCCAGTCAAGCAGGTCCCCGGCCGCATGACGCCCCAGTCCCGAGGCAGCCACCCGATGGATGGTGGTATAGGGCCGGTCGTCCAGCCAGCTGCCGTCAATGACCTTATAATCAGGTTCCGGGTCATGGAAGAGGGCAAAAACGCCGATGATGCGCTCGTGGCTGCCCTTGTGCTCGTCCAACTCAGGTTCAGGGTAGGCAGGATCGTCAGGAATCTGATCCATGCCAGCCGCATCGTCAACCAAGAGCATGGTGTGGCCCCCGGCGATGTCCTCGCGGATGCGTTCGGGCAGGGGGTACTTGTCCCCCCACTGACGGGGGTTGCCAGTCTCGGCCATCCGCTTTCTGGCGTAGGCGTAGACAGGCATGATCGCCTCAAAGTCGTCCATGGTGGCATGACGGATCCAACGTGCAGTCTCCATCGCGTACCTGCTCACTGTGGCTACCTCTTTCTCGACCGGTGCGGCAGGGACGAAACCCGCCCCCGCGATTGCCGAAGTACGAGTGTATCCATCAGGAAGCTGTCACGAAGTGAGTACGCATTGAGCGAATCGGGGAATAGTTTGGGCTATTCTGCGGCCATCACAAAAAGTCAGAACCTTTCTTTATCAGCTTCGTAGCCAGACTTTCATGCTTCCCGTCTCCCGATTGGCCCATGCGTAGTAAGGAATCAACTTCATGTTTACAGAGCGCTCATACTTATCTGACAGAGGCATGTAGAGAGGATCATCAGGGCCATCCTCGGAATCAAGCATGGCTGGTACTGTCAGCACATCAACGCCACCAAGCAGATCCTGATCGAATTCAGAAGTCACTTTCTGAGGATCGACAAGGACCCGGTACTGCCAAAGCTCCCCTGGATTATCAGTCGACTCGGCACAATAGACCAGAGGGCCTTGCATGAGCGCAACAGATCCGGCATCCGACGAAACTCGCGAGTTGGCTCTCATGAGCCTAACAGCCATATCCATTTCCAAGTGAACATGGCTCTTTTGGCCCGGAGCCAGAACCACATAAAAGAATCCGCGGTCAAGCTCCGTCGATTCTTCGAATCCGTCAAGGGTCAACTTGTAGGAATCCCCCGTCCAACTGGGCACTCTGATGCCGAAACGAACCGGTCCGGGTGCATCCGCTGACATTTCTAAGTTGTAGTCAACAAGACCACTCCATGGGAAATTCGTGGACTCCACAACTTCAAGACCATTGTCAAAGCTGGCCTGATTGGCGATGAACTGATGGCTGAGCACCGTGGAATCATCGGGCCTTGCATAAATATATTTATCCACGGAGGCGATCAGTCTAGCGATGTTGGCCGGACAGCAGGCGCAGCCAAACCAGTCCACTCTATGTGCCAGAACGTGATGACGATCCGGATTGTCTACGCCCTCGGGATCAACCTGGAGAGGATTGACATAGAAGTACTGACGCCCATCCAAACTGATGCCTGCCAAGGCGCCGTTGAAAAGCTCGCGCTCCAGTATGTCGCCATATTCACCATCTGCATCCAACGCAAGCATTCTCTCGGCCAGCATGGTAGCTCCGACCGATGCACAGGTTTCACCGTACATAGTGTCATTAGGCAGGTCGTAATCGTAGGTAAGAGACTCGCCGACATGAGTGGACCCGATATTCCCGGTGATGTACATACGCTTGTCAACCAAGTTGCGCCATAGTCGGCATACTGTGCGTTTTAAGTCTGCATCTTGGGTAATGGTGGCCAAGTGAGCCATACCCGTGCATAAATACATCAACCTCACTGCATGGCCATGGGCTGTTTGTTGCTGGCGAACTGGGCGGTCAGCCTGAAAGTACTCCAGAGGATAATCAGCCATATCGGGCGTAATTTGCTCACCTGGCGCGCTCTCTTGTTGCTTTGCGTAGAAACCTGGATCCTGCCCACGAACATCGATGAGGTAGGCAGCCAATTGCTTATACCGCTCTTCACCAGTGGCTTCAAAGAGCTTGCAGAGGGCAAGCTCGATTTCAGGATGACCGTCGGCTCCATGGATTTTCCCTTCTTCAGGTCCGATATGCGCATCAATGCAATCAGCCATCCGACGAGCTATATCCAGAGCCTGTCTGTTGCCGGTGACTTGGTAATAGGCCAGTCCTGCTTCTATGTAGTGACCCATGCTGTAGGTTTCATGGGATTGCTGCAGCTGCGTAAAAGGCCTGCGATCCGCCCAAGGACCCGTCCCAATCTGAAAAGCGGTGACCAGGTACCCGTCTGGAGCCTGAGCCCGGGAAATAATGTCCACAGTGTTATCGCAGACCTCTTGCAGATGAGGATCCGGATGGTACTTCAGCACATAGGCTGCTTCCTCCAGCCACTTGTAGACGTCAGAATCCTGAAAGACCATGCCTTTGAATTCTCCATCCTGCTCACCAGCGGCAATGCGCAGATTGCTGACGGCATGACTGAGTGGGTCGGAACCCTGATTGCCGGCTGGATCATCAGGCACATTTACATCGACTTGATCATTGAGAACCTGCCACTGATAGGGCAAAACCACACGTGCGATCTGTTCCCGCCGTCGTTTCCAAAAAGTTGATGTAATTCTGACTCGGGGTTCACTAGGCAGTGGCTTCCCGCGCAACTGTGATTTTCTCATTCGTTCTCCTTCTGTCGACGATCATCAACGCGGACCGTCAGCCCTTGACTGCGCCTGCCATGAATCCCTTGACGTAATACTTCTGAAGCGCCAGGAAGAGGATTGCTGCAGGCAGGAGCAACACAACCACACCGGCCTCTGTAGCTCCATAGTCAATGACGCCCATAGTCTGCTGACGCATGTTGACCAAGGCCAAAGGCAGGGGGGCGTGCGAGGATCCGACAAGGTAGAGGGGAATCATGAAATTATTCCATGCTTCAAGGAAGGCCAGCAGTCCCACGGTCACCATGGAAGGTTTGACCACAGGCATCAGGATCTTGACCAGCGCCTGCAGGCTGTTGCATCCGTCCACCATGGCGGCCTCCTCCATATCCTTAGGAATGGCATCAAATGCTATCCGCATAATGAAGGTGCTCATGGGAAGCTGGAAAAGAGTCAGGACAAGACCGACGCCAACAAGGGAATCGTTCAGACCGATGTCCTTGTACCAAACCATGAGCGGTATCAGCAGGGATGCATATGGCACCATGAGAATGGACAGCGTTACCATAAATCCCAGATCATGACCTGGATATTCGAATCTGGAGAAGGAGTATCCAGCCATAGTGCAGACAATTACAGAAAGCACTACCGTGACCAGGGTAATTACCACTGAATTGGCCAGGTAGGTAGGTAATCCGTCCTGGTAATGCAACAAGGTCAGATAATTGCCCGGTCCCCAACCGTCCGTCTGGGCCGATCCGGTCTGCGGACTGAAGGAGCAGATGACCACCCATATCAGAGGAGCAATGAAGACCAGAGCCAGCAGGGCCTGAAGAATCCTGCTTATACAGCGTTTCCACAAGGGCGTAGTCATGATTCCCCTTACTTGGTATTGTCGCGCAGACCGCGCATTTGAATGGAATTAATGACAACCAGGGCCAGCAGCACAATCAAAGAGAGCGCTGCAGCCATGCCCAGGTCTTTCTTGGAGTCGAAGGCAAAGTTGTAAATGAGCTCGACTACGGTCATGGTCGCGTTGTTGGGTCCACCCTTGGTCAGGATGAAGAACTGATCGAAAGCGAGAATGGACCCCGTCACGCAGTAGACCAAGCACATGATGATGGTCGGCCGCATCAAAGGAAGGGTGATTGACCTGAAAATCCGCCAAGTACCCGCCCCATCCATGCGTGCGGCTTCGTAAAGATCACCCGGGATGGATTGCAGACCTATCATCATGAGCAGCATGTAGTACCCCGAGAACCGCCAAACAATGACAATAATGGTGGCCCAAAGAGCACTCTGTCCGGTGGCCAGCACAGAACCATTGGCATCCATAAGCCCCAGATGAGCCAGGATTTTTGTGACCGGTCCCACCTGCGGCGAATACAGGGCATAGAAGAGCAATGATGCTGAAGCCAGTCCGGTGGCGCTAGGCAGCAGGAAGCAGGTCCTAAGCACGTTGTTCCATGCACTGGACTCCTGCACGAGCAAGGCCAATCCCAGTCCGAGAACCAGGAGAATAACAGTTACTATGACCGTGTACTCCAATGTGAACCCGATGGCATGGCCAAGCAGTTCATTGTGCAGAACCTTGATGAAATTCGTCGGGAAATTCCAACCCCGATTACCACCCATCAAGGTCCAGCGAGAACCCGCCATGACGATCAGCAGGACGATGGGAACGACGAAAAGAACGATAATGAACAGCCAATCCGGGAGAGCATAAATCATCCCTCGGCGCATTCTTCTTCCGCGTACCCTGCTTCGTCTTCGTGTTACTGCTTGCTCACTGCTGCCTGACATATTGCACCCCTTCGTTGGTCATACCAATCGTCGGCTATCGTCAGAAAGGTTCCTCCGCAACCCTTCTGGCGAAATCGATGGATCCGTATTTACGACCATTCACTCCTTGGACAGGACCTTGCTGACCGCCTGATTGTCGGCTTGCAAATTACCCTTGCCCCAGACGGCATTTTGAATCAGCAGCTGCCAGGGTGACCCGGCGGCATTGAATGCCTCGTTGAAGGCCGGAGACTTGGGGGTCTGACCATGACCATCGATAATGACGGAATTGATGGTCTGCACCCGCGGATCAGCATCGGTGTAAGCGGTTTTCAGGGTACGGATGTTCGAAGCGGTATCACCTTTGTCGGCAAACACCTGCTTCTGGCTATCTGCTTGCATCAGCCAGGAAAGGAAGTTCCAAGCCTGAGCGACATGCTTGCTGTCCTTGGAGATTCCCATAGCATCCCCGCCGAGGAAAGTTGCAGTCTTGCCCTCTTCAGTGCCTGGTATAGGAGCCACACCAACCTTGAAACCGCCCTTCTTCTCTGCCTCAATGACTGCGGTCACCGAGGTGTTGGGATAGGGCATCACACCGACCTTTCCATTGGCAAATGGGGCTGTCCAGGTAGCACCCGTCTCCTCCTTGGAGCCTGCTCCCAGGCCATTGGTGGTCTCAGCAAGCTGATGGTAGGCTTCCAGGGTGGCCTTCATAGAGGGGTTGTCCAGAGAGGCCTTGCTGCCGTCATCGTTCATCACTTCATGACCATCAGCCCATGAGGACGGGAAAAGATCGAACGCCAGCGCCCCGCCTGATTGGCCAGCCAGATATGATCCTGAGACCCCGTCCTTGTTCAAACCGGCGATCTTCTTGGCCTGGCTTGTAAATTCCTCTATGCTGGCTGGGCCCTTCTCCGGATCCAGACCGGCCTGCTGATAAAGGTCCTTGTTCCAGACCATGATCGATACATCGGTGATGAATGGCAGTGTGTATTTCTTGCCATCCACGGTTCCGGCCTTGATGTGTCCCTGTTGAAGATCGGCTTTATTTGACAGGGCATCAATCTGCTTGGTGATGTCCTTGAAGATGCCCTCAGAAGCCCAATAGGGAATGCGGACCACATCACCCGCCAGAATATCGGGCAGCGAACCAGTCTGGGAGGCTCCGCCAACCTTGCCTTCCATATCGTCGTTGGGGATGATCTCCAACTTCACCTTGTTCTTATGGGACTTGTTGTACACCCCAACCACATTTTTTGCCTGCCGCTCCAGTGGCGATCTGGTCCACAGGGTGATTTGCGCCCCGTCGTCCGTCCCCTTGGCCGGTATCTTGTCCGAAACCGCGCCGGACTGGGATCCTCCTCCACATGCGGCCAATGGCAGGAGCATGGCGGCAGCGGCTATGGCCGTCGTCGTACGTACGATGCTCTTCATCGAGATCATATCTGCTTCTTTCTCTACGTTCCCGCTCATCGTTGAGAGCTGGCAGCGGAAACTCCGCTTAGCATTCGACGAGTGTCATTTGAATCCAACCGAATGGTCCACGCCGAAAGCCCTTTCATCATATGCGATATAAGCGAAAATGCAAAATCGCTTTCTCATAATGTTACTAGCCTATTGATTATTTCTAAGTGGATTATTTTCTTCTACTTTTGACGTACTAATGCGAAAATATCGGTTCCGTGTTTTCGCGACTACCGAAATCCTCGTAAGGCCGCACTAGCATAAGGGTTAACACACAATACAATCAACTGCTCGGAAAAATCGCGAACTGGAGTCGGACATGGGGAAGACAACACGGACTGTCAGGCTGTCGGATGTGGCACAAATGGCTCAGGTGTCACTGTCGACGGCTTCTAAAGCGCTTCATGACCAGCCCAGGGTAAGTCCCGCGACCAGAAAAAAGGTTCGGGCAGCGGCAGAGCGTTTACACTACAGCCCAAACAAGATGGCTCAATCCCTGGCCAGCGGAAAGAGCGGCATCATCGGCCTGGTCACCTCCGACCTGACCGGCCGTTTTTCAACCCCTATCCTGATTGGGGCCGAAAACGAGTTGCGCGCTGGCTCCGTCTCCGTTTTGCTGGCGAACGCCCGAGGTGATGAAGCACTGGAGCGTAGCCATGTTGAAAAACTGCTCTCGTTGAATGTGGACGGTCTGCTCATCGTGCAAAGGGAAACGAATCCTCGTTCCAGTCTGGGAAACGTAGGCGTCCCTTTGGTCTATGCATATGGACCGTCAACCAATCCCAATGATGCTTCTGTCACCTGCGACAATGTCGATGCCGGACGAATCGCAGTCAATTCGCTCATCTCATGCGGACGCAACAAAATAGCGATCATTGGAGGCGACGAAACTTTTACGGCAGCCACAGATCGGACCAAGGGATCACTTGAGGCCCTAGCAGAATTCGGCCTTGAACCTGCTGGGCCAATCCGATACGGCCGTTGGAATGAGAATTGGGGACGCGCAGCCACCAGGCTATTGCTTGACCAAGGCGTCGATTTTGATGCAGTCGTCTGTCAAAGCGATCAACTGGCAAGGGGCTGCATCGATGCATTGAAGCAGCAGGGACTGTCGATTCCTGATGATGTGGCGGTAGTAGGCCACGACAACTGGGATGTGCTGGTCAACGCCTCCAGGCCTTCATTGACTAGCATCGACAACAACACCGAGCTGATTGGCCGCCTTGCCGCTCGGCAGCTCATGGATGCCATTAAAGGACAGCCGCACCATGGGATTGACTACGTACCCTGCCGTCTGATTCAACGCGAGTCCACCGTACCCATGGATTAACACAAAATAGAGGCCCAGGCCGAACTTTCATCTTCAGCCTGGGCCTCTCTGTCAGCGATCAGACCAGCTTGCGCTCGTAAGGATCAGAGCTGATGCCGGCAGCGACGATGTCGCGGCTCCACTGCTTGGCCGAGAAGAGCGAATGGTCGCGATAGTTGCCGCATGAGGTGATCTCGGTGCCGGGCACGTCGTCCCAGGTGGCCTTTTCGGCGATGAATTCCAGCGACTCCTTCAGGGCCTTGGCCACATCCTCGGTCGAATGACGGCCCCAAGCAAGCAGGTGGAAGCCCGTCCGGCAACCGAAGGGCGAGCAGTCGATATAGCCGGGGATGCGCTCGCGCAGGAGCACGGCGATGGTGTGCTCGATGGTATGAAGCCCGGCAGTTGGAATGGCGTTCTGATTGGGCTGGACCAGGCGCAGATCATAGTTGGAGATGATGTCTCCCTGAGGGCCCTTCTCCTCGTCGATCAGACGAACGTAGGGCGCCTTGACCTTGGTGTGATCCAGCTGGAAGCTCTCTACGATTGGTTTGTCAGCCATTGTTATTTCCTTTCCTGTCGGGCGCCGGGTATGAAAGGCAGCCGCGATGAAGTCATGTACATCCTATGGTAGGCCGACCCGCCTATCAGATCCGGAAGTGCCCTTGGCCACATCCACCCCTCTTCTGGCCGAGAACTCGGAGATGACCCCCATGAACTGTGGTCCATACTGCTCCAGCTTGTGCTGTCCCACCCCATTGACGGCCAGGAAGGTTGCATCATCAGCCGGACGAAGACGGCACATATCGCGTAGTGCCTTGTCAGAAAAGACAATGTAGGGAGGCTTGCCGATCTTGCGGGCTATGCTGGTCCGCACGTCGCGTAGCTTCTGGAAAAGTTCCTCATCTTCTGGGCTGGCATCGCTTGCACCGGCCTGGTCGAGACCATCATCGTCGACGGTTGAAGAGGATCTGCCGCCGAAGACCTTGCCCGAGGCACGTGGGCGTTCCGTCCGCTTGATTTCGTAGTGAAAGTCCGGACTGACCGTCTGCGCGGCCTTGGGCCCGAAATGGACCATGGGCAACCGCCCTTCGGTGATATACAGATACCCGTCCGAGGCCATCTGGTTGAGCACGTCACGGATTCGCGCCTCTGGAACCTGATCCAGAGCGCCATAGCTAGGGCACCGATCCAACCCTCGCCGAAGAAGATCCTGCGAGCGCGAACCTCGGAGAATTTGCGCGATCTTGCCGGAGCCGAATCCCTGGTTCACATCATGCACGCACCTGCTGATGGCACGGGCCACATCGCTGACGTCGATGGTCGTGAAGGTGCTCAGACAGTTGGAACAGTTCTGGCAGCCGCCGCTGCCCGTGTCAGGATGCCCGACTGGGACGGATTTGCCCTTATCGGCCTCGGCAGGCGAAAGACCTGCGGCCGCCTGGTCCACCTCCTCGCCGAAATACCGCAGCATGTACTGGTGAAGGCAGCCGGTGGTTCGACAGTAACCGATCATGACGTTAAGCAGACGCCGGTGTTCGGCCCTGACTGCTTCAGCCTGCTCACCGGTCATTCTGTCGTTGCCGTTGTCCATGTCCAAGAGGCGCCTGCGGGTGACGATGTCGCTCTCGTTCCACAGCAGGGAGCAACGGGCTGGCTCGCCGTCACGTCCCGCTCTGCCGGCCTCCTGGTAGTAAGCTTCGATGCTCTCAGGCATGTTGTGATGGATGACATAGCGCACGTTGGACTTGTCAATGCCCATGCCGAAGGCGTTGGTGGCCACGACCACCTGCACCTTGTCGTTGACGAAGTCCCGTTGCGCCTGCTCCCTGTCCTGGGCATCCATGCCAGCGTGGTAGCTGACAGCGCTGACACCGGCCTTGGCCAGATCATCGGCCAGGGCTTCGGTCTCCTTGCGGGTGGCGCAGTAGACGATGCCTGAGTCGTTTCCATGCTTCAGGGCGTACTGGACCACCCAGCGATTCTTGTATTTGCTCTCCAGCTTGATCACGTCGAAGAAGAGGTTGGGCCTGTCGAATCCCGTCACCGCCACGTAGGGGTCGTCCAAGCCCAGCATGTATACGATGTCGCGCCGAACCTTCTCGGTCGCCGTAGCAGTGAAGGCTGCCACCGTGGGCCGGTGAGGCAGGGATCTGATGAAGTCGCCAATGCCCAAGTAGGCAGGGCGGAAGTCCTGACCCCACTGGGATACACAGTGGGCCTCATCCACCGCCAGCAGGGAGATCCTCGTATGCTGGGCGAATTCCCTGAATCTAGGGGCATCCAGCCGCTCTGGGGCCACATAGAGGATCTTGCTGTGCCCTTGTGCAGCCTGAGCCAGGGCCAGGGACTGTTCATCCATATCCTGGGTGGAATTAACGAATGAAGCTTGAATGCCGGCATCCTCCAGCCCATCCACCTGGTCCTTCATCAGGGAGACCAAGGGAGAGATGACGATGGTCAGACCGTTCAGAAGGGTGGCAGGAATCTGATAGCAGATGGACTTGCCGGCCCCGGTCGGCATAACACCCAGGCAGTCCTGCCCGTTCAGGATGGCCTTGACCAGATCCTCCTGACCCGGGCGAAAGGACTCATACCCGAAATACCGCTTCAGCGCCTGCCCTGCATCCTGGATGTCCACCATGATTCCCCAGTCTATTGCCCCGACAGGAGTCAAGCAGTGGGCGAACGACCATGTGGTCAATCGTCGCTGGAATTCTTAGCTATCCTGCCACTAACCCAGAATGCTGAGCCCCTGGATAGCTGGTAGCTGCCGACGGCTGGTGAGCCAGTAGCTGAACAGGATGCATATGGCGGAGAAGACTAATGTGAAGACCACTTGGGGCCAGAGTAAATACACGGTGACGTATCCCCATAAATCAACATTCATGAAGGGGCTTAAGGTCTTGTACATCCAATGGCCGCGCATAAGGTTGATCATCTGAACCGCCGTTTGCTGCCACCCCCAGAAATTCCAGCCGGAAATCGAATGCCAGAAACCAACACAGATCAACAGCCCTACCAGCAGCAGACATCCGCCTTTTCGATCAAGACGGGCGGCGAGGTCACCCAGCACCTGGCCAAGCAGAACGAAGGCTACCTGCATCATAAAGACATGCAGCGCCAGAGCCAGCCAACGGGACGGCTGCTGAGCATACGACTGGTTAAAACATGACACACTCCAGGGATCAAGAGTTAGCCTCCAAGGCGAACAGCCCTGCACGAGAAACCTTTGGTAGCTTTCCGTAAAGGGCATCCATCCGATTTGGCCTAGGCTGCTGATAATCGCGACCACGATCATGAAAGTGCTTGTCGCCAGGGCCATGGCCACATTGGAGATGATCTGGGTCCATGCGATTGTAGAACGAGTCACAGCGTTGGAGATCAGGGGCCGGAAAGTCGTCAGTGAGCAGACGAAGGCGGTGGCCATGAGCACCATCTCGGTGAACAGACCGGTGAATCCGGAGCTCAAGGGGATGAACCCCATAACTCCCAGAGTGAGGACGAGAGCCCAAATCACAAAGACGGTCAGCCTCGGCATCGCTTGTACGCGCAGGGTCATCCGGGTCTGCACCGAAGGCGACAGGAAACTCCTGATTCTGGCCCACCTTTCAGCCGGTCCAGCACCCAGGTCGGGGCTTTCTGGCCCCAGCTTGGTCTTCGTCCGCACTGCCCCCGCAACTTGCGTGTTATTCATTGTGCCGCTCCTTCCGTTATCTGGACGAAGTAGGTCTGCAGATCCATTGGGGCGACAATAAGCCCCTTGGGCTGCTCGTCGGGCACTGGCCCCTCGAAGCTGACGCGCAGCAGGTCGCCGATGCGCTGCCTGCTCAGCAGCTGTGGGACGCCCTGGGCAAGGTAGCCCTCCACGTCACGCGGACGGCCAGTGACAGTGGTCCCCAGGGCTGACAGATCATCCACGCTGAAAGATCGCAGGACCCGCCCCTGGTCGATGATCGTGGCGCGGGAGATGAGCTGGCTGACCTCGTTGATGATATGGGTGGCGATGATCATGGTCGGTCCGCGGTGCTGATAGGCCTCCAGAACGAAGGAGTAGATCCTCTCCCTGGCCGCCGCATCCATTCCTGTCGTCGGTTCATCCAGAATGAGGTATTCCACAGGCAGGCAGAGTCCGATGACGTCCTTGACCACCTGACGCTGCCCCATGGAGAGGGAAGCAAAAGTGTCAGTCAGCCTCAATGCGAAGCTCTTAAGAATACGCTCAGCCAAGTGCCAGTCGAAATCACCGTAAAACCCCTCGGCCATGGCGAATGCCTGTCTAATGTGTCGTCGGGATGGATAGGGCCAGGTTTCGTTGACCAAGGCCACGCGGCGAGCGATTCTTGAGTCGCTGACCAGATCGCTTCCATCCAAGTGGACCAGCCCCTGGTCAGGAAGTGTCCTGCCCGTCATCAGATTGCACAGGGTGGACTTGCCGGCCCCGTTCCGCCCGAAGAGTCCGTATATATTACCGGGCTCAAAGCAGAGTGAGATCTCATCCAGGGCCTTCAGCTTTCCGTACGATTTGTCCACCTTGGAAACTGTCAGACTCATTGGTAGACCCTTTCTATGATGGCGTCCAGGTCCTCACGGGATACGTCCAGAGCCTTGGCTTCTTCGACCAGATTCTGGAACCTTCCGTTCAGGAGTTCCCTCCTGCGACGCTCACGAACGCTCCGGCCCGCACCGACAGTGACAAACATGCCCAGCCCCCGCCGTTTCTCCAGAAGGCCCTGGTCGACCAGCAGGTTCATCCCCTTGAGGACTGTGGCCGGGTTGATCTGGTAGGCAGTCGAGATTTCCGTGGTGCTGGGAATCCTTTCACCATCGGCGACCAGACCCTCGGCTATGGCTTCGGTCAACCGGTCTGCCACCTTCACGAAAACGGGCCGACCATCCGGTATTTCGATCGCCATCGTTTGACCGCCTTGTCTGCCTTGATTCGGGGCGTCGAATTAGGATCTGCATTACTGTTTATTACTTAGTTACTTGAGTAATTAACCAACAGTCTACGATTTGCTCTACCAACCGTCAAATCAGATGCAGTCGTAATCCGACCGTTTGCTCGCGCATATGCTCCCGCCGCCCTCCTTCATCCCGGCTAGGACGGGCATGTCCTTATGTAATTCCGCTTGCCTGAATGCCGGAAGAATCCGGTACCTACAGGGTCGCAGCTGCCAGTAACTGCCGGGTATAGGACTGCTTGGGATGATTGAGAATGGCTTTCACCGACCCCTCTTCCACCACCTTGCCTCGGACGAGCACCATGACCCTGTCCGCGATGTGCTGGACCACGCCCAGATCATGGGAGATGATGATCATGGACATGCCATTTGACGGATCGGCCTGCTGCCTGGACTGGGCCATGATGGATTGAAGGGTATGGAGAATCCCGACGCGCGCCGAGACGTCGATGGCGCTCATGGGCTCATCGGCCAAGAGTATCCGGGGCTTGACGATCAGGGCCCGGGCTATGGCCGCCCGCTGGGCCTGGCCTCCAGACAGATCGGAGGGATAAGCCGTCATGATCGCGCCGGGGTCAAGCTCAACCTCTGACAAGACCTTGGCCACCCGATCAGCAAGGTCTGTCCCATCTTGACGACGATGCCATAGGTGCCCACTCCCCCTGCGCCTGGCAGCCAGAAGAGGTTCGGCGACTGACCGGCCGATGGTCCACCGCGGGTCGAGGGAGGTGAAGGGGTTTTGAAAGACCAGAGCAGAGTCTTGGGCAAGCGCCTTGGCGGCCGGGGAACCGTGGAGAACCGGTCTGCCCTCATATGCCACCTGCCCGGCATCAGGCCTCAACTGACCAAGGAGCATACGGGAAAGCGTGGTCTTCCCTGAACCGGACTCCCCTATGATCGCCAAGCACTCCCCCGGCAGGAGGGAAACATCGATGCCGTCGACTGCAGCTTCTCGAGCCGTTCCACTGCCGGTGGAGGCATAGACCTTGGTCAGGCCCTCCCCGATCAGGATCGGATTGGCATGTGCACCGTCAGTCAGCCTCATGCTTGCCTCCATCTGTGCTCAGCGTCAACTCTCTGGCCGCTCGCACCAGGGTCCTGCCCTGCGGACTGGATGGACTACGCAGAATGCTCTGCGTCTGTCCGCTTTCCACCACTCGCCCTGCATCGAGGATGTAGCAGTAATCGGCAACCCGGGCCAGGACTGAGAAATCATGGGTGATGAACAGCAGGGAGGCCCCGCTCTGGTCGACCAAGGAGACCAACAGGTCCACAATCTGCCGCTGGGTGATGGCATCCAGGGCCGTGGTCGGCTCGTCTGCCAGAATCAGTCTGGGCTTGGTGACCAGGGCCGTGGCTATGGCCGCCCGCTGCTGTTGGCCCCCGGACAGCTCATGCGGATATGAGCCAGCCAGATCCGCATCCAACCCGACCTGGGCCAATATCTCCATGACCCGTCTGCGCCGTTCCTGAGCGCTCAAGCGGTAGTGGCGGCGAAGAGGAAGCTCAACCTGGCTGTAGACCTTCTTTACTGGGTTCAGGGCTGTGGAAGGATTCTGAAAGATCATGCCCATCCGGGAACCGCGCAGATCCGCCAGGGACCGGTCGTCCGAACCGAGAATCTGGAGCCCGTCCACCAGAATGGATCCCGACAGGGAGGCCGTCAGCGGTGCTGTGCCCAAAACGCTGCGGGCGATCATCGACTTTCCGGAGCCTGAGGAGCCGATCAGGCCGACCCGTTGGCCGTCTGCCACCTTGAGGTCTACTTGATCAAGAATGGTGCGGCCATTGATGGACAGACTCAGGCCGTCAATATTCAGCGACATGATTGGTCTCCCTCACCTGTATGGATCGCATTCTCGACATGATGACCAGAGTCATCTGATTGCCCGGATTGAAGAGTGGACCGTCCGGCGGCAGCCACGGCGGCCCTGAGCCTGGGGTTGGTAACCGGATCGATGGCATCACGCAGGGCGTCGCCGAACAGGTTCAGCGCCACCACCACCATGGTGACCGCCAGGCCAGGCCAGAGCACAGTAAGTGGAAAGACATTGATGAACTTGACCGAGGTGGTCAGCGAATGACCCCAGGAGGGCAGGCCGGAGGGAACGCCCACCCCCAGGTAGGTCAACCCTGCCTCAGCCAGAACCGAGGTCCCCGCCGACATGGAAAGCTGTACGCACAGGACCGGAATGACATTAGGCACCAGATGGGTCAAGAAGATTCTGAAGGATCCGACTCCGCTGTGTCGGGCGGATTGCACATAGTCCGACTCTGCTGCCAGAAGCGCCTGGGGCCGTACGATCCGGGCCAGGTTGAGTCCGTAGCCGAACCCGCAGGCCACGACGACCACGGCGATGCTGGGTCCCAGGGGAACAGCCAGGATCAGAGCCAGCAAAACTGTGGGCAAAGAAATCAGGGCATCGACTAGGACCACGACCGTCTGTGATACTCCTGAACGGCGCGAGACCATGGCCATAACCAGAAGAAGCCCCAGAACGCCTGATAGGAGGACAGCCAGAAGGCTGATGGCCAGGTTGGTGGCCGATCCCGCCATCAGCCAGGAGAGAATGTCTGCTCCGGTACCGTCCGTTCCCAGAAGATGGGCGCGGCTGGGGGCCTGCCAGATCCGGTACCCGTCGGTAGTCCAAATAGGAACCGGGGTCCAGAACCTGGAGATCAGGGAGACCAGGATCCATATGGCCAGAACAGTCATCGAGTATCGCCCCGAGGCCGTGCGCCACATGCTGGACAACACCACCCGCATCCGTCCGAAGAATCCCAGTTGGCCTGGGAATGTGGCCCTCAATCCCAGATGGGGCCTGTCTGCGTGTCCCCAACTCATCAGGCAGCCACCTCCTGTCTGGCCGCACCTCGAAAACGCGGATCGATCAGCCTATGAATAACGTCCACCAGCAGTCCCAGGAAGAGGAAGAAGGCCGCCAGCAGAAGCAGCTCGGACTGAACGGCCGGAAGATCCCGGTTGCCCACATCGGTGATCAGCATGGAGCCCAGCCCCGGCAGGGCGAACAGGTTCTCGCTGACCATGACCCCGGTGATCATCTCGGCCATGGTCAACCCGATCACCGAAACCAGCTGGGGGGAAGCCAGCCGCAGACCGATGCGCAGGGCGGCCTGGGTTCTGGTCATCCCGCAGGCCATGCCCATGTCCACATACCCCGAAGAGAGCATGTCGCCCAGCAGGGAGCGGGTGTACCGCATGATGCCGGCGCCCACGATGATGCCGGTGGACAGAGCAGGCAGAATCAAAGCCGACAAGGCTTGACCCGGCTGAGCCCAGCCGAAAGCAGGAAAGCCCTGAGAGGGCAGCAGGCCAATCAGGCCGCTGCCTTTGGCGAAGAGCATGATCAGCAGCAGTCCTGACCAGAGGGCGGGTACGGATCCGCCCACGATGGCGGCCATGTGGCTGAAGGACTGCATCCGTGGCGAGCGCGCCAGAGCGGCCGCGCAGCCCAGAGGAATGCCCAGCAGCAGGGCCACACCCAGCCCCAGAAGAATCAGCGGGAAGGTGATCTGGGCCCGGACACCAACCTGGGAGGCGATGGGACGGTTGGTCAGAATGGACCTGCCCAGGTCCCCTTGCAGAAAGCCGCTGATCCAGTCCAGATACTGCCTTGGGTAGGAGCGGTCCAGGCCCATCTGCCGACGCAGCCGGTCAACACGGGCAGGCGGAGCATCCAGCCCGGCCATGACGGCGGCCACGTCACCGGGCAGGATGCGCAGAGCCAGGAAGATCAGCAGGGAGATGCCCATCAGCGCCAAGATGAAGAGCACTAGGCGCCGCACTAGGAATTTGGCCATGGTTATCCCCGCCTGTAGGTCACGTCGGACAAGGGCATGAGGGACTGATTCAGATCGACCGGGAAGCCCTCCAACCCCGTCCGCCAGGCCGTGGTCACCCGGTAGTTGAAGAGCCAATCCGCCGCCGCATCGTTGCTGACAATCCGGGCGGCCTGGGCCAGGAGCCTGTCGGAGTCATCGGCGGAGGTCGTGGCCATGGCCTGCCTATAGAGCTCCTGGACCTGACGATTGTCATAGTTGTAGTAGTAGCCGGGGTTGGCCCACTGATGGAAGTCGTGGCTCTCGCCATGATCCACCAGAGACAGGTCATAGTCCTTGTTGGCATGGACGTCCTGGAGCCAAACCGAGAACTCCACCACCCGCACATCCAGGTCGATGCCCACCTGACGCAGCTGCGAGCGCAGCTGATCGCCCAACTCGCTGCCATAGGTGTTGGCGTAGGTCAGCCGCAGCTTGAGCCGGTGACCGGGACCGTACCCGGCCTGGGCCAGAAGCCGCCGCGCCTGCTCAGGATCGTGGGGGTAGAGCCCGGTCAGATCCTGATAGCCGGGATCCAGGGAGGGTATGGGGCCGCCCAGGGCCCTGTCCGATCCGCCCCGGGAGGCGATCAGCTGCCGATGGTCGATGGCATGGCGGATGGCCTGCCGCACCAGCGGGTCGGATGTGGCGGCACCCTTGCCGTTCATGGCCAGAACGTACTTGTCGGTGTCGTCGCCCGCCTTGACCTGGAAGTCGCGGCTGTTGCGGAAGGGGCTGGCCAGGTTCTCGGTGACCGGAGCCAGCACCTGCACATCCCCGCTGCGCAGGGCGTTGACGGCAGCGTTGTCGTCGTTGAGGTAACGGATGACGATGGTTGGCGTCTTAGGCTTGTCGCTGCCCCAGTAGTGCGGATCGGCCTTGAGGGTGACCGAGTCGTTTGGCCGGAAGCTTTCCAGCAGGTACGGGCCGGATCCCACGGCCTGGGTCTTCATGTCGTAATGAGCACGACGGTCAAAGACCAGGCCAGCCCGGCCGCTCAACTGCCAGAGCAGGTCCTGGTAGGGTCTGGACAGCGTCAGGCGCACCGTCAGAGGATCTGTGGCCTCAACGCCCTGGAAGCCCTCCAGCATCTCGCTGCCCTGGTAGTGGCCTGCCATGAGCCCGCGAATGGAGTCGACCACGTCCTGGGCCCGAAGAGCATGACCGTTGGAGAAGCGGATGCCCTCATGCAGGTGGAAGGTGTAGACCAGGCCGTCCTCGGAGACATTCCAGCTCCTGGCCAGCCCTGGGCGCACCTGGTTCCGGGAATCACGCGACACCAGGCCCTGATAGACATTGCCGATCAGGAGCTGATCCAGCGCCGTACCCGACTGGTTGCGGATGTCCAGATTGGTGGGAGCCAGCTTGAGCCCCACCGTGACCGTGTCCGCAACGGTTCCTCCCTCGGCCTGGCCAATAGGTCCACGATGCCCGGTCCACAGGGAGAGTGCCAAGGCCAGGGCCAGCAGGAGACTGAGCAGCTTCCAGGGCAGGGTGTTGCCACCCGACCTCATGGGTCTGATCCTGGCGTTGAGTTCAGGGTCAGTGCTGGGGCCTGGCTCCTGGGCCGCCTCTGTATCTGCTGCGGTCACGCTGCCATGGGCATGCGTGCCGTGTCGATCTGCGTTCATTGACGAATCCTTATGCTGTGGTTGACCGCCATTTTGGTCGATCACCGCCCACCAGCATACTCCCCGAAGCCATCACCCAGGCTTATGCGCTTAGGATGGATTCGGAAAGCGCCACGCGCCCGGACGACGGCAGGGAGGAAGAGACATGCTGCTGGCCATCGACATCGGCAACACCAACATCGAGGTCGGATTCATGGAGGGCGACCAGGTCGCCGCCTCCTACAGGCTGACCACAAGGATCGACCACACGGCCGATGAGTTCGGACTTCTGCTGGGGCAGCTCATGGCCCTGGCCGGCTACAAGACTGCGGATGTGCAGGATGCCATCATCTCGTCGGTGGCTCCCGCGGTCATGCACGCCGTCAGGTCCTGCCTGATCCGCTTCTTTTCCATCGACCCCATGGTGGTGGGCCCCGGCGTGAAGACAGGCATGAACATCCGTCTGGATGATCCGCGCTCCCTGGGCGCTGACTGCCTGGCCGACTGCGTGGGCGCCTTCCACCGCTACGGAGGGCCAGTCTTGGTCATCGACTTCGGCACGGCCACCACCTTCAACTATGTGGATGACAGGGGCGCCATCCGCTCCGGCCTGATCGTGCCGGGCATCCGCTCTGGGGCCCAGGCCCTTGCCGGTCAGACCGCCCAGCTCCCCCAGGTGGAGATCACCCGCCCTCAGACCATCATGGCCACGGGTACCAGGACGGCCATGCAGGCCGGACTCTATTACAACTTCCTTGGCGGCCTGGAGCGGATCATCCGCCAGTACCGCAGCGAGATAGGCCGTGACTTCCACGTGGTGGCCACGGGAGGCATGGGCCGTACCTTCTCAGAAGACACCGATCTGATCGAGGTCTACGATCCCGAGTTGATCTTCGCCGGCATGTACAGGATTCACCAGCTCAATGCCGATGGCCGACCACACGCTGCACCAGCGCGCCATTGACCTGCAGACTGGCCTGCTTGCCATCCCCGTCAATGCCGGCCAGTGAACCCACCAGGGCTTGGCCCTCCAGCTGAACCTGCACCGGATGCCTGGTCCTGTTGAACAGAAAGACGAATCGCGTCCGGTCATCCTTGCTGACTCGCTCAACTCTCAACAGATCGGGGTCTCCCTGGGCCGACCGCATATCAGCGACATCCAGGGCCTCCAGCAGGGCAGGAAGAACCTTGGCCAGATCCTGGGCATCCAGACGGCAACCCAGGTAGACGGCCTTGCCATGACCCCAATCATGGACGGTCATGGCCGGCATGCCATCCATCCCTGTCCAGGGATCCGCCCGGTAGTTAGCCAGGACCTTGGTGCCCTTGTCCAGGTGGCCGATGACATCAGCCCAGTCGTGCGCCGTGACCCCGTTGGCCAGGTCCAGGTGGTCCAGCAGGCCAGGTGTGCCGGGAGCCATGGGTGCGAACTCCTCGACCGACAGACCCAGCAGGTCCCGAAGCGGCCCTGGATAGCCACCGGTCCAGACGCGGTCCTGCTCGTCGGCGATGCCGCTGCCCCAGGTGACGATCAGCCGCCCTCCACTGTGTACATACTTGTGCAGCCGCTTGGAGAGGTCAGCGTCGATCAGGTAGAGGGCTGGCAGGACTACCAGCGGATACTCCTCCCATCCGGCCCTGACCGGCAGGACATCGGGCCGGATGGCGTTGTCCAGAAAGGCCCGGTACCAGACCGGCGGCTCCTGGCCATGCTCGACCCGGTCGCTGGGCGATGCTGCCTGGGAGCTGGCCCACTGGCTTGCGTAGTCGAAGACCAGGGCCACCGGGGCCTTGGCCAGCGTACTGCCGGCCAAACCAGCCTGCGAGAGTCCCTGCAGGTCCCCTCCAAGCTGGCAGACGTCACGGAAGACTGCCGTGTCCTCGCCGGCATGAGGCAACATGGCCGAGTGGAACTTTTCCGCGCCAGCCCGGGACTGCCTCCACTGGAAGTAGCAGATGGCATCAGCACCAAGCGCCAGATGAGCCAGGGAGTCGCGCTCCAGCTGTCCGGGCTCCTTGCGGGGGTTGACCGGCCGCCAGTTGACCGCTGAGGTGGACTGCTCCATAAGCCACCAGGGACGCCGGCGGGCGATGGCATCCACCAGGCTGGAGGAATAGGCCAGCTCCTCCAGATGATCCCTGCCAGGCGTCACATAGTGGTCGTTGGCCACAAAGTCCACCTGGTCGCCCCAGTCGTCATAGTCCAGGGCGAATCCGCCGGCGCTGACCATGAAGTTGGTGGTCAGGGGGATGTCCGGGGTGATCTCAGCCAGGGTGTCCCGCTCGGCCATGTAGAAATCCTTGAGGGCGTCAGAGCTGAACCGCTCAAAGTCCAGCATGCGGCCCGGATTCTGGAAATTCCCTTGGCCGATGAAACGCGGTGGCAGAATCTGCGAGAAGTCGCTCAGCCTCTGTGACCAGAAATCCGTGCCCCAGGCGCGGTTGACGGCCTCGATGTCCTTGTAGCGGCGGCGGCACCAACGTTGGAAGGCCCGCATGGCATCGTCGGAATAGTCGAAGCGATTGTGGCAGCCATACTCATTGCCCACATGCCAGGCCACCAGATAGGGGTTGTCCCGGTAGTGCTCGGCCATGGCCCGGCAGAGTTTCAAAGCGTAGGAGCGGAAGACCGGCGAGGTGGGCCGCCAGTGCTGCCGGGCCCCGGGCCAGACCGTGTCGCCTCGCTCGTCCCTGAGCAGAACCTCAGGATGGGCCTGGGTGAGCCAGAGCGGCGGCGAGGCCGTGGCCGAGGCCAGGTTGACCCCGATGCCCGCCCGGCCCAGCTTGTCGATGATCCGGTCCAGCCAGTCGAAATCGAATACACCCTGGCTGGGCTCTATGCGCGACCAGGAGAAGACCGCCAAGGCCACCACGTTGACCCCTGCCTTGGTCATCAGCCTGATGTCCTCATCCCATGTATCCTCGGGCCATTGGTCGGGGTTGTAGTCGCATCCGTACCAGAGGGACTGCTGACCCTTGAGATGCTTGGGCCATCGATAGGCCCGCCGTGTCGGTTTGCTCATGGGTAGAACCTCCTGGTCCGTCTCAAACCTCGGACGGGGATACCTGCCGCGTCCACGTCGTCCCGCGGCTCCGGAACCCCCTGACCATTATGTCCCACCAGGCTGACTGTTTAGGCCTCGCCTTGAGGCTCCAAGGGAACGGAAGAGGTGAAAGTTCAATCAACCCCGGTGAAGGGGTCCGTGAATTCCAAGCGACGGGCCACCAATTGCAGTGGTCTGGAGAAGTCGTCATAGGCCCGGGACTGGATTCGGGGGTAGAGATCATCACCCACTATGGGCAGCCCCAGAGCGTTCATGTGCACACGAAGCTGGTGGGTCTTGCCGGTCTTCGGGTAAAGGGTGTAGGTGGCCAGGCATCCCTGGCCCGCCGTCAAATCGATCCGAGTAACCGCATTGACAGGCCCTCGCTCCTCCCAGGCCTGGAGAACCCCACGGCGCTTGATCATCCTGGAACGGCGCTCCAGCGGGAAGACCCGGGGCGGATCCAGATGTCGCACAGTGCCGGTCCGCGGACGCACTATGGGTCGCACCGGCGCCAGGCACTGGTAGACCTTGCGCACGCGATGCTCCTGGAAGAGCATCTGATAGGCCCGCCTGGCAGCCGGATCCCGAACCAGGACCAGCACGCCCGCAGTAGCCCTATCAAGCCGGTGAGCAGGGATGATGTCGGGCTCCCCGTAGAGTCGGCGCATTCGGATCAGCACAGTACTGGCGTACCACATCCCTCGAGGCATAGTGGCCAGAAAATGGGGCTTATCGACCACGATGATGCGTTGATCCTCGTAGAGGATTCTGGGTTCGAAGGGGATCCGCGGCTCCTCCAGGACCATCCGGTGCCCCCGCTGCCCGGACCCGACAGCCATGGGATCCTATTCCACCGTGACCGACTTGGCCAGATTGCGGGGCTTGTCCACATCCAGACCCTTGAGCCGGGCCATGTCCAAGGCGAACAGCTGCAGGGGGACCACGTCCACCAGAGGGCTTAGCAGGGTTGGGCAGGGCGGCCTCCAAAAGACCACGTCAGCATAGCGGTCGGCGTCCGGGTCGCCCTCCTCGGCCACGACAATGGTGAAGGCGCCACGGGCCTTGACCTCCTCGATGGCCGAGATGACCTTATCGTGCAGCACATTGCGGCCCCGTGCGCTGGGTACGATGACCACCACAGGCTCCCCCGGCTCCACCAGGGCGATAGGCCCGTGCTTGAGCTCGCCAGCGGCAAACCCCTCGGTGAAGATGTAAGCGATCTCCTTGAGCTTGAGCGCCCCCTCCAGGGCCACCGGATAGCCCACATGCCGACCCAGGAAGAGGAAAGAGCGGGCCTTGGACATGCGCTGAGCCGTCTGGCTGATGACCTCGGCCTGTCCGTCCAGCACCTGCTGGATCTTGGCCGGCATGGCCTTGAGGCTGTCGATGGTCTGGTGGATCTCGTCTCGATACATGGTCCCCTTGACCTGGGCCAGGTACAGCCCCAGCAGGTAGGCCGCCACGATCTGGGCCAGGAAGGCCTTGGTGGAGGCCACAGCCACTTCGGGGCCGGCGTGGGTGTAGAGCACGGCGTCGGACTCCCTGGGGATGGTGGACCCCTGGGTGTTGCAGATGGCCAGAACCCGTGAACCCTGCTCGCGTGCGTGGCGAAGCGCCATCAGCGTATCCATGGTCTCTCCTGACTGGGATATGGCCACGACCAGGGTGCGCGGGGTCAGAATGGGATCACGGTAGCGGAACTCATGGGCCAGCTCGACCTCCACCGGGATGCGGACCCAGTGCTCGATGGCGTACTTGGCCACCAGCCCTGCGTAGGAGGCCGTTCCGCAGGCCACAACGATGATCTTGTCGATCTGGCGGAAGACCTCCTCATCGATATGAACCTCGTCCAGATCCAGGTCGCCCGACTCGTCGTATCGGCCCAACAGGGTGTTGGAGACGGCAGCCGGGTCCTCGTGGATCTCCTTGTCCATGAAGGAGTCCCATCCGCCCTTTTCGGCGGCCGAGGCATCCCAGTCGACGGTATAACGGCGGGGATGCTCTACCGGGTGCCCTTGGAAGTCCGTAACCTTGACCTGGTCCGCGCTGATGCAGACGGCCTGGTCCTGCCCCAGTTCCATGGCCTGGCGGGTATAGGCTACGAAGGCAGCCACATCGGAGCCCAGGTAGTTCTCCCCGTCTCCCAGACCGACCACCAGCGGCGAATCGTGTCGGACGCCCACCACCAGATCAGGCTGACGTGAGTCCACAGCCAGGATGGTGAAAGCTCCTTTGAGCATGCGGGCCAACCGCCTGATGGCCTCGAAGATGTCGGGCTGGCCGGTGGCATCGACGATCTCCTGGGCAATCTTGCCCAGAAGCTTGGCCGCCACTTCGGTGTCCGTGGAGGACACGAAGGTGTATCCCTCGGTCTCCAGGTCCAGCCGCAGCCTTGAGGCGTTCTCGATGATCCCGTTGTGGATCAGCGCGACCTTGCCGTCGCGGCTGGTGTGGGGATGAGCGTTGACATCAGTGGGTTCGCCATTGGTGGCCCAGCGGGTGTGCCCGATGCCCACGGTGGCTTCGGGCATGGGCTTGGTCTTCAGATCGGCAACCAGATTGCCCAGGCGTCCCGCCTTCTTGCGTACGGCCACCTGCGTCATTCCCGGGGCAGCCAGGGCCACTCCGGCCGAGTCATACCCTCGGTACTCCAAACGCTCCAGACCCTTGAGGCAGACCTCCAAAGGCCTGCCGCAGGCCGTCCGTACTGATCCCGCATAACCGACGATTCCGCACATGGACCCCAGTCTAGCCATGGGAGTTCCGCCGTCGCCTGTCCGGAAGGCTTCTTGCCGGAATTTCTACAACCTGGACAGGGCCTGAGCCTGCTGAGGCTAGAGTACGGTATGCAAGAATTCAGCGAACCTCTCGGAGTGCGGATGGTCGATGATGTCAGGGCATCCCTGCTCAACCACGACTCCCTGATCCATGAAGACGATCTGCTCGGCCACCTCGCGGGCGAAGCCCATCTCATGGGTGACCACCACCATGGTCATGCCCTGTTGGGCAACCTGCCTCATGACCCCCAAAACCTCTCCCACCAGCTCAGGATCCAGGGCTGAGGTGGGCTCGTCGAAGAGCATGATGTCGGGGTGCATGGCCAGGGCTCGCGCGATAGCCACACGTTGCTGCTGACCGCCGGAGAGCTGGGCAGGATAATAGTCCATCCTGTCCTCCAGCCCTACACGTTCCAGCTGGGCCTGAGCCTCCTGGCGGGCATCGGCCTTGGGAACCCGGCCCACATGGACCGGCGCTTCCATGACGTTCTCCAAGGCAGTCATGTGGGGAAAGAGGTTGAAACGCTGGAAGACCATGCCGATCTTGGATCGCTGCCTGGCAATAGCCTTGTCATCCAGGGTCTGCAGCACAGAACCTTTGCCGGTATTGATTTTCCTGTATCCGGTCAGCTCGCCGTCCACATAGATTTCGCCGGCTGTGCGGGTCTCCAGCTGGTTGATCAGCCGCAGCAGGGTCGACTTGCCTGAGCCGGAAGGCCCCAGGACGGCCGTTACCGTACCGGGCATGACTTCCAGGTTGATCCCCCGCAGTACATGCTGGTCGCCGAATACCTTGTGCACATTCCTGATGACGATAGCCGGATTCTTATTGACTTGCCCTTTTTTCCTGGTCTGCCTGTCCTCGTCCATGATTTTCCTCCTGCGCTCAGGCGTTCAGCCCGGCCATCATGACCTTGTTGACCTTGTCAGTTTCCTGACGGGTCTGCGGGTCCTCGCCATCCTTGCCGTCCTTGGCCCCTGATCCGGCCAGGGGCCGCGAGTCGAAGCCCTTGCCGTAGTGCTTCTCCAGCTGGGCCTGGATGACCATCAGAACGGAGGTGATGACCAGGTACCAGATGCAGGCCACGATCAGCAGCGGGATGGTCTTGTAGATGCGGTTGGCGATGGCGTTGGTGGCGAACTGGAGCTCCAGGGTGAAGGGCACGGCAAGGGCCAGGGATGTGGTCTTCAACATGCCGATGGTTTCATTGCCGGTAGGCGGCACGATGATGCGCATGGCCTGAGGCAGGACGATCCGTCGCATGATCATGGAGGGCGGCATGCCCAGAGCCTTGGCGGCCTCCTCCTGGCCGGGGTCCACAGCCTCGATGCCGGCGCGGACGATTTCGGAAAGGTAGGCAGCCTCGTTCAGTCCAAGCCCCAGAACCGTCGCCACGGTGGCGTTGAGCACGGTCTTGGTGTCGATGCTCCAGAACTCCGGCCCGAAGGGGATGCCTATGGCCAGCTTGGGAATCAGCACGGAGAGCAGGCCCCAGAAAACCAGCTGGGTATATACAGGAGTGCCGCGGAAGAACCAGATGAAGAACCAGCTGACCCAACGCAGGACCGGATTGGACGACTTGCGCATGACCGCCAGGATGATGGCCAGGATTGTGGCCAGAACCATGGCGTAGACGGTCAGCAGAAGGGTCCACTTGATGCCGTCCAGGACATGCTCGTTGAAGAGATACTTCCAGACCGTGGGCCAATCAAAGTTGGGATTGGTCACCATGCCATGGATCAGCATGGCCACGAAAACGGCCACGATGACGGCGGCCACGATCGGCCCCGGCTTGCGCACCGGCCTGGCCTCTATTCTGCCGGGGATCTGAATCTGGTCCGTCCCCTTCTTGGTATGCATCTCCTGCTTCCTTCCGCACCGCTGAACGTATTCAGGCCCAGCCTATCCAGCCGGGCCAACCGCTAGGCGCAGTCCGGTTGTTGAGCCGGCCCGCGCCTAGAGGCCTGTCTCAGTCAGAGACCGCAGGGTTGATCTCCGCCTTTTCGACTGCCCCGCTCTGGACACCCCAGTTCTTGAGGATCTTGGCATAGGTGCCGTCGTCGATCAGCTTCTGGAGCGCCGCCTGGGTGGCCTCAGCCATGCCGCTGCCCTTCTTCAGAGCGGCGCCTTGCAGGACGATGTCGGTATCCTTGCCCAGCTTCTCCAGCTGGCCGTCGGTCTGCTTGATGGCATATCCGGTCACCTGGGAGTCGGCGTAGAAGACGTCGATCTTGCCGTTGACCACCGCTGTGGCGGCATCGGTCTGCTGCTTGTAGGACTGCACATCCACCGGCTTCTTGCCCTTGGCCTTGCACTCGGCCGAAATCTTGTCGGTCGCCTGCTGCTCTTCGATGGTGCCCGTCTGCACGCCGACCTTGACGCCGCAGATGTCGTCAGGATTGATCTTGTTGGGGTTGCCTTTTTTGACTGCAAAGGCCGTGCCTGCCTTGAAGGTGGTGACGAAGTCAACCGACTGCATCCGCTCCTTGGTGATGGTGAAGCTGGAGATGCCCGCGTCGTATTTGCTGCCGATGGCCGGGATGATGGTATCGAAGGAAGCGCTGACCATCTCCCCCTTGAGCCCCATCACCCTGGCAATGGCGTTGGACAGGTCGACGTCATAGCCGATCGGTGTCTTTCCGTCCTCATTCATGAATTCACCCGGAGCATACGAGGTCTCCATGCCCACAGTCAGCTTGCCGTCCTTGGAAACCGACTCGGGCACCTTGGCCGCTATGGCCGGATCCTTTTTGATGCCACTGACGTCAAAAGCCGCCGGATGGGAACTTGTTGTGGCCTTACCCGACGCACTGTTGTTGTCCGCCTCGTCGGTGGTTCCGCAGGCCCCGATGGAGGCCAGCAGGGTGACACTCAGAGCCGCCGCCAGCACCGCCTTGATCTTGCCCATGTCTCTTCTCCTCTTCCGGACCGCCCGAGGCGACCCTCCGTATCCCTTGATCGACATGCACTATTATGCACACATTTGTATTTTTATGCATCCAGCTGATTGTTGATCTTCGATTGCAGTTTGTTCTGCAGGGCAGATTTTGGCTCCAGCTCAAGCTTCAGAAGCTTATAGAACACTGCCAATCGTCTTAGCTCCGGGCGTGTCGATCTGCATAGTGCAAGGAAATATCAGGAGGCAGCCGGCCTATCCGAGAATCAGAAAGTGCATCAGCAGGTGTCTCAGCCCCGACGGTTCCGGTAGCGCATGGCCCTTTGGGCCTCGCGGCGGTCCTGCTCCTCCCGCAGGGACTGACGCTTGTCATACTCGCGCTTGCCTCTTGCCACGGCGATCTCCACCTTGACTCTGCCATCCTTGAAATACAGGCTCAGGGGGACAATGGTGTAGCCCTTGGCCTGAATCTGCCGCTCCAGGCGAATGATCTGCCTGGCATGCAGAAGCAGCTTGCGCTTGCGCTTGGGGGCATGGTTGTTCCAGGTGCCGTTGAGATATTCAGGGATATTCGCGTTCTCCAGCCAGACCTCGTGGCGACGGTCGATGCTGACAAACGACTCGGCCAGGGAGGCCCGCCCTTCGCGCAAGGACTTGACCTCAGTCCCGGTCAGGGCGATGCCTGCCTCATACCGATCCTCGATCTGGTAGTCATGCCGGGCCCTGCGATTCTGGGCAATCATCGACGTGCCGGTCTCCTTAGCCATGATGTCCTCCTCCGGACCATGCCGATCATGTCGCCTGGTAGGCCGGACGGCTAGGAGTGGCGTCCCAGGTGGCGGACCTGGTCCGCTTCGATGTCAGTAATGAATGTACTGGTAGTTGCCGGCCCCGTAAACCGTCTCATAGGCGGGGAATGAGGCAAATCCAGTGCCTCCCTCGGAGATGAGCACAGACCCGTCCCCATTGACCCGCTCGACCACAGCCACATGGCCGTAGGTCCAGTCGGCGTTCCAATAACCGACCCGCTGACCACGGGCGAAGACCATGGCGGCTCCGACGTGCGGGGTGTTGTTGACCAAGTAGCCCAGACTGCGTGCAGTATTGGCCCAGTCAGCCCCATTGCCCATATAGGATCCCACAGGCAGGGAGAGCTGCGAGCGGCGGATGTAGGCCCAGAGCGTGCACTGACGGGCAGGATAAGCGCTGCCGCCCACCGAGTTGCCGGTAGGATGGCCGTAGCAGAAACCAGAACCTTCAGGGCAGCTGCCAGGCACCCCGTAATTCATGCCGGAGGCACCTCCACCGCCCCCGTTGCTCGGCGGAGCCGGCTGCGGAGCCGGCGATGGTGCGGAGCCCCCACCGCCGATCTGCTGGGCGCCGCCGGCATGAGGATCGGCCCCACCGCCGGCATTGCCTGTGTTGAGGGAATCGATCATAGACTCGGTGGCCACGATATCAGCGGCCTCACGGGCCGATTGCGTGGTCAGGGCGGCCTTCTGCCCCTCCAGCTGCTTGCGTGCTGCAGTTCCCTGGTCGCGCAAGGCCTGCAGACTGTCCTGCTTGGCTTGCGCCGCGGCTGCTGCCTGCTGGGCCGCTGCCTGCTGCTGGTCGGCCTTGGCCTTCAAGGTGCTGATCTGCTCCTCGATGGCCTCGAGGCGCTGCTTGCGATTCATGGACGAATTGAGGGTGTTGGCGGCATCATTGGCCGTGTTGGCCTCGGATCGGGTCACGGCTGCATCGGACTGCATCTTGTCCACAAAGTCCTTGGTGCTGGAGGACTTGGTCACCACGTCCATGACCTGTGAGGCCTCAGAGCCGTGGAAGCTCTTTCTCGCCATCTGCGCCACACCGGCCTTGGCATCGTCATAGTCGATGCCGGTCTGACGGATCTTGGCCTCCAGGTCGGCACGATCCTTGCGGGCCGCCTGCAGTCGGTCATTGGTGGCCTGAACCAAACTGTCGGCCTGCTCGGCCTGCTGCTGAGCTTCGACAGCGCTCTGCTGGGCCGCCGGGATCTGGTTGGCAGTCAGATCGCTGAGACTGAGAATCTGGTTGGCCAGCTCGCTGTTGACACCCGCCAGCTTGCTCTTCAGAGCCTCATGGCTCTGTACCTTCTGCTGATAGCTACTCCAATCAGCCCGGGCCGGTGCGGGGGCCACTGTCAACCCCAGGATCCCACCGCCCAGCATCATGGCCAACGACCCCACCAGGCCGCAGATGGCTTCCAAGTGCTTCGTACGATTCATGGTCAAGTCCTCACTATCACTTATCCATGCTAGTCATCATTATGGCAGAGTTCGGGCCCATAAGGACAATCGGCCCGTCGCTGCGGATCAGGTCCTCAAATACCGCCGCAGGGAGATGGAAGAAGCCAATGCGGACAGAAGCATGGCCCCCAGGATCAGCGCCGGGGCCATGAGCAGGACCGTGGACTGATCCACGTAGGGCATCCACTGGACCGTACGGGCCAGCCAGTCCGTGATGAAAAGCTTGACAATGGCGCTCAGAGCGCCGACAGCCAGAAGAGATCCCAGCAAGGATGCCACCACGCCCTCCAGGATGAAGGGCAGTCGTATGGTCCAGTTGGAGGCTCCCACCAGTCTCATGATCTCGGTCTCGTTGCGACGCGAGGCGGCACTCATCCTGATGGTGGTGCCAGTCAGCAGGATGGCCACGATCACCATGACGACGGCCAGGACCAGGGTGACTGCCGTAGCCCTGTTGAGGATCTTGAAGACCGGGTCGAATATCTGACGCTGGTCGGACACCTCCTCTACGCCGTCGCGTCCGGACAGCACCTCGGAGACCACCTGGTACTTGGTTGGATCCTTGAGCTTGAGACGCAGGGAGGCCTGCATGTCCGCTGCGGTCATGGTCCTTCCCTCGTATGTGCCGTTGGGGTACTGCTTGAGGAAGGTGTTCTTGAAAAAGTCCTCCCGGCTCTGGTAGGTGATTTTTGCCACAGAGTCGCGCAGCTCAGTATTGATGGTGTTCTCCAGCTTGACGATCTCGTCGTTGGTGGGCGCCTTGCCGGTCGCGCAGGATGCCGCCTGGCTGGCGCCGTCCGGGCACAGCCAGACCACCACCTCTACTTGGTCATACCAGTCCCCCTTGGCCTTGCTGATCTGGGCCTGCATGAGTCCCGATGCGCCGATGAAGAGGAAGGAGATGAACGTGACCAGCATGACCGAGAGGATCATGGAACCGTTGCGCCGCAGGTTGTCCCAGGTGCTGGAAAGGATGAACCGCAGTCTCATCGTGCCGCCTTCTTCTTGTCATGACGCTCGTCCCGAGCCTGTGCGCCGCTCTTTTGCTGGGGCTTCCTGGCCGCCTTGGGGGCTTCAGGGGGAGCGGGCGGGGCCGGCGGGGCCCCCATGGACTCGGCATCGTGAGACTCGACATCATGATCTATTTCATTCGTCGAGTCCTTTTTGCTGGTCCTGCTCTTGCTGGGGGCTTGCTCCGAGGATTGCGCGTCGTCCTGCTTCATTTGGGCCGTAGCCTGACTGGATCTGCCGGTCGGTTCCGCCGGGCTGGAAACATCGGGCCGCGGAGGCTGATCGGGCCTCTTGAACTGTTGTTCACGATCAGAAGCCTCAGCAGAGGATTCCTTCAACGGTTGGCGGTTTTTGACTTTGTCATCTTTCTTGGGCCCGCCTTGACCCTGGTCATGATTGTGATCGTCATTCGCGAGACCCTTGCGGTCACGACCTGGGTTCCTATCCTGCTCTCGACTGCCCGCATCTTCGGGCCGCGGAGCAGCTTCCGAACCACGAGCGGACTTCCGAGATTTCCCAGAGGTTGTAAGTTCCGCTGGTTCTGCCTGGGGACGATTCCCGGATTCGGCGCGATCAGTTCCTGCCTTGCCCTGGTCTATGTCACTGGAACCTTCATGCGACTGACCGGGTGAATCCTGGCTGCCCTGGGACACCGGCACAGGTCTGCGGAATCGTTCGTCAGGGTCAGAGTCGGCCTTCCGATCGGGCTGCCCCGCAGAGGCTCCTTCATGCTGACTGGAATCTTCCTGCGCAGACTCAAGACTGCCCAGGCCCTTCCCCCAGGTCAGGGTGTCCTCCACCGAGGTGAAGACCTGCCCATAACGTCCTGTCCTCCCCGAATGCATGGACTTGGCCAGCCGTGCGATTCCCTCATCGCCATACTGACCCTGGTCGACGGCCTGTGCCGCCGCCTGGACCACCTGCTTGGCCCCCTTGGTTCCGTCCGCGATGGGTTCGGTAGCCGAGCTATTCCCATCCTGCACGACAACCTGCACCGGACGGCGCCCTCCAACACCAACCTCACGAGCACGGTCCAGGGCATCGCCGTCGGCGGGATCCCCGATGGCATGATGGGAGCGCGCCGCAACCTCGGCATCGGGGAAGAAACGCGAAGAATCGTAGGAGCCGTGGGCCTCGTCGCGCATAATCCGACCCGTATGCAGCTCCACCACCCGCTTGCGCATGGAGTTGACGATCTCCTCGTTGTGGGTGGCCATGACCACGGTGGTGCCGGTCCGGTTGATGGCATCCAGAACCTCCATAATGCCCAGGGAGGTTGTGGGATCAAGATTGCCTGTGGGCTCGTCAGCCAGCAGGATTTCCGGATTATTGACGTAGGCGCGGGCCAAAGCCACCCTTTGCGCCTCGCCGCCGGAAAGCTCATGGGGGTAGTTTTGCTCCTTGCCCGTCAGCCCCACGGTCTTGAGCACCTGAGGAACCAGAGTCTTGATGGTGGATCGACGAGCGCCGATGACTTCCAGCGTGAAGGCCACGTTCTGCCATACAGTCTTGTTGTTGAGCAGCTTGTAATCCTGGAACACAAAGCCGATGGAGCGCCGATACCCGGGAATCTCACGGTTGCGCAGGCGTCGCAGGTCGTTGCCGGCCACGCGGATCTCCCCCTCGGTGGCCTCCTCCTCGCGCAGAAGCAGGCGGAGCAGGGTGGTCTTGCCCGACCCGCTGGCGCCCACAAGGAAGACAAAATCCCCACGATCGACATCCAGGCTGATGTCATCCAAGGCGGGACGGGACCCCTTGGGGTAGATCTTGGTCACGTCCTTGAGCGAAATCAACGCCATTGACTCTCCGTTCCTCGGTATTCCCCTACAGAGGCTATCAAGAAGACCGACACTACACACTCATGAAACACCGACCCGGATGAGGCCGAGCACAGGTTTATTTGCTGGCTTCCTCCTCACGGGCCTGAACCCGCTGCTGATGCCGCCAGCGGATGCCGGCCTCTATGAAGGCATCGATGTTGCCGTCAAAAACGCCCTGGGTATCAGAGGTCTCGTATCCGGTGCGCAGATCCTTGACCATCTGGTAGGGATGCAGGACGTATGAGCGCATCTGATCACCCCAGCTGGCCTTGATGTCGCCGGCCAGCTCCTTCTTCTTCTTGGCCTCCTCTTCGTGCCGCAGAACCAGCAGCCGGGACTGCAGAACGGCCATAGCAGCCGCACGGTTCTGAATCTGGCTGCGCTCATCCTGCATGGTGACCACGATGTTGGTCGGCAAATGGGTAATGCGCACGGCCGAATAGGTCGTGTTGACACCCTGACCGCCGGGACCGGAAGAGCAGTAGGTGTCCACTCGGATATCCGAGTCGGGGATGTCGATGTGGTCGGTTGGCTCCACCCGGGGGATGACCTCGACGGCGGCGAAAGAAGTCTGCCGCCTGCCCTGGTTGTCGAAGGGCGAAATCCTCACCAGACGATGGGTGCCGCCCTCCACAGACAGCCGACCGTAAGCATAGGGGGCATCCACCTGGAAGGTGGCTGACTTGATGCCGGCCTCCTCTGCATAGGAGGTATCCATGACCTTGGTGGAGAAGCCGTGCCGCTCAGCCCACCTCATATACATGCGCAGGAGCATCTGGGCCCAGTCGGCCGCGTCCACCCCGCCGGCGCCAGAACGAATGGTGACCACGGCAGCACGCTCGTCATACTCCCCGTCCAGCAGGGTCTGAATCTCCATATCGGCCAGGTCGGACCTCAACGAGTCGATCTCCTTGCGGGCCTCCACCAAGGTGTCCTGATCATGCTCCTCCTGACCCAGCTCCTCCAGAGCCTGGACATCCTCCAGCCGGGAGGATGCGGACTCCAGATGCTTGAGCTGGGATTGCAGGGCCGAGAGCCTGCTGGTCACCTTCTGGGCGTTCTCCTGGTCGTCCCAGAGTCCGGGCGCGCTGGCCTGACGCTCCAGATCAGCAATCCGCGAGCGCAAACCCTCCGGGTCCAGCGCCTTGGAAATCATCTCGTACTTGGCCTTGGCCTGATCCAATGCTTGGGCAAAATCCATCTCTGCCATACCGTCTCACCGCTTTCCAGACCGGCTCCACGCGAGTCGGTCGCCGTCTTCATTCCCATTTGCCTTTGCCTGTGACGGCCGGATTCCCGCCGACCGGACGGACCGGGTCAAAGGCCGCTGAAGATGGCGGGAATGACAAGACTGGCCAGCAAAGCCACGGCAATGACCAGGCAGACCGCCCTGGCTGTGTTGCGGCGCCGACGTTCCCGGCGCTCGCGCTCATGACTGTAGGCACTCATAATTGATAATTTTACCTATCGGCTGCGACCTGGCTGGCGACCATCCAGACCCGACTGTCGGACGGACCGTCTCTGTTTGAGCGTCGACCGGTTTATCCTGTAAGACAGCTTATGCCAATACGAGAGCACCGCCTGAAGGAGGAACGATGAGCACAGCACGCACCGCATGGGGTTGGGGCCTGGCCAGCCAGGACGAGCAGGGCCGGACCCTGGACGTCTGGTACCCCAAGGCCGAGATCTCGACGCCGCCGACCCCGGCAAGCCGTCCCAACCACGGCTTTGGCGACCAAGTCAACAGCCAGCCGGACGCCCGCGGCATCCGAAAGATTCCGGTCTTCACTGTGGCCGATCTGGATGGCCCGATAGCCAATGCAGCCGATGCCTATCTGCGGCTTCATCTGCTCAGCATGCGCCTGGCTCCTCCCAACAGCATGAACCTGGATGGGATCTTCGAACAGCTCAACACGGTGGTCTGGACCAACTACGGACCCTTTGCCGTTGAGGACTTCGCCCTGCGCAGGTCAGCGGTCATGGCTGCAGCCAGCCGGTCCATGCCGGGCATCCCGGTGACGCAGGTAACTGTGCTGAGCGTTGACAAGTTCCCCCGCATGGTAGATTACGTGGTTCCCGAGGGAGTCCGCATCGGCAACGCCGACCGGATTCGGCTCGGCGCTCATCTGGCGCCAGGAACGACGGTCATGCATGAGGGCTTCGTCAACTTCAACGCTGGAACTCTGGGCCACTCCATGGTCGAAGGACGGATCTCCCAAGGAGTCGTTGTCGGCGACGGTTCGGACATCGGCGGCGGAGCCTCCATCATGGGCACCCTGTCCGGCGGAGGCCGCCATCGGGTCTCCATCGGTCAGCACTCCTTGCTGGGAGCCAACGCCGGCATCGGCATCTCCCTGGGCGACGACTGCGTGGTTGAAGCCGGGCTCTACGTCACCGCTGGCACCAAGATCGGCCTGGGCGACCAGGAGGTCAAGGGGGCGGAACTCAGCGGACGGGATCATCTGCTCTTCATCCGCGACTCCCGCACGGGCCAGGTCAGAGCCCTGCCTCGCAAGAAGGGGATCGAGCTGAACGAGCGGCTGCACGCCAACTGAACCCAGGCAGCCATAGGATTCAGCGCTGCTCTATGGGCAGGTAGTCGCGTGGCCCCTGACCGGTATAGACCTGCCGGGGTCTACCGATTTTCGTGTCAGGATCGTCCAGCATTTCCCGGTACTGGGCGATCCATCCGGGGATGCGACCCAAGGCGAAGAGCGTGGTGAACATCTCCGGGTCGAAGCCGATGGCGCGGTAGATGAGCCCGGTGTAAAAATCCACGTTGGGATAGAGGTGCCGCTCGACGAAGTAGTCGTCATGCAGGGCCAGGTCCTCCAGCTCCAGGGCCACGTCGAAGAGCTCTGCGTCCTCGGCGTTCCTATCCTGGTCGGGCTCGTCCATGAGTTTGTAGAGCCACTGCTTGGCTATTGCCGCGCGCGGGTCATAGGACTTATAGACCCGGTGGCCCAGACCCGCGATTTTCCGCCCCTCGCTCTTGGCCTGGTCCACATAGCCTCGCACGCCCAGACCGGAATCCCGTATGTTCTTCAGCTGGCGCAGCACGGCCTCGTTGGCACCGCCGTGCAGGGGGCCTGACAGGGTATTGATGCCGGCGGCCACCGCAGAATACAGATTGGCCCGGGCCGATCCGGCAATCCTAACCACTGAGGTGGAGCAGTTCTGCTCATGGTCGGCATGGATGATCAGGAGCTTGTCCAGGGCTTGCACCTTGAGAGGATCGGCCTGATAAGGCTGGTAGGGCATGGCGAAGCTCATCCGCAGGAAGTCCTCCACATAGCCCCAGGTCCTGTCCGGGTAAAGCAGGGGCTGGTCGCGGCGACGACGGTGGATCAGGGAGACGATGGTGCGCACCTTGGCCATGATGATGGCGCTGGCCTCCTCCAGCTGATCAGGATCATCAACATTGCAGGTGTCGGGGTGAAAGCCTGCAAGGGCGTTGACCGCCGCGGCCAGCACACTCATGGGATGAGCCTGGCGGGGGAAGGATGAGAGCAGATGGCGGAAGTCCTCCCCTACGACCGTGTAACCCAGAACATGGCTGCGGAACTGCTGGTACTGCTCGGCATCAGGCAGCTCGCCATGGGACAGCAGCCAGGCCACTTCGAGAAAATTGGACTGGGCGCACAAGTCCTCTATGGCATAGCCCCTATAGCGCAGTATGGATCGCTTGCCGTCAATGAAGGTAATTCCCGAAACACACTGAGCTGTGGTCTGGAAGCCGGGATCGAGCGTGACCCAGCCATCGTTGCGCAGGGAGGAGACCAGAATGCCGTCGGGCCCCTCGGTGGCGCGGACCAATGGCAGATCAACCTGGTCGGAACCGATGGACAACCGTGCTGTAGACACCACGCACCTCCTGTCAATCAACCAGTGAGGTGCCAGTGAAAGTCGACGGCCATGCCGGATCAGGCTACCGGCACCTGTACCGGCGTGGAATTGCCGACATGCTAACAGAAACAATCACGACTTCGATTACCGGCTTGTAACCGCAAGCAGGAATCCGCCGCCTCCACCCACGATGCGCAGGTCGAAGCCAGTGCCGTCTTCGCTTCCTCACCAGCTTGCGGGCACAAGGCCAATGAAGCAAGTGCAGGCATCAAACAGGGTCGGCATCAAAAAGGGATCCAAGAGCATCCACATTGTGGACATTCCTAGATCCCTTATAGTCCTGATTCGGCCTCGGACAGCCTTCTGGCTCAGTCCCTGGTCGTCAGGATGACAGGTCCCTGCTCGGTGATGGCGATGGTGTGCTCGCTGTGGGCGCCGCGCGATCCATCTGCAGAACGCAGGGTCCACCCATCCTTGGGATCCTGGTAAATCTGATCGGTGGTCGCTAGGAACCAAGGCTCAATGGCGATGACCAGACCCGGGCGCAGCTTGTAGCCGTGATGGGGAGTGCCGTCGTTGGGCACATGGGGATCACCATGCATGATCCGCCCTACCCCGTGTCCGCCGAACTCCAGGTTGACGCTGTATCCGTTTTCATGGGCAACCTCACCGACTGCAGCAGAGATGTCGCCTAGGCGGTTACCTGGCTGAGCCTGGGCGATGCCGGCCTTCAGGGCCTCTTCGGTGGTCCGAATCAGCCGCAGATCCTCCGGATCGGCATGCTCGCCTACAACGAAGCTGATGGCCGAGTCGCCTACCCAGCCGTCCACGTTGATGGCCAGATCGAGGGAGAGCAGGTCGCCGTCCTTGAGGTTGTAGTCATAAGGCACCCCGTGCAGGACGGCATCGTTGACGGATAGGCAGATGTAGTGGGCGAAGGGTCCGGTGCCGAAATCAGGCGCATAATCCACATAACAGGAAGTGGCTCCCTTGCGGGAGTTGATCCTGTCCTTGACGTAGTCGTCCAGCTCCAGGAGGTTGACCCCAGGCTTGCTCATGGCCTTGAGCTCCTTGAGGATGCTGCCGACAAACCTGCCCGCCGGCTTCATCTGTTCGATCTCCTGCTTGGTTTTGAGCTCGATCATCCTCTGCGTCCTTTCATGATTGGTGCCCGCGGGTGCCGCCCCTCAGGATCCTGCCCAAGTACTACCTCTTAGTATTATCGGGTCACTCGGACGAGTCCGGCTCTCAGTTCCGGCCGAAGGTGAAGGCCCTGATAATGGAGACGACTCCCAGCACCAGAAGAGCGCACCCGCTGAAGATAACCAGGAAGATGACGGAGCTCAACGGGTAGATCATGACGATGACCCCGGCGATGATGGAGACGATGCCGGAAAAGATGGCCCAGCCTGAATGCGGGAGCCCCCAGGAGGCGGCCAGGCTCATCACGCCCTCCATGATCCAGCTGATGCCCACAATGATGGTGACCAGCAGGGTCAGCGCTGAAGCGGACAGGGCCGTGTTCCTGACGATAACGATGCCGCCGACGGCGATCAGAGCGCCAAAGAGGACACCCAGCACCCGCCAACCGCCGGGAAGTCCCTTGGACACAATGGAGGTGGCCAGACGGACCACGCCGGAGATGATGAAGTAGATGCCCAGCACCACAGTCACAGCGATCAGGGTCTTGTCCGGCCTGAGCAGCAAGGCCAGACCCAGGATGACTCCAATCACGCCCATGACGCCCATGATGACACGGATGGCCCTCAGGGTTCTGAATCCCAGATCCTCGGCGATCATGGAGAAAGGATCCATCCGTGGCGGGCGCCCCTGATAGCCGGGGTACTGCCCATACTGACCATAATTATTCTGGTATTGGCCGCCATTCTGCCCAGAATCCTGACCACCGTACTGGTTGGGCTGACCGCCCTGCATGGGATTCGTCATACCGTCCTCTTTCGCTCGCTCAGGGCGGCTGATGGGCCGCCCTGTTACCGTCTTCCAAGTGTAAATCACCAACAGAGGCAATCGCGGCTTTTCCCTTCGGCGGATGATTCGTCGATCCGCCGATTTCCGGTGACCACAGGGCATGGCATGTCACCAAAGATGGCTAGGCTTGTGGCATGGCACAATCTACAGAATCCACGACCTCCTCCGGACTTGATCCGGCCTCCTTCTCTTCGGTCATTCGCCCTCAGGACGATCTTTTCCGCTTCGTCAACGGCCCCTGGATCGACACCTACAGTCTGCCCGAGGACCGCTCCCGGTTCGGCTCCTTCGACAAGCTTGCCGAGGATGCCGAAGCACAGATCCATGAAATCCTTGAGGATCCGGAATCCCCGGCCGTCAAATCGGCCCTGCTCTATCGCAGCTTCCTGGACACCGATGCCATCGAGGCTGCGGGAATGGAACCCATCCGCCCCGACCTGCAGGCCATTGATGCTGTGCCGGACAAGAAAGCGCTGACCAGCCTACTCGGCCAGCTCAATCCGACTGGCGGCCCCGATCTGTTCGGCATCGCCATCTATGGCGATCCAGGCAACGCCGGCGTCAACGTGGCTCATATGGAGCAGGCCGGGCTGGGGCTCCCCGACGAGGCCTACTACCGGGAGAAGAGCTATGCTCCAGTCCGCCAGGCCTACACCGACATGGTCGCCTCACTGCTCAGGCTCTCCGGCTACGCCGACGACCAGGAGGATGCCCACAGGCAGGCAGAGTCCTTCCTTGAGGTCGAGACGCGCATAGCGGCACGCCACTGGGACAACGTATCCACACGAGATGAGGATCGCACCTACAATCCCACCGCCCTGGCTGACCTGGAGTCAACGCTCGCCGATTTCGATCTGCACACCTGGATCGAGTCCTGGCAGAGGGCATATGCAGCCAGCCCTGTCGCCAATATGCAGCCGGTCGATCTGAACGTGGCCCTGTCCAGGACCATCGTGCATGAACCCTCCTTCCTGCAGGGGTTAAACGATCTATGGAAGACCAGCGACCTGGATGACCTTAAGCTCTGGGCCCGCGTACACACTCTGATCGAGTGGGCAGGTCTGCTCAGCAGCGACTTCGATCAGGCCAGGTTCGACTTTTACGGCAAGGTCCTTTCAGGCACAACCAAGATGCGTGACCGCTGGAAGCGAGCCGTCTCCCTGGTCAACGGCATTTGCGGCGAGGAGGTCGGACGCGAGTATGTGCGCCGGCACTTCCCTGCTTCCAGCAAGGCTCGTATGGAGGCTTTGGTCAAAGACCTGATCGACGCCTACCGGGTCTCCATCACCTCCAGCGACTGGCTAGGCGAACAGACCAAGGTCAAGGCACTGGCCAAGCTGGACAAATTCTCGCCCAAGATCGGCTACACCGAGCACTGGCGCGACTATACGGCCCTGGCTGTGGACGAAAAGCTGGGTCTGGTCGACAACGTGCGGCGGGCCAACCTCTACGAGTCCGGCTACCAGTTCGGCAAGGCCGGTCAGCCCGTGGACAAGGAAGAGTGGCTGATGAACCCTCAGACAGTCAACGCCTACTACGAGCCCACCCTGAACGTCATCGTCTTCCCCGCAGCAATCCTGCAGCCGCCCTTCTTCAACCCAGAAGCCGACGATGCGGTCAACTACGGAGGCATCGGGTCGGTCATCGGCCACGAGATCGGTCACGGATTCGACGACCAGGGCTCCAAGTACGACGGCGACGGACGTCTGCAGGACTGGTGGACCCCGCAGGACCGTGAGAACTTCGAGCAGCGGACCAAGGCGCTCATCGAACAGTACAACGGGTTCGTGCCCCAACAACTTGCCGAGAAGTACGCCGACAAGCCCGGGCAGGCACCTCATGTCAATGGGGCGCTGACCATCGGCGAGAACATCGGAGACCTGGGAGGCGTCAACATCGCCATCAAGGCCTACGCCCTCTCCTTGCAGAAGCGGCGGGGCGGCACAGCCGGGACAGACGATGCGGCCATGGACCAGGCGCTGGCCTCGGCTCCGGTCATGGACGGCTACACCGGCCTGCAACGGTTCTTCCTGTCCTATGCCTCCATCTGGAGGACCAAGAACAGGGATCAGCTAGCCGAACAGTATCTGCAGATCGATCCCCACTCCCCTGCTGAATTCCGCACCAACGGCATCGTCAGGAATGTGGATCGCTTCTATCAGGCCTTCGGGGTCACCGCCAAGGACGGCATGTGGCTGGAACCCACCGCGCGGGTCAGGATCTGGTAAGCCAGCTCGATTGAGATCGTTGGCTGTTTGACGGTTTCAATCAGCCTGCTGATCAAGGTGGGAGGCCGACGGGAGTCAGTCGGCCTCCCACCTTCGTCTTGCTCGGCCAAAACAACCTTTGCTCATCCGACATTGGACGCCTCCACTGATGTCCGCTCGGCTGCAGATGATGCAGATGATGCTGAGGCAGTTTCGGGCGGCGATGATGTCAGCGGAGTGGTCCAAGGATCCGGACCGGCAGCCCCCTCATCAATGGGCCCAGCACCTGATTGGATCTTGGTGAAGGTGCCCTGTCCCCTGGCCAGGTCGTGACCGATGCCATCGGCCACCAAGACCAGGCTGTTGTGCGATTGACCATCATTAGTCCATTCCTCCGTCACCAAGGATCCGGATACGATGACCGGATCGCCCTTGTGCAGACAGGCCAGGGCATTAACCGCCAGAGTCCTGAAAGCCTTGACCGTCAGCCAGGTGGTGGATTTTCGTTTCCACACCCCAGCTGAGGCATCGTAATAGGCCGGGGTAGAGCCCAGCCTGAAGGAGCAGACCGGTGTGGCGCCCGGCTGTCCCAGACGGGCTGGCTGGGTCCCCATAAAGCCGAAGACGGTCGTTTTTATTTCGTTGATTGACATATCGGAACCTCTCTGTCGATGGTATGAATCCGACGCTGTAAACCTGTCGGCCTATCACTAATTGCGCGGCGGTGAAGCCGTCCGACGGAGAACACCTAGCCAGAGCGCGGATAATCGGAGCGGGGGAAGGGACTGGCCCCAGCCAGGAACCCTCCGTCGAACGGTGAATCCATCCTGCCTCCGCACACGTCCCCGCACCCGACCTGCTGGCCATTGTGGTCGAACGGGCTCGGCCTTGTTCCCGTGGTGGACAAGCCACCCCATGGCTGGGTTCCGAATGCCCCCGTCACCGCCCCGGACCATTGAGCATCGGTCCTGGGCTAAACTGTGAGAGCAGATACATCGGCACGGTTTGGAAGGACCCGCAGTCATGGTTCACACGCTGGTCAGTTGGAACATCGATTCGCTCAACGCCGCCCTGCTTGGCAAGAGCAGCCGCAGCGCCCTCTCCCTGAAGGTGGTGGAGACCATACGGGATCTGGACCCTGATGTCGTAGCCATCCAGGAAACCAAACTCAACGGTGACCAGAAGAAATCCGCAGGCATCCTTAAGGCGCTCATGCGTTACTTCCCTGATTATCAGGAGGTGGACCGCCGCTCCGAGCCCCCGGCCCGCACAGGCTATGCAGGCACGCTCATGCTCTACCGCAAGAGCCTGCCGGAGCCTACCGTAACCCGCCCCCGCATCGGCGCTCCGGACACCATGGACGACGAGGGCCGCATGCTCACTCTGGAGTTCCCGGACTGCTTCGTCACCACGGTCTACACCCCCAATTCCGGATCGGGACTGGTCAGGCTCAAACCACGTGGCGTCTGGGACGATTGCTACCGCCGCTACCTGCAGGGGCTGGATGCCCGCAAGCCGGTCCTGGCCTGTGGCGACTTCAACGTGGCCCACGAGGAGATTGACATCGCCAACCCGGGTTCCAACCATCACTCAGCCGGCTTCACCGACCAGGAGCGCGAGAAGTTCGGCCTTCTGCTGGATGCGGGCTTCACCGACACCTTCCGAAAGATCCATGGCGATGCCGCCGGCTTCTACGACGATCACCGCAGCGTCTACACCTGGTTCGCCCAGCGGGCCCCAAAGAGCAAGATCAACAACTCTGGCTGGCGCATCGACTACTGGCTGACCTCCAACCGGATCGCTGGCCAAGTCAGCACCAGCGAACCGGTGGACACCGGCGAGCGCCAGGATCATCTGCCCATTCTGCTGCGCATCTGACCTGATAGATTCCTGAACCCAAACCGATACAACCAGAAGGGTGGGGTCTTGGTCGCATACATCATGACGTGACCAAGACCCCACCCTTCTCTATCAGTTGCGATAAGCAACTATATGAGTGCGGCATAACCTACTGCAGGGCGGCTATTCGATCCACGATCACCTGAGCGGACTGATCAGCAGGAACCGCTTGCACATCCGAACCGTCGCGGTTGCGGATCTCGATGGTGCCGTTGGCAATGGTGTCGCGACCAGCGATGGCGACCAGGGGCACCCCAATCAGCTCGGCATCCTTGAACTTGACCCCGGGAGACACCTTGGGCCGGTCATCGTAGATGACCTCCACACCACGGTCTTCCAGATCGGCGACCAGTTTCTCGGCGGCATCGAAGGCCTCCTGCTTCTTGCCGGTGGCCACCACATGCACCGCGGCAGGAGCGACAGCCTTGGGCCAGGCCAGACCCTTGTCATCGTGATGCATCTCGGCGATGCAGGCCAGCACACGGGAGATGCCGATGCCGTAGCAACCCATCCAGACCGGCACAGCCTTGCCGTTATGATCCAGGACCTTCAAACCCAATGCGTCAGAGTATTTCAGCCCAAGCTGGAAGACCTGGCCAATCTCCACACCACGCTCGAAGCTGAGCGGCCCGGAACCGTCAGGGCTCATGTCACCGTGACGCACTTCGGCGGCTTCCACCACTCCGTCGGCTTGGAAGTCACGCCCGTAGACCGCATTGGCCAGGTGCACGTCTTCGGCATCAGCCCCGGTCACCCAAGCTGAACCGGGCGCCACATGGGCATCGAGGAAGTAGCGGATATGGGCGGCCGACTCGGTATCCGAACGCTGAGGGCCCAGAACACGGGGTCCAATGTATCCCTTTACCAGCTCGGGGTGGGTGGCAAGGTCAGCCTCGCTGGCCTCCTCAATCTCGGCAGGAGAGAACTGGGCTTCCAAGCGCTTCATGTCCACCTGACGGTCTCCCGGCAGGCCAACGGCCACCAGTTCCCTCCAGCCCTCGGGGTGGTCATCGTCCGCAGGGTGCTTGACGGCCACAACCAGGTTCTTCAGAGTATCGGCAGCGGTCCAGTCACGGCCATCCTCACGAGGATGCAACTGGTTGAATCGCTCTACCAAGGTGTCGATAGTGGTTGAGTCTGGCGTGTCCAGCTCCTTCATAGCCGGAGTTTCAGCATAGTCGAGGGGATCAGGACGCGGGGTGGTCAGCGCCTCCACGTTCCATGCCTTCCCCGAGGGAGCCAGCGCAAAGGTGTCCTCGCCTATAGGCAGCGGAGCCAGAAACTCCTCGGACTCGGATCCCCCCATGGGTCCGGAAACCGCATGGACGATTACGTAATTGACACCCAGACGCTTGAAGATTCGCTCATAGGCGCCTCGCTCATCCTGGTAGGCCTTCTTCAGCCCTTCCTCGTCCACGGTGAAGGAGTAAGCGTCCTTCATGATGAACTCGCGACCCCTGATCAGCCCGGCGCGGGGACGGAACTCGTCGCGGTACTTGGTCTGGATCTGGTACAGAACCACCGGCAGATCCTTGTATGAGGAGTACATGTCCTTGACCAAAAGGGTGAACATCTCCTCGTGGGTGGGAGCCAGCAGGTAGTCAGCACCGTGCCTGTCCTGGAGGCGGAAGAGATTCTCACCGTACTCCTCCCAGCGGTGGGTGGCCTCGTAGGGCTCGCGAGGCAACAGAGCCGGGAAGTGGACCTCTTGGGCGCCAATGCCGTCGATCTCCTCTCGGACCACGGCCTGGACCTTGTCAAGGACCTTCAGGCCCAGCGGCAGCCAGGTGAAGATGCCGGGGGCCACCTTGCGGACATAGCCGGCCCGCTGCAGGAGTTTGGCCGAGTCCACATCGGCGTCGGCCGGATCCTCCCTGAGGGTCCGCAGAAAGAGGGTTGACATGCGCATGGCTTTGGTTCTCATACCTCCCAAAGATATGCGCGCAAAGGGACAAGCAGCTGCAGGGGAATCTATATGACGATTCGCGCAACCAAGCCCGAAACCAAACAGCATATGCAGGTGAAAGTCGGTAAATTCGTAACCGGGCATCTATCCAGCTCTAAGTCCCTCCATTGGGACAGCCAAGATATAGTGGTTGTATACGAACAGGTTTTCTGATTTACAAGGACGAGGCGGGCACCTATGTCTTCAGAGCCGGGTGTGACCATCCAGACCTTTACCACCCTCGATGCAGAGCACATGACGCTCCTCCTGGAGGCTGATCCCTCAGAACGGATAATCCATGACGTTTTCGCCCATTCCTGCGCCTACGAAATCCGAGTGGAACAAACTCTGGCCGGTGTCATGCTGCTTGCCAGACCAAACACGGACACCTTGGAAATTGCCAATATCAGTGTGGACCGCGCTTTACGCAGACTGGGAGTCGGAAGCAGATTAATAGACCGAGCCAAGATGGAGACCGTCAGACTGGGTCTGAGAAGGCTGGAAGTCGGGACCGGATCCACCAGTTTTGGAGCCCTTTGCTTCTACCAGACATGCGGGTTTCGCATGGACCGCATTGAACGGGATTATTTTGTCAATCGCTACGCGCATCCCATTGTCGAGAACGGAATCACCCTGAGAGACATGGTCCGCCTGTCATGGCATCTCTAGCGACCCGAATAACCACACCAGGCCAAGACCAATAAGGGCCACCCTTCAGAAAAGCTGGTCCTGACTGAATTCGTCTTCTGGCTCCTGACCGACTGCGCGCTTGGTGAAGGACTCTGGACCCTCATCTTTCAGACGGGCACAGGCCGCCTTGGACTCGGCCCTCAAACCTGCATCCAGAACGACGGCATCGGGAGAGACCAGGAAGGCATGCTCATTGATTCCCATCAGGTAGAGCCCATCCAGACTTTCCACACGGGAGAGAGCCACGTAGCCCATCCCTGGCGCGAAGGTCCGTCTCAGGTCCATGACTGCCCTGTCCAGGGTCATCCCCTGGGACTTGTGGATGGTGATTCCCCAGGCGCAGCGAAGGGGAACCTGATTGACGGAGGCCAAGACCGTGTCTCCATCCATGGTCTCCCAGGCGGCCGGCTTCATGGTGACCACGTTGCCGTTCTGGAAGGAGACGATCGGCCATCCCCCCTTGGCCGAGCTGGTGAATCCGGTGACGGTGCCGATAGAGCCGTTGACATATTGATGGTCCTGGTCGTTGCGCAGGGCCATGACTGCGGCCCCGGTCTTCAGGGCCAGATCCTCGGGGGCCAGCATGTTCTTCTTCAGCCGTTCCACTAGCCTGGCCTCACCTCGGGATGTGGCCTGGTAATGGTGGGCCTCTTCGTCGATGGAGGCCAGGCGCTGGTCGTTGAGCGTGTCGGCCTGCTTGTTGACCGGAAAGAGGTGAACCGCCACCTGGCCGGGGGCGGGCACTGCGCCGACACGGGCGGCCAGGACCTCATGGTCCTCCTGGGTTACGCCACCCTCTCTGATGTCAGTCAGGACGGTCAACAGCTGGCCATCGTCCTGGCGGTGCTGCTCGGTCAGGTAACATATGACCGGGTCCAGGTCCTGCCAGACCAATGATTCTGTTACGAACCCATCCGGGTCCTTGCCGGCCTGGGCATAGCGTTCCCGGGCAGCCTGCAATTCAGGGCTGGGCAGTATTCCTGCAGCTCGGTTGGATCGCGTCACCGGCGGCAGCTGGAAGAAGTCCCCGGAAAGGACCACCTGGATCCCTCCGAAGGGTTCAGGGCTGTGGCGAACGGCCCGGCAGGCCTGATCCACCATGTCGAAGAGCCAGGCGTGCATCATGGAAACCTCGTCGATGACCAGGATGTCGGTGCCCTCGATCTGTCTGCGACGGCGGGTCTTGATCCGTTTCAGGAGCGATTCGGTCATGCAGGTGGCGATGCCTACTCCGCTCCAGGAGTGGATGGTCTGGCCGTTGATGTGCGTGGCGGCGATGCCGGTCGAGGCGGTCACCGCCACGACGGCCCCGGCCTGACGGGCCTGGTCGACGAACTCGTTGAGCACAAAGGTCTTGCCTGACCCGGGGGCGCCCGTGATGAAGGCATTGGCCCCCGCACTCAATATGGTCAAGGCTTCGGATTGCTGCATGCCTCCATGGTGCCACGTCAGAGGTACATGGCCATGCCTGTCAGTAGTCGGCCTTCTCAGGCTTGTTGGCGTCCTCGACCGGATTGCCGGACTCTTCGTAATGACGCAGCAGGCTGGTCTGCTCGATCTGTTCCGCCCCGGCCTTGGACTGGGCCTGATCAGGTCCGGGGGCAGGAACAAAGAACATGGAGCGGTAGTAGCGCAGTTCGTCCATGGATTCGATGATGTCAGCCAAGGCCCTGTGGCCGCCATGCTTGGCCGGCTTGTTCTTGTAGACGTCCGGGTACCAGCGGCGGGACAGCTCCTTGAGGGTGCTCACGTCGATGACCCGGTAGTGCAGAAGATCCATCAGTTCAGGCATGTACCTGTCGAGGAACTTCTTGTCGGAGCCCACGGAGTTGCCTGCCAGATGGGCCTTGCCGTTCTTGGGCAGGAAGGGCTTGACATACTCGATCACCTGACGCTGGGCCTCCTCAAGATCCAGGCCGGTCTTCATCTCCTCGATCAGGCCCGAGGAGGTGTGCATCTTCCTGACGAAGTCCCCCATATGGTCCAGGGCCGCCTGGGAGGGCTTGATGACCAGGTCAATGCCCTTGTCCAGGACCTTCATGTTGAAGTCGGTAGGCACCACGGAGACCTCGCACAGCTCGTCATGGAAGATATCCAGACCGGTCATCTCGCAGTCAATCCAGATCATGCGGGATTCCTCCGCAGAGAAAGTCAGATCATTGTTATCGCTCATCTGTACGCCTTTCAGATCCGGGTCGCGCACCGGATCGCTTCTTCCGCCGTCTTGAACGGAACATTACAAGATACCGCCAGCACGTGACCGGCGGAGGGTCCGCCAGCACAGCCGGCCGGACCATGACTGACTTGTGATATGCAATCGGCGCAGGTCCTGATGAGATCCTGCGCCGATCACCTGCCTATCTAGGCTCAGTTGTGGAAGCCTGAGTAGTTGGGGGCCTCCTTGGTCATGACGATGTCATGGGGATGCGATTCACGCAGACCGGCATCGGTAATGCGAATGAACCGGCCCTTGCGCTGCAGCTCCGGGATGGTGCGGGCACCGGTATAGAACATGGTCTGATGCAGGCCGCCGACCAGCTCGTAGAGCACATAGTTGAGCGGACCGCGGTAGGGCACCTCGCCCTCGACACCCTCTGGCACCACCTTGTCGGAGCTGGTGACATCGGCCTGGAAGTAGCGGTCCTTGGAGTAGCTCTTCTTGCCACGCGGAGCCATGGCGCCCAGCGAGCCCATGCCCCGATAGACCTTGTACTGCTTGCCATGCAGGAGGACCTTCTCGCCAGGAGCCTCCTCAGTGCCTGCCAGCAGACCGCCCAGCATGACCGAATCGGCCCCGGCCACGATGGCCTTGGCGATGTCGCCCGAGTAATGGATTCCGCCATCGGCGACCAGCGGGATCCCGGCTGGGCGGCAGGCCAGTGCAGCATCATAGACGGCGGTCAGCTGGGGCACGCCCACACCGGCAACCACGCGGGTTGTACAGATGGAGCCGGGGCCCACGCCGACCTTGACCGCGTCAACGCCGGCATCGATCAGCGCCTGGGCACCCTCGCGGGTGGCCACGTTGCCGCCGATCACATCCACATGGTCGAAGGCATGATCAGCCTTGATCCTGCGAATCATATCCAGCATGAGCTTGGCATGGCCATGGGCGGTGTCCACGACCAGAATGTCGACCCCGGCATCGGCCAGGGCGGTGATGCGCTGCCAGGCATCGCCGAAGAAACCAACGGCTGCAGCCACACGCAGCCGTCCGCGCTCATCCTTGGTGGCCTCGGGGTACTGCTCGGTCTTGACGAAGTCCTTGACGGTGATCAGCCCGGTCAGCTTGCCCTCGCTATCGACCAGGGGAAGCTTCTCCACCTTGTATTTGGCCAACAGCTCATGGGCATCTTCCTTGGTGATGTTGGACGGGCCGGTGATCAGATGGTCCTTGGTCATGATGTCGCTGACCTTGAGTCTGTCGAAGTCGGCAGGATTGACGAAGCGCATGTCACGGTTGGTGATGATGCCCACCAGCCGCTGCCGACGATCCACCACGGGCAGACCGGAGACCTTGTAGGTGGAGCAGAGCTTGTCCAGGTCGGTCAGCGTGGCATCCGGGGTGACGGTCAGGGGGTCGGAGATCATGCCGGACTCGGACCGCTTGACGATGTCGACCTGATTGGCCTGATCCTCAATGCTGAGATTGCGGTGGAGGACGCCGATGCCGCCGTTGCGGGCCATGGCCACAGCCATGGTGGCCTCCGTGACGGTGTCCATGGCAGCCGAAAGGACAGGGGACTTCATGGTGATGTTCCGGGTCAGCCGGGTGGTGGTGTCTACCTCGGAGGGGATGACATCGGATTCGTTGGGCAGCAGGAGGACGTCGTCATAGGCCAGACCGATTTTCTGGAAGGCGTCGGGAAGTTGAGTGTAGGAGGAGGGTTCGCTTTGTGGGTTTTCCATAGCCATAGCACCATGCTACAAGTGCTTCTTGACCGTTCACTGCACCGTGTCCGCACTATTTCATTGGGCGAATCAATTGTCCTCATCTTTGTCGTGGCGGATCTTGCGATGCCTGTGCGGTCTGGCCGCATGCTGCGAACCTTGGGTGGCGAGAAGAGCGTTCTCACGCCTGATTTCGGGAAGGCGGCGACGATAGTAGGGGTAGAGGGTAGCGAAGGTCAGCAGCATGGCGGCCAGGGCCAGACCGATCAAGACATATCTCAGTGGGAAGAAAAGAATAAAGAGCGAGCCGAAGGCAATCAGGGCGGCCCAGCCCCAGAGGATCAGGACCGCGGACCGAACCGTGTGACCGATGCGCAGCATACGATGGTGCAGGTGCATGCGGTCAGGGTGCATGGGTGATTGCCCGTGGCTGAGCCGCCGGACGATGGCCAAGCACATGTCCAGAACGGGCAGGAAAAGCACCAGGATAGGCAAAAGAATGGGCATAAAGGCCGGCAGATAGATGCTGGCGTGAATGGTGGCCGGATCCAGCCGACCAGTGACCACAATCGAAGCGCAGGTGATCAAGTATCCCAGCAGCATGGATCCTGAATCGCCCATGAAGAGCTTGGCCGGATGCCAGTTGTGCAGGAGGAATCCCACGCAAATGCCCACCATGGCCACGTCGATCAGGGTCGCCAGGGAGGCATAGTCGGGCGAGATGCGGGCGATGATATAGGAGTAGATGGCGAAGGCGATGCCCCCGATGGCTACGATGCCTGCAGCCAGGCCGTCCAGGCCGTCCACAAAGTTGACCGCATTGATGGAGGCCACGATCAGGAAGGCTGTGATGGCCATGGACAGGCTGGGCGAGGCCGCCACCAGGGATCCCAGAGGCAGGGAGATGATCTGGATGCCACCCCAGGAGACGAAGACCGAAATCAGCAGCTGGCCGGCCAGCTTGAGCATCCAATCCAGGTCCCAAAGGTCGTCGGCTATGCCCAGCAGGCAGATGGCCACGGCCCCGGCCAGAATGACCCAGGCCTGATGTCCGGACTGGAAGAGGCCCGTGATGAAGGGAATGCGGGAGGCGAAGCACATGGCCACGGCAAAGCCTATCAGCATGCCCAAGCCGCCCATACGAGGAGTGGGCACCTTGTGCACGTCGCGAGCGCGGACCACGCCTACGGCACCGACCCGGATGGCGAGATGACGAACCATGGGCATGACCAGCCAGGTGGCTCCGCCAGCGATGGCAGCAATGAACAGGTATACCCTCACTGACCCTCCCCTCTGCTGGTCTGGCCGGACAGTATTGCACGGACCCGAGTCTCGCCTATGACGCCCTGCCGCAGCACGTGTATTCCGTCAGGATCATTCTTGTCGGCTTCCACCACCGTGCTGGCCACTGAGCCAGGGGTCGGCCCCCCGTCCAGGTAGAGATCGACGCTGTCACCCAGCTCGGATTCGGCCTGCTGGACGGTCTCCACGCTGGGATTGCCGGATCGGTTGGCGCTGGAAGCAGCCAGGGGGCCGGTCACCAGCAGGAGAGCCCGGCAAATGGACGAGTCAGGCACTCTGACGGCCTGGGTGGGACCCTCGGGCTCCCTTCGAGGGGTGCGCAGAGGGCAGGAACTCCCTACAAGGGCAATAGGCGAAAAGGGGCCCGGCAACAGGGCATCGGACAGGCGATCCAGAGGCGCAGGCAGGCTAAGATCCAGCCGGTCCATGGCCTGGACCCCATCCAACAGCACCTGGATGGACTTGGTCCTGGGACGGTGCTTGGCCTGGAAGAGCCTATCGATGGCCGCGTCATTGCATGGATCGCAGACGATGCCATAGACCGTGTCGGTAGGAATGACCGCCAGCCCCCCGGCGGCCACCACCTGGGCCAGTAACTGCGGCGACCGACTGTCATAGGTCATCACCCGGCTCATACCCTGCATCACGACCTTTCGGCTCGACATGTTCATGTGACCAGCTACCAATCTATCCCAGGACCCCGGCAGCCCGCCAGGACCTGAAGAACCGCGGATCTGCGTCCCGTCACCCTGGCCGTCGGGCTGTCAGGTAGCGGTCGCGGCCAGCCAGATCCCGGTGTGTGTGCGCATCCAGGTACCCTCGCTTCTGTGCAGCTGCAACCATGGCCGCCCCCTGGGAGGCGTCATGCTCCATGACCAGCAGACCGCCGGGTGCCAGCAAAACCATGGCCCTGTCCAGAATGCGGCAGGGCACAAGGCACCCGTCGGGTGAACCGCCATAGAGGGCCAGGTCCGGATCCCAGTCACGCACCTCGGGCTGGCTAGGAATCGCATCCATGGGGACGTAGGGAGGGTTGCTGATGACCAAATCCACATGGGCATCCAGATCAGACAGGGCGGCGGAATCCGTGGCATCAGCCAAGAGCAGCTGATAGTCGGATCCAGCCTCCCGAATGGCAGCCTCCTGAGCGGCGGCATTCAACGCACCCCACCGATATGCCTCCTTGTCCACCTCCACGGCCCGAACCCGCGCACCTGGAACCTCTGTGGCCAAGGACAGGCCGATGGCTCCACTGCCGGAACACAGATCCACCGCCAGTGGATGATCCATTCCAGTCAAGGCATCGATACCTGCCTGAACCACCGTTTCGGTCTCAGGACGGGGGATAAAGACCCCCGGACCCAGGCGGAGATCCAAATAACGAAAGCAGGCGTGGCCAAGAATGTACTGCAAGGGTTCGCGTCCGACCCGCCTTTGCAGATAGGACTGATAACGGTCCAGGGACGCCGACTGGGAGTCATCGGCCTGTCTGCGACCAACACCGTTCGTCAGCAGTTCCTCAGCAGTCCGATCCAAGAGCAGCGCCTGATCCAGCTGGTGCAGATCGCACCCAAGGGCATCGGCCAGCAGCAGCCTGGCATCATTGAGCGGAGTGGGCAGGCCAGCCTGGGCCAGCATGTGATGGCCCCTATCGACCAGCTCAGCCAGACTGGTCCCGCGCTCCTGCTGATTCACCCCTGCGAAGCCATTCTGCGGGCCTCATCAGCCTGAATGTCGGAGTCGATGACGGCCTGCAGATCGCCGTCCAGCACCTGTTCCAGGTTGTAGGCCTTGTAGCCGGTACGGTGATCCACGATCCGGCTCTCTGGGAAGTTGTAGGTCCTGATACGCTCGGACCGATCCAGGGAACGGACCTGGGAATGGCGCATGTCTGCGGCCTGGGCGGCCTCCTCCTCGTGCTTCATGGCCAGCAGACGGGACTTGAGCACCCGCAGGGCGGCCTGGCGATTCTGTATCTGGGATTTCTCATCCTGCATGGAGACTACGATGCCGGTGGGAATGTGGGTCATCCGCACAGCAGAGTAGGTGGTGTTGACGGACTGTCCTCCCGGACCGGAGCTCATGAAGATGTCTACCTTGAGGTCCTTGGGATCGATCTCGATCTCGTCGTCGTCCTCGTCAGCCTCTGGAAAGACGATGACCCCCGCAGCGGAGGTCTGAATACGGCCCTGGGACTCGGTGACGGGGATGCGCTGGACCCGATGCACGCCGCCCTCGTACTTGAGCGAAGCCCAGACGCCGTCGGCCGGAGCCACCTGGCCGCGAGCGCGAATGGCCAGCTGGGCATCCTTGACCCCGCCCAGCTGGGTACGGTTCTCGCTCATGATCTCGGTGGTCCAGCCGCGTTTTTCGGCATAACGCACATACATGCGCATCAGATCGCCAGCGAAGAGGGCCGCCTCCTCGCCGCCGCTGCCGGCCTTGATTTCCATGATCGTATCGCGGCCGTCATCGGGATCACGCGGAATAAGCGCGGTGCGCAGGGCCTGTTCCAGGTCCGGTATTCGGTCAGCCATGGCCTTGGCCTCTTGCGCGAAGTCAGGATCCTCCCGTGCCATCTGTTCGGCGGCCTGGCTGTCTTCCAAGGCGCTTTGATAGGCCTTGTAGGCTTCAACGATGGGTGCGAGCTCAGCATGCCTGCGGCCCAACTTGCGGATCTGCGCCGGATCTGAAGCCGTTTCGGGCTGACTCATCTGCTTTTCCAGGCGACCGTACTCCTCAACGGCAGCCACCGCCGCCGGAAACTGCTCCTCGCTCATCTACACCCTTCCCGTCCGCTCATCCGCATGGTTCAAGTCATAAAAAACGCCAGTCCCCACCGGGCATAGCAGAGCGACCCGGAAGGGACTGGCGTTGGAAGTGCTACTTGGTCCTCTTGCCGTAACGGGCTTCGAACCGAGCCACGCGACCACCGGTGTCCAGAATCTTCTGCTTGCCGGTGTAGAAGGGGTGGCAGTGCGAGCAGACATCAACCGTCATATGATCGCCGGGAGCGGTCGAACGGGTGATGAAGGTATTGCCGCACGAGCACGTGACCTCAACGGGATGATAATCGGGATGAATTCCCTGCTTCATGGTTACTCCTAGATTCAAGGGCCCCGGGTCGACCGCCCCTGTGGCGGACGTGAACCGGCAACCGCGTAATAGTCTAGCGCAACCCGGGGAGAATACGACTCCCTTGCGCCACACGCCGAATCAGCCAACCGGTGTGGCGGACCGCTCGCCCTTTAGAATCAAACAGTCGGACCGACCGGCCCGGCGAGGCGACAAAGGAGGGCAGCAATGCAGCAGGAAGTGGCGTTCGTTACAGGGGCGGCTCAGGGAATCGGCGAGGCCATTGCCCGCCGTCTGGCCAAGGACGGGTTCGCCGTGGCCGTGGCGGACATGAACACCGACAAGGCCCAGGCAGTGGCCGACTCCATCAATCAATCTGAGGGACGGGCCATGGCTGTCACCCTGGACGTGACCGATCGTGTCCAGGTGCGCTCGGCGGTAGAGAAGACGGCCACCAAACTGGGCGACTTCAATGTAATCGTCAACAACGCTGGCTTGGGACCGACCACCCCCATCGATTCCATCACCCCGGAGCTGTTCGACAAGGTCTACCACGTCAACGTGGCAGGAACCATCTGGGGCATGCAGGCCGCCGTCCAGGCCTTCCGTGATCGAGGCCACGGGGGCAAGATCATCAACGCCACCAGCCAGGCAGGGGTGGTGGGCAATCCCAATTTGATGCTCTATTCGTCCACCAAGTTCGCCATCCGGGGCCTGACCCAGGTGGCTGCACGCGATCTGGCCAAGGAGGGCATCACCGCCAACGCATACGCCCCCGGCATCGTCAAGACGCCCATGATGATGGACATCGCACATCAGGTCGGGGCCAACGCCGGCAAGGATGACGAGTGGGGCATGTCCACCTTCTCGGACGGCATCGCCCTGGGGCGGCTTTCCGAGCCCGAGGATGTGGCCAATGCCGTAGCCTTCCTGGCTGGGCACGACTCTGACTACATCACCGGCCAGACCCTGATTGTGGACGGCGGCATGCAGTTCCAGTGAGTCTTTAGCAAGGATTCGCTCGCATATGATGGACCCTCGCCGATCGGCTCTGTCCGACAGCGAGGGTCCACGATCGTTCAGGGATCGTTCAGGCGTTGAAGACGTACTTGTCCAGACGGTCCATGGCCTCCTGGACACGGCTCAAAGGCAGAGCCAGGTTCATGCGGATGGCGCAGGGAGCCTTGAACTGCCGCCCGTCCTGGACGGCCACACCCACATCCCAGGCACGCTTCAGCAGCTGGTCCAGGCCCAGATCATGGTCCTTGCACCATTGCGTGCAATCAAGGAAGAGCATGTAGGTGCCCTGGGGCTTGGAAAGCTCGACTCCCTCGAAATGCTGCCGGATGTAATCGTAGGCGTAGTCCACATTCCCGGTCAAAACCTGCCGGAGTTCATCCACCCACTCCTGGCCCTGGGGCTTGTAGGCCCCGATCAGGGCATGCATGGACAGCACGTTCATGTCGTTGTAGTGGGCCTTGGACCCCTTGGCCACAATCCTGTCGCGCAGATACTTGTTGTAGATGATGTGGTAGGAGCCGACCAGCCCGGCCAGGTTGAAGGTCTTGCTGGGTGCATAGAAGGCAGCCGTCCTGTTGCGGGCATCCTCGCTGACCGATTGGGTGGGGATGTGCCTGTGGCCCGACAGGATCAAGTCTGACCAGATCTCGTCGGAGATGACCACGCAGTCGTTCTCCTTATATACTTCCATGGCCTTCTCGATCTCCCACTTCTCCCAGACACGGCCGCAGGGGTTGTGCGGGCTGCAGAAGACCGCCACATGGATGTTGTTCTCCTTGAGCTTGCGATCCATGTCCTCGAAGTCCATGCGCCAAACGCCCTGCTCGTCCTTCTTCAAGGGGCTGTGCACGATGTGGTAGCCGTTGTTCTCGATGCAGGACGTGAAGCCGACATAGGTCGGGCTGTGGAGCAATACCGCATCGCCGGGCGCCGCAAAGGCGGTCAAAGTCGAGACGACACCGCCCAGGACCCCGTTCTCATAGCCGATATCCTCGGCCGTCAGGCCTTCCACACCATTGCGGTTGCGCTGCCAGTTGATGATGGCGTCGTAGTACTCGTCAGTGGGATTGAAATAGCCGAAAGCCGGGTGCTTGGCACGCTCGATGATGGCCTCGGGTATGGTCGGCACCGTGGGGAAGTTCATATCGGCAACCCACATGGGGATGACATCGAAGCCCTCCTTTGGAGGATCGGGGGCGAATCCAGGCTCGGCACCCAGGCCGTCAACCGCAATGGCGTCCTTGCCGTGCCTGTCCATGATACTGGTGAAATCGTATGTCATTAGTCAACCTCTCATCCCGTGCAGATGTGCTCGCAGCGACCTTCCGCCAGTCTACAGCCGCGGACTCCGTCCGAGTGTCTGCGTCTAATACCAGAGCAGCGATGGTACTATCTGGCTTTAGTCAGTGGATGGGGGTGACCAAATGAGTGCATCAAAGCCCGTTTCATCTTCTCTGCAGCTTTTCGTCCCGCTGGTGGACTTCCTGGGTAAGATCCTCGGCCCCAAGACGGAAGTTGTGCTTCAGAACGTCAGGGATTTCTCGCATTCGGTGGTTGCCATCGCCAACGGCAACTTGAGCGGACGCACCATAGGCAGTCCCGCCACCGACCTGGTCCTGCACATCTGGCGGAACCACGAATACGACCAGCACAACTATTTGACCCATTACGCTGGCTACACCATCCATGGGCATCCCGTGGTCTCGTCCACCCTGTTCGTGCGGAATTCCAGAGGACGGGTGATCGGCTTTCTCTGCATCAATTTCGACAGCTCCGCCTTCCGACAGGCCAGCAAAGAGCTCAGAAGAGCAAGCGCTTATCTGGACGCTCTGGGACTGGCCGATCCTGCTGCGGTACTGAACGACGATAGAGCCGCATCAGAAGAATCGGATGCTGAGACCGGGACCGGCCAATCGACCCGTGAAGTGCTCTCAGTCAACACAGACGAAGTAGTTACGCATAATATTGCCGAATTCGCCGCAGAGCTTGGTATTCCTCCGGCAAGAATGAACCGGCAGGAGCGACTGCAGCTGATCACGCGCCTGGATGGGTCAGGGGTCTTCCTGGTCAAGGGCTCGGTGGACGCAGTTGCCCGGGCTCTAGGGATCTCCTCACCCAGCGTCTACCGCTATTTACACACGATACGCAATGCGGCTGCGGACCCAGATCAGAGCACCCCGGCTCGCCCTGCTCAGCTTTGACACACCCCCTCCAAGGTGTATGATTAGTACAAGATATACGGGGGACGTATACACGATGGACCTACAGGGGCTGAACTATTTTCAGTTCCAGAGGAGATGTACATGCGTATAGTTTCCCGGCATAAGCCGACGGCTCCTACTCGAGCCCGTCCCGTATTCTTTTCCCTGATAAATTCTCATACTTAGCGGTTCTACGGAAGCGCTTCCGGATTATTGTGCCGTGCGCAGATCTGATGGCTGTCTACGTAAGCACGTTTGGGGCACCGAGAAGTGGATATACACCGAGGGTGCTCTATGATCCGACATAAAAAACGCGCCTAGCTCTTTTCCCCCGGCTTACATGTGAAGCCATACATATTTGCATCGGTGAATCATGGATGCTAGAGCTAGGCGGCGAGAGGACGGCCCCGACATTAGCCGGGGCTGGTCCTTCTACTAAGACTATCAAGAAAGTTCGGGGGACAAAACCTTAGTCATTCCACTGGCAGTCATCGAAGACGCGAACCAGTACTGGGCTGAGAAACCTGAACCTCTTAATTCGATCCATCAATAAAGCCCCCGAAACCTTCTAAAGGTTCCGGGGGCTTGTCTGTGTGGGGCCTCAGGGGCTTGAACCCTGGACCGAACGATTATGAGTCGTTTGCTCTAACCGACTGAGCTAAGGCCCCGCGCCGATTGTACCGGCCAGAGTCATGGTATCAAAACGACTCGTCATCAAGCAGATCCGGATTGTCGGACCTACTTGGTGACCTGGTTGTAGACAGGCAGGCCCATGTATCCGAAAGGAGCCTGGCGAACCTGCTTGCCGGCCACCGCCGATACCTTCCTGTACCAGAGCGGCAGCACCGGAAGATCCTTGAAGAGGACGGCCTCGGCCTGGCGATAGTCCTGCATGGCTTCGTCCTGATCGGTCTTGGAGGCGGCACGGGAAAGAATGGCATCGTATTCGGCGCTCTTGTAGTCCCCGTTGTTCAGACCCTTGCCATCAGCCTGGCTGGAGGCATATCCCTGAACCAAGTAGCCTTCGGGGTGGGGATAGTCCGAGGTGATGCCCGAATTGAAAATACTGTTGACCTGACGGTTATGAACTGCAGTATTGAATTCCTTGCCAGTCGGGAAGATATTCGGTGCCGTCTTGATTCCCAGAACCTGGGCATACTCATGCAGAACCGCATCAACCCAGTCCTTGTCTGCCCCGTCGGCACTGTACGCAATGCGAAGCGTGCCTTCCCAGGGAGATATGGCATCAGCCTGCTTCCACAGTTTACGGGCCTGGTCCGGATCGTGCTTCAGTACCTCTTTGCCTGTGATGTCGGAAGCATTCCCCTTGATGGTGGGTGCCAGGAAATCAGTGGTCGGCGTAACCGAACCAGCGAAGACCTTGTCGGCTATTTTCGCGCGATCCAGGGCATACGACAGGGCCGCCCGGCGAAGGGCGCCCTCCTGCCCCTGGAAATGCTGCAGGCCTTGCGGGATGGTCAGGGACCGGAAGGCCGGCCCTGGCTTGATCAAGGGCTGCAGGCCCGAATCGGTATGGAAGGTTTTCAGGCGGGAGACCGGAACCGTATCGAGCACATCCAGGTGACCGGCTTGGATATCGGCATAGGCGGCATCGAGGCTCTGGTAGTCCCTGAACTCCAGGCTTCCGTTCCGAGCCTTGCGCGGTCCCTTGTATGAGGGATCCTTCTCCAGCTTGATGCCCTGATTAGGCACCCATGATTTGAAGCGGTAGGGCCCGTTCCCGATCGGTTTCTTGCCGAAGGCCTTGATGTCCTTGTAGGCGGCTGCCGGCAGTGGCAGGAAGGCCACATCTCCCACCTTGTAGGGGAAGGAGGAATCCGGCTTGTCCATGGTCACCTCCAGGGTCAGGTCGTCGACCACCCGGAGACCGGACAGAGGAGCCTTGGGGTCGCCATGCTCATCCTGCACCTGCTCGTACCCGGCGATGGTCGAAAAAGCCGAGGCGCCCAGCTGCCCATTGGCTGCATTCGCCGCGAAGGACCAGGAATCCGCATAGGTCTTGGCTGTGATCTGTTCCCCGTCGCTGAAGGTGAGTCCTGGTTTGAGGACAATCGTGTACTGGCTTGCATCCTGATTGGGAGTAATCGATTTGGCCTCGACCAGGGTCATCCCGCCTTTGGCATCGAAGGTGACCAACCCGTCGAAGAGCTGGGTCATCACCTTCCAGCCCGCGGTGTCGTTGGTGCTGGAGGGAATCAGCGGAGCCGTAGGTTCGGCATTGTTGACGCTGATGGCGGCCTGAGGGTCAATCCTGTCTTCTTGGGAGGCCTGGGAGGGGCCGCAGGCGCCCGCTGCCAGGATGAGCGGAAGCACCGCTGCTGCAAGGTAGGAACGAAGTTTGGTCATAGTAGGACCCTTCCTGCCCGGTATGGGCTGTCACAGCTGCACGGGAAACACTGAGTCAATAAACATATGGTCAATACGGTCGGGTGGGCGAGGATGCCGATATTCAGACCTGCCTGACATCCTGCCCGGATGCCAGCCGATCCAGAGCACCGGTGCTGCCGATGGCCCGGAAGAGGAACCAGCTGACCAGTCCAGCCAGGACCACTCCACTGATCAGCTCGCAGATGGTGCCGATGATCCCCCTCGGGCTGAGGAGGGAGACCCCCTGATAATAGAAGGCCAGGAGAAAAGCGTTATAGACCAAGGCTATCAGGACACCCCCCAGAACGGTCGTTCCCAGGGTCCAGCGGCGGTAGCGGAATATTCCGAAGGCCAGTTCCGCGCACAGGGCCTCGATGATGGCCTCCACCAAAATCATCGGCACGTTATAGGCGTTGCCAGGCAGAATCTCGACCAGGACACTGATGATGCCAACGTAGACGGCTGCGCCTGGCTTGCGCAGTATCAGCAGGGAAAGGGTGCAGGGAAAGTAGAAGACCCCATGCAAAAGGGCCGCCATCCCCGGAAGCAGGGCCGTCATCAGCGGGAATATCCACGAGGCGAGCAGGCTGGCCAACCAGTAAATCAACCCCGACACCGCGCCCAGGCCTGCGCCGACCGCTATGTCAAGCGGCCTCCAACGCAACCGATGAGCTGTGGAAATCCGACCCTGCTGCTGTTTCTCCGTCATTGATACTCCCTTGCAACCGTCATAGAGCGGACGGCCCGTTCCTCATGCGCACAGCGATAGGAGGGAACCCGCCCAAGCCGGCAAAGATCCGTCCGGCGTTCCTTGACCTGCGCATGCCGGGCGGGAACGTCGACTCAAGGCTACCCCGACCACGGCGGCAGAACCAGGGTCTGGTCATAGGTCTTGTTTATAGGCGGCCATCCGCCTGACTGACCTTGCTTATCAGCCCGGCGCATAAGTCAGAAGTTCCCACTACCATGAATGCAGTTTCCACTGTCTTTTCTATGGTTCTGTGAGGTAGCTTCTTGGCCGAATTCATTTATCAGATGATCAAGGCGCGCAAGTCCTTCGGCGACCGCGTCATCCTGGACGATGTGACCCTGAGTTTCCTGCCCGGCGCCAAGATCGGCGTGGTGGGCCCCAACGGCATGGGCAAGTCCACCCTGCTGCGGATCATGGCTGGCCTGGACACGGTCAGCAACGGCGAGGCTCAGCTCACCCCCGGCTACACGGTAGGCATCCTCCAGCAGGAGCCGCCCCTGGACGAAGACAAGACCGTCGGCGAGAACATTCGCATGGCCTTCGGCGACATCATGAGCAAGGTGGACCGCTTCAACCAGATCGGCGAGCAGATGGCCGATCCCAATGCCGATTACGACGCCCTCATGACCGAGATGGGCCAGCTCCAGGAGCAAATTGATGCCGCCAACGGCTGGGATCTGGATTCCCAGCTGGATCAGGCCATGGATGCCCTGCAGTGCCCCGACCCGGACACCCCGGTCTCGGTCATCTCTGGAGGGGAGCGCCGCCGGGTGGCTCTATGCCGGCTGCTGCTGGAAGCCCCCGACCTGCTCCTGCTGGACGAGCCCACCAACCACTTGGATGCCGAGTCCATCCTCTGGCTGGAGCAGTACCTGCACACCTATAAGGGCGCTGTCCTGGCCGTGACCCACGACCGGTACTTCCTGGACAACGTGGCCGAATGGATCTGCGAGGTGGACCGCGGCCACCTCTACCCCTACCAGGGCAACTACTCCACCTACTTGGAGACCAAGGCCAAGCGTCTGGAGGTCCAGGGGCAGAAGGACGCCAAACTGGCCAAGCGTCTCAACAACGAACTGGAATGGGTCCGCTCCTCCCCCAAGGCCCGCCAGGCCAAGAACAAGGCCCGTCTGGAGCGCTATGAGCAGATGGAGAACGAGGCCCGGAACAACAAGAAGCTGGACTTCTCCGAGATTCAGATTCCGCCGGGTCCCCGTCTGGGCTCCAAGGTGCTGGAGGCCGAGCACATCCACAAGGCCTTCGGCGACCGCGTCCTGATCGACGATCTGAGCTTCACCCTGCCTCGAAACGGGATTGTGGGCGTCATCGGGCCCAATGGCGTGGGCAAGTCGACGCTCTTCAAGACCATTGTGGGCTTGGAGCCTCTGACATCGGGCTCCTTGGAGGTCGGCGACACGGTCAAGATCTCCTATGTGGATCAGAACCGCGAGGGCATCGACCCCAACAAGAACCTCTGGGAGGTGGTCTCCGGCGGGCTGGACTTCATCGAGGTCGGCGGCGTCGAGGTGCCCACCCGCGCCTATGTGGCCTCATTCGGCTTCAAGGGTTCGGATCAGCAGAAGCCGGCCGGCGTCCTATCCGGTGGCGAGCGCAACAGACTGAACCTGGCACTCACCCTCAAGCAGGGCGGCAACCTCCTCCTGCTGGACGAGCCGACCAACGACTTGGATGTGGAAACCCTGGAGAGCCTGGAGAACGCCCTGTTGGTCTTCCCCGGCTGCGCTGTGGTCATCTCCCACGACCGCTGGTTCCTGGACCGGATCGCCACTCATATTCTGGCCTGGGAGGGCACGGACGAGAATCCGGCCTCCTGGTACTGGTTCGAGGGCAACTTCCAGGCCTACCAGGAGAACAAGGTCAAGCGTCTGGGCGAGGAGGCCTCCAGGCCCCACCGCATCCACCGCAAGCTGACCCGCTGAACGAAGCACATCACGAGGGATTGAGGGCCCAGGAGAAGCATGAGCACCGAGGATGAAGCACTGGCCCAGGCCATCGCCGGGTTGAATTTGCAAAAACAGCAGCCTGCCGATGGCCGTTCCCGTTTTCTAGGCAAATCGCTGGACTTCCCCACAGGCCGCCTTTACGGGGGCCAGCTGCTGGGTCAGGCTATCATGGCCGGCGGGCGGACCGTGCCGAAAGGTCGATTGCCCCACTCGATGCACGCCTATTATCTGCGCACTGGACTCCTGGATCAGGACGTTCAAGCTGAAGTCGAGACCATTCGAGATGGGCACTCCTTCTCCTCCAGACGTGTTGATCTGCACCAGGGGGAACGGACCATCCTGAACGCCCTGCTCTCCTACCAGCAGGTCGGCCAGGAGGGCATCCGCTATGCCGACCCCATGCCGACGGGGCTGCCCGATCCGGAGGATCTGCCTGGCTCCCGAGAGCTGATGGAACCCTATGCCGACCAGTCCCCCTTCGCTGACTACTATGCCCATCAGAGCCCCTTCGACATGCGCCACGTCGGCGGCACGGTCCTGCTGGATGATGCAGATGAGGCAGACAAAAGGGATTCCGAGGATGACAGCAGGAGCCGCCAGGCCGTTTGGAGCCGCACCCAGGGAGGTGCCGACCTGGATCCGCTGATGCGCCGGGCCCTGCTGGCCATGGAATGCGATCAGATCATGATGGAGCCCGCCCTGCGCCGTGCCGGGCTGAGCATGACCACCCCGGGTATCTCCTTCGCCTCCATCGACCATGCCATGTGGTGGTATCAGGATCTGGATCCTTGCGATTGGCACTGCTTTATTCAGGAGTCCCCAGTGGCCGACCACGGCCGCAGCCTGTGCATGGCCAAGGTTTACAACCGTCAGGGTGATTTGGCAGCCTACATGGTTCAGGAGGCCATGATCAGGGTGCCTAAAAACTGAGCGGCCACAAGGTCATCGCGTATTTTTCCAAGGCGAAGAGTCAACAGCCTGGTCTGCAGCAGGTCGGCCATCTTCGGAAATGCCTTAGGCTACGGCCTTGAACCCTGTTCAGCCCGGCCTTTTACTTGAATTGGCCTTTATCTTCGCCCTGTCAGCGGTATCGGTCGCATCGGCCATGGGTCTACGCGAGGACTTGCGCCGATCGGGGTTCTCAGGCCCGTCATCCGGGGGCAACTGGCAGAGCCACTCCCCCACAGCTCCGGCCACCACATCGATCAGACAGACCAGGGAGGCGACCAGGCACTCCTGCATGACCCGTGTGTAATAGGGCGCGCCTGCATGCCCCATGCTGATCAGTGCCTGACTGCCATACCAGCCCAACAGGGCGGCACAGGCAACGCCCAAGGCCTTGCTCATGATCAGCACGTTGACCGCGAAGCGCAAATCCATCTCCTTGCGGTCTCCCTTGGCGTAGCGATGCACCTGGAAGGCCATGATCAGGATGGCCGCCCCCAGCAGGAAGAGCAAAACGCTGACCAGCCAGGGAACCCCCATGAGGTCCGTCCTGGTGGACATGCCCAGTTCCGAGATGCCGGCGCCTCCCATCAGCCCCAAGACCAGGGCGACCAGGTAGTGCACGAGCGGTGTGCGGCGGGCCCTCATGACAACCCGTCCAGAATCCAGTCCTCCGAGACCAGGCTGATGCGATCCCGGTCAGGAGCGCGGTTGGCCAGGCTTGCCAGACAGGATCCGTCAGCTCCAGGCAGACTGTGTTCAGGCTCCAAGTAAGCCCAGGGAATCAAAATGCGCGATGGAGCATGGGCAGCCAGCAGAGGCGGACGGTCCTGAGAGGACAGAACCGAACCATCCAAGCTCTCCACCTCGACCACGTCTGCATCCAATCCGCCCATCTGTCTGATAGGGGCGGCCACCATGTCCAGGGCCGACCGCAGTTCCTCCAGATTCAGCGGTGTCTGCAGAATAACCACGGCCGATAGACGCTGATCCCCCTGGTCGTCCCGATAGGCATATAGGGGCGAGATGCCGACCAACTGGCTGCCGGGGATCCCGTCCAAGGCTGCGAGAGCACGAAGCATGGTCAGCCGGTCGGTTCCCGATGCTCCCTCCAGCGCAATCACATCACGCATCAGAAGGCCCTTTGGCTTGGCCCCCTCAACAGTCGGCTGACTAGACGCTTCGTTATCATTCTCCAAATCTGAGGACAGGCCGTTCTGCGTGGAGGAGGTTACGGGGTGACGCAGCCGGGCCTGTGCCGCATGGCCAGAATCGGCCTGACCAGACAGCAGGAAGGAGGGATGCCCTAGAGCAGCATTCCCGCCGCCCCTGACTCGTCCAGATTCCATGCTGGCCGGGTTGCCTTCCACCTGATCGTCGGCCGCACGCTCCAGGGTGACGCCCACCTGGAAACCGACCCCTGTTCCCTGGTCAGCACCCAGACGGGTGACCGTGACCCGGGTGCGGCGGATCTGATGGGAGAGCAGGATGGCATCAGCCACCTTGGCGGTCAGGGACTCCAGAATCTCATCAGCCGGCTCGTTTTGGACCAGGTTGACGATCCGCCGGACAATCTGCACATAGTCCACGGTCTGAGTGCCGTCGTTGAGCCTGCCTGCCTCACTCAAATCCAGGTAGAGGACGGCATCGACCTGGTAGCCGAGCCCAGGCTTCTGCTGGCCATGCAGGGGTGCGACCTTGATGGAACTCAGACGGATGGAATCCATGATGTACGCTCCTCCCTCGCCTTGGAAGATTCACTGGCACCGGCCCCGGGACCATATGCAGGGCACCGAGCCGATTCAGAATTCAGTGCTGGTCCTCTGCGGACGGTCCGTTTACGCTGCGCCTGAGCTCCTCAGGAATCTCCACCGGAGGCTGCTCGGAGTCCGGCCGATCCGGCGCAGACAGCCAGAGCTGACGTTCGGGAGCCTTGCGCAGACCAGCGAAGACCGCAGCCAGCTCGTCCTTGTTCAGAGTCTCTTTGACCAGGAGCTGTCGAACGAGCTCATCCAGCACGTCACGGTTTTCAGTGATGATCCGCCAAGCCTCTTCGTGAGCCGTCTCGATGAGATTGTGGACCTCCTCATCGATGGCCTCGGCCGTCTTCTCTGAGTAGTTGTGGGGCTTCAGGGCATCGAGTCCGGCGTCCTGGTCATTTTCGTCAGCCCACTTGATGGCGCCCAACTTGGATGAGAACCCATACTGCAGGACCATCTGGCGGGCGATGCTGGTGGCCTTCTCGATGTCGTTGGAGGCGCCAGTGGTCGGGTCATGGAAGACCACCTCCTCCGCCACGCGGCCGCCCATGGCATAGGCCATCTGGTCCAGCAGCTCGTTGCGGGACTGCGAGTAGCGGTCCGTGGTGGGCATGACCGCGGTGTAGCCCAGGGCCCGCCCGCGAGGCAGAATGGTCACCTTGGTGACCGGGTCGGTGTGGTGCAGGGCCGCAGCAACCATGGCATGGCCGCCCTCATGGTAGGCGGTGTTGCGCATCTCGGCCAGAGCCATGCCCTTGGTCCGCCGCCGAGGTCCGCTCAGCACGCGGTCGATGGCCTCGTCGATGGCCCGGTTGTCGATCAGCTGGGCATCGGAACGTGCGGTCAGCAGAGCAGCCTCGTTGAGCACGTTGGCCAAGTCGGCGCCGGTGAAGCCAGGCGTCCGCACGGCCACAGTGTGCAGATCCACGTCAGGCACGAAGGGCTTGCCCTTGGCATGGACCTTGAGGATGGCCTCACGGCCCTCCAGATCAGGAGCTTCCACGGCTACCTGGCGGTCGAACCGGCCGGGCCTGAGCAGGGCCGGATCCAGAATGTCGGGACGGTTGGTGGCTGCGATGATAATCAGGTTGGTGTCGTTGTCGAAGCCGTCCATCTCCACCAGCAGCTGGTTCAGGGTCTGCTCGCGCTCGTCATGGCCACCGCTCATGCCGGAGCCGCGCTTGCCGCCCACAGCATCGATCTCATCAATGAAGATGATGGCCGGCGCGTTCTTCTTGGCCTCATCGAACAGGTCGCGCACTCGGGAGGCGCCCAGACCGACGAACATCTCGACGAAGTCAGAGCCTGCCATGGAGTAGAAGGGCACGCTGGCCTCGCCGGCGATGGCCCTGGCCAGCAGGGTCTTGCCGGTTCCAGGGGGACCATAGAGCAGGACGCCACGGGGTATGCGAGCGCCCAGGGCCTTGTACTTGGAGGGATCCTTGAGGAACTCCTTGATCTCCTCCACCTCCTGGACTGCGGCCTCCTCGCCGGCCACGTCCGAGAACTTGGTCTTGGGGGTCTGCCCGTCGCTGAGCTTGGCGGAGTTCTTCTTGCCCCCCATGCCGAACATGCCGCCGCCGGCCGCCGAGGACATGCGCGAGAGCAGGAACCAAAAGACTCCCAAAATGATCAGCATGGGCAGGATGGAGGATATCAGGTAGCTCATCATGCTGGTCTGCGGCACCACCGAGTTGTACCCCTCGGAGGGCTTGGCCTTCTCTACGGCCTTGACCACCTGCTGCCCCTGGGCCTCCACGTAGTAGAACTGTACGTCCTTGCCGAAGTTCTTGGAGGTGCGGTTGCCGCGGAAGCCGGGCACATCCTTAACGAAGTCACTATTGAGCTTGAGCTCGACGACCTGCATTTTCTCGGTGATCTCGGCCTTCTTGACCATGCTGCTGCGGTCGTTGAGCAGCTCCAGGCCGTCCTGGGTATCGATGGTCTGAGCGCCGTTCTGGCTGCTGAAGAAGCCGAAAATGGCCAGGATGATGACCACGGCCAGAATCCCCCAGAGCCAAGGGGAACGCCAGAATGAGCGGTTGCCCCCATTGGGGCCAGAACCGTTGTTGCCCAGGTTGAAGTTGAAGGGGTTGTTGCCCTTGTCTCCGTTGTCCTTGCCCCCATTGGGCGGACCCTGCTGCGGTCCCTGCGAGTAGCTCATGACTGCTCCCCCTGATCCTGATGATCCTGTTTCTGGGTCGGGTCCATGTATTCCTCGGACCTGAGTACGGCTATCGAGTCGAGATTACGGTACTGCTCGTCGTAATCCAGCCCAAAGCCCACAACGAATTCGTCGGGTATGGCGAACCCTGGATATTTGACATCCACCTCCACCTCGTGCCGCGAGGTCTTGTCCAGCAGAGTGAAGATCTCCACCGATGCAGCCCCTCGCTCCTTGAGATGCTCGACCAACCAGTGCAAGGTGTAGCCGGAATCGATAATATCCTCAACGATCAGAATATGCCGACCGCGCACATCGCAGTCCAGATCCATCCTGATGTCCAGGTCTCCCTCAGAAACGCTGGTCTTGCCTGCCGGATAGCTGGAGATGCTCATGAACTCGATCTGAACCGGAATGGTGACGGCCTGCGAGAGGGCGGCAAGCGTGTTGAAAGCCCCCTTGAGCACGGCCAGCATGATCGGGTTCTTGCCCCGGTAATCCCGGCTGACCTGCTTGGCCGTCCGGTTGATCAGCTCTTCTATCCGTTCCTTGGACACCAGTTCATGGTCGATATGGGATTGAATATCAGCGATGCGCATGGTCTCCATCATTGCATATGAGAATGACTTGACCCTTACGGATTGCTGTATGGGAGCTGGGAAAACGAGGGCCCTGCTGGCCGTGCCACCGGCAGACCAAATTATCCAGAGCCTGGACCTGCACGGCCGTGAACCTTATGCCCAGTTTGGTCAGTACCTGGGCCAGCAAGCGGGTGCGCAGAGCCGGATGGCAGTCGGCCAATCCGTGGGCATCCAAGCAGGCCAGCACCCCCTTGGCTATATGATCCGAATCGGGGCGGGAGACCAGCCGCTGGAACAAGCCATCCACCTGGGTGTCCAAATAATCCTGATCCAGACGGGCCATATCCGCGCCAAGGGCCAGGCGGCGGGCCATGTCCCGCCCAGCGAAGCGATTCAAGGCCGGCAGCAGGTCGTGGCGGATCCGCGAGCGCAGCGGCAGGGTCTCGGGAAGCGTGGAATCAGCCGGTCGATCATCGCCGTTAGTAGGGTCATCCCACCAGTCGATCCCCTGCTGGCGGCAAATAGCCGTGGTATCCTTCCGGTCCAGGTCCAGAAAGGGACGCAGGTAACGCATTCCCCCACGCTCCACACGCCGAGCCATGCCGGTGATGGCCTCCAGCCCCTGTGAGCGAATCAGTCCGATCAGCACCGTCTCAGCCTGATCGTCACGAGTGTGCGCCAGAAGGACGGCCTTGGCCCCCAGCTCAAGGGCCTGTTCGGAGAGCGCCTGGTAGCGGGCTGCACGTGCATCGGCCTCAGGGCCGGCCGAGGTGACCGGTACATCCACTCTGGTGACTCGGACCGGATTCAATCCCAGCTTTCGGCAGGTTCCAGCCGCGCGCTCTGCGACCTGATCCGAATCAGGCATCAGACCATGATCGATCAGCAGGGCACCGCACCGCAGCCCGGTCATGTCGGCCACCAGGTGGGCCGCACAGGCCAGGGCCAGGGAATCCCGGCCTCCAGAGCAGGCCACCAGAATCAATGGGGCATCCGGATCGGGCCGATGCACCCCGTGATGGGCGAACCGCTGATCCTGCAGGCCCAAGCCCTCCCCGTCAAGGGTCGAACGCAGGAGCCCCACCGCCTTTTTCATTGCCGCTGAATAGACCATGGTCCAGGCTTCTTCCTGCTCAAATCCGATCCAAAGATCCGACCAAGGTGTCCACAGCCTGTCGGGCAGCAGCCGCGTCCTCGGGATCGTTGACGACCACAGCAAAGACCAAAACACCGCCAGAGCGACGAATCACATTGCCCGTGAGCGAGGTCACCTGATCCAGAGTGCCGGTCTTGGCCCGAATCAGTCCATCAGCCTGGTCATCCACCTTTCGGCTGGCCGCTGTGCCGGTCAGGCCCACTACAGACAGGCCCTTGACCAGAGGAGTCAAACCCTTGTCAGCAAGAGCCAGTTGCTGGACGTCAGCCAAGGTGCCCACCCGCAGGACGGAGCCGGGGGTAAGCCCCGAGCAGTCGGCCATCTTGAGTCCCGCGGTGTCCACGCCCAGCTTGTTCAGCGTGCTGACAACGGCCTTCACAGCACCGGCTGGGCTGTTGGGCATGTTCAGGGCCAGAGCGGTCAGGCGGCCGAAAAGCTCGGCCAGACTGTTGTCGGAGTTGCGCAGCATCAGCGACATAACCTCACTGAGCCGCGCCGAGCTGATACGGGCCAGAACCCTGCCCTGGGCGTGGTCGGCCCGGTCGGGCCCCTGGGCATTGTCCACCTGGATCCCGGACTCCATCAGGCGGCTGGCGAAGACTGTTGCAGCGACTCCTGCCGGGTTTTCGACCCTGGGAAGGTAGATCTCGCCAGCATCCGGATAAGCAACAGGCTCAGTCCGGCCCTGCCTGGCCTCATCCACGGCCATGGAGACGGGCTCCTGGAAGTAGATTCCATCGGGATTGTTATCTTCGATTCCCTTCGGTGTCAGATCGTCGCCGAAAAGCGTGTCTTGGTAGGCGAGAGTCACTCGGTCTATCCCTCGCTTATGCAGGGCCTGTGCCGTCTTCTCGGCCAGAGTCCCTAGTCCGGCCCGGCCATTGACATGCAGGGGGTCGTCTTTGCCTACCCCTAGGAGCATATCGCCGTGACCGCGCAGGGTCAGCGTTGCCTGCGAGGGGGTAGAGGAATCCAGAACCGCCTCGGTATCCAGCTGTGAGGACATGTCCAGAACAGAGGCGGCTGCGGCTGCGGTCAGGGTCTTCATAGTGGAAGCTGGCTGGCGTGCCTGGTCCGCGTTTTTCTGGGCCAGCACCCGTCCGTCAGCCTGTCGCACGACCAGCGAGTAGCCATTGCCCAGGCCCGGTGTGTCGGCGAAAGCGTTGACCAGCTGCTGGACCTGGCCGGCATCCGCTGCGGACCCAGGCTTGTCGGCGGCAAGGGTCGGCGGCACGCCCATCATGACCGCAGGGGGGACCGAAGAATGACTGGTCTTGGCCAAGGTGAGCGGTCCAGGCACCAGGTCAGCCAAGTCCATGCATGCATAGCCGGCAACCAGTATGACAGCCACAAGCGTGGCCAGGGCCACCCGCCAGCGTCGCTTGATCCGACGACGGCGTGTCATGCGCAGCTGATGTCTGTCACCCAATTGCTCACTCCCGGACTTGTGCTCGCCAACCGAGTTCGGATCGGTAGGCATCATCCAACTAGCCTAGTACTGGTCCTGTCACTGCCTCAGGACTGCAGAGAAGCATAGCGATCCAGAGTCAGCAGAATGGCCGACTGTCGACGATCAAAGATCCGGGACCCTAAAGCTACACCTATGGCGAGGGTAATCAAACCGTTGGCCAGTGCTACCGGCATAGGCAGCCAGAGCGGAAGCATCCCGCCTTTGGTCATAGACAGCAGCGCCACTAATAAAGTGGGCAGCATGATCACCAGGCTAGCCAGCAACTGCAGCATTGGCAGGAAGCCTTGGGCAACAGCACGCCCCTGGGGCGAAGTGAAGGGCTGGTCCATAGAGGGGACCGGATAGATCAGCAGGGCCGAGAAAATCTGAGCAACTCCCAGACCAGACAGAAGCAATCCGACCGTCACAGCAAGCATATCCAAGGAGATGGCCAGGTCCCTTCCGCCCTTCATTGCCCCGGAGAGGATCAAAGTCACCAGCCCAAGCAGGAGCATGCAGGGCATAGCCACGATCAGATGGCTGCGGACACGGGACAGCCGGTCCTCACGACCCTTCACTCCCGCAGCTATCTCCATGCGCAGGGCGAGCCCATCGTAGGCCAAGGCGTTGCCCTCGGGAATCTCCAGTATCAGGGCGCCCAATACCGGTCCCAGCCATAGCATCATGGGCATCTGACGGAAGATTATTGCGTATAAAATCACCACGACCAGCAGAAGTGGATAGCTGACAAGCTTACGAGAGTCCTGACGAAGATAGATCAGCAATCGCGCAGCCATAGCATCCACAACGTTCTGGGACCGGCCCAGCATCCCCAGCCCCTTGGGAGCGGTCGGCCGCTCAGCACTCGCCCCAGTATGCAAACGGTCATGACGCAGGCACACCATGCCGATCATGAAGCAGAGAGCCAGGGTGGCCAGCTCCATAAACAGACGTCCGACCAGAGCCCACCATGATCCCGAAAGGAGATCCTCCGGCAGACGGACAGCGGCACCCAGTGGCGTCCAGGCCAGTATGTCGGCCACGGACTTGAGAGAATCAGTGTCGACGGCCATGCCATCCATAATCCCGCTGGTCAGCAGAGAGGGCAGCATGCACAAAACCATGATCACCACGGTGACCAGCAGGTAGAACCCGGATCGGGTGCGGTGGGAGACTACCAAGGTACCAACCAGGTCCAAAACAGCCCTAGATAGGGCCAGCATCACCATGACAGCCAGCAGTGCCGCTACCAAAGCCATGATCGAAGCTCCGACACCCATGCGGGCATAGATGGCCGTCAGAGCCAGAAAGCAGACAAGACCGGTCAATCCCGCAGGCCCGGCCAGCCCGGCCAGGTAGAGCCCCAATTGCAACTGACCGTCAGGAATCCCGTAAAGGACGAATCGCGAAGGGCCCAGGATCGACCCCTGGCCCAGAAAGGTCAGTTGAATCAGAATCACTCCCAGGGTCAGCCCGACCAGGAACAGGACCAAGATGGTTCCCATACGCTGGCGGTCGCCCGGATCGGCCTTGGGCAGCCATCCTCCCAGTACCAGCGCAGCCTGCCAGGAGGCCAGGCAGATGCCAATGGCCATGAGCAGACTGATGATGGCGCCGACCATCTGCCAGGAGGAGTGCTTGACCGTTCCCCAGGTAATGGACCAACGCATGGCGATGATGGTGGCTGCCGTTCTCATTCCGCCTCCTGGTCTTCCTCGGACCCGGAACCGTTCAGCCAAGCGATCCGGCGGGCCTGATGGCGGCCGCCGACGAGATCCAGGAAGCGATCCTCCAGATCCTCCCCTGCTGCGACCTGGGCCACCGTGCCATCAGCCCGAACCAGACCATGATTGATGATGGCTACATGCGTGCACATCCGCTCCACCAGGGCCATGACATGCGAGGAAATGACCACGGTTCCTCCAGTATCGACATACTCGACAAGGATGTCCTTGAGATTGGCGCTGGAGACCGGGTCGACCGATTCGAAGGGCTCATCCAGTACAAGGAGTCTGGGGGAATGAATCATGGCAGTAGCCAGGCAAATCTTCTTGGTTATTCCGGATGAATAATCGCAGACGCGCTTTCCTCCGGCATCGGTCAGGTCAAAAGCCTCCAGCAGGTCCCTGGCCCTGCTCAGCGCCTCCTCGCGCGGCATTCGACGCAGCATGCCCGAGTAGACCAGCAATTGCAGACCGGTCAGCCTGTCGAAGATCTGGTCGCCTTGGGGCATGACGCCTATGATCCGCTTGGCTGTATCCACGTCAGACCATACGTCCCTGCCCAGAATCATGACCTTTCCGGAGTCAGGCGCCAGGAGGCCGGTCACCATGTTCAGCGTGGTGGTCTTTCCCGCGCCGTTGGGGCCGACAATCCCATAGAAGGACCCCCTGGGAATATCCAGAGAGAGGGCATTGACAGCAGGCCGGCCCTGGTAGCACTTGACCAGGGCGCGAATAGAGACCGCTGCCTGTGGATCGGGCGGAGGAGCCACTGCCGTGTGGGCGGTCATGCTGGCTGATCGGGCTTCATCGGACATGGCCTTAAGTCTATCCCACCATTATCTCGCTCCTGGCCACCTCCATAATCTAGTTTGCATGTCGGCGGATGCCCGGTCTCAGTGCCCGGAGTGCTCGATGGGCTTCCATCCAGGATTGGCGAAGATGGCCTGGAATGAGATGGGCAGGTAGCTCAGCATGAAGATGGGGAAGCTCAGGCAGTAGGCGAAAAGCTCCTTGTTGGAAGCGCCTATCTTGTCCCGCTCGGCCAGGACCGTCAGTGCGGCCAGGCCCATCATGGCCAGGACACCCAGAACCCCGGCTGCGATGCCATTGATCAGTTCAGTCACCTGGCTGGTCCAGGTCACGAAGCCCAGAGCCGGGAAGAGCAGACCGAAGAAGCAGCGGACCAGAGCCAGGACGGTCAGCGGGCAGATGAGAATGGTCAGGTCCACGGCCGAGAAGTCGCGTTCACGGAAGGCTCTGGAGATCAGGGCGGGCCCGTAGTAGCGGAAGACCTGAAGGAAGCCCTTGCTCCAGCGCAGCCGCTGCCGCCAGCTCTGCTTGAAGGTGACCGGCTGCTCGTCATAGAGGATGGCGGTGCCGCAATAACCGATGCGCTCGCCGTGCAGAACCGAGTCCATGGTGAACTCCAGGTCCTCGGTCAGCAGGTGGAACTTCCAGCCGTTGTTGCGCTCCATAACCTCCCTGGAGAACATGAACCCGGTGCCGCCCACATGGCAGCTGGAGCCGATGACCATCCTTGAGGTGTTGAGGAACCGGGATTCACGGATGAACCATAGGGCTGAGCCGGAGGAGACCCAGTTGTCCGAAAAGTTGACCGAGTTGCGGTAGCTGGTCAGTATGCGGAAGCCGGACTGGAAGGCCTTGTTCATCTCTTCGATGTAATGGCGGTCCAGGAGGTTGTCCGCATCGAAGACGAAGTAGGCATCGTAGCGGGAGGCAAGGCCCCGCTCAAGTATCTGGTCCAGCAGAAAGGTCAGAGCGTAGCCCTTGCCCACCTGGTTCGGATCCCGCCGCTCTACCACATGACAGCCCAGGGACCTGGCCAGTCCGGCGGTGTCGTCAGTGCAGTTATCGGCCACCAGCCATATGTCGATCATGGAGGATGGATAGGTCTGTTCCTTGATGGAATTGATCAGATGACCGACCACCTGCTCCTCGTTGCGGGCCGAAATAAGGACGGCGAACCGCTTGTCGAAAGGGGCCTCGGGAAAAACCGTGGGCTTGGAGACAAAGGAGATGACGATGCAGATGGCCTGGTAGACGATGCCCACCCCGCCCAACAGCATCATCAGAACGTCCAGCACTTTGAGCAGAGCCATCAGCGCCACTCCTTGCGAGGGTTATCCTCTTCCTCGGAGGCCTCGTTGGTGGTCTCGGTGCCTTTGAGCGGCCTGTGCCTTACCGGAGCCGAGGCGGACTTGGGTATGGGAACCGTGGCTGACTCATCCAGATCCTTGGCCGTCGGGGAAGAGGTCGGGTAGAGCTCACGGGCAATCGTCATGACCGGATCGTCCACTCTGACCCTGGCGCTGGTCCCCTTGGCCGACCGGCTGCCCACATGGCTGGCCACCGGCTGAACCACGTGCTCGTTGAAGGCCTCTACACCCTCGACCACCTTGGACTTGCCGACCGGCTTGGGATCCTGCATGAGCGGGGAGTCGATCAGCTCATAGTGCTTGACTGAAGCCGAGAATATAGCCTGGAAGCTGGCCGCCAGAGGCAGGGCCAGGAAGGCACCCAGGGCGCCGAAGACCGCACCCAGGGCCAGTACGGAGAGGAAGGCGATGGCTGGGTTGAGGTCCATGGTCCGCTGGGAGATCTTGGGAGCCAGGATCATGTTTTCGATCTGCTGGTAAATGATGATGTAGACCAGCACGATCACGGCCACCAGCAGTCCGCGGCTTCCCCAGGCCACCACTACGGGAATAGCTCCGCCTATGTAGGTGCCGATGGTTGGCACGAACTGGGAAACCAGCCCGCAGAAGAGGGCCAGCGGCAGCCAGTAGGGCACCTTCAGAATGACCAGAAAGACCGACATGCAGGCCGCAGAGATGAGCGCCAGAATGGTTCTGCTGAACAGGAAGCTGGAGATCTGGTCCTGGGCGATGGTCCAGACAAAAAGGAAACGGCGCTGGCTCCTGGGGGCCAGCCACTGGCAGAGGCTGCGGCGCAGTTTGGGGCCTGCGGCGGAGATGTAGTAGATGACCAGCAGGACGGTCATGACATTAATGAAGGACCCGACCAGGCCCACGGTGGTGTTCAGGGCCTGTCCTGCGAAGTCCGTCACCCAGGAGGTCTGGATGTTCTTGACGATCTCACCGCCAAGATCCTGCATGGCCGGCAGGTGCCAGGGTGTGCGACTGGCGATGAATTCCGCCACCTGCTCATAGAGTGCCGGCGCCCCGTTGGCCATGCCGATGACCTGCTGAACCAGCAAATTGCCGAACATGCCCATAAGGACGATCACAATGATAATCAGACCTATCAACGTAACCGCAGAGGCTGCCCCCCGCCGCCAGCCATGCCTGACCAGTCTGAGCACCAGAGGCTCCATGGCAAGGGAGACAAAGATGGCGATCACCACATCCAGCACCAGGAATTCGATCTTCCACCAGGAGGCGTAAGCGAACCAGGCCAGAAAGACAGCTATCACTACATAGAGGAGGGCACGGCCGAACCATTCCGGAGGTCGGCGCGGATCCCCCTTGGGCGGGAAGACCGTCGCGAAATCGAAGCGCTGCTTTTGCTCGTTGGCCATATGTTCCATTATCCCAAGATGGCTGACATGACGGGCTATAGGGCACAGGTTGAGCCGACGGTGTATCCGGGCACACGTATCCTGAGGGGTATGTTGACCGTTTCCATAGTCATACCCGCCTGGAATGAGGAAGAACGCATTGAGGACTGCCTCCTGAACGCCACCAGGCAGAGCCTGGCACCCAAGGAGGTGCTGGTAGTCGACAACCACTCCACAGACGCAACGGCCTCCATCGTCCAGCACTTCATCGATCAGCACCCTGACCAGCATGTCAAGCTTCTCCATCAGGACAGTGAACAGGGGCTGATCCCCACCCGCAATTACGGACTTGACCGGGCAACCGGCGATGTGCTGGGCCGGATTGACGCCGACTGCATGCTCCGTCCCAATTGGGTGGAGGTGGTCTCCGGCATCTTCACCCGGGACCCCAAGGCCATGGGCGCCACTGGACCGGTGGCCTACTATGACATGCCAGGCAAGCGGATCGGGCTCAAGGGCGACAATACCATCCGCAAGGCCATCTACCGGGCCGACGACGGGCAATACCTGCTCTACGGTTCCAACATGGCCCTGCGCGCCACGGCCTGGCGGGCCATACGCAGCCACGTCTGCAGGGACAAAGAGGACATCATGCACGAGGATGTCGATATCTCCCTGCACCTGATCGATCAGGGGTTCAAGACGGTCTACTGCAAGGACATGAACGTGGGCATCAGCGCCCGCCGGATGGACACTTCCTTCACATCCTTCCGCCACTACATGCAGCGCTTCAAGAACACCTTCGACGCCCACCCGCAACACACCAGGGAACAGAAGCCCGAGCACACCCTTTACGCCATCTACCCCATTCTGCGAGCCTTCTACCCCGTCTACCAGAAGTACCTGGAATCCGCTGATATCAACCCTGCGGAACGTGTCTGGATCCGCGAACAGATGGAGCTCTTTCATCGCCGCGACCAGGAACTGGACCAGGAGGATCACTGACCGGCGGACGGCACACCAGGCTTGCCTGGTCCATAGGGGGCGGGTATCATGGCCACGTTCGCCCCCGTCGTCTAACGGTTAGGACACCAGACTTTCAATCTGACAGCGAGAGTTCGACTCTCTCCGGGGGTACAAGGCAAAGGGTTGGAAAACGGCGGTATTCCGCCGTTCAACAAATTCGCAAAAAATCAGCATAGAATCCGAACCAGGCTGTTTCGGTCTATCTTGAGCCAAGATAGTGCACACAACAGTACACACTTATAGATCACCGCCGACGAGAATCCACCAGCATGGTGAAGACACACCTATTCAAATTTCTACGGCTTTGCGTGGCGCAGTCTACGAGCATAGGAAAGCAGTCAGAATTGTTGCCACAATTAGGCCAGCCTGGATCATCCTCGCCGGCCATGAGGAACAACTGCATCCGATGGGCATTTACCGAAGCGAATCCAAAGCTGGATATAGACGCCGGAACCGGCTGTAACCGGCATCGTACACTTGACGGTTCGCACCGTCGGGAGAATAGACGCCTCCTGCAAGGTTCGCCTCCACCAACTCCTCCAAGGCTTGCAAATCAGGCTGTGAAGAAGAGCTGGTCTGCTTGCCAACAGAGACCAGTTGGGCCAGGGCCACGGCAGGCATGAGATGAGCATCATCAAGCACCTGAACGGGCGCGTCAAGGATATCCGCCAACATCTGGCACCATTGGGGTTCGCGGGTGCCGCCACCAATCAGGGTGACGCGTTCGATAGGCGTGCCCAGCAGGTCAAGCCCCTGACGAATCGAATAAGACACGCCTTCCAGCGCGGCTCTGGCAAGGTCGCAGGCCTCGGTCTCGGAAGAAATCCCGACATAGGCTCCGCGAATCGAAGGGTTCATCATAGGGAAGCGCTCCCCCACCAGATAGGGCATGCAAATCACGCCGCGTGCCCCTGCAGGGCTGGATTCCAACAAATACCCCATGCGCTGATAGAGGTCGCTGTCGCCCTTGGTCGGACTGCCCCCCGCAAAGACTCCTGTGGCCCAAGCATGCACGTTGCCGGCATTCAAGAAAGGCACTGTATTGACAATGCTGTCAGTGCCCAGATAGGCCAGATTGACCATTCCAGGGCGATCAGTCACAGCCCGGTCTGTCACCGTAGCGATCCACCCGGATGTGCCCAAGTTGATATTGAACTGACCGGGATGGAATACCCCGCCGCCCAAGGTAGATGCGCCAGCATCCCCCATTCCCGCATAGACCGTGGTTCCCGGAGCAAATCCCGTGGCAGCGGATGCACCCGGCGTGCTGATGCCGACGCTTTCCCATGGCCAATAGAGTTCCGGGAAGATTGCGGCATCCACGCCTGCTGCCTCCAGGATGTCCCTTCTCCACTTCTGCGAGTGCAGATCCATGGCGCCTGCCGTCGAGCAGGCCGTCATATCGCCGCAGTAGACACCGGTCAGCCACCAAATCAGATAATCCTTGGCATCGATGAGCACATGGCGAACCTGCGCATACCGGTCGGGCTGATGCCTCGACATCCACATCAGTTTGGCCACCGGCAGGGACCCGTCGCACGGGTTCCCCACTACGGCGCAGAAGGACTCAGCCCCATAGATTTCAGTCAGCTCCGCCGACTCTTCTTCGGCCCTGCCGTCCGCGTACAGGATCGCCGGCCCGACGGGCTGTCCCTGCGCGTCCAGAGCAATCAGGTCCTGCATCTGTCCGCTCATGATGATGCCGGTGACCTGGTCGCTCTTGAAGTGATCGATGCTCCGCCCGGCTTTGGACAAAAGGTCACGGGACACCTCGATGAAGGCCTGCAACCAATCCTCGGGATTCTGCTCGATACGCCCATCACCTGTGTCAATCGGCAGAAAGCCGCTGGACGCGCAGACCCTGGCGGAACCCTGGTCATCCACAAGAACGGCCTTGACCTGCGTGGTCCCCACGTCGAATGCGGCTGTATAGGTCATACCGGTCATCCTAGGACTTCCCAACCGCCCGGATGCCGACATGATTCCGTATGTGGACCGACGCACTTACCCCTGGGCCCCTGACCAGTCCACCACTGCTTCGACATTGTTCCCGTCCGGGTCCAAAACGAAAGCCGAATAGTAATGGGGGTGGTAATCGCGCAGTCCTGGAGCACCATTGTCACGGCCCCCGGCGGCGAGCGCCGCCCTGTAAAAGGCATCCACCGTTGCGGCATCGGCAGCCCTGAAAGCTATATGGGTCACCGGCGAAGCAGTCCCATCCTCACTCGGTGTCAGATAGAAGTCCGAGTGGGCCCCGTCGTCCTCTGGGCCTAACCCAATAGTGGGCTCATGGTGGGCCTTGGCCACGTACCCCAATGGCTCCAGGGCTTTGCTATAGAAATCGATGGAAGCCTGAATGTCCCGAACCTTCAGCGTCAGATGATCAATCATGTCCGTAATTCTAGGTGACTCATCAACCAACAATGGCAGACCGCCCAGAATGATCTTTTCCGCATGCCGCTCAGTGCTGGGGATAACCAAGCTCAATCATCAAGGCTGTGCTTCAGATGTATTGGCCGCCGGGCAGGTGCATGAAGTCCTCCACCTTGTTCCATTTGACCGGGTATCCTGCCCCGTGGGCGCAGAAGACCGAATCAGGGGTGTTCTCCAGGTCGGACTCGGGGTCATAGCCGATGGAATCCACAAGAGCATCCTGGTCCTGGCAGGGACGATACCCGTTGAAGAAACAGGTCAGATGTCCGCGGCCGTGGGTGTAGGTGCTGACTTCGATGGCATAATCACGCATCTGTGATACCGGGGCATCTCCCTCCAGTTCAACCGTGTCCCCGTCTGCCTGAGGTTCCGAGAAGCTGCCCTTCATCCGGTAGATGTCCGACATAGCCCTGCCCAGATTCTCCTGCGGAAGGGCGAGCCTGAAGTGGTACCAGGGCTCCAGCAGAATACTGCTTGCCTTCATCAGCCCCTGCCGGACGGCACGGTAGGTGGCCTGGCGGAAGTCTCCTCCCTCGGTGTGCTTGATATGCCCGCGGCCGTCCAGCAAGGTGATGCGCATGTCTGTGATGGGCGAACCTGTCAGGACGCCCAGATGCTCCTTCTCGGTCAGATGGGTCATGATGAGCCGCTGCCAATTGCCGTCCAAGCGGTCCAGGCTGCAGGTCGACGCGAAGCTGAGACCGCTGCCCGGCCCCGTAGGTTCCAGGAGCAGATGGACTTCGGCATAATGCCGGAGGGGCTCGAAATGTCCAACCCCTTCGACGGGGGCCGCGATGGTCTCCCTATAGAGGATTCCGCCCTGGCTGAAGGAGACCTGCATGCCGAACCGCCGCTCCAGCTCCTCCTGGATCACCTCTAACTGGACCTGGCCCATCAGCCGTAAGTGAATCTCTTGAAGCTGCTCCTGCCAGACCACATGCAGCAGAGGATCCTCATCCTCAAGGATGCGCAAGGCCTTCAACACCTGATGCGGATCCAGCCCCTCAGCCGTCACTGCGTAGGTCAGCACCGGCTCCAGCACAGGCTCCAGATCCTTCCGCTCGCAGCCAAGCCCCTGTCCTGGATGTGTCAGATCAAGCCCGGTTGCAGCCACGACGCTCCCGGCCTGAGCGCAATCCGTCAGCCTATAAGCCGCTCCCGAATAGAGCCGAAGCTGGTCAATCGTCTCGCTGATCTGTCTGTATCCTGTCTTCCCGGAACCTGATTGGCCTTCGGATCCATTGCACAAATCGGTAATCACGGACGACTTGACCGGCAGGTCGCCACCAGTCACCTTGAGCCAGGTCAGCCTGGCGCCTTTGTCATCATGCGATACCTTGAACACCCTTGCGCCGAACTCTCTGCCGTACCCAGGCGAAAAGGTGTACCGCTCCAGCCCTTCCATGAGGGCGTCTACCCCGTCCAGACGCAGGGCAGACCCAAGGAAGCAGGGAAAGAGACGACGCTCGGCAACCAGCCGTGCCAGGCTCTCATCAGATATGCCCTCGGTCTTGAGGTACTCATCCATGACGTCCTCATCGAGCAAGGCCACATCCTCCATATCGCCATGCTCAAGTCCACGGCTCAGATCGAAGCAGCCCGGAGACCAGCGCTGCTTGCAGCTTTGAAGAATGCGGGCAGCATCAGCTCCAGGGGCATCCAACTTGTTGACGAAAATGAAGGTGGGTACCTCGTAGCCTGCCAGAAGCCGCCAGAGCGTATCGACATACCCCTCTAATCCAGCGGTTGCATCGACGACCAGGAGGGCATAATCCAAGACTGACAGGACCCGCTCCATCTCGGCCGAGAAATCGACATGGCCGGGTGTATCGATAAGGGTCAGCTCGACATCACGATAGGCCAGCCGGGCCGGTTTGGAGAAGATGGTAATACCGCGTTGACGCTCCAAATCGTTGGTGTCCAGATAGGCGTCGCCATGATCCACCCTGCCCGGGCGGCGAATTTCCCCGCCTCGGTAGAGCATGGCTTCCGAGAGCGTGGTCTTGCCGGCATCCACATGGGCCAGCATCCCCACCACTATCCTCTTGACCACCGGGGGCCTCCCTCACTCTTCGCATCTACAAGGTTCACATCTACAAGAACCAGACGCATATCCTATCTATGCGCACTCTATGGTCTGTCTGCCGAAACCTGATAAGTCAGGTCGTGGATGACCCGGCCGGCCTCAATCCCCTTACGCTCGAAATTGGTCACGATTCTGCCCTCGAACCGCTCCGACTCCATGAACATGGCATGAGGTAGGGATTCGGCCTGATCAGCCGTCCCCTTGCCTACATGTTGGGTGGGCAGACTGACTGGCAGAGTGCCCAGGTTTCTGAACCTCGGATTCTCATCCATCACCTCATGCACATGCAGAGCGTAATCCTCGATGTCAGTTGCAATTCGCCAAAGGCCACCAGGCTCCAGACAATCCGCCAAGTCATCAGCCAGAGCCGGCTGGACCAGACGACGCTTGTGGTGCTTCATCTTGGGCCAGGGATCAGGAAAGAAGGTCCATACCTCCTTGATCAGTCCAGGATCCATTCGGGCCAGAAGGTCCGGGGCGTTGACCTGGGCAAGCCGCAGATTATCCAAGTCCGATTTACCGGCCATCAGCATGGTATGGGCCAACCCCGGCTGATAGACCTCCAGGGCCAGGTAGTTCCGATCAGGGTGTTCCCGGGCCGAGGCCACTACATTCTCTCCCTGGCCGGATCCGATCTCGACGATCAGCGGGGCCTGTCGCCCCCAGGCCGACCTGACCATTGCTGCATCACAACGCAGATCCTCGGCAACTGTCAACGAACCCTCAGCCTGGCCCAAATCGAGAAGGTATCTGGAGGAATACCGGGCCCAAGCCTTCGCCAGCCGTTCGCTGAGCTTCTCGGAGCGCCTCACATAGGAGACGATGGACCGCCTAGGGGCCTTGCTCTGTCTTTCTTCACTCATCACAGCTCATATATATCCTAGAAAATACAAACAAGCGGACATAGCGGGCACATGTTCTCGTGATATACTCAATCTAGAACAAAAAACAACAAAATGTTGCAAAACCGAACAGTCTCTTACGTACGATTTTCGACAGGAAAGGCATGCGGATGTCAGTTTTAGTTACAGGCGGCTGCGGGTATATCGGCGCCCATGTGGTCCACGCCCTGCATGAGGCCGGCAAGGAGGTCGTCGTGGTCGATGACCTCAGCTACGGAAAGCCCGACCGGATCGGCAATGCGAGGCTTTATGGCGCCGACGTGGCTGCACCTGGCGCCGATCAGCGCCTGGCTGAGATCATTGAGGAGAACAAGGTCGACTCGGTCATCCACTTCGCCGCCCGCAAGCAGGTGGGCGAGTCGGTGGAGAAGCCCATCTGGTACTACCGGCAGAATCTGAACGGCATGATCAACGTCCTGTCCGCCATGGCAAAGACCAACGCCAAGAAGCTGGTCTTCTCCAGCTCGGCCGCAACATACGGCGAGCCTCCGGTCGACGTGGTCCCTGAGGACGTGCAGCCCATGGTCCCCATCAACCCCTACGGCCAGACCAAGCTGGTCGGCGAGTGGATGGCCCGCGCCTGCGAGCAGCCTTACGGCATCCGCTTCTGCGCCCTGCGCTACTTCAACGTGGCCGGCTGCGGACCGGTCAGCCTGGAGGACCCGGCTGTCCTCAACCTGATCCCCATGCTCTTCGACAGGCTGCGGCAGGGCAAGGCACCCGCCATCTTCGGCGACGACTACCCCACCCCCGACGGCACCTGCGTGCGAGACTACATTCACGTCTCCGACCTGGCCGATGCCCACATCGCTGCCTTGGACTACCTGGACCGCGACCAGCGCCGCTACGATGCCTTCAATGTGGGCACCGGCCAGGGCACATCCGTCCGCCAGATCGTTGACGAGGTCAAGAAGGTGACGGGCCTGCCCTTCACTGAGGCCATCAAGCCCCGCCGCGCTGGCGATCCGCCGCACCTGATCGGCGACCCCACCCGAATCAACACCGAGATGGGCTGGCATGCCAAGTATGGCGTCGAGGAGATCGTCGAATCTGCATGGAAGGCCTGGCAGGCCAACCCTGCCCACCACATCGACACCGACGGCTGGCAGCAGCAAGACTAGGCAGCGACGCGCCGGGGCTTGCATTCCTCCGGCGCTCATGTAAACTTTCCTCTTGGCTGTTCAAGCAGCCTCGGCTCCGTAGCTCAGTTGGTTAGAGCGCCGCCCTGTCACGGCGGAGGTCACCGGTTCAAGTCCGGCCGGAGTCGCTGGGAATGGTCTGACCCGGTTTTTCCGGGTCTTTTCGACTGTTCATGGCTCTGTAGCTCAGTTGGTAGAGCGAGCGACTGAAAATCGCTAGGTCAACGGTTCGATCCCGCTCGGAGCCACCAGCCATTAAGCCCCTGAGATTCTTAAGGAATCCAGGGGCTTAATTGATATTTGCGTTCATCGATCGTTCACGACAGCTGACGCGTCACCCAATCGACGATGTAGGGCGCCGTGTGCTCGATTTGATCGATGGCCACCTCGAACTCATGGGGGCCGCCATACCAAGGGTCCACTAGGTCGATTTGGCTCTCCCGGCCCGGTGCCGGCTTGGGCAGATCCGGGTCAAAGCTACGGTACAGGTGAACAGCGGATCGCTTGCCTGAGGGCAACAGACGCAGCAGGGCTCGCATATGGTCGGCCGTCATGGGCAGCAGCAGGTCGGCGTCTTCGGCCTCCTCCCGGGTGATCCGGTGGGCGAAGTGGTCAGCCGGCACCTCATAGCCCCGCTCGCGCAGAACTTTCTGAGCACGTCGATCTATGGGGTTGCCGAACTCCTCGTCACTGACTCCGCTGGATTCCACCCTGACCTGATCCTCATCCAGTCCGCGATCTTGGAAGAACTTGCGCAGGATGACCTCAGCCATGGGCGACCGGCAGATGTTGCCGGTGCAGACGGTCATGACGTTGTAGGGACCCCGTGAGGCCTTTCCTTCAGAATCCTGGCCCATCAACGCACCTTCCCATAGGTGATGTACCGGAACCGCGGGATTGCAGCCGCCTGATCCGGTTTCGCAGGGGTCATCCATTGGCTCTCGTCGCGCACCTGCCAGAACCGCTTGCTGACCAGCTCCTCCATATCGGGCACAAAGACATCAGCTGGAGTCCGCAGATCCAGATCCGTCACGTAGGCGGCATCAGCCAGCGGGAAGAAGGTGCTGAAGACCCCTGCGCCGCCGATGACCCAGATTTCACTGCGATCCATCCCATCGTCGGGAATGGCTTCCTGCCTGGCCAGCTCAAGAGCATCGTCAGCCGCAGATACCACCGTGGCACCTGGTGCCCGAAACCCTGGATCACTGGACAGAATGATGTTGTCCCTCTTGGGCAGAGGCCGCTCCCCCATGGAGACCCAGGTTCGCCTCCCCATGATGACAGGATGGGAGACGGTCAGCTCCTTGAAGTGCCGCATGTCCTCGCTCAGATGCCAGGGCAATGCATTGTGGTAACCAATGGCGCCGCGCCTACCGTCAGTGGCCTGCGCCTGCGCCCAGATCATATTGACCGATGAGCGGCGACCTATCTCTTCTTCCTGATGCCGCCATTCCTCATCACCTAAAAGCCCGGCCTGACCGGGCTCGGGTTCGTGATAGCCGCTTCGACTATTGTCATGCTCCATCTGTTGCGTTCACTCCTCATAGCGAGTAGATATACGAGTACATTCTAATCTGCGGATCCGACGGTGCCCGTATTCCGCTCACCGCACCATCAGACTGCCACAGGGGCCTTGATGGCGGGGTGGCAGTGATAGTCCACCATCTCGAAGTCTTCGTACTGATAGGAGAAGATCGAGTCAGCCTTGCGGATGCGGATGGTCGGGTAAGGATAGGGCTTGCGCGACAGCTGCTCCAGAACCTGCTCCACATGGTTGTCGTAGACGTGGCAGTCGCCGCCGGTCCAGACGAACTCCCCAGGCTCAAGATCGGCCTGCTGGGCCATCATCAGAGTCAGCAAGGCGTAGGAGGCGATGTTGAAAGGCACCCCCAGGAACATGTCGCAGGAGCGCTGATAGAGCTGGCAGCTCAGCCTGCCGTCGGCCACATAGAACTGGAAGAGCGCATGGCAAGGAGGCAGGGCCATGCTGTCAACCTGGGCCGGATTCCAAGCAGTGACGATCATTCGACGGGAGTCCGGGTGGGTACGAATCAAATCCAGCACCTTGGCGATCTGGTCGATGGTGTGATGGGGGTCCTCCGGCGTCGGAGCGGGCCAGCTGCGCCACTGGACCCCATAGACCGGTCCCAGGTCCCCTGTTTCCGGATCGGCCCACTCGTCCCAGATATGCACGCGATTCTCCTGCAGCCAACGCACGTTCTGCGAGCCCTTGAGGAACCAAAGCAGCTCGTAGGCGATGCCACGGAAATAGACCTTCTTGGTGGTGATCAGCGGGAAGGAATGCGACAGATCGAAGCGCATCTGCCTCCCGAACAGAGAGATGGTCCCGGTACCCGTCCTGTCGGACTTCAGGGTGCCCTCGCGCAGGATGGTGCGCACCAGATCCTCATAGGGGGTGGGAATGTCCGAGTCGGGACGCTCGGGGATGCGTGTGCGGATACGTTGCAGTTCTTCGGAAGTCAAGGCCATGCGGCCATACTATCAAGTCCTCGGTCAGCTGAGCGCGCCCCGGTGACGAATCGCCAAGTCCGGGTTAGATTGGAGGAGCAGGTCCGGCCACAGGGTCGGATCCGGATGGCGCACCCGGGCGGGTGCCGGACAAGGAGGAACAGATGGGCAAGAGACTTTGGGTCGAACGCGACAAGGACGGTACCTGGAACGCCTATGGCGACAATGGAGCGCACATCACCTTCGGCAAGGGCGAGGATCAGTTTAACCCCGGTGATCTGATGAAGATCGCTCTGGCCGCCTGCGGAGCCCTCTCCAGCCAGTTCGCCGTGGAGAGCGCCCTAGGCAAGGGCAAGGGGGCGAAAATCGTGGTGGACGGCACCTATGACGCCGACGACGACGCCTACCTGAGCTTCGACGAGCAGGTGGACGTCGATGCCACTTCTGCCAGGTTGGCCCAGGATGATGCAGACAAGCTGGAGGAGCGGGTCCGCCGCCATATAGCCAAGTCCTGCACCGTGGCCCACACCTACCAGAGGGAGACACCGGTCAGGATCTCCGTCAAGGTTCGCCACTGATCTGACGACAATAAAGAAGCGGGAACCTCCAGGTTCTTTGAACTCGGGGGTTCCCGCTCTTCGTCGGGGCAGCCGCTGAATCGACTGCCTACTCCTTGTGCTCGGGATCGATGGTCGACTCCAGGTCAGCCAACTGCTCGGGCTTGGCCGAATCCACGGAGATACGCTCCACGCCGGTAATCTCAGCCACATCCGTGCCTTCAGCCGCCTCTGCTGCGGCCTTGAGCCCGGACTCCTCAGCCTCCACGTACTTGCGCGGCACCACGTAGACCGGGCTGACTGCATGCTGCAGGAGCCCCTGGCTGGTCGACCCCAGCAGAAGCCCTGTGAAGCCGCCGCGACCACGCGAGCCGACCACAACCACATCATGGGTCTTGCTGGCCTGGGTCAGAGCTTCCACAGCCGATCCCGGCACCACGGTCTTGTTGATGCGCAGATCCGGGTAGGTCTTCATAAGCGGTGCAATTCGGGTATTGAGGTCATCCAAGTAGGAATCCATGACGCTGCGCTCCTCGGCCGAACCCGTACCGGTCAGTCCGGAAATATTGGGCACTGCAGACATGACGTCCAGCTCGGCATCCCAGCTGTCGGCGAAGGAGGCGGCTATCTGAAGGGCCTTGAGGCCCCACTTGGACTCGTCGGAGCCCACAGCGACCCGCTTGATGTCATTGCTCAGATGCATCAGATTGCCGTCGTCGTCGGTGTAGGGAACAACCACGATAGGGCAGTAAGCATAAGCGGGCAGGCTGGAGCTGGTAGTTCCCAGCAGACGCTCGGCCAGGCCGCCCTTGCCCCTGTTCCCGATGACGATCAGCCGGTAATTACGGCTCAGCTCCACGAAGACCGAGGAGGGATCCCCCGTCACGATCAGCGTAGCCGCACTGACGCCTTGCTCATCGGCGATGGCCTTGGCCTTGGAGAGGATCTCCTGGGCGTCGTTGTGAGCGGCCACGTCGTCACCCATGGTAGTATACGTCGCATCGAAGGAGACTGCGGCATACGAGGGAAGGGAATAGGCGCAGACGATTTGCAGGGTCAACCCTGCATGCTTAGCGTAGTTGGCGGCCCACCACGCCGCCTTGTAGCTGGCGTCCGAGCCATCGACGCCTACCAGAACAGCCTTGTCGTTGCTCATCCGACGACCTCCTTTAAACTTGGCGATGACAAACCGACATCGCTCCTTCTGTCAGAATATCGCATGCAGGTCTGATCAATAAGTTTGCAGGGACCAACACGCGAGGAACCTCGACTCCGAATATGCAAAACGCCCCCATAGGGGGGCGTTAACGCTGCATAAAACCTATGCCTCAGACCAGACGACGGTAGTTGAAAGTCTGATAGACCGCCTGAACCTTGACGCTCTGGCCGGGAGCCGGAGCGTGGATCATGCGTCCACCGCCGACATAGATGCCGACATGGCTGCCATCGGGGGCTACCATCAGGTCGCCAGGAGCAGGATCCGTAACAGGCACGCCCATCGAACCCTGAGCATCGGCTGTGCGGGGCAGGCCAATGCCGAAGTGGGCAAACACGTACTGGGTAAATCCAGAGCAATCAAAGCCCGTGGCAGGATCTGTTCCTCCCCACACATAGGGAATCCCCTGGAACTGAAGGGCGTAGTTGACCACATCTGCACCCGTACCGGTGGCCGGCACGTCAGCGACTCTACTAGAGGCACCGCCACGAGCAGCCGAACGACTGACCTGCGCGGCCTGGCGCTGGCTGGCCGCCGCCTGGGCCTGCTGAGCTCTGGCCTCAGCATCCTTCTCAGCCTGTGACTTGGTAGCAGGGACGTTCAAGGACTCGATGCCACCCCAGCGGCTGTCCTTTTCGACGGTGGTCGCCGTCGATTCGGTCAGCAGGTCGGCACGCACCTTGCTGCCTGGGGTGAATGAACGCGACGAAGTGGCTACGGCCTCACTACCATCACTGGCCTGGGCCACGGCGGGTATACCGATGAAAAGCGTGCCACAGATTGTGGCCGCTGCCATCATGCTCACATACTTGCGTGTTTTTTTCATCGTGCACAATTCTATCACGTGTAGGGAACAGAAACTAACTTTGGGGAACACGATCCGCGCAACCAAGGATCAGTAATGGATATAGCGCAGAGCGTGCACATTCGTCAGAGTGCGGGAGTAGGTCTTCCCGTTCATCACGGCGCCACACTCGGAGGTGACGATGGAGCCATCAGGATTGATCTTCTCCACAATGGCCACATGGCCATAAGCGGAATCCGAACCCTCCTGGCCGGCCTGGAATACCACGATGTCGCCGACGTTGCGCGGCGTGTCATCCACCCAGTAGCCTAAAGTGCGGGCCGAGCCTGACCAGTCCTTGGCATTGCCCATATGGGAGCCCACCGGCAGACCCAGCTGGTGACGACGGACATAGGCCCACCAGGTGCACTGGCTGAATTCATAGGCGTTGCCCACATCTCCCGTGGCATGGTTGGGATTGAACCCTGCCGGCAGAACCGATCGGTTGGCATCCATCAGCGCCGCCACGGCCGGATTGTTTGCCGAGGATTTGGACATCTGCCCGGCATCGAGCTCAGACTCGCCCAGGTCCCAACTGCCCTCGTTGCGCTGTGAAGCCGTGGGCAAAGGCTGACGGTAGTCGGAGCGGGAGACCCTTGAACTGCCACTAGCGCCAGAGTAGCCGGTGGAGGATGAGGGGGTGACAAGGTTGATCGCGACGCTGCCGGCCATAGGCAGGGACCAGTCGCCCCGAGCCTGGTTAACGGCCATCGAGGAAGCTGCCGCACCGACAAGGACAGTCAGGGCCGAACCAGTCATGATATGGGAGCGACGGGCTGAGGCCTTCGCCGCCAAACGAATAGAACGTCGGGTTCGAGGGGCTACTTCGTTGAGTTTGGCCGCCAAGGCATCATCGGCGCCTTGAATGCCGACCTCCCGGGTTGCATCCGTCGATCGGCTGGTCGGCGAACTGCCGACACCTGCGCCCCGCGTGGCCGAAGCCCTGTGCGCAGCATGCTTCATGTAGAATCACTCCCGTTTATGTTCCGACGCGACTTTCGTGCCGTATCACGAACCATCACAAGGGAACACCATAACGCAAGCGAGAACCCAGGCCAAATGACCTGAATTGTCCATACTGGTGTACTCAAGCATGGCTTCGGTGGTCGCTCATCTTCGACAACCACGGAATACGCTAGGATTATACGGACATAAGGCGGACATGGGCAAACCCGCATGCGTGCCGCCTGCCACGGCGTGTCTCTCCGTTTTGAGCCCTGTGTGGTCCACCCTGAGCGAACCCTGATCAAACCGGGGTCGAGGCCAAGAGGAAGGATCCGCCGGCATTCTCGGAATCCTGAGGCATGGTGATGTCGACACGGCCGTCCTGGGAGGGAATGAAAAGGGCCCGGCCCTGGTCCAGCACACAGGACTGGTCAGCGGTTGCACAACGGATCCGACCATCAGTACAGACGATGATGCGCGGCCCGCGGCGCGGAATCATCAGGTGACGAGGTCCTAGGCGCTCTATCAGATCCCCGTAACGCTGCTGAAGTCTGTTGAGCAAGGGCCACGTGGCTCCGCCCTCCTCCACATGCCCGTAGACCAGCATGTATTCGTTGATCTTGGGCCGGTAGGTCACCATATTGTGCATGATCAGGGTGGCGATCATGGAGCTGGATGGGTCAATAGGGGCCGAAGGCTGGCAGTCCAAGCTATGCAGGAGGTTGGGAATGTCCCGATGCTTGGGGGTCATGCCTGCCCTGAGCACATTGTCGGAGTTGGTCATGATCTCTGCAGCAGTACCGTGGATGTATGCGTGAGGAGTCCCGGCAGGGATATAGACCGAATCGCCCTCCTCCAGGTCCACAGGGTTGAGCATGAGCAGACAGAGCACAGCCGGATCCTCCGGGAAAGCCCGCGCGGCACACAGGGCATGATTCAGTACGGCTCCCGCTCGTTTCGAACGCAGCCGCCCAGCGGCAGCCTCCAAGGCTTCTTCCATGCCTCGGGCCGCCTCTGGCTGGGCAGTCACGGCGGCGTGGAAGGCCCGGAAAATACGCCGACGGGAATCCGGCCAGATCAAGGAGGAGACCGGCATCATGGCATCAGCCGAAGCGAAGCGGGCCGGCGGAACTCCCAGGTGGAAGGTACGGGCGGTCAGCGCCTGAGTCATCAGCTCGGCCAGAGGGTGGTCCACAGCGCGCAAAAGGGTCAGCTGAGTGGAAATGGTTGCGAAGCCAACACAGGCCTGGAAGGGCTCCAAGGCTACCACCATTTCGTTCTTGGCCAGACTGTCATGAAAGGAGCGTCTCGGATCGTCGTCAGGCACCCCTTGGGCATTCTCACGGTTGAAACCGGCACGAGCCTCGAAATCCAGGGGATGCACCTGCAGGGAGAGAGGAATGCGGGCCGAAATGATCTTGAACAGGTAGGGCAGTGTAGGACCGAAGAGGCGAGAGTCGCGCTCTCCCAGCATGGTCATGGGATTGCGGCGAATGGCCTCGGTCAACGGCATGAGCGAACCGTCGGGCAGTGTCAGAGGCGAGGGGGATTCGGTATGCCCGCTGAACCACATCTCCGCCAGGGTGTCCCCCTGGCCTTCTGTTGACTCATGCAGATGGAACATGCGCTGCAGTCGGTCATGCGAGCCCCAGGCGTAGTGCTTCTCCACAGCTTGGATCGGATACACGCACTCCCCTTTCCACGGGAAATCCCTCCATGGGCCGGTGCATACGAACCCACCAATCCCCGTCATGATAGGACAAGGGCCAAGGCCTGGGCAAGGCGTGGGGGTCGCCGCATGTCATTGCGAACGGTACAGTGAGGGGTATGAAGCTGGCTCCCATTTTCGATCCGGACGCCCGCAGGCCATCGCCGCGTCCCGTGCAGGTGGACCTGCGGCGCATCTTCTTGCTCGGCACAGGAGCCTGGATTCTGGCGCTGGCCGTAGTCGGCATCCTAGCTCTGACTGGAATGACGGTCACTAAGCCCCTTATTGTCTGCCTTTCCGGGGTTGGCGTGGGCATCCTGCTGTTAATCTGGGAGCACTTCAATCGCTGGGATTATCGCCGTCTGGCCCAGCAACCGGACCCTGAGCCAGAGGAAGCATCAGCGTAAATGTGCTCCCCTCTCCCGGCGCACTCCAGACAGTGACCGATCCATGGTGGGTCAGGGCCACATGTTTGACGATGGCCAGCCCTAGGCCGATGCCCACTGCAGTCTGCTCATTCTGATTGTCTGCACGGTAGAAGCGTTCGAAGATCCTGCCCTGGTCCGCCTTGGATATGCCTCGGCCGTGGTCGACCACCCTGATGATCCCGTAATGCCCGTCCCTGGAAGCCTGTGCCACCAAGGAGACAGTCGAGCCCGAAGGTGAATAGGATATAGCGTTCTCCACCAGCTTGGCCAAAGCCGCTCTGATCTGCTGCCCGTCACCATGAATCGTCAGTGGTTGGTCACATCGCCACCGTAATGTCACATGGGCCTGATCAGCCCCATCCTGCTCATCATGCACCACTGTCCTTATCTGCTCAGCCACGTCAAGCACGTTCTCCCTGCTGGGCTTGATCCGCTCCTGAGCCCGGATCAGCAGAAGAAGATCCTTGAGCACATGCCCCAGATAGGCGCTGTAGCGCTGAACCGAGGAGGCATCCTTGGAGACGCTGCGCAGGTGGCTGCGTAGCAGATCCGGGTCATCCCCCTCCAGGTGCGAGGTGGTTTTCAGTTGCGCTGCAAGCTCCTCCAGGGCCTGGACCGGCTTGAGCATCTGCTCGGATACATTGGTCATGAATGCATCCCTGGTCCGAATGAACCTCACCGAATCGCTCATATCATCGACGAGCACGACGACCAGTGACTTGTCTATGCGTCCCAGGGTGACCTTGAGCCAGTTCCTTCTGGATACCGCCTGGGCCTGAACATGGGTCGCATCCACGCGATCTTCGACCTCGTCAATAGCCAAATCTTCGGATTCCGGGCTCTCGGTAGCGGCATCCAGAGCAAATTCCGTAGGCGTTCGCGTGGTCAGATTGAAGCTGCGTCGACCGCCTGAGCGGCGTACCTGCGCAATGGCTTCGGTGATCTTCGGATCCGCAATCTCATCGTTGCTGACGATTCCCAGCCTGTAGGCATCCGGGCTGGAGCGAACAACCTCGTCATCGCCATCGACCACTACCGTGACGGCAGGAATGAGCGCCAGCAGAGCCTGCGCCGAGCCTTCCAATGCCCCGCCATCGGCCTGTTCACCATCCTTGCCGCGGTTGCCCATAAAGCTGCGCAGGCGGTCCACAAACCGTCTCATAAGGACTTCCCTCCAGTCCGGCGCCGACCCCGGACGCTGCGACATCAACCAAGTCTCATCGGCAGTTCCGGCTTTATTCTCGCATATCCGACATTGATTGCCGCTCCCATGGCCCGACATTCTTCAGGACTGGCTTTTTCTTGCCATCCTGGTCACATAGACTGGAGTCATATCGTTGACCGAGGCCGAAAGGGAAGAACAATGCGCGTGATTTTCAACGAGGAACTGGGGCTGGTGGCCGACGATCTCGATCGTATGGCTGCCAAGGTTCGCGATGCCATCAAAAAGGCCGGGCGATCCCTGATGGACTGCGACGTGGAGACAGCCCAGGAGGTCATCGACGGAGATGCCGATATAGACAACCTCCAGGCCAGCATCATCGATCAATGCATCAGACTCCTGGCCAAGCAGAGCCCTGTGGCCACTGATCTGCGGGTGGTGGTCTCCACGCTGAGCCTGTCAGCCACCTTCGAGCGCATGGGAGACCTGGCCAGGCACATCGCCGAGACAGCGAGGCGCTCCTACCCTGAGCCCACTCTGCCTGACGAGGTCATTCCCCTGTTCAAACAGATGCAGGACTTTCTGGACGTCATGGCTGACCGTCTGGTCGACATGCTCTCCGACAGGGACACGACTATAGCCGAGCAGATCATCGTCAGCGATGACCAGATGGACAAGCTCCATCAGAAAACTTTCAGCTATGCCCTCTCGGACGACTGGAAGGGGAGCAGGCAGCAGCTGATCGACCTGGTCCTGGTGGCACGGTTCATGGAACGACTGGGAGACCACGGCGTCTCGGCGGCCCGGCGTGTGGTCTACATCGTTTCGGGCTTCGACCCCTCCAAGGATCCCAAGGATCTGGACATCGACCTGGACTGAACAGACAGCAACTGTGCGGTTCGTCACCTGACAGTTAATCAGGCGACGAACCGTTTTTTGACTTCGCCAACGGCCAGGAATAAATACGAAAGGCGGTGTCTTCCACAAAGGGAGAAGACACCGCCCAATTAGCTTGGATACTCTGCGTCCAAAGCCCGATTCACATCAACGGATAGATCTATCTGAAGGATCTCACTTCTGGCCCTGGGCCGCCACTGCAGCAGCACCGGCAGCGGCTGCCTCCGGATCCAGATACTCGCCGCGAGGCTTGATGGGCTTGAAGTTCTCGTCCAGCTCGTAGACCAGGGGGATGGCCGTGGGGATGTTGACCTTGGCGATCTCGTCCTCAGTCAGGTTGTCGAGCATCTTGACGATGGCCCTCAGCGAGTTGCCATGGGCGGCAATCAGGACGGTCTTGCCTGTCTTGAGTTCCGGGACAATGTCGCTCTCCCAGTAGGGGGTGACGCGCTTGACCACGTTGGCCAGTGCCTCGGCTCGGGGCACAGGGGCTCCGGCATACCGCGGATCATGGGACTGCGAGTATTCGTCGTCAGGGTCGATCTCGGGCGGCGGGGTGGCATAGGAACGACGCCAGAGCATGAACTTCTCATCACCGTACTTCTCGCGGATCTCGGTCTTGTTCTTGCCCTGCAGTGCTCCGTAGTGACGCTCGTTCAGCCTCCAGTCACGCTTGACGGGGATCCAAAGGCGGTCAGCCTCGTCCAAGGCGATGTTGGCGGTGTTGATGGCGCGGCGCAGCAAGGAGGTGAAAACAATGTCCGGCAGGACACCCTTATCCTTGAGCAGCTTGCCGCCCTTGCGGGCCTCCTGCTCGCCCTGCTCGGTCAGCGGGACGTCCACCCAGCCGGTGAACTGATTGGTGTTGTTCCATGCGCTCTGGCCGTGCCTGAGCAATACTAGTTTGTAGGTCATAGTGAAAATTCTAAGACCTAAGAGGGACTGTTTGGCGGACCTACAGCTCCCCCTGTAGAGCGGCCACTCAAAGCAGACAGACACCCAGCCAGCAGAACCCTGTCAGCAGATCGGTATAGCCCGACAGTGCAAAGGCCCTGCTGAAGCGGTTCCGACAACTGGCCACTGTGGTGGCAATGGCCAGCGCCAGGACAGGCAGCAGACAGACCAGGCGGGGCCAAGCAGCCGCAAGGGAGCCGTCAGACAGGGACCATGACTCAATCACGCCCAAGATCACAGCCAGGGCATAGCAGGATCCCATCAGAATCAGTGTGCCTTTGGCTCCGATGAAAGAAGACAGCGTGTACTTGCCAGCCAGAGGATCAGCATCAATGTCTCGATAATTGTTGATCTCCAGAACGGGAATGCAGATAAGACCGCCAACCAGAGCGCCGATGAACCCATGGCGGTCGACGATGCCGGTCTCCATGTACTGAGTGGCCAACACGCCCACCAGGCCGAAGAAGATCATGATGCTCAGCTCGCCCATGGCCCTATAGCCGTAAGGGTGTTTGCCTCCCGTGTAGAACCAGGCTCCCAGCAGGCAGAAGATGCCGACCAGGATCATCCACCAGTAGCCGGTCACCCAACAGAGGGTCAGTCCGGACAGGCAAGCCATAAGGATGTTGAGGTAGGCGGACAGCAGGACCTTGCGAGGCTCCACACCACCGGCCACCCCTCTTCTGGGCAAATCAGGCACCGAACCGTCGGCGCCAGCTCCCGAAAGGCTGCTCCGGCCTTCGTCAGTGCCCCTGATGCCGTCAAAGTAGTCGTTGGCCAGATTGCAGGTGCTGTGAATGAACACAGCCGTCAGACAGCACAAGAGAGCGATCAGCCAGAAGCGCATATCCGGACTCAGCCCTTGGCTGAACAGCTGCCGGAGGGCCACCGCCGTGCCGATCAGCACCGGCGTGGGCGAGCAAAGCAGGGCCGAGGGTCGCAGTGCGTCCTTGTATTCCCGAAGTGTGATGAACATGATTGCCTGATTATCCACCAAATCGCTTGAAAGTCGGACTGCTCTCTTATGAGAGTATCAAGATTTTCACAGCTGCAGGAGCAGGCCCGCCGACCAGCACAGGGCGGAGACCAGAGTACCCTTGCCTGCCATGCCAAAGGCCTTGGGCACCTGGCCGCGGGCAAAGGCTCGACAGATCAGCAGAAAGACAACAGCCACAGGCAGGAGGACCAGCACAAGGGGGAAGCCAGGCAGGCCACGCCGCATGACAGCCGGAACGAACTGAATCAGGCCCAGGACCAAGCTCAGGATGTAGACCAGGTAGATGGAGATAGCCGCAGCACGCGCCCCCACCAGAACAGCATATGTGTGCTTGCCGGCTTGACGGTCATCATCCAGGTCCCGGTAATTGTTGAGCATGAGCAGGCCCACGGCATTGAGCCCGCAGACGCAGGCGCCCAGGATGCCGGCGGCATCGACCCTATTAATGAGGAAGTACTCGGTGCCCAGGGTGGCCACCAGACCGAAGAAGATGAAGACGCTGACCTCGCCCAGCCCGTGGTAGCCGTATGGATGCGGGCCGCCTACGTAACACCAGCCGGCTATCAGACAGCAGACTCCGACCAGGATCATCCACCAATGACCGGTCAGAGCCATGACAATCAGGCCCATCAGGCAGGTGAAGGCCGCCGAGATCATGGTGGCGTACAGCACCTTCTTGGGCGGCACGCCGGCGGCCACCAGACGCCTCGGTCTGCCAGAGGCGGCCTCCTCGCCTCCACGGCCGGAGTCGGTGCCGCGAACACCATCGGCGTAGTCGTTGGCGAAGTTGGCTGCAATCTGCATAGACAGGGCGAGCAGGACCAACAAGACCACGATTAGAGCCAGCCTTCCCGGTGTGGCTGCCTTCAGGGCAGGGTCGACAGGAGAGGGCGAGCAGGAGCTGGTGCACTGTTCCAGGAGCCGTGACCGCTCCAGGAGTGCAGCCGAAGCGCCCACGCAGACAGGCGCCACCGAAGCAGGCAGCGTCCGGGGACGCATGCCATCCATCCACAGCCTGATATTCATGACCGTCCCTTCCCTGTCATCATCTCATATCGTCTCAGACCAGCGGCTTGACCAAGGGGAAGGTGATGGTCTCGCGGATGGATGCGCCGGTAAGGGCGATCAACAGCCGATCGATGCCCATGCCCATGCCACCAGCCGGAGGCATGCCTACGCCCAGGGCCTCCAGGAAGTCCTCGTCAATATCCATGGCCTCGACATCGCCGCGGCTGGCCATCTTGGCCTGCTCGACGAACCGCTGCCGCTGGACCACCGGATCGTTGAGCTCAGAATAGCCCGTGGCCAGCTCGAACCCGCGAACGTAGAGATCCCACTTCTCAACCACTCCCGGCTTGGTGCGGTGAGCCTTGACCAGTGGCGAGGTCTCAACCGGGAAATCCCGCACGAAGGTCGGCTCGTAGAGCTTGTCCTGCCAGAAATGCTCCCAGAGGTGTTCGACCAGCTTGCCATGGTTCTCGGCAGGCTCCTCCTCCAGGCCCAGTTTGTCAGCAATGGTCCGCAGATGGTCCACGCTGGTCTGTGGGGTGATCTTTTCGCCCAGGGACTCGGAAAGGGAATCGTACATGCTGATTTGGCGCCAATCGCCGCCGAAGTCGTACTGGCTGCCGTCCTGCAGGGTCACCTTCAGTGATCCCGACGTGGCCATGGCCGCCTTCTGGATCAGCTCCTTGGTCAGTTCCCCGATGGTGTCGTAGGTACCGTAAGCCTGATAGGCCTCCAGCATGGTGAACTCCGGGGCATGCGTGGCATCCACGCCCTCATTGCGGAAGTCGCGGTTGATCTCGAAGACGCGCTCAATGCCGCCGACCAGACAGCGCTTGAGGAAGAGCTCGGGAGCGATGCGCAGATAGAGATCAATGTCGAAGGCGTTCATATGCGTGGTGAATGGTCGGGCCGCGGCACCGCCATGCACGGTCTGGAGCATGGGGGTCTCGACCTCCATGAAGTCGTGATCCTCGAAGGTACGCCTCAGGGAGGAGACGGCCTTGGAACGACGGCGGACCATGGCCCGCACATCCTCATCGGCGATCATGGCCAGGTAGGGCTTGCGGGTGCGCTGTTCCTCGGTCAGTTCCTTGTGAAGGGCAGGCAGGGGCTGTAAAGCTTTGGCTGCGATGTTCCACTCGGTTGCGAAGACAGAGAGCTCACCGGTCTTGGAAGCGACCACGCGGCCGCGCAGGTAGAGGTGGTCGCCCAAGTCGACCAGCTGCTTGAAGCGCTTCAAAGAATCAGCGCCGATCTCACGCTTGGAGATCATGCCCTGGATGCGGGTGCCGTCGCCTGCCGCCAGCTGGACGAAGCAGAGGCCGCCACCGTTGCGCAGGAAGAGGACCCTGCCGGCAATGCCGACCACATCCTCGGTCTCCTGGCCTGGCTCAAGGCGGTCCTGATACTTGCGACGCACATCCTCGATGCGGTCGGTCACATCCAGATGGACCGGGTAGGGCTCAATACCCTCCTTAAGCATGAGCGCCCTCTTGGCCACGCGCATGCGCACCTGTTCGGGATGGCCTTCAGCGCTCTCCGCTAGGTTGCCGGGATCAATGGCGTCATCCAACTGGGCGCCCTGATCAATCTTCTCCGTGATGGCCATATCCTGGTCAAGCAGTGCCTGAGCACGCTCGACCGTCGTCAGACGAGGGGTTTCTTCCGATGAGTCATTCATAAATCGCTATTTTACGCATGAGCCGGTACTTGGTCCCGGTTGCCGCCTGACGGCAAGCGGTTGAATGGTCGCGCCGCGCAGACAATAGCGTTTGGCCGACCATACGTGTACTATATAGAACGTTGTCACGGGGTATAGCGCAGCTTGGTAGCGCGCTTCGTTCGGGACGAAGAGGCCGGGGGTTCAAATCCCCCTACCCCGACAAGCATTCCGGTCCTTACGGGCCGGAATTTCTGTATTCGTAACTTTTATAGATAGGCGTATACAAGATTACCAACTCTCCCTTTCCCTTCTTAAGCAGCAAAAAGCGATTCTCGTTTTTCTTGCACTTTTTACAAGTTCGGGATTATGGCCCCAATGATTCTGAAATTTTTTACCACATCAATATTTAGGTTCCTGAGTACCAACACCCAATCATCTGCATTCAGATGTAGTATATAAACAAATATTCTGTTCAAAGGAGCATAATGCGGATCTTAGCCTTTGACCTCAAAGGACTTCGCTTGTACGACAAGGGCGCACTACGCATGATCCTGTTCGCCGAGGATAGGATTACCGATGGCAGCTTCACCCATCGCCTTCAGGGCACCACCTCACCGCTTGGCATCGTCACAGCCATAGGCATCTCCGGCATCAATGCCTCCGGCAAAACCACTGATCTACGCCTGCTTTCGCTCATCATCAACATTGCCAGAGGCGCTTCATTGGGAACTCAACGCTCCACCATCGATCCGCTGATGGACATTCTTGATCCCACGATTACAGCACGCATCATCTTCGAGGAAAGCGGCGAAGCTTGGCTGCTCAATGCCACACTCCGGCGCGCCGATAAGGACGAGGCCACCGCCGACTCCCCCTTAGTTTTCGAAAAGGAACGGCTGTGCCAGTATGCAGGCAGAAGTCTGAGCAAGATTCGTTTGAAAAGAACCATAGATGGCGACGAAGAATCCTGGTGGACTGTAGCGACTCGAGGAATGAATAAGTCGGGCGACAAAAAGGAGCTGGCCGAGGATGTCAAGAGATTTTTGCCCCCCGATCGCTCTCTAACGACGGGGATTCTGCGCACCAAGGAGACCGTGGTCACCCTCTGTCTGCAAAATCCGCTGCAAATGTCCATTCCTGTCACTCCCCCATCGCAAGTGGTACGTCTATTCGATCCGACCATCGAACACTTGGAGGTAAGCGATCACCAGTTCCATATCAAGTTCCGCAATGAAAAGATTGAGCGTGATTGTGATCCCTCACAAGCTATGGCCATGATATCGGCGGGAACATTCCGTGGAACTTCCTTGGCGCAACATGCCATCGAAACACTTGCGCAAGGAGGCTACCTACTATTCGACGAAATCGAAAACAGCATAAACAAACAGCTGGTCTTCGCTATCATCGACTTGTTCTCCTCTCCTGCTACTAACCCGCATGGAGCAGTGCTCGTTTTTTCTACGCACTACCCTGAATTGCTGGATCATTTCACCAGGAAGGACAACATTTGGTTCGCTGTCAGACATGAGAACGCAGGATTCCAATTGGTCCGATACAACAAGCTGGTCACCCGAGGAGAGCTCAAGAAGAGCGTTCAGTTCATGTCAGGCGCCTTGCAAGGAACGGCACCTTCAGCCGCTTCCATCAGCGCCTTGCGGAGCTACGTCAAGGATACGGTTCATGGATAGTCGAGCGATATATGATGAACCTACCTTGGTTATCTGCGAAGGATCTGCCGAAAGCGTCATCTTCGAACTCCTGCTGGCAGAAGGAAAACTGATCATTCCTAAAGATTCCCTTATTGAAGATCCGCAGACTGGTCGGCTTTATACTCGTTGCCGCAAAGATAGGGAAATCGAGGAACGGTTCCTTTCCGTGACCTATGGTTCTTCGTGCGTGAATATCGTCCGTATTATTGACTCGCCAAATGAACGCTTTCACTTGTCGCCTCTGTACCAGTCTAAAGCCCGTGTATATACACTGACCACCCGTCCGGAGATCGAGATCCTGGCCATCATCAAAGAGGGGGCCTATAGGGACTGGACGCACGTCAATAACATGAAACCCAGCGAATTCTGCAAGGAGAAACTGGGGCTGCACAAGATCAAGCAGTATGCTTTCTTGCACCAATATTGGAATGACGCGGATGAGCTCTGTCGTGTCATCGAGTTGTATCGAAGAAACCATCACTTCCAAAATCATGAGCGATGTTTGGCCGAGCTCCTCGTTACCCATTCAGGAAGCTGCACCGGGCAGGTGTGACCTAGGCGACATAGCCGACTGAAGTCCATCAAAGAGCATCAGCCTACACTGATAGATAGAAGCGACCAGGGCGCTAGGGCTCCATGAGGGACCCGCACCTACAGATACCCTGACAGCAAGGGAGCCAAATGAGCCAGGACCAGACACCGATCACAGGCAGCAAGCAGGGAGAGCCTCAACAGGCCTATATGCAAGCGGACGGCGGCTTCGACACCCAAGCCTTCCTGGACGGTCTGGACGCCATCTTCAGCGCCGGCAAGGCCCGCGACGAAGCTGAACCCTACCTGCAACAGGCGCTGGTGGATGCGGAGAACGCTGGTGATGACGCCGGACTGCTGACGGTGCTTAACGAAACCATGGGATTCTATCGGTCCCAAGGCCGCCACCAGGAGAACATGTGGATGATCCAGCGCGCCATCGAGCTGGCCTCACGCATGCGCATCGAAGGGTCCGAGGCATGGACGACCACCCTGATCAATGCGGCCACAGGTCTGCGGGCAGCCAAGAAGTACGACCAGGCCGAAGACCTCTACCGGCAGGCGCTTGCCTCCGCAGCCAAGACCCTTGGGCCCAAGGATCGGCGCCTGGCGGCCCTGCACAACAACCTGTCCATGCTCTACAGCGAAACCGACCGACCCGACCAGGCCGAGCAGGAGCTGCGCCAAGCCATGGACATCCTTGAAGATTCCAGCACTGATCCTTCCCAGGACCTGGATCTGGCCACCACCCACACCAATCTGGCCCTTCTGCTCATGCAGCGCAGCGACAGTCCGCAGGCTTTGCAAGAGGCCTGGGACCAGGCTCGCACAGCCCTGGATATTTATCGAACCGGCCGCCTGGAGAATAGCGCACACTACGCCTCGGCCCTTGCAGGCTTTGCCCAGGTCTGCTACGTGACCGGTCGCTTCAGCCAGTCGGCAGACACCTATCGCAAGGCCCTGTCCATCATTGAGGACCGGTACGGCAAGGGCAGCGACTACTACCAGATCACCAAGGCCAATCTGGACCAGGTCCAGGCCGCCGCCGAAGAAGCCGGGGACAAGGATCAATCCAAGCAGGCCGACGAAGCAGCATCCAGCCAGCCGAAAGCCAGCTCAGATCGGACCCCGGCCAGAAATCACAGCAGTGACAACGATCGGCATGGCTCCCATCCGGATGTTCAAGGGCTGGACCTGGCCAAGGCCTATTGGGAGCATGTGGGTCGTCCCATGCTGGAGGAACGCTACCCCCAGTATCGCAGCCGAATCGCCGTAGGCCTGATGGGCCATGGCTCGGACTGCTACGGCTTTGACGATGCCATCTCCCGCGATCATGATTTCGGCCCCGGCTTCTGCTTGTGGCTGACCAGCGAGGATTATCAGGCCATCGGAGACCGGCTGCAGAAGGACTACGAGGCCCTGCCCACCGAATTCATGGGGTTCGGCTCGCGAACCGACAGCGTCAGAGCAAAGGGGGCCAACCGCCGCGTGGGCGTCTTCGAGATCGGCGCCTTCTTCGAGTCGCTGACCGGCTACCGGCAGGCACCCCCGGAAGATCACCCCCACGAGTGGCTGCTCCTGGACGAGGCCACGCTGGCTGCGGCCACCAACGGCCGAATCTTCGCAGATCCTCTGGGACAGATGCTGGCCACCCGGCAGGGGTTCAAGGCCATGCCCGACGATGTGCGCTTCTGCCTGATCTCCCGCCGGCTCGGCATGATCGCCCAGGCGGGCCAATACAATCTGCCGCGGAGTCTGCAGCGGGGCGACGGGGCTGCAGCCATGCTGTCAATCAACGAATTCATCAAAGCCTGCGCCTCCCTGATCTTCCTGATCAACAATCCGCTGATCGTCGGGTATCTGCCCTACTACAAGTGGACCTTCGCAGCCCTGCGGCGACTGAGCGGACGAATGGCCACCAGGCTGGCCGACCTGACCGAGCAACTGGAGGACATCCTGCGACTGGCTTCGGCTGCCTGTTACGGAGGGCAAGGCTTCGGCGAAGGCGGCAAGGGGGCCCGCCCGGCTGCCGAACGCGTCACCGAGCTTGTGGAGTCCATCTGCGCCAGAATCGTAGAAGAGTTGCAGGCGGAGGGCTTGACCAACAGCCCGGAAACCTTCCTGGAATGGCAGCGCCCCTACGTCGAGGCTCACATCTCCAGCGACGATCCGGTTCTGCACAGCATCTGAAAGGAGCCAAAGATGGCAAACGACGAGCAATGTCAGGATGAGGAATCCCTGCGCGAGCGGATCGTCCGCCACGAATGGGAACAGTTCCAGCAGGTCAACAACGAGGGTGGCCCGGCCAACTGTCAGGGCAACTGGCCCATGTTTCACCAGATGCGCCTAAGCCAATTTCTGACATGGCCACATCCCCTGCTGACCAGCTATGCGGACGACCTGGATCAGGCCGACAAAGCGGGACGCAACCTGTTGACCGAGAAGTATGGGCGGATGATGGAGTCCACAGCCCCGGATCTGTACCACAGCAACATCGCCCCCTACCTGCCCAAGCTGGGCCTGGACCGTCAGGAACAGCAGGAGCGCATCATCGACAGGCAAGTGGCCTGGGCCAAGGACTTTCGCGAGCGCTACCCCCGTCTAGGCCAGGAGATGCGGGTCCTACGCACCAGCGAGGACACGCCGGAAGCCACCTCCTTTGAGACTTATCTGCGTGGCGAACTGGGCACCTATTCGGCCCGGACCCTGGACCTTTACCAGTCCATGGTGGACCAGATCGAGGCCCGGGGCGGCAATCTGACCGAGGAAACCATCCTGGCCACAGTGCAGATGAATGGATTTGAGACCCTGGACGAAGCCGAGCAGGCCCAGGACTGACCTCCTGAACCACAATCAGGAGGTTCATCTTTCCAACCAGTCGCGCGGTCGGGTAGAGTTGACGGGTGCAAAAGCTGAAACGGGCGGGCTTTACCGCCGCCTCCTTCGTAGTCATCCTGCTGGTCATGCTCCTTTTAGGCCAAGCCATGACGCCGGACTGGCGAGTGGAACCCTACCGTGACCATCTGCAGGTCTCGACCCGATCCACCGCAGTCGCCTCGAGCCTTGGAACCACGACCCCTGAGGGCACCCACCAAGTCAGGGAACAGAAAATCAGCATAACTCTGGATGGCGGAGTCCACATCCAGGCCATTGTCAGAGAGCCAAGCGACCGAAAGGGCACTGGACCAGCCTGTCTGTTCATCCACGGCGCCGGAACAGGCAAATCCTCCGAAGTATACGGCGACCTGGCTTCAGCTATGGCCTCGGCCGGCATTACCACCCTGGTGCCTGACAAGCGTTTGGACACCTACACCACCTTTCACCGTGATTATCAGGCCATGGCCGCCGACTATGGACGATCCCTTGACCGTCTACGCTCCTGGCCGGGTGTGGATCCAACCAAAGTAGGCCTGTACGCCGAGTCCGAGGGCACCTGGATATCGTCCATCATGACTGCCAAGGACCCCAGCATTGCCTTCTCCATCCTGACATCTCCTCCGGTTTACCCGGGACGGCGGCAGATGGCCATGGCGGCTACCAACTACTTGGATCTGATTGGCGCGCCCAAGGGAATCCGCAACGTTATACCCCGGCTCATAGGCATGGACCTGTCCCTGCTGGGCCTGGAGTACGCCGACTTCCCCTCTCTGCCTTATCTGGACCAGCTGCGCATGCCGGTCATGATCAACTTCGGCACCATGGACTTCTCCATGCCAGTCGAACAGGGGGCGCAGGAGATCATCCGCAGAACTCATGCAAGCGGCAACGACAACGTGACCCTGCGCTACTACCCCACCAACCATCAGATACGCACCGGCAGCCGGCTGGCCAAGGACGGGTTGCCTCTGGAACCCCGCTATACCCATAATCTGGAAGACTGGATCAACGCTGTAGCCTTGGGCACCCAGGCCGATCAATGGTCCACTCCCATGATTGCCGGCAGCCAGCCCCACCAGCTCAATCAAGTACCTGATCGTACTGATTCCGGATTGGTTTCCTCGCTGACCGCCCTGCTGACCTTGATGGCCAGTGGCCCCGTTCTGCTGGTTGCTGCCCTCATAACTGCCCTGATAGGAGCCTTGAACTCACATCTGCGGGCTCGAGGCAATGTCAGACAACGGTCCGGCTTCAGCAAAGGTCTGGCCGGACGGCTTTGGGCACTGGGACTGTTGGCCGCAGGACTGATAACCGCTCTGCTGGCCTATGCCTTCACTGTGGTCCGCCAGGCCTTCGGCCTGGTCCATCTGTCCTCGATGATGACATTCTCCTGGTTCCTACTATCAGGTCTCTGCCTGATGCTCATCCTGCTCTTGGCGAGCACCCTGGCCTCCATCTTCAGCCGGCCTGACGGCAAACCAGCTGTAGTTGGCGCTGGCCACTGGCTGACCCTGACCCTAACCCTGTTGGGGTCACTGACCATCCTTGGCAGCCTGATCTTCTGGAATATCTTGGTCTTTTGAGTCGTGACGAACGCGCTTTGTTGATGCCAGCCAAGTTGATATAGCAGCGACAATCAGCACCAAGCCCAGGCCGGCGAAAATCAATGGAATAATCCGCTGCCAGGGTATGACTAGGGTCAGATCCGTACCGTAACGCAGAAAGACCAATCCTAAAGCCAACATGGTCAGGGCCAAAAGTCCAACCAAGATGCCAAAAATGATGGTAGGCATGCTGGGGCCGCTAGGACGGATCGGCTCCGGCGGCTGCATCCGAACCTGGTATATCGGGGGTGCCTGTGATTCAACGGGCATGACCTTGGTGGTGGGCTCCTGACGATCCAGCGGCTGGCCTCCTTCTGGTTGCTGCATATCAGTCATCTTCCTGATCCTCCCCAAACTGCCATGGATTGTAGCTATAATCCCAATATTCATTGATCGATCCGCTGTAGAGCTGCGCCCGCTTCGGCTGGGTGGCACTCCCCTGGGCTTGCACGGTGACCCGCGCACCGGCCATGAGGTTGGCTTCGACGATCAATTCGGGATCGTCGGGCATATGCCACTGATCCTCCTTGGACGCTCGCAGTGCCTCCTCCCAATTGCGTCGTTCAGCTGATGGCGATGTATCGCCCCACCACATCCGGTTTCCCTGTTCCGTTTCGGTTATCCAGTCAGCCGCGCCTGATCCCAAGACCCTGTAGAGGTCGGTGTGTTCCCTATAGGACAGACTGCATCCCTTAGGAATGAGCAGGCGAACGTCAGCATAGGCCACAGCCAGGCGGACGGTGCCCGTCGGACAGCCTGAGACTGTACTCTCCGCATCATCCATAATCTGAACACGATGGGTGCCGTGTTTCTGCTCATAACCAGTCAGGTCAATGACGGCACTTCCCTGATCCTGCGGGTCTCCGACCAGCGCGATTCCGCGGCGGTAACGCCTCATGTCTGCACTGTCCGCCCCCAACAAGCGCCCATGGTTGTTGCCGTTAACTTGAACTGTGGCGTATTCGGCCAGGATCCTGCGGTTCTGGGTTTGCTCAATGCCTGGTATGGCCGAACCAGAAGCCAGCATCAGGACAACCAGGCAGGCCATCAGGGCAATGGGGGTCAGTCCTCCAGACCTGCGGCCCATCAAGCCCAGGATCAGTATGACCACGCCAAGTATCAGCGTGACACCTCCAGCCCAGATCAGAGCGAAGGTCAAGGCCACATTCAATCCGCGATAGGGGTTCGTGGCCATCCACCAAACCCCTGCGCCGGAGACCAGGATCAGCCCTGACAGAAGACTGACCAGCGCAGGTCCGGCGGGACGACGCCGTATCCGGGGCGGAACCGACGGAGTCCTACGGGCTATTCCCGGCCCTGTCGAGAATGACCCGGCTGTGCCATAGCCCGGCCAGTCACTGAATCCATATGCCTGATTCATGTTCCCAGCAGGTTCTGCAGGGCCTTCTGCCCCCGTCCAACCTCCAGGAGCTGCACCAGCGACAGGATTCTCAAAGCCTTGCGTATTGTTCGAATCGCTGGCAGCGTTTGCCGAATCCGCTGTCTCAAAAATATGTCCGGAAGCAGTCGCATCCCCTTGTTGTTCCCGAGTTCCATACGAATCGGAATCCCCTGGCTGGTTCCTGTATCCTTCTGTGCTCGCATTGCCGTCTGTCTGCGTATTGCTTCGCGTCCCTGTGTAATCCTGGTACCCCTCATACCCCGAAAAGCTTGGGTACTCAGGCTGATTCGGATACCATTGCGAGCCTGCATCACTCGGCCGGTCCGAATACTGCGGTCCCATCACCCAGGGATCGCCCGAAACCGGTCTGCCAGCATCCGGCCCAGTCCAGTACCCTCTTTGGTACTCCAGGGCCTTGTTGCGGCTCCACCGGATGAACAGATACAGGACCAGGGCACCGAAGGCCAGTGAAAAGATTCCGACTCCAGGAATCAGGATGGCCAGCAGCCAGTAAATGATGATGCCCACCATGGAAGCATGCCAAATCCCGTGGATCAACTCCTGGGCGATAATGACCCCACGCCGATCCGGCAGGACGAACCAGGCAAAGCCGTAGAAGGCGGCACCGGCACCGAAGAAAAAGACCGCCAGAATCATCAAGGCTCTGACCAGGGTCACGCTCCAACCCAGGCGACGGGCCAAGGCTACGCAAACACCGCCTACCCATCCCTGGTCACGGATCAGATAGGACTCCCTGCAGGCGCGGAAGAACCTGTCGAACTTCCACTGCCAGCCGGTATCGGGGCCATTGCCGTTCATGTCGCTACTCATATCTTCATTACAACACCCTGCGAGCGCAAATCTCATGGGGGAACACCCTGATTCGACCCTGATTTCTTCCCCTTATTGCCCTATCGGTACGATCCGAAACCGATAATGGAGGCATGAACGCAGCCATGCAGGAAGAACAAACGTTGAGGGAACCACCTCCTCTGCACCCTGCGCGCATGCCCCTGATGAGGCCACACAAGGGCAGGATCCTGTGCGGAGTCTGCAAGGGCGTCAGCCTACACCTGGGCATTCCCGTCTTCTGGATCCGCCTGGTCATGGTGCTTATGGCCCCCAAATTGATCACCTGTGTAATCTACTGCTTTCTGTGGTTGGCGCTCCCCCAGGGCGACCCCACCCAGGCAGTCCAACCGAATGACCCGAAGTCAGCCCCGCTGGCGCCCAGCATCCTTACTGAACAGCCAGATCAGAAGGAGGATCACAGCATCAGTCCCGGGCGGATAACCAGACTGCTGGCAGGCCTGGGCATCATCCTCCTGCTGACTGCGGTCTTTCTGCTCAACAGCGGTATGCGCCCCGCCTTTGTCGTCCCCTGCCTGCTTTTCTGCGCAGGACTGGTTCTGGCCTGGCTGAGGCCGGAAAACCAAGGAACTGGCTACCACCTGCCGACCCTGATAGGCAGCCTGGCCCTGATCCTGTCTGCCGCGGTGATCTTCCTGCTGTCCACTCAGGAATTGCATTGGGCCCTGACCCTGATAGTCCTGGCCGGCCTGCTTCTTATAGGCGTAACCGCAGTGGTCGTGCCCTGGGTAGGCTCGATCCTCAGCCAGCTGGGCGATGAACGAGCCATGAAGGAACGCGAGGAGGAGCGGGCCGATATGGCGGCCCATCTGCATGATGGCGTCCTGCAGACCCTGGCCCTGATCCAGCTGCATGCCGACGACCCGCATACCGTCTTCACCCTGGCTCGCTCCCAGGAGCGCGATCTGCGCAACTGGCTCTACCAGGAACGCACTCCCTCAGACCGGTCCGTCAGCACTGGGCTGAGCCAGATAGCCGCACAGGTGGAGGACGATTCAGGCAAGCCGATCGAGGTGGTCACCGTGGGCGACGCCATGCCCTGCGCCCAGACCGATGCCCTGCTCAACGCGGCTCGACAGGCCCTGGTCAATGCTGTAACCCACGGCGGTGAACCCATCTCCGTCTATTGCGAGGCCCGCAGGAATCAGGTTGAGGTCTACGTGCGCGACCACGGTTCAGGCTTCGATATGGATGCGATTCCAGCCGACCGTCTGGGAATCCGAGAGTCCATCATCGGCCGGATTCGGCGGCGTGGCGGCAGGGTCGAGATCGTCTCCCGCCCTGGTTGGGGCACCGAGGTCAGGATGCATATGCCGCTGTCCGAGGCCAGCCAACACCAGGAGGGCAAGGTTGGTCAGACTGAAAAGGGGACTGAGGCCCAGCAATGATAGGATGCATGGTGAACCATTCATTCACAGACGCATGCCGGTCCGATCCCACCCACACTTGAGGACCCCGCGTCGGGAAAGGCGGGCTGAACCACGCCCATGACCACGACTGCAGCAGAGCCCCATCAAGCCGAGGATGGGCCCGCAAGTATTCGCGTGGCCGTCGTCGACGACCATGAGATGTTTCGTACCGGAGTCATCACCACCCTGCAGCCGCATTTTCACGTCGTGGGCCAAGCGGCAGACGTGGAATCCTCCATCCTCATGGTCAGGCAGACCCGGCCCGATGTGGTTTTGCTGGATGTGCACGTGCCCGGTGGCCAAGGCGGCGGAGGTGCCGAAATCTTAAGCCGCTCGCATCCCCTCTCCCCCAGGTCGGTCTTTCTGGCTCTTTCCGTATCCGACTCGCCCAGGGACGTGGGCTCGGTCATCCGCGCCGGAGCCCGCGGTTACGTGACCAAGACCATCTCTGCCAAGGACCTGGTCTCCTCAATCCGCCAGGTTCACGAGGGGTACGCGGTCTTCTCCCCAAAGCTGGCCGGATTCGTGCTCTCCGCCTTCCAGGAGGACGAGGCAGCAGATGCTGGTCTGGCGGAAGACGACGAACTGAATCGGCTCTCCGCACGCGAGCAGGAGGTCATGCGCCTGATCGCCCGTGGCTACACCTACCGCGAGGTAGCCTCTGAGCTGTTCATCTCCATCAAGACGGTTGAGACCCACGTCTCCAACGTTCTGCGCAAACTCCAGCTATCCAACCGAACCGAGCTGACCCGCTGGGCCGCTGACCGCCGCATCGTCTGAAAGTCCGCTCAACAGGCGATGCCGCGCTGACGAAGCAGATGACGCAGACCGCGGATGTCATGGGCAACAATCCCATCCATGCCCAATCGGTCAGCCACAGCAACATGCTCAGGATCCGCATCAACGAAGATCGTATGTCCGGGGCTGATGGCGAAACGACGCAGGGCCAGACGATAGAAGAGCGGATCAGAAAGGTCCAGATGCTCCTGTGATGAAATCAGGACACCTTTCAGGGAAGAGAGCGGCGAAAGCACCTTGGATACCGACTCGATCAATTGACGAGTCGTTGCCGACAGGCCCCAAAGCGTCAACCCGGCTCGCCGCAGATTTCCCAGCAGCTCCGATGCTCCAGGAAGCAGGCCCTTCACTGCCAGGGTGTAGTTTTCCAGACAGACCCTAACCACCCAGGTGACCGCAGGCCCGTGAGTAGTTTCATAGTCGGCCAGTGCCTGCTGTGGGTCCACGCCCAGATTGATCTGTCTTCTGACGCAGGCGAAGCCCCAAGGGTCCTCCGGGTCCAGCACCATATCGACCACCCCGTCAGGGTACTGCCCGACCAGGGCTCGGCGCGGGTCCCAATCCACCAAGGTCCCAGGCAGAGCGAAGAGAATGCTGCCGCCGGGAGCTACTGGATCGGGGCGGTCATCGCTGAATTTATCCTCGCCTGGCAGGTCGTCCAATACGCCTTGGCCAGATCCCTGCTGGAACTCCTTATGCTGCCTTGCCATGCCCCCAGAATAAACATCCGGACCTACAGGGCCTGTGCCGGATTCCAGTCGACATGTAGTCAATCACTATGTGGAAGCCCATTGCATGGATATATTGAGGTCAGCAATGGTCGGATTTTATACTTTGCGACCTGCCCAGGGCGAAGTCCCGCCTGGCATGAAAGGAGCCGTCATGCATCGACTGCTGCTCACATCCTCATTCTCTGCTACCGCTGAAAGGTTGCCCACCTTTCTGGAAAGCTCTCCTAAGAATCGTACTGTGGCTTTCATCCCCACGGCCAATCTTCCACAGCGTTCGGATAGTTATGTCCAGGAGGCTCGTCGAGCCTTCACCGACATGGGCTGCCGGATCGACGACCTGGAAGTCTCAACAGCCGATCCGGAGACCATACGTCGCAGCCTGGAGGAGGACGATCTGATCTACCTGTCCGGCGGCAACACCTTCTTCCTGTTGCAGGAGTTGCGTCGCTCAGGCGCTGCTGATCTGATCAGACAGCAGGTGGATCAGGGCAAACCTTACATCGGCGAATCGGCTGGCGCTGTGGTGACCGGTCCCGATATCGGCTTCCTGGATGCCATGGATCCGCGCTCGGCCGCCCCGAATCTGGACTCCACCGCCGGGCTGGGTCTGGTGGACTTCCGTCTCCTCCCCCACCTTGATTCCGAACCCTTCGCCGAGGTGACCAGGAAAATTCTGGACCGCTACGGCGACGATGCGCCCATGGTGGCCATCAACAACAGCCAGACCGTGGCAGTCCACGGGCAGTGCCTGACCATCCTTTAGAGAACATCAGTCAGCGACACAGGCTTTCCATGACCCGTCGGGCCTGATCCAGACGATCACCGGGACAGAGCAGGATGACACCGTCTCCGGCGAGCAACCTCAGATCACCAGCAGGAATCAGCCGATGCTCACCCCGGCGAAGACCGATTACGGCACATCCGTGCGGCCAGGGAACCTGCCCAAGCAGACGACCAGCCGCCGGACTGCCATGCTCTATGGGGAACTCCACAGTGACCCTGTCAGGAACCTGAGCATCGGGAGCACGTCCTCGGCGATAACGCTCCAGCAGAGCCTCGTAAATAGGCTGGACACCCAGCAAATCGGACACCATCAAAGCCGTAAAAGCGCACAGGGCCACAGGGAGCATGTGGACCAGAGAGCCTGACATCTCCACCGTCAGCAGGATGGAGGTTATGGGGGCCTTGACCGAGGCCGTCAGAGTGCCCGCCATGGCACAGACCGCGCAGACCGGAATGATCCGAACGGGCATTCCCAGGGCGGCCGCACCCATCCCGCACAGTGATCCGGTCAGCGTGCCAACTGCCAGGATGGGCATGAAGATGCCCCCGGGGGCACCGCTGCCGAAGGAGGTAGCCGTAAAGAGCATCTTGACCAGAAGCAGAACCAGCAGGTTGATGGCCACCGACCAAGCCACCTCACGAACACCTTCCGCCTTGCCAATCAGGTCCTCGCCGCCACCCAGGACAGCAGGCAGCAACAATCCGACCGGTAGGGCCAGGAAGAGGGAGATCACCGGTCCCAGCTTCGATGGCAGGTGCTTGTAAAGGCTCTGAGCACCCAGCAGCAGACGGTTCATGGCAGCTCCCACAAGGCCGGCCACCAGCCCAAGGGGGATCATCAGCAGATACTGGGCAATGGTCAACTGGGGCATAGCGGTAAAGTCCAGGACCGGACGCAGGCCGAAACGGTTTTTGGCAATGAAATCAGCACTCAGGCAGGCCATGGCTGCTGACAGAAGAATCATTGGAGAAAAGGACCGGTGGATCTCCTCCAGGGCGAAGACCATCCCCGACAAGGGCGCGTTGAATGCTGCAGAGAGGCCGGCAGCCGCGCCGGAGGTCACCAGGCAGGTCTCCTCCACACGTTCTCGGCGCAATCCTCGGGAAACCAGCTGGGAACCGGCCGCGCCGATCTGCACCGAAGGCCCCTCGCGCCCCAAAGACAGGCCGAACATGCCGCAGGCCAGACCGCCCAGGAATCGTACGCCCAGTACAGGCAGGGCAGGCATGCGCATGCCGTGGATGACCACACCCTCCACCTGCGGGATGCCGGAGCCGGAGGCCATGGGAACCCGGCCGACCATCCAGGCCAGGGCCAGGCCCACCAGCAGGGCGGCCAGCAGCCAAGGAAGAATCATCAGAGGCCGGTCACGCATCTGTGCGTAGGCCCATCGAGCGAACTGTGTGCCGTAGCCGATGCCCTGCCGGTAGAGCACCACCAGCACTCCCACCAACAGTCCGCAACAGGCGGCCCTGAACGCTACCAGCCATTGGCTGGCACGACCCGGCCTTGTGGCCTGCACCGAGTCGGAAGGATAGGTCTGATCCATTTCATCTGCCGACGACCCTCTGTTAGACAGATTCAGCCTCACCGGCCTGCTCCTTCCCGCCTTCGCGCACAACGGTTTCCAGCATCCCCCAAGGCAAAGACCAGAAGCAATGACCCAGTCGACGACTTCAACTCTCCGGCAGTATGAACACCCGGGATGCCAGCTTCCGAGCAAGATCCAGCAGCGAGACCCGGCCCGGCACCGTATCCAGACACTGGTGCAGGGTGGCAGCCGAGGCCATGTGCAGCCTTCGGCATCCGACCACTTCCCGCACCTGGTGCAAATCAGGGCGCACTATGCCCTTGGACACCAGAAGCATTAGCAGACCTCCAGCGTCCTCTAACAGCAGGAACTTGGAGAGGTTTTCTACAGAGAGCCCCAGCAGATCAGCAATGCCCAGTTCCATGCCCTGGTCGATAGTGTCCAAGGGCGGATGCTGAACGACGCGCCAATTCGTCCTCAAACCGTCCAGTAGCTCTCGCATAGCCATGGGAACAATCCGGTTTCCCGCGTCCACTGGTCTCTTACCCATACTGCTCAAAGCGTCAAGATCTGCTCTTGCAGCAGGTTCAGTGTTGTCATTGTCTAGGCTCATGAGCACCTTGTCAGTCGTTGGCCACCTCTGAGTCGGGCTTCAGCTCCTTCTCCTTCTGGCCTATCCGCTTTCTGTCTATGCGATAGTAAGCGTTGAAGAGACCGCCGGAGGTCAGCAGGAAGACAAGAAGAACCAGAAGCCATATGTTCTCTTCGGCATCGTATGTCTCAAGCAATTCATAAGAGGAGGAGATCATCTTCAGCCAACCTGCAACTGACACGAAGTACCAGGCAGTCGCCTGGTCAAGAAAGCTCAGCGCCCGTCGCCGTTCCGACCGGGTCCTGGTGGCCTGGCGGAGAATTTCGTGCCCGCGTTTGCGTTCCAAGTGGATCTTGACGATGGGGGCCAGCCACCACCAGGGCGAGACCTCATCCCAATTCTTGCTGAGCTGATCAAAGTCGTCCAGGAGCTCCTGATATTCCTGCAGCTCCATCAGCCCCTGGAAGAGAGGGAATGTGAAAAGCAACCAATCCCCGATCAGAGAGACAATGGCGATGAATTGATCCACGACCCGACCTTTCCCTTGCAGAGTCGGCGCCCAAGGGTCGGCTCGCGTGATTACGCATGGCTACCATCCATCATTGTAGGCACCAGGTTCCAGCCCAAACCGCTCTGCGAACACGGGATTTTAAGCGAATACAAGAATGCCCCGGAATGAGCTCCGGGGCATCCACCAGGCGGACAGGGCGGGATTCGAACCCGCGGTGGCTTGCGCCACAACGGTTTTCAAGACCGTCTCTTTCGGCCGCTCAGACACCTGTCCATAAGACGTGCCGATCAGGCACGCCACTTATCATACGACATCAAGGTTGGTCCAACCACCAACGGAATGTCGACCAATCCCGGCAGAGGCGGTTCAGGCCTCCCAGGTCTTGGGCTCGATGACCTCCTTGCCACCCACATAGGAGCGCATGGCCTCAGGGATGACGATGGAACCGTCGGCGTTCTGGTGGTTCTCCAGGATGGCGACCAGCCAGCGGGTGGTGGCCAGGGTCCCGTTCAGGGTGCTGACAGGACGCGTGGAGCCGTCCTCCAGCCGCTCACGTTCGTTGAGGCGGCGGGCCTGGTACTCGGTGCAGTTGGAGGTTGACGTCAGCTCACGGTAGCGACCCTGGGTGGGCACCCAGGCCTCGCAGTCGAACTTGCGCGCGGCTGAGGACCCCAGGTCTCCTGCCGCGGTGTCGATGATCCGGTAGGGCACGTCCACCTTGGCCAGCATCTCCTGCTCCATGGCCAGCAACTGCTGGTGCTGGTCACGGGAGTCCTCCTGCTTGCAGTAGACGAACATCTCCACCTTGTCGAACTGGTGGACGCGGATGATGCCCATGGTGTCCTTGCCGGCAGAGCCAGCCTCCCGCCGGTAGCAGCTGGACCAGCCGCAGTAGCGCAACGGGCCTTGGCTCAGATCCAGAATCTCATCCTCGTGCATGCCGGCCAGGGAGACCTCCGACGTGCCCACCAGATACTGATCGTCAGGCTCACGCAGACGGTAGATCTCGTCGGCGTGGGCATTCAGGAAGCCGGTGCCGGCCATGACCTCAGGACGGACCAAGGTGGGCGTAATGGTGGGAATGAATCCATGCTCCATGGCCTGGTCCACGGCCATGGTCAGCATGGCGATCTCCAGCCGGGCCACGTCCCCCCTCAGGAAGTAGAAGCGGGAGCCGGAAATCTTGACACCCCTGCGCATGTCGATGCCAGCCACGCCCACGCCCAGGTCCAGGTGGTTCTTAGGCTCGAAGCCCTCTCTGGTGAAGTCGCGCGGGGTGCCGACCTTCTTGACCACCACGTAGTCGTCCTCGCCGCCCTCCGGCGCCTCGGGTTCCACTACGTTGCTGAACTTCCACATGAGATCGGTGTACCTGGCGTTGGCCTGGTCGGAAGCTGACTTGCAGGCATTCACCTTCTCGGACAGGCTCTTGGTCCGGGCCAGAAGGTCGGCTTTCTCATCAGGAGACGCCGAACCCATGCGCTTGCCGAGCGACTTCTGCTCGGCCCTGCAGCTCTCGTAATCCTGGAGTGCAGCCCTGCGCTCGCTGTCCGCCTTCAGCACCTCGTCGACGAGTTCGACCGATTCGCCGCGTTTGCGCTGTGATTCACGGACAACATCCGGATGTTCCTGAATGAACCTGATATCTAACATATCTGAATTGTATGACTTTCAAGGGACACGAAAACCGGCCCCGCACACCTCATTCCAAGTCCCATGGCCTCTGCTGCAACCGGCCCGGCCGCCGCCGACCAGCCAGGGGAAGCAGCACGCCGGGAAGGCAGACGCGAACCATCCGTCCCTTATATGCGTCTGCCACGCATCACTTGCCGAATACAGTCTTGCGGAACCGTTTGCCGGTGGGAGTGCCAGCCAGTCCGCCTATGCCGGTCTCTCTCAGTGATGAGGGCATGCTTTCGCCGATGGACTTCATGGCTGCGATGACCTCGTCGGGCGGGATCCTGCTGACGCCACCCGACAGGGCGATGTCAGCAGCGATCAAAGCATTGGCTGTACCGATGGCGTTGCGATTGACGCAAGGCACCTCCACCAGTCCGGCCACGGGATCACAGACAAGTCCCAACAGATTGCTCATGGCTATGGCGAAGGCCTGGGCGCTGGCATCAGGATCGCCTCCTGCACCCTCAACCGCAGCAGCTGCAGCCATGCCGGATGCGCTGCCCACCTCGGCCTGGCAGCCGCCTGTAGCTCCTGAGATCATCGCCTTGTTGGCCGTGACCAGCCCGAAAGCGCCTGCCGTGAACAGGCAGCGGATCAGCCCATCGTCATCCAGCCCCAGTCGGTTCTTGAGCACGGTGAGCACTCCGGGCAGGGTTCCCGAGGAACCGGCCGTGGGCGTCGCGCAGATGATGCCCATGGCCGCATTGACCTCATTGGTGGCCATGGCGGCCTCAACGGCCTGCAACATGGCATCGCCGCTCAGACTGGTTCGCGTCTTCCGGTAATGCTCCAGCAAAGCAGCCTGGCCACCGCTCAGCCCAGTCTTGGAAAACACGCCATCGCCCTGGGACCCCCTGGCCACGGCAGCCTGCATGACCTGCAGGTTCTTGGCCATTCTCGCCCAAATCTGCTCGCGCGTCTGATGCGAACGCCGGACCTCCTCGTCGATGGCCACTTCGGATATCGACGAGCCGCGCTCTTTAGCCATACTCACGAGTTCAGCGATCGAAGTGAACATGCGCCATGCCTCCTAGTCGATATAAATCATCCGGGACGAGTGACCGGCGATTTGCTTCTGCCGCTGCGTAGACAGCGGATTGTCCAAATCGAACTCGTACACTGCCATGCCGGCCGGACCCGCGGGCTCATACCTGGTCTGCTTGGTCACGCCCTCTTCCCGGAGCAGATCGCGTATGCCCTCCAACTGCTGACCGGAACCCTTGTCGGATTCATCCAGTTCCACCAACAGGATGGGCAGCAGCCCTGGAGGAGTGATCAGGCAGCCGTCCAGGTTGATACGCCGCACTTCAATGGTTCCGCCTCCGATGGAACAAGCCGCGTAGATCACCCGACCGGCTGGGCCCTGCAAGTCCAGGACGGCGGTGTTCGGGTGGTCGATGGGACTGGGTTCGTCCTCCTCGTGGAAGGTCAAATCCATGCCCTGTCTGCGGGCGATGCCGATGGCATCCGGCACCCGGGAGTCATCCGGCGCAAAACCCAGCAGGCCGCTGATGATGGCATAGTCGGTACCGTGGCCGCTGTGCGTGCGAGCGAAGGAATCATAATAATGAATGTCGGCACGGCTGGGGACACCGCCGGCAAGGATGTGCCCAACCCGTCCAATGGCCACTGCCCCGGCTGTGTGCGAGCTGGAGGGTCCAATCATGATGGGTCCTATGATGTCGAACACGCTCTTGTACTTATCCATGCCCGCCTCCTCTTCCCATACCCCCGGGCTTTCCCGGACTTCCAGCGCACGAAGCCGTTGCAGCTCCAGACCGAAGGGACCACATGGACCGAATGACATCATAACTTTCCGCTTTTCATAACTCAATCAGCTCATACTGTCAGCGTGATTGCTGTAGAGGGTTCGTTCACGTCGGACACACCCAAGGGGTTCGGGTCGACACCACGAGCAAAATGGAGTCATGCCAATTCCAGCGGTCGTCATCCTCGGCATCCTGGCGGTGGCGGCCATTGTCGTCACAGCAGTGGTGTTGATCATTCGCGCCCAAAGACGGCATAGGTTCGCCATGCAGATCCTGGCCCGGGATGACGACCAGCTCAGCTACGCTTTCGTCATCAACCCCTCCAAGCCCCAGGCCGCTGCTGCCCGCGAGCGCATCCAGCAATACTGCCGGGACAAGGGCATCCGCGAATTCAGTTTCATCGAAACCCAGCTGGATCGGGACGGAAAGGCCTGCGCCCGCATGGCACTGGAGCGCGGAGCCAACGTAGTCGTTGCCGTGGGCGGGGACGGGACCGTACGCACCGTAGCCAGCGCCATGGCATCCAGCGACCATGTCATGGGCATCATCCCTATAGGGACCGGGAATCTCTTTGCAAGGAACATGGGCATTCCCGTTGGCGATCTGGACGCCGCCCTGGCCGTGGCCACCTCGTACGGATCCACCCAGGTCGACGTGGGTCGCATGGCTCTGCTGGACCAGGACGATCAGGAACAAGGCCGTGGTCATGCCTTCCTGATCATCGCCGGCATCGGCTTCGACGCCCTGATGATTGATGACACCGACCCCAATCTGAAGAAGACGGTCAGCTGGCTGGCCTACTTCATCAGCGGCGCCAAACATCTGTTCGCGCCCAAGTACACAGCCGACATCACCATCACCCGGCCCGACCATGTCACACAGACCAACACCTCGGTGACCTTCCGCACTTTCATGGCCGGCAACTGCGGGGAGATCCCAGGATTCTCCCTGATGCCCGACGCCTCCTACGAGGACGGCATCCTGGACTTCGAGATCATCGACACCTCCGCTGGCTTGATCGGCTGGGCCAATCTCTTCGGAGACGTCATGCATCAGACCATCACCCGAAAGGCCAGCCAGAGCCCCCTGTCGACCAACTCCACCATCGTCCAGCTGCAGGGGACCAAGGCAGAAATCCGTCTGGAGAAGCCCGCCCTAGCTCAGGTGGACGGCGACATTCTGGGCGAAACCTGCCACATCGCACTCAGCGTGGAGCACCGGGCTCTGAACGTGCGGGTTCCCCAGTCCGACTGAGACCGAAGGAGCCTGTTCCCCCATCTGCACGCTTTCTCATGACGGGGTGGCATGATGGGAGCCATGACAGCACAGAATGCGGGCAAGCCTGCCAGCCCAGAAGATCTGATCAACGTCGACGATCTGATCGGCAGGTACTACGATCTCATCCCCGACCCCTCCACGCCCTCCCAGCGGGTGTCCTTCGGCACCTCCGGTCATCGCGGCTCCGCCCTGACCGTCTCCTTCAACGAGGCCCATATTGTGGCCATCAGCCAGGCCATAGCCGAACAGCGAGCCAAGGATGGAGTCACCGGACCGCTCTATCTGGGCCGCGACACCCACGCCCTCTCCCTGCCTGCCTGGAAGACCGCTATCGAGGTCCTGACAGCCAACGGCGTACGGGTGCGCATTGACGCCAATGATGACTACACTCCCACCCCCACCGTCTCTCAGGCCATCCTGACACACAACCGGGCGGCCGACGGGACCCAGCGCTTCTCCGGCAAGGACCTGGCCGATGGCATCGTGGTCACCCCCTCCCACAACCCGCCCACCGACGGCGGATTCAAGTATGACCCGCCCACAGGCGGCCCGGCTCCGGCTGAAACCACCAATGCCATAGCGCAACGGGCCAACGAGCTCCTGGGCGACTACAGGCGGGTCAAGCGGATCCCCTTTGAAGATGCCATCAAATCCGACCTGGTGGAGCGCTTCGACTACCGGGAACATTACGTGGCCGACCTGGGCAATGTCATCGACTTCGACCTGATCAGATCCTCTGGGGTCCGCCTGGGCATCGATCCGCTGGGCGGGGCCTCGGTCAATTACTGGCCGCTGATCAACGAAAAGTACGGGCTGAACATCGGCGTCGTCAACCCCGAGGTGGATCCGACCTGGCGGTTCATGACCATCGACCACGACGGGAAGATCCGCATGGATCCCAGCTCCCCCTATGCCATGAAGGGCCTGGTGGATCGTCTGAATGCAGGGGCTTGGGACTCCTACGACCTGGTGGGCGGCACCGATCCGGACGCCGACAGGCATGGCATCGTCTGCCCAGGAACAGGGGTCATGAACCCCAACCACTACATCGCCGTCTGCGTGGAATACCTCTTCTCCGGCAACCGTCCCGGATGGCCTAAGGGCGCCGGCATCGGCAAGACCCTGGTCTCCTCCTCCCTGATCGACCGTGTGGCTGCCTCCATAGGCGCCAGGCTGATCGAGGTGCCTGTGGGCTTCAAGTGGTTCGTCGACCCCCTCTTCAAGGGAGAGGTGGCCTTCGGCGGCGAGGAGAGCTCCGGGATGAGCTTCCTGCGTCGGGACGGCCGCGTCTGGACGACCGACAAGGACGGGCTGATCCCCGACCTCCTGGCTGCCGAGATCACAGCCAAGACCGGAAAGAACCCGGCCCAGCTCCATCAGGAGCAGGTGGAGCGCTTCGGCCAAAGCTGGTATAAGCGGGTGGACACCCCGACCACATTGGAGCAGAAGCAGAAGTTCGCCCGGCTGAACGGCGACGATGTGACGGCCTCCACCCTGGCCGGCGAGCCCATCACTGCCAAGCTGACCGAAGCCCCGGGCAACGGGGCCAAAATCGGCGGCATCAAGGTGACCACCCGGAACAACTGGTTCGCCGCCCGCCCCTCCGGCACCGAGAACATCTACAAGGTCTACGCCGAATCCTTCGTTTCCCCCGAGGCCCTGGATCAGGTTCTGGACGATGCCGACCAGGTAGTAGCCAAGGCCCTGGGCTGAGCTGCGGACAAGACCATCGCTGGCGCAGGGGTTCTCTATCTATTTGTCTAGGCTGGAACCATGACCAATGACAAGAATCTGGTCGTCTCCACCGACGGCAGCGCACTGAGCAATCCCAACGGCCCCATGGGCTGGGCCTGGGCCGACCATGAGGGCGGCGACGCGGATGCAGGCGGCGCAAGCAACGGCACCAATCAGATCGGCGAGCTATGCGCCGTCCTGCAGGCGCTACGAGCCCACCCAGGCGAGCGCCCGCTGGTCATCGAAACCGACTCCCAATACGCCATCAACTGCTCCACCACCTGGGTGCCCGGGTGGAAGAAGAAGGGCTGGAAGAACTCCCAGGGTAAGCCGGTCAAGAACCGCTCTCTGATCGAGGCTATCGATCGGGAGATCCAGGCACGGCCGGGATCAGTCAGGTTTGTCTGGGTCAAGGGCCACGCCGGCGACACCTTCAACGAGAAAGTGGACACGCTGGCCCGCGGCTATGCCACAGCTGCAGGCAAAGGCGATCGGGAAGGCTGTCTGCCCGTTGAGGGCTGGCGATCACTGCTGGCCTCCCCCTACGCCAAGGGCACGCAGGTGCCGTCCGCAGTCAAGGAGGAGCTGGACGGAGGACCCCAGGTTCTTGACGATCTTGGCCGCAAAAAGGTTCGCCTGGATCAGAAAGAGCAGAAAGACCTGGCCGAAACCGCCGTCGAATCCGAGGCCGTGGATGCCGAGCAAGCCGAGTCCGTAGCCGCAACATTCTCAGGGTCGCCGGCCGCAGCAGCAGACGAGCGGGACGACGTGCCGTCTGAAGCCATCAATGACACGCCCGCTTCTGACATAGCCGATGATCAAAATGACGACCCCTCGCCGGCTTTCAACGATACTTCGGACACCGACACGGTTGATCAAGAGACCAAGAATTCCGGCGCTCGAGGGCTGAGAGCCAGCGGCCGGATCCGCATCACGCCTCCTCCCTCTGGCAGCAGCATGTTCACCGGACAGGACCTGCATATAGTCGGCAGCATTGATCTGGACGCCGCCATCGACCCTGACGGCTACGTGAACATTCAGGAGGCCCCCTTCCGCCTGCACGCCATCGAAGTCAAGGATTGAGCCGTTCATGGACCGTCAAGGGCCATCGTCTACACTGGAGTGAACCTGAACGAACAAGACCCGCGGATATCAGCTGTTGAAGGCATGGCGGGCATGAAGGAGCGTCTATGGACAAGACCGAGCAGGACAGACTGAAGAAGGCCGCCGGCATCGAGGCAGCCAAGCTGGTCGAGAACGGCATGACCGCCGGGCTGGGCACCGGATCCACGGTCCGGTTCTTCGTGGATGAGCTGGGACGGCGCGTCAAGGAAGAGGGCCTGGAGTTCACCGGCGTGACCACCTCTCGGCGTACCAAGGAGCAGGCTGAAGGCTACGGAATCCGCATCGTCGACATCGACCAGGTGGACCACATCGACGTCACCATCGACGGTGCCGACGAGGTCGACAAGGACTTCAACGGCATCAAGGGCGGCGGCGCAGCCCTGCTCTGGGAGAAGATCGTGGCCGTCAACTCTCGAAGGATCGTCTGGATCGTGGACGAGTCCAAGGTGGTCGACACCATCGGCCGCTTCCCCCTGCCAGTGGAGGTCATTCCCTTCGGCGAGCGCCACGTCCTGGACCGCTTCAAGGAGCGCGGCTACAACCCGGTACTGAGGCTGGACGGCCAGGGACAGCCGGTCCTGACCGACGAGCACAACCACATCATCGATCTGCATCTGGATCGGATTGAGCACCCTCAGGATCTGGCTCAGGACCTGATCACTACCGTGGGCGTCGTGGAACACGGTCTCTTCCTCAACATGGTTGACACAGTCATCGTGGGCGACCCCAATGGTCCCAGGGTCATGACCAACGCCAACAAGTGAAAATAAACGGATATACACGAAGCCCCCCGCGTCCAATCGATGCGGGGGGCTTCGTCGGCCCTAGCGGGCCATAAGCCATAAAGAGCTACTTGCGCTGGTGACGAGTCTTGCGCAGCAGTTTGCGGTGCTTCTTCTTGCTCATCCGCTTGCGGCGCTTCTTGATGACAGAACCCATCCGAGCCTCCGATCCTTAGTTACCTGGAAGTGTCCAACTTGCTTATCGTACACCGCTTGGGGGACGATCAGAGCGGGAAGGCCTTATAGAAAGCCTCCAGCGCCGTCCGCTGACCCTGAGCGCGGAAGACCACCGTGTCGTTCTGCCAGATGACCAGCGCCTTGTGCTCGTCGTCACCATCCGCCTTCTCCAGGTAGGATCCGGTGACCGTGCCGCCGCTGCGAACCTTGCCCGAGGCCAGCTCCTTGCCGGACATACCGGTGGACTGGCTGTCATAGAGGGCCTTGGCATCCTCGCTCCTGGACCACTGGGCCAGGTGGAGGGTCACGTCCCCGCCCGATCTGCCGGTGGAGTAGACCAGGCTGTACTCCTCTATAGGCGTACGGGTGCTCCACTCGCTGTCGGAATCAGCCTTGACTCGGGCGAAGCCGCCCACTGTGTCAGGCATGGCCTTGAGCAGCTCCGAGGCCGAGTCCGGCAGGGGCGCCGCCGTGGCCTTTGGACTGGCCTGGGAGGGACGGGAAGAAGCGGAGGTCTGAGCCTGTGCGTCTGGTTGTTGGCTGCGCACCGCCCAGTGCGGCCATACGAAGGCCGACAGGAGCACCAGAACCACTACCGCAGCCAAGGCGATGACCACGCCTATACGTCGACGGCGTTGCCGGGCATGCGCAGAGGAATCGGGCGAAGAGGACAGGGGTGCAGAAGGATTGTCAGCCATGCCTCCATTCTCTCATGGGAGGGGTGTCGGCACTGCGAAGATGACGTGAAAGCCCGGGCCCTCGTCCCTGAATCCCGATAGCGTGCAGGTATGGCCAAGACGACGACGCAATACGTGTGCACGGAGTGCGGATGGACCGGCGGCAAGTGGTTCGGACGCTGCCCGGAATGCGGCCAGTGGGGAACCATCGAAGAGTTCCACGAAGCCCGCGTGGGTGCAGGAGGGGGCTTGTCCTCCTCAGGAGGCAGCCATACGGCGCCTGCGCCTCCAAAGACCGGCCTGGCCCGGCCCATCACCAGGGTGGGCACGGACCAGGTCAAACGCATCCCCACAGGATTCGAGGAGTTCGACCGGGTCCTGGGCGGAGGCATCGTACCCGGGTCGGTCATCCTCCTTGCCGGCGAGCCGGGAATAGGCAAGTCCACCCTCCTGCTGGAGACAGCCGGCCGCGTAGCCGGCCGGGGCGGCCAGGGAGGCAAGGTGCTCTACCTGTCGGGCGAGGAGTCCCAGGCCCAGGTACGGATGCGGGCTAGTCGGGTGGGGGCCCTCAAGGACTCGCTGCTGCTGGCTTCCACAACCGACCTGGCCACGGTGCTGGGGCTGATCGAGCGTGAGAAGCCGGCGCTGGCCATTGTGGACTCCGCCCAGACCATCGTCTCCAACCAGGTTGACGGCATTTCCGGAGGCTCCACACAGGTGCGTGAGGTGGCCATCAGCCTGATCGACATGGCCAAGTCGCACGACATCCCCATCCTCTTGGTCGGCCACGTGACCAAGGACGGCTCCATAGCCGGGCCGCGGACCCTGGAGCATCTGGTCGATGTGGTCTGCCAGTTCGAGGGCGACTCCCAGACCGCCCTGCGCCTGCTGAGGGCCGTCAAGAACCGGTTCGGCCCCACCGACGAGGTGGGCTGCTTCGACATGAGCGAACAGGGTATCGAGGAGGTCAGCGATCCTACCGGGCTCTTCCTGTCCACGGCCGGGCAGGAGGTGGAGGGCACCTGTGTGACCTTCACCTTGGACGGCCACCGCAGCCTGCCCATCGAGATCCAGGCCCTGGTCACCTCCTCGGTTCTGCCCACGCCCAGACGCAACACCAACGGGATCGACGCCAACCGCCTGGCCATGCTGGCCGCGGTGCTCTACCGTCACGGCCGGGTCAACCTGCTGACGAGGGACCTGTATGTGTCCACCATCGCCGGCGGGCTGGCCAAGGAGCCCGGATGCGACCTGGCCATTGTGGCCGCCCTGGCCAGTGCAGCCAAGTCCCGGCCCATCCTGCGCACGACCTGTGCCATGGGCGAGATATCGCTGACCGGGCAGGTCAGGCCTGTGCCTCAACTCAACCACCGGCTGCAGGAGGCCGCTCGGCTGGGATTCACGCGAGCGCTGGTCCCGCCCGACCGGCATTCAAGAGGCCGCAAGCCCATTCAGGGACTGGAAGTGGTCGAGGTCACCTATCTGGCCGAGGCCCTGGAGGCCCTTGGACTGGTCTAAGCCAGTGGCCGCTGGTCCCCTATCGCACCCCATGGCGCTCACCTGCCGACTCGTTAACCTGCCGGACTAGGATGGAGTCGCCGGAAGACCGACACCCATCATCATCGCGAGGAGCAGATCAGCATGACCATCTTCACCAGGAAAACCATACGCAGGCTGACGGCGGCCGCACTCACGACAGTCACGCTCATGGCCGGCGCGGCCTGTGGCTCCTCATCGGGCAATAGCGGGCAGTCAGCAGACAAGCAGGACATCACCCAGCAGACCATCAAACCCGGCACCCTGACCATTGCCACCGGAGATCCGGCCTACGCCCCATACGTGCAGGACAACAAGCCCGAATCCGGCAAGGGCTACGAGGCGGCCGTGGCCTATGCAGTGGCAGAGAAAATGGGCTTCGACAAGGCACACGTCACCTGGACCCGGACCACCTTTGATGCCGCCATCGCCCCGGGCAGCAAGGACTACGATCTGAACATCCAGCAGTTCTCCATCACCCCGGAGCGCCGTCAGGCTGTGGACTTCACTCCCAGCTACTACAACTCCACCCAGTCGCTGGTCGTCAGAAAAAACTCCCCATATGCTTCCGCCACCTCCCTTGCCCAGATCAAGGACGCCAAGATAGGAGCCATGGTCGGCTCTACCTCCTACGAGATGGCTCACAAACTGGTCAAGCCTGACATCGACACCTTCAACGACGACGTGGCTTCGTCCCAGGCCTTGGATGCCAATCAGATCGACGCGCTGGTCGTGGACACCCCGTCAGCCGTGACCATGGTCGATTCCGGACAGGTCAAGAACGCCAAAATCCTCGGGCAGATCAAGGGCTCTCAGGACCCGGAGGGCATGGGCATAGTCCTGCCCAAGGGCTCCAAGCTGACCCCTGCCGCTTCCACGGCTGTCACGGCCCTGAAGAAGGATGGAACCTTGGACAAGCTGCAGAAGCAGTGGCTGCACGTCTACACCTCCCTGCCCATGCTGGGCTGAGAGAAGAAAGGAAACCTTGTCGTTCATGGCCACCTCGGCACAGGACGCGGTCAGCGATATCCAACGGGAACGGGAACGCTACGGGCGTCGACAGAATCTGCGCTCTGTGGCGATCAGCATCGCCAGCACGCTGGTGTTGGCCCTGCTGATCGCCCTGGGTCTGCACGCCTCACCTGGCTGGCCCCGGGTCAAGCAGTCGTTTTTCTCCGGTGCCTACTTCGCCCAAGCCTTCCCCAAGGTCCTCCAGGGGCTCTGGCTCAATCTGGAGGTCCTCTTCTTCGCAGTCATCGGCGTGGCACTGCTGGGCACCCTGCTGGCCATGATCCGCACCAGCCGGAACCCGCTGCTCTTCCCTCTGCGGGTGCTGGCCCAGGTCTACACCACGATCATGAGAGGCATCCCCATGATCGTGGTTCTCTACCTGATCGGCTTCGGCATTCCCGGGCTGGCCATTTTCAACCGGATTCCGGCAGCCCTGCTGGGCACTGTGGCGATCATCCTCTCCTATTCGGCCTACATCGCCGAGGTGCTGAGGGCAGGATTCCAGGACGTCGGCCCCTCCCAGAGGGCGTCGGCACGCTCGCTTGGCCTGACCTCGGGGCAGACCATGCGTCTGGTCGTCATCCCCCAGGCCCTGCGCAAGGTGGCTCCGGCACTGATGAACGACTTCATCTCCATGCAGAAGGACGTGGGACTGATCTCGGTTCTAGGGGCTGTGGACGCGGTCAGAGCGGCCCAGATCATCGTGGCCACCTCCTACAACTTCACTCCATACGTGGTGGCCTCGGTGCTCTTCATCGCCACCTCGGTCCCCTTCATTCTTCTCAACGACTGGTATTCCAACCGGCTGCGCAAGCGCGAACAGAGCGGAGGCATGGTATGAGCGAACAGGCAGGCGCCGAACAGAACCAGCCGGTGCTCCGTCTGGAGAATGTTCAAAAGACCTACCCTGGTGGCAACAAGGTCCTGCGCGGCATCTCCATGACCATCATGCCCCATGAGACCGTGGCCCTGCTGGGCCCATCCGGGTCGGGCAAGTCCACCTTGATGAAGTGCATCAACCTGCTGGAGACCGTCAACGACGGCAGGATCTGGCTGGGCGGCACCGATATTACCGACCCCCGGATCAACCAGGATGCCTGCCGGGCCAGAATCGGCGTGGTCTTCCAGCAGTTCAACCTCTTCCCCCACATGAACGTCCTGAAAAACGTGACCCTGGGGGCCGTCAAGGTTCATGGCATGCCCAAGGAAGAAGCCAGAGAGCGGGCCCTGGAACTGCTGGACCGGATCGGCATGAGGAAGAAGGCCGGAGCATACCCCGACCAGCTCTCCGGCGGCCAGCAGCAGCGGGTGGCCATCGCCCGAGCTCTGATGACCGACCCGGAACTGCTCTTGCTGGATGAGATCACCTCAGCCCTGGACCCCATGCTGGTGGGCGAGGTCCTGGCCATGGTCTCCGAGCTGACTGCCGGAGGCACCACCATCCTCATGGCCACCCACGAAATGAGTTTCGCCCATCATGCAGCCAACCGGGTGGTTCTGCTGCTGGACGGTGTCATCGCCGAGAACGGAACGCCGCAAGAGGTCATGGACGAGTCTGAGAATCCTCGCACCAGGGAGTTCTTCAGCCACTTCCGAGGGCTGTGAGTTCCCAGATTCCTGCAGTCTTCAGTCGGCGGAAAACGCTCTTTCTGCCGCCTTGGTCAGCTCCAGGGTGCGATCGGCGTCCAAGGCCAGCTGTCGTTTGAGGGGCTCCTCGCCCGCATACCGCTTCTGACCGCGCAGACGGCTGAGAAACTCCACGCGAACCCGGTGGCCATACAGGTCCACCCAATCCGGCCGCACGGCGTTGGCTTCCAGGACTTGTGGCATATGCTCACCCGGGGCCAGGAAGGTCTCCTTGGTGCCGATGGAGATAGCGGCAGGCATCCGCCAGGGCGATCCCTGAGCCAGACGACCCTCCCGGCCCTCCGGCGTGGCCATGGGATCCGTAGGCAGACCCAGGTCAACCAGCCAGCCCGCATAGACCCCATCTGCGGGCATCATCCCCTGGCTGTCGGGTGCAAGATTGGCAGTCGGAAATCCCAAGCGGCGTCCCCGCTGCTCCCCATGGACCACTGTGCCTTGAACCATGTGAGGCCGACCCAGAATATCCAAGGCCGTATCCACGTCACCGTCCTGGATCAGTTGCCGAAGGTGGGTACTGCTCCAAGCCCTGACCTGATGTCGCTCCAGGCCGTCAGCGTCAGGCAGCGTGCAGTCGCCGGGGCCCTGGTCGTCCACGACTTCCAGGTTGAACAGTCCGGTGTCTGCTAGGGCGCCGATGGCTCCGATGTCGCCGCTTCGCCCTGCGCCCATTCGCGCATCGCGGCCCAAGACCAGGGTTCGCATGGCCAGCCGTTCGGTAAGCTGCTTGAGGAAGAACCGATAGGATTTGGCCGCAAAGGCCAGTGTGTATCGCACCACCACAACCTGTTCCAGCCCCAGCTGGGCCATGAGCCGCAAGCGCTCCTCCATCGGCATGATCTGATCAGGGTCATGGCGAATCAGATCCGAGGGCGGTTCAACCATGTCATGGCTGTCGGCGTAGCTGTGAACCAGTTTGGGACTGGGGTCGAAGACCAGGGCCATGGGCCGATCCTGGCCCTTGGCCGCGAGCTCGACCACCCGGCGCAGGAGGGCCTGATGACCCCGATGCATGCCATCGAAGACACCGATGGTGACCACACTGGACCGGGCCCCCAAGGTTCCCGGCCACCTGACAATGCCCAACTCATCCGGGCTGACCTGGCTGACCTTCATCCGCTTCCCATCACTTAGTCATGGCGGCCCCCGAACACGGGCGCCGAAAATTCCTTAAGCACTGTATGCCCACCGTCGCACCCTGGCAAGACCCTGGGGCTCAACCCGAGCCTGCACACTCAGGACTCGGGGTGGAAGACCACATCCGGTTTGGCCCCGCCTCGTGTACTGGGCACTAGGATAGCAGCCAGACGCTGCCTGCCCTCAGGTCCGGCCAGGGCGGCCGTGGGCCCGGCGACAGGCAGATCCAAGAATCCACCATTGCCCACTCTGGCGGCCTGGCCGGCATCCAGGCTCAGGACGGGCATGCTCATACGTGCCGCCTGTGCCAAACTCAGCGAACCATCCAGGATCGCCTGCCGGTCGCGGTCCAGGACCATACGACTGCGGATAACCGTCTGACCTTGTCGGTTCCGGTAGGTGTGAGGAACCACATGACCGCCCGCAACCGTAGACGCCAGTTCGGGATTCTCCAGATCGAATGGGCCCACGCGAATCCGTCTCAAAGCAGTCAGGTGGCCGCCCAGATCCAGCTGCTCGCCCAGATCGCGAGCCAGGGCCCGGATGTAGGTGCCGCTGGAGCAGGTCACCTCCACATCCACATCAACCACTATGGTGCCCTGATCGGGCAGATCCACACGGCGAAAGTCGAGCAGACGGAAGGATGCAATCCGTATGCGTCTGGGCTCCAGCTTGACCTCCTGGCCTGCGCGAGCCAGGTCATAGGCCCGCCTGCCCTTGACCTTGATGGCGGAGAAGGCATCCGGCACCTGGTCGATCCAGCCGGTGAAGCAGCGATCAATCAAATCCTGCAGACCCTGGGCTGTCAGCTCGTCCACCCTCTGCGCAGCTCCAGGACGCACCGGCAGCAGATTCCCGTCTGCGTCGTCCGTAGTGGTGCCCAGTCCCAGGCGCATGGTGGCGCGGTATGTTTTGTCATGGCCGACGATGACCGTCAGCAGCCGCGTGGCCTGTCCGAATCCAATGACCAGCAGACCGGTGGCCATGGGATCCAGGGTGCCAGCGTGGCCTACGCGGCGCATGCCGAGGCTGGACCGGACGGCTGCCACCACGTCATGGCTGGTCACACCGCTCGGCTTGTCAACAAGGATGATGCCCGAGGTCGGTTCACCGGCGCCGGACTTTATGCCGTCCGACGGCTCAGCGGTCGGCCTCATCCGTATCCTCTGCCGCAGGTTCGTCAGGGGCGGAGCCCGACCCATCGGACTCTTCCTCGTCGTCATGCCGGTACGGGTCGGGGTCGCCGGCATAGCTGGCATTGACCCGGGCCTTGGCCATGGCCTCGTCCCGGTGACGGGCCGCAGTCAGCACATCCTCGATCTCGGTCGCCTCGGCAGGCACCTCGTCGTAGATGAAGCGCAACGCAGGCGTCAGCCGCAGACCGGCCCGGGCGCCGACTAGGGTGCGCAGCCTGCCGGAGGCCTGCCGCAGGGCCTGCTGGGCGCGCTTGCGTTCCCCGGCCTCATGACCTGACCGACCCAGCTGGGTCCAGTAGATCTTGGCTATCTGCAGGTCGTTAGTGACCCGAACCTCAGTGACGGTGACCCCTGCCAGGCGCTTGTCGTGCATCTGGGACTCCAGCGCAGAGGCCACGACCCGTTGTATCAGGGCCGCTATGCGTACAGCGCGGGGATTTCCAGCCATCATGATTCCTTTCTCGAACCGTCTGCGACTAATCGTCGCATTCATGGACATCCGCCCCGGCCAGGGAGTACCCGGACCGGGGCGGATCGCCACGAACCCTCCGACGCACAGTCGGATGGCCGACAGGCTCTACTTGCGTTCCACTTCCTGCATCTCGTAGGTCTCGATGATATCGCCGACTTCGATGTCGTTGAAGGAGCCCAGGTTGATGCCAGCCTCGTAGCCTTCGGACACCTCGTTGACATCGTCCTTGAACCGGCGCAGGGAGGAGATCTCCAGGTCGTTGATGGTGACCACCCCATTGCGGGCGATGCGAGCCTTGGTGCCCCGCTTGACGGTGCCGTCCTGGACCATGACGCCCGCGATGTTGCCGAACTTGGAGGAACGGAAGATCTCGCGGATCTCGGAGTGGGAGGTGGTGACCTCCTCGTACTCCGGCTTGAGCATGCCCTTGAGCGCCGCCTCGATGTCCTCGATGGCGTTGTAGATGACCGAGTAGTACTTGATCTCCACACCCTCGCGGTCGGCCAGATCCTGGACCTGCCGGTTGGGCCGGACATTGAAGCCGATGATGACGGCCTTGTCGACCGTGGCCAGGTTGACGTCGTTCTGGGTGATGGCTCCAACGCCCCGGTGGATGACCTGGATACCGACCTCGTCGGATACCTCGATCTTCATCAGGGAGTCCTCCAGGGCCTCGACCGAGCCGGAGGAATCGCCCTTGATGACGATGTTGAGCATGTCCACCTCGGACTTGGCGAACTGCTCCTTCAGGCTCTCCAGGGAGACCACCTTGCGGCGCTTGGCCAGCTGAGCGGCACGGGCCGAAGCCTCGCGCTTCTCGGCGATCTGACGGGCGGTGCGATCGTCGGGCGCGACCAGGAAGAGGTCGCCGGCGGTGGGCACCGAGGTGAGCCCCAGCACCTGCACGGGCGTGGACGGGCCTGCGGCATCCATCTGCCGGCCGTTCTCGTCCAGCATGGCGCGCACACGGCCATAGGCCGATCCAGCCACGATGGCATCGCCCACATGCAGGGTCCCCTGCTGGACCAGCACAGTGGCCACAGCTCCGCGACCCTTGTCCAAGCGGGCCTCGACCGTGGCGCCGCGAGCGTCCATGTCGGGGTTGGCCCGAAGGTCAAGATCGGCGTCGGCAGTCAGCAGGACGGCCTCCAGGAGCTTGTCCACGTTGGTGCCCAGCTTGGCGGAGATGTCGACGAACATGGTGTCGCCGCCATACTCTTCGGATACCAGGCCGAACTCGGTCAGCTGACCGCGCACCTTCTGGGGATTGGCTCCCTCGACGTCGATCTTGTTGACAGCCACCACGATGGGCACATGGGCGGCCTGGGCGTGGTTGATGGCCTCCACGGTCTGCGGCATGACGCCGTCGTCCGCGGCCACCACCAGGACAGCCACATCCGTCAGCTCGGCACCACGGGCACGCATGGCCGTAAAGGCCTCGTGACCAGGGGTGTCCAGGAAGGTGATCTTGCGATCCTCACCGTCCAGGGTGACCGTGGCCTGGTAGGCTCCGATGCGCTGGGTGATGCCGCCAGCCTCCTGGGTGGTCGTGTTGGTCTTGCGGATGGTGTCCAGCAACCGGGTCTTGCCGTGGTCGACATGGCCCATGACCGTAACCACCGGAGGCCTGGGCTGCAGGTTCTTGTCATCCTGGTCCTCGCGTTCTTCGTCCAGGTTGATGTCGAACTGCTGAAGGAGCTCCTTGTCCTCCTCCTCGGCGGAGACGATGCGAATCTTCCATCCGATCTCGTCGCCCAGAATCTGGAAAGTTGCCTCATCTAGGGACTGGGTGGCCGTAGCCATCTCGCCCAGGTGGAAGAGCACCGTGACCAGGGCAGCGGGGTTGACGTTGATCTTGTCAGCCAGGTCGGCCAGGGTGGCGCCCTGGCGCAGCTTGACGGTACGCCCATTGCCAGCGGGGATGCGCACGCCGCCGATGACGGGTGCCTTCATCTCCTGGAATTCATGCCTCTTGGCCATCCGGTTCTTGCGGGCCTTGGAGGACTTGCCTCCCTGGCGGCCAAAGGCTCCGGCAGCGCCGCCGCGACCACGACCGCCGCGACCTGAACCACCGCGGAAGCCGCCTGAGGGTGCCGACGAAGCGCCGCCGAAACGGCTGCCGCCCTGATGCGTCTGCTGGCCTGGACGGTTATGGCCCCACTGACCTGGACGGGCGCCCTGCCCGGAACGACCGCCACGACCGTTGCGGAATCCGCCCCGGCCCCTGCGGGAGTCGTTGACGGTGGGCCTGGCCATAGGATGCGGCCTGGGGATGTCCGAAGGCATGGGAGCCTTCATCCCCTGCTTGCGGCTGAAAGGATTGTTGCCTGGACGAGGCGTGGATGCTCCCGGCCGTGCACCATGACGCGCTGCTGCAGCGTTGGATCCGCCGGGACGACCGTTGTTGCGCGATCCCTGGGGTCCGGGCCTGCCCATGGCTGAAGGCTTGGGCCCACGGGACTGGTTGCGCTGCTCATGCTCATGGCGGTTGCCCTGGGGGGCACCGGGCTTGGGGAAGTGGCCACCGGGACGCTGCTGACCCCGTGGCGCGTCGCCACCGGCCGAAGGCCGATGGCCCTGTCCGGGCTTGGGCCCAGGCGTGGACTGGTGGGTGCCGCCGGACTGCGGGCGGCCGTGCTGACCCTGGCCGCTTCCATGATTAGGGCTGCCTGGCCGGGCATTTCGTGCAGCGGCCTGGCCAGCGTCGCCCTGTCCCTTCTGAGGGAAAGCGTTCTTGAGTCGACGAACCACAGGGGCCTCGACCGTGGAGGATGCGGATTTGACGAACTCGCCCATGTCCTTCAATTTCGCCAGAACAGTCTTGCTGTCTACGCCAAATTCCTTGGCCAGCTCATACACGCGTGCTTTGGGCACTTACTTTCTCCTTACCGGACCGCGCATATGACCGGCGCGATCACTCTTTGATGACGGCGAACATATCCTGTCTCATCGTGCGACCATGATCGTGTTACCTCGTCTCTGTGCCGGGGCCGACGGCATGAACCACCGGACTCGGGATACCGGATCCAGCATACTCGTGTCGTCGGATGTTTGCTCTCAGGCGTCTTCACCAGCAGCCGAAGCCGATTGCGCCTGCAGCTCACGCAATTTTTGCTGGTGGGCCTCCTCGGATTCGATGCCGATCTTCCATCCGGTCAGCTTGGCGGCCAGACGGGCATTCTGTCCCTCTTTGCCAATGGCCAGGGAAAGCTGGGCGTCCTTGATGAAGGCAATGGCGGTGCGGTTGGACTCGCTGACGATCTGCACCTGGCGGACCACGGCCGGGGACAGGGCCGCCGCCACGAATTCGGCGGGATCCTTGGACCAGTCCACAATGTCGATCTTCTCAGGTCCCAGATTCTCCATGACGGCACGCACGCGAGCGCCAGCCGGACCGATCAGCGCACCCTTGGGATTGACCCCTTTGGTGTTGGCGCGGACCGCGATCTTGGTTCTGGCCCCTGCCTCACGGGCAATGGCCATGATGGAGACTGCACCGGAGACCAGCTCGGGCACCTCCCGCTCAAAGAGGCGGCGAACCAGCTCTGGGTGGGAACGTGACACGATGATTTCCGGCCCCTTGAGCCCACGGGAGACATTGACCACGTAGACGCGGATCCGCTGGCCGTGCCGGTAATGCTCTCCAGGCACCTGCTCGCGGCGGGGCAGAATGGCCTCGACATTGTCCACGGCCACATGCACATTGCCGGGATCGCTGGCATCCTGCTGCACGACTCCAGTGATCAGATGGCCCTTCTGACCCGAGAAAGCTCCGAAGACACGCTCGTCATCAGCCTGACGGAAGAGTTGGCGGATGACCTGACGGGCTGTGGAGGCCGCCAGCCGATCGAAATCCTTCGGTGTGTCGTCATATTCCTCGCCCAGGTCATATCCCGGTTCAGGCTCTTCTGGCGTGGGCTCGCGAGCGATCTCGTCCTGTGCCCAAATGGTAAAAGTCCCCGCACGTTCGTCCAGCTCCACCCGTGCGTGCTTGGCTGCGTGAGGCGACTTCTGGTAGGCCAGAAGAAGGGCCTCGCTCAATGCTTGATCCAAGGTCTCGGCATCAATCCCTTGTTCGTGTGCCAGCTGATGAATTTCAGCCAGGTCCAGTTCCATGTCAAGACCTCCTATGAAGTTATTCAGACTGCGCTTCTTTTAGTCTGCAATGCCTACTATTCTAGCCTTTCATGCAGACACAGCCGGTTCCTGAATACCACGGGTGGGCGAGTCGTCGGCCAGCGATCCTGGCACGACGGATGAGGACCGGCATCGCAGTGCTTCTGCTGGCCGTCACCATCTCAGGATGCGCACCCTCGGCGGTGCACATCAGCCAGCACGACCCCGACAACCTCCGCCCCACCGCCTGCGAACAGGCATGGACGCGGGCCCGGCAGTCGGAACGGGTTCAGCAGGATCAGGCAGACAGCCGGGCCCAGGCCTGGGTTCAAGCGGCCCGCGAGTGCCCTGCTCGCCTGGACGAAGCTACGGTACACGCAGCCCAGGCTTTGACGGCCTCCCAGGACGACGCACAGGTCAATCGCCAAAAGGCTACGCTCAGACTGGTCCAGGCTGCACAGCGGCTGGATCCGCTGGCCAAGGCGCTGCCCGCCGAATTAGCTGATCAGGCCATCACCGGCGAAGACCGTTCCGGATTCGAACTCTCGGTCCTTGCGGCCCGCAAGACGGATGCCGCATGGATGCTGACCTTAGCCGATGCACACACTACTGCAGCACAGATTCTGGTCGGTCACACCAAGCACGATCCCCGGCAGGGGGTCTATCCCACCACTGATCTGCTGGCGCACCCCGACGAGTGCACCGATCCTGCCAACGGCATACAGGCCCCTACCCCTGCCCTGATCGAGATGGATACGGCCCGGGCCCTTCTGGCTGTGGGTAGAAAACTGAACGGATCCTCAGGCACGATACGAACTGATGTCAACCAGAACGCGAAAAGCCGCCAGGAGGCCACATCGGCCCTGGTCGACATGATCGTAGCCCACATAACCATGGCCATGAACCTCGGCTACCCGACCACTTTGTCAACCCTGCTGCAGACACCAAGGCGCTGACTTCCAAGACGGATCAGCCGCCCGCAGGTTGCGCTCATATATGTGAGTAATCTCTGCCCATGCACGCCCAAACCTGACCAATCGTGAAGATTGCTCATCAAACCAATAAAGTGACCATTACCTCACATTTCACGAAACTTTGCGGGTGGCGTTAAGGGTTCAGACAGTGATACTATAGAACGTGTTCCACAGGAGCATTCCATAGGAACGCGGGGGGTATGAACCCGTGCAATGCAGGAGGCGACCCGGTGCTGGCCATCGCATCGCCTTCTGCATTGGACGGTCTTTTATTTGCTGAGCATCAATATTCAAGACCCTGCCAGACCGCTGGCGGTATTGGGTCGCGCGCCCAGCCGCATTGCATGTCTGGTAATCACTACGGCTTTGGTGGACATGCATCACTAACTACGCCAGCATCCGACCCAGTCAGCACACTGACAGTGGTCTATAAGGATACGGCGTCCTCGTTCAATCTGCTGACAGAACCAGACGCCCGCTCCGGGAAGCCTTACCCTCACCCATCCCCAGGCAACCGGTGAATTCCCGACCGTCCGAGGAAGTGATGGTTACTGTGCTTCCTGAGCGTTCCGCCTGGAAAACCAGGCTGCTTCCATCTTCCTCGGTCACCGTCGCACTGGCTCTTCCATCGTGAGCCAGGAAGACCGAGACCGTAGAATCGGTTCCATAAGCATATTCTGTTGAGTCCTGTCCCGGGCGAGTGACCAAAACAGTGCCATCACGCACCCAGAGCGGAACTGTGTCGAAGCCATGCTTTTCATGCATCCACTGGCCGGACTGCCGACAGTCCACCTGGCGACCAGTGAACCAATCCGTCCAAACCCCCTTGGGCAGGTAGTATTCCACATCACCCGTGTATGAGAAAACCGGCGCCACCAACAGCGAGGGCCCCAGCATGTACTGACGGTCGCAATCCAGCGCCGTCCTGTCGTCAGGGAACTCCATGAACATGGAACGCATGACCGGGAGGCCGCGCTCATGTGCACCAAGTCCGACCTGGTAGAGGTAGGGCATCATGGATATCTTCAACCTGGTGAACTTTCGCAGCACGCTCACTGCGGTCTGCTCAGGAGGATTGACCACTCCCCTGCGCTGATCCTCCTCATCGAAGAGCCAGGGGACCCGGTAGACAGTGGAGCCGTGCAGCCTGGAGTGAGAGGAGAGCAGGCCGAACGCTATCCAGCGTTTGTAAACGGCAGGGTCGGGTCTTGCTCCTTCAAAACCACCGATATCGTGGCTCCAGAAACCGAAACCGGAACTTACCAGCGACAGGCCGGCCCGCAAGGTCTGCGCCATGCCGTTGAAGGTGGATTCGCAGTCGCCGCCCCAGTGAACAGGCTGCTGCTGGCCACCCACCGTGGCAGATCGGGCATACAAGCAAGCCTGCCCTTTTCCGTACACCTCTTCGATGGCCTTGAAAACGGTCTGATTGTACAGTTGCGTATACCAGTTATGCATGCTCGCAGGATCCGAGCCGTCGAACCAGACCACATCGGCAGGGATGCGCTCACCGAAATCGGTCTTGATGGCGTCCACTCCTTGCTTGAGGAGATGCTTGACGTGCTCTTTGAACCACTTGCAAGCGTCCGGATTAGTGAAATCCACCAACCCCATGCCGGCCTGCCAAAGATCGGTCTGCCATATGTCTCCATTGGGTTTGCGAACCAGGTAGCCCTTGTCTGCAGCCTGGTCAAAGAGGGCGCTTTCCTGCCCGATATACGGATTGATCCAGGCGCAGACATGCAGCCCCTTCTCGCGGTGGAGGCGTCCCAGGGTCCCCTCTATGTCAGGGAAGAAGCGTCGATCCCATTGGAAGTCGGTCCAGTGGAATTCCCTCATCCAATAGCAGTCGTAGTGAAACACGCTCAGGGGAATATGCCGTCGAGCCATGCCATCGATCATGGATGTCACGGTCTTCTCGTCATATTTCGTGGTGAAGGATGTGGTCAGCCAGAGACCGTATGACCAGGCGGGGACCTTGGCCGGACGACCCACCAGAGCCGTGTATCGCTCCAGGATTCGTTCAGGATTCGGTCCGGCGATCAGATAGAAGTCCAGAACTTCGCCAGGCACACTGAACTGCACGGTCTCCGTGTTTTCTGTGGCCACCTCGAAGGAGACATGCCCGCGGTTGTTGACCAGAACACCGTAGCCCTTGCTGGTCATATAGAAGGGAATGTCCTTATAGCCTTGCTCGCTGGCTGTGCCGCCATCTTCGTTCCAGATGTCTATGCTCTGCCCGTTCTTCAGATATGGGCCGAACCTTTCGCCAAAGCCGTAGACCCTTTCCCCGACTGACAAGCCAAGTTGAATGGCAGTGAAGACCGGAGACTCATCATAGGCCCTGGCCGTGGGCGCTACGCCGAACTCCCCCACCGGTTGCGTACTTACGGCGGCGTCGGGAGCCAAAGCGAACCTTGCCAGAGACTTGCCCCTGGCATGGGTGAGCTCCTTGCCCTCGCAGGCAAAAGCCATGTCGAAGACGGGCCCCTTGGTCATGGTCAGGCTCAGGTTGCCCGATGTCAGAGTCACCGAAGCCCCGTCTTCTCCGACCTCGCCGTCGCCAGCACCTTGAGCGCTGGCCTTGACGAATCCGGAATCCGGATCCTGCTCGTGAACAGGGAAGCCCGGACAGGTCCTGGTCCCCTTCCAATGGGTTGCCTGCACCCGGATGATCCCTTCAGCCGGCGAGGTGGCATGGATCCGGAAGGTCGGCAGATTCAGGGTGTCGGCCCGGCCGGTCACGACCCTGGTCGTAGCCAGGACATCGATGCTCCTCCCATCCGGCCCTACCGACAATTCATAGGGAGAACGTGCGTAGAGAGCCTCGACGCCGGGCCGGGTCAGCCAATATCCATTGGTGAACTTCATGTTATTTCACAGCTCCTGTAGTAATGCCCTTGGAAAGGGTCCTTTGGAAGATCAGATAGAAGATCAGCGTGGGCACAATGCTGATCAGTGAGGCCGCAGCCGTGGTGGTCACATCCATCAGCCTGTCTCCTGTCAGCGACGCTATGGCAATGGGCACCGTCTGCTTGGAATTATCAATTAGGAAGGCCATGGGAATCATGTACTCATTCCAGGTCCAGATGAAGAAGAAGACCAGCATGACGCTCAGCGTCGGCTTGGAGATGGGGAAGACGATGTCTTTGAGAATTCTCCACCGGCTGGCCCCATCTATGGTGGCAGCTTCCAGAATGGCCTTGGGGAAGGTTCCGTAGACGCTGGACAGAAGATAGGTGCCGAATGCGCTCTGGATGACCGTGAATATGATGACGATCGACCATTGCGAGTTGTATAGGCCCATGGCCTTGAACATGATATAGAGCGGATAGAGCAGAGCTTCCTGCGGCATCATGTTAGCCAGCATAATCAGCAGGACGATCCAGCGCCTGCCCTTGACGCGGCCGATGCCCAGAGCGAAGGAGTTCAGCACCGACAGCCCGACAGCCAGGAATGACACCAGTGCACAAATCCATACGCTGTTCCAGACTTTCTGCGGGAATCGAACTCTGGTCCAGAATTTCACCAGTCCAGCGGCACTGAATTCGTGCGGCCAGGAAAGAGGACCTGAGGCGTTGTAGTCTGCCGTGGTTTTGAAGGCGTTCAGCAGAAGAACAAAAAACGGGAAGAGCATGATCAGTCCGCCGACGATCAGCAAGGCCAGAATCAGCCAATCTCCTGTCGTCCGATTTTTCCGTGCCTTTGGAATCTTGCTTACAGCTGTCATGATGCTACTCCTCGTCCTCTTGCTCGACCCGCTGCTGGACGTTGGTGAAAACGACAGAGATCACGATGATGACGATGGTCAGAGCCGTGGATATGGCGGCGCCATAGCCGACCTGTTGCGATTGGAAGAACTGCGTGTACGAATAGTATGAGGGCACGATGGTGCTGTCGCCCGGCCCTCCCTTGGTCAGCATGTACACCGGAGCGAAAACTTTCAAGGCTGCGATGGTGCAGGTCAGGGCTACCACGAAGATTTCCGGCTTGATTGCCGGCAGGGTAATGACTTTGAACCGCTGCCACCAATTGGCCCCGTCCAGACTCGCCGCTTCGTAGAGCTCAGGATCGACACGCTGCAGACCGGACATGAATATGACCAGGGGATAACCCAGCTGGATCCAAATCATGATGATCATCAGGAATATCAAGGCGGTGTCGGGCGATCCCAGCCAGTTATGCTGAAAACGTCCCAGCCCCATGCCTTTGAGTATGGCATTGAGAGCGCCGTTCTCGGGTCGGAAGATCCAGCCCATGACCAGAGCCGCCACCGAGATAGGCAGGAGCTGAGGGAAGTAGTAAACAGCGCGCATGGTTGAAGCGGTCTTGGCTCCGAACCTTTTTTGGACCACATCGAAAACCAGCGAGGCCAGAATCAGGCCGATAAGAATGGGAATGACGACCATGGCCACGATCATCCAGATGGAGTTGCGGAAAGAAGCCCAGAATGTAGCATCCCTGATCAGCCGCGACCAGTTGTCAATCCCGATCCACCGCGGAGGCCGTATCCCACGGTAGTTGGTAAAGCTTAAATAAATATTCCAGATTGCCGGCACGATGATGATCCATAAAAGAACCAGCAGCCCCGGTATCAGATACCACCAGAATCGATTGGAGGGATTGCCCGGTATCCTGGACATCCCGCGTTCCTCATCGGTCTTGGCAGCGACCGGTGCAGGATTTGCACTTCGAGATCCCATTGTTCGTTTCTCCTCAGCCTGAAAATGTGTCTATCAGGGCCCGCCGCAGATGGCAGCGGGGTGGAAGCCGGCGAGGCCGTATCAAGAGCGCACCCGCCGGCCTATGGTTTGACTACTTTTTCAGCCCCGATGTCTCGACGCCTTTGTCATATTTGCCCTGAAGCTCCGTCAGCACGGCCTTGGTGTCCTTGGTCCCGTTGACCAACTCCTGCAGACCCGCATTGAGCTCGTCATAGAAGGTTGAGGTAGGCCAGTCCGGATAGTAGCCCAGACGATCATCCTTGATGACCTGGTTGAAACCGGCGATCAGCTCCTTGCTCTTGGGATCGCTTATCTGGGCAGGATCTGCTGCAATGGGCAATCCGCCGGAGTTGCCCATCAGGTTCTGATTCTCTTTGCTCAGCGTCATGTCGATGAACTTCGCTGCAGCGTCCTTTTTCTTGGAACGCTCGGGAATCACCCAGATGTTGCCCGATCCGCCGGGAATCTTCTTGGTTTCAGGGAAGAGGCCGACCTCCCAATTGACATTGGGGATGTCGCTTTGGAAACGTCCGAACCACCAAGAGCCCGAGAAGAGCATGGGGTAGGTCCCCTTCATGAAGTTCTGTCCGGCATCCTCGGCTTTGAGACCCGTAGAGTCTTTGCTGATGTACCCCTTGTTGACCCAGTCCTTGATGGTATCAGTGGCATAGGTCATGGCCGGGCCTTGCCAGTCCACCTTGCCGTCGTAGCGCTGATAGGCGTTGATCAAGCGCTGATCGGCTTTTTGAAGGACCAACTGCCACCAGAGATGTTGAAGCGGGTATTCAGCCACGCCCTCAGACAAGGCTGTGACGCCGTTGTCCTTGAACTTTTGCATGGCCTGCTCCAATTCGGACATGGTCTTGGGTATGGCGATGCCGTACTTGTCGAACATGTCCTTGTTGTAGTACATGATCACCTCCTCGCCATAGGTGGTGATGCCGTACCAGTCGCCGGATCCCATAACACCCTTCTCGTCATAACGGCCCGGGACCGCCAAGGATCCAGTGATCTTCTTGTTCCATTGGTATTTCTTGACATAGTCGTTGAGGTTGGACAGCAGGCCCTGGCTTGAAAGCAGGCCCGCAGTAGCGTTGCCTTTGTTGTACTCCATCACATCCGGGGCGTCATCAGAGTTGAGGATCTGGCTGGCGTTTTGCCTGATTTGCTCGAAGGTCTTCTTCTCGAAGTTGACCTTGATGCCGGTCTTCTTCTGGAAATCAGCAATGGCCTGCTTCCAGGCCTTGCCCTGGGCACCGTTATCCTCCTCGTAATACCAGATCTTGATGGAATCAGGATGCTCCTCTTGGGCGCTGTCACTGCCGCCGCATCCGGATAAGGCCATGATGCCCGCCAGACTTGCCACAGCCGTAACAGCTGCCATGATTCTCCGGGGAAACTTCATCGCTCCTCTTTTCCTAGCTTCATCGCTTGATGATTCTCCTTATTGGACAACCATTTAATAATTTAATGATTTGACTATAATTGACATAGTATTTCGACGTTTTTCGATAACCTATGACACTACCGAGACTCCGGTTTTCCGCCAATGTGGCAGCCTGGGCGCCACAGCGATCGCTTACGGTTCTCAGCTATGTGGCCGAACCGGGCCCACGGATCCCCTGCGCTTATAGTCGGAACGGATCAGCTCCACTGTTCCCGGCTTTTTCCCAATGCCTTCCAAACACTCCATCAGCATGTCCACCCCGCGGGAACAAGTTTCATGCGGCATCATGGGAATCTCATCAAGAGGACGCTCGAGAACGGAAGCATTGCCAAAAGTGCTTAAAGCCAGCATGGAAATATTCTTCGGGATCGAAAGCCCTCGTTTTGACAACGCAACAATGGTGTTGTTCATGTGGCTGATGCTGGTCTGGGCCATGATCGCCGTTATCTCAGGGTCCAACCGGAAAGCCTGATCGATCAATTGACTGACATGCCTGGCATCGTCGCCGGTGGAACACAGGAAAGTCGTCTTTATACCCAGTACCCGGGCCCTGTCTATGGCGGCCTTTTTGGTCCGAACCAGGAAATTGGAGCCTTCCTCGTAGGACTGACTGTTGGATCCGATCATGAGCATATGCCGATGGCCCATCCGATAGAACTCATCGACAGCACGTCGGCCCATGGCATGAAAATCTACGTCAACGGAAAGCAGTTTGGACGAATCTCTGGCATATCCAATGGAGACATAGGGCACCAAGGAGGTATGCGCCTGGGCTACCCGCGGATCTTCCATGGTCACATCCAAGAGGAGGACGCCATCGATCATGCCACTGTATGACATTCTCAGGAGTTCGTCCGTATCGTCCTCATCCATCAAAAGGACCACGTTGTAGTGGTAGTGTCTGGCCCTGGCAACTACGGCGAAGAAAAAGGTGGCGTAGTTCGAATAGTCGGTATAGGGATGCATTGGCGAGCTCAGCACGATCAGATGGGTTCTGCGGTCCCTTCGGAGCATGGCGGCTCCTGATCCGGGGTGGTAATCCAATTGCTGGACTGCCTTGAGAACCCTGATCTTCGTCGCGTCGCTTACCGGTCGCTTGCCCGAGAATACATAGGAAACAGTACTTATGGAAACTCCCGCCAGAGCGGCCACGTCTTTGATGCCGACCAAAGGACCTCCTTCAGCAGGAAGGCATGAGCCCCTTTATCTCAATCGTGCACATGCCATCAACAGACAGTATACGAAAAAAGGCCCCGACCGTCGGGCCGGGACCAGTGGGGGCGGTTGAGGCGAGATTCGAACTCGCGGAGGGAGTTGCCCTCACACGCTTTCGAGGCGTGCTCCTTAGACCGCTCGGACACTCAACCATGGTCGTTGCCCGACACTGCCGAACAACAACTTTTCTATTATGCCACAGAGTCCCTACCAGGCAAGCGGCGTGGCGCAGGCAACGGTTACCATGAACAGGCAGAGGGTCATAGTGTACGGCGGGCCCGGATGGCCTGAGCCCGTTCAGCCAGCTGGTCATCAGGCGGGTAGGCCACATGCTCCAGGGTCAGGCCCCGGGCATCTATGGGACCGGTGGAACCTTCGCGCAGGGGGTGGGCCACCTTGTCGGCAAACCATTGCACGGACCGGCGTCCCAGGCCCACCTGAATGCATGCTGCTACCAGTGAGCGAACCATATTATGGGCAAATGCGTCAGCGACGATCCGAAAGACGGTCAGCCCGGATTCCATGAAAGTCGGAAGGTACCCGACAACACTCTGGTCCGGAGCCGCACCGAACAGATTCACGGCCGGAACCAGATCCCAGTGTGCGGCCAGGACCTTGCGGATGGTCGTGCCGCCAGGGTTTGGCCTGGCGAAGGATCCGAAGTCATGCAAGCCGATACACGCTCTTGCGGCCTCGTTCATAGCTTGCAGATCCAGGCTCCCCTCCAGATCCAGCACATAGCCCCGCATGCGGGGATCCCCTGGCTGGCCCCCCTGGCTGACCCGATACAGGTAGGTGCGTTCCATAGCAGAGAAGCGGGCATCGAATCCCGCAGGGGCCAATCTGAGACCGAGCAGAACGATGTCGGCAGGCAGCAGGTGCCGTAGACGGCGTTCCAAGGCCACAACACCATTGACCTCCATATGGCCCCTGCAGGACTCGAGCACAACATCGGGAATGTCCAGGTGAGCAACCTGGTGGGATGCATGAACCCCGGTGTCGGTCCTGCCAGCCACGACCAGTCTTGGTTCCCAGACGTCGTGGTTATGGGGAACGCCGCCTTGTGAGCTGCGGGCTCCAGTGATCAGAGACAGAGCCTGCTCAATGCAACCTTGAACCGTACGAAGCCCTGGCTGCCGGGCCCAGCCATGGAAGCCGCCACCGTCATAAGCCAGATCCATGCGCAGCCTGACAAGGGACATCTTCCCTTCCTGACCTTCCATCAAGACCTCCCTGGCAGCAATGACAAACGGGGCCGGAGAGCCATGCTCCCCGACCCCGTCATCGAATGCAATAACCGATTACTCGGCAGACTTCTCAGCATCCTCAGCCACGTCGGCATCTTCCTCAGCCTGGGCTTCGGCCTGATCCGCCTTGTCAGCGGTCTGTTCCAGATCCTCGGCGGCCTGGTCGGCCTGGGACACGTCCTGATCGGACTCGTTGGCCTCAACGGCCTGGTCGACGGCATCCTTGGCAGCGCCTTCGGCGACGGCGGCGTCAGTGGCCGCAGCCACCTCGGCATTGTCGTCCTTGGCGGCCACCTTGGCTGCGGACTCAGCCTCCTTGACGACGGCCTTCTTGGCCGACAGGGGCTCGGTGACCAGCTCGATCACGGCCTGGGGGGAGTTGTCTCCGCGGCGGGGCGCGATCTTGGTGATGCGGGTGTAGCCGCCCTCACGCTGCTGCATCTGCTCGGCGATCTGCGTGAACAGGATGTGGACCACAGACTTGTCGCGGATGACGCGCATGACGCGACGGCGGGCGGGCAGATCCCCACGCTTGGCGAAGGTGATCAGCCGCTCGGCCAGCGGACGCAAGCGCTTGGCCTTGGGCAGAGTGGTCGTGATACGGCCGTTGGCAAAGAGGCTGGTGGCCATGTTGGCCAGCATCAGCCGCTCGTGCGCCGGGCTGGAGGCCAGACGTGGGCCCTTGCTAGGTTTTGGCATTGGATTATCTCCTTACGGCCCGGGAGGACAGGTGGGCATACGCCCGAACATCCGACTTCCCGGAATTGCTGTCAGCAGGCGACGGAACCCTTCCCCCGCCCGCTCATACGAAGGCGGCTGCACTTCACTCGTCGTCAGGCGAGAAGAAGGTGCCTCCCTCGAGATTATTGGTGTCGAAGCCCAGCGGGGAGGCCTTCAGCGACAGCCCCATGCCCTCAAGCTTCTCCTTGACCTCGTCGATGGACTTCATGCCGAAGTTGCGGATGTCAAGCAGATCCTGCTCGGTATGCGAGACCAGCTCGCCGATGGTGTGGATTCCTTCGCGCTTGAGGCAGTTGTAGGAACGCTGCGTCAGGTTCAGGTCCTCAATCGGCACGGACATCTGCGGATCCGCCTCTTCCACCACCGGCTCGGGTCCGACTTCCACACCCTCAGCCTGAGTGTTGAGCTCGCGGCAGAGGCCGAAGAGCTCGACCAGGGTCGACCCAGCAGAGGCCACCGCATCACGCGGCGAGATGGCAGGCTTGGTCTCCACGTCCAGGATCAGCTTGTCGAAGTCCGTGCGCTGCTCGACACGGGTGGCCTCGACCTTGTAGCTGACCTTGAGCACGGGAGAGTAGATGGAATCGACCGGGATGCGGCCGATCTCATCGTTGTCCTGCTTGTTGAGCTGGGCCTGGACGTATCCACGCCCACGCTCCACCGTGAACTCGATCTCCAGCTCGCCATCCTCGGCCAGGGTCGCGATATGCAGATCAGGATTGGCCACGGTGACGCCGGCCGGCGGGGTGATGTCCCCGGCGGTGGCCTCGCCCTTGCCGCTCTTGCGCAAATACATGACCACAGGCTCGTCGTACTCGCTGGTCAGCACGATGCCCTTGATGTTGAGCAGGATCTCAGTGACGTCCTCCTCCACACCAGGCAGCGTGGTGAACTCGTGCAGGGCACCCGAGATGCGGACCGAGGTCACAGCCGCTCCCGGTATGGAGCTCAGCAGGGTACGACGCAGGGAGTTGCCCAGGGTGTACCCGAATCCGGGTTCCAGCGGCTCGATGGTGAAACGGGAGCGCTGGGCATTGACGACTTCTTCAGTAAGAGTCGGACGCTGTGCAATAAGCACTGTTGCTATCCTTTCAGCTCCGACCGGTGGTGCACTCACCGGTCTTCGCGGGTGGATTCATGGGTTTTTTAGTGCTCAGACGCGACGGCGCTTGGGAGGACGAACGCCATTGTGTGCCTGTGGGGTCACATCAGAGATGGAACCGACCTCCAGGCCTGCGGACTGCAGGGAGCGGATGGCGGTCTCGCGGCCCGAACCCGGGCCCTTGACGAAGACATCCACCTTCTTGACCCCATGCTCCATGGCCTTGCGGGCTGCGGATTCGGCGGCCATTCCCGCTGCGTAAGGGGTGGACTTGCGGGAGCCCTTGAAGCCTACGTCGCCGCCTGAAGCCCAGGCCACTACAGCACCGGAAGGATCGGTGATGGAGATGATGGTGTTGTTGAATGTTGACTTGATATGCGCCTGCCCGACCGGAACCGACTTGCGATCCCGACGACGAGGCTTGCGCGCGGCCTGCTTTGCTGCTGCCATTGATCCTCGTTTCCTTGTCACGAATAACTGATTGCTAGTGCGAATCACCGGGGACCCTCATCCCCGCTTCGCATTCGGCCTTACTTGGTCGCCTTCTTCTTTCCGGCGACGGTGCGCTTGGGCCCCTTGCGGGTGCGGGCGTTGGTCTTGGTCCGCTGGCCACGCACGGGCAGGCCCCTGCGGTGGCGCTGGCCCTGATAGCAATTGATCTGGATCTTACGGCGAATATCGGCGTCGATCTCACGACGCAGATCACCCTCGATCTTGTAGTTTCCCTCGAGGTAATCACGCAGCGTAATGAGCTGCTCGTCCGTGAGATCCTTGACGCGGGTGTCCGGATTCACTCCGGTCGCGGCAAGTGTTTCCTTGGCGCGAGTACGCCCCACACCGAAGATGTAAGTGAGGGCTATCTCTATGCGCTTCTCGTTGGGGATGTCGACTCCGGCAAGACGTGCCATTGCGATTCCTTTTTGTTCTACGCAGGTCGTGCACCGAGTCTTCCGGTCTCCCGGCCCGGGCCTGCGCACCCGGGGTTCAGCCTGTCGGCTGTGACTCAGCGCCTTTGGTGTTCGTTGCCGCTGGGAATCCGCTCAGCCCTGGCGCTGCTTGTGGCGTGGGTTTTTGCAGATCACCATGACGCGGCCGTGACGACGAATCACGCGGCAGTTCTCGCAGATTCTCTTCACACTAGGGCTGACCTTCATGGTTTTCCTTTGCTTGTGTACCTTGTTACTTATAACGGTACGTAATCCGTCCGCGGTTCAGATCGTAGGGACTCATTTCGAGCACCACCCGATCCTGGGGCAGAATGCGGATGTAGTTCTTGCGCATTTTGCCGGAAATGGTGGCCAGCACCAGGTGCTTGTTCTCGAGCTCGACGCGGAACATCGCATTGGGGAGGGCCTCGACCACACGCCCTTCCACCTCGATCACACCATCTTTTGCCATAAGCCTTCTATCCGATCCTCGGCCGGTTACACAGCGCGCCGAAAGACACGCCAAATGGTAAGTATAGCATTGATGGACCCAAAATTGGGCAATAGCGTGTTGACACGACAAAAGGGCCGTCTGAACGGCTGTCGCTCAATCAGTATAGCAGTCATTCAGACGGTCCGATAAGGACCCGAAGCCCTCAGTCCTCGATGGCGATGTTCTGCGTGTTGTCAGCCGGTTCGATGCTGGTCTTGGGCAGGGTCACCTCCAGGGTGCCGTTGGCATAGTGGGCATGAATGTCCTCCTGACGGACCTTGTCGCCTACATAGAAACTGCGGGAGCAGGACCCGGTGTAGCGCTCACGCCGAATCCACCGGCCCTGGTCATCCTTGTCGCCCTGGTCACCGTTCTTCTGGGCGGAGACGATCAGGTAGCCGTCCTCCAGACGCAGGCCGATGTCTTTCTTGTCGAAGCCGGGCATGTCGATGGAGAGCTGGTACTGCCCGTCCTTCTCGCGCACATCCGTGTTCATCAAGGGGCTGTTCAGCGCGTTCTTGGCGCCCTGGCCCTGCCGACGCCCGTCACGCCAGTTGTTGAAGAAGGGATCGTCGAAGAAGTCGCCAAAGATCGAATTGTTCATCAATGCGGGAAACATAGCCATAATCACATCTCCTGATTCTCAAAGTCAATAGTTCCTGCGGACCGGAACCCCGGGTGGACATCCTGACCTGTCCTCCCGGGCTCCCTGCCCTTCACTTTGTCCAAACCGCGGGAGCCGGGTTCCATACCCGATGTTCACCCAAGGAATAAAAGTTGAGTCTAGGAGACTCAACTTTCGTCATCAGCCTTGTCTGCCCTCCCTTGTTCTCTCATTCTTCGGGCCTTGAATGACCACATGTCAGACATTACGGGCCGGAATTCTTGTGACGTAACTTTGGGGCATTTACCATAGGATAAGATTCCGCCAGCCCCCGCAGGCTCTTGAGGGCGGACCCAATCGCATGTGGACCGGACGGACCGGCCATTCCTAGTCAAAGGAGCTCAGATGCTCACCAACGAATACATTAAGCGCGTATACCAGCAGGTTGAGAAGCGCGACGGCGACCAGCCGGAATTCCTGCAGGCTGTTCGTGAAGTTTTCTCCAGCCTGGAACCCGTGGTGGAACGGCATCCAGAGTATGAGGCCAACGGCGTGCTGGAGCGTCTGGTCGAGCCCGAGCGTGCAGTCAAGTTCCGTGTGGCCTGGACCGATGACCAAGGCCATGTGCAGGTCAACCGCGGCTACCGGATCCAATTCAATTCGGCCATCGGCCCCTACAAGGGCGGCCTTCGCTTCCACCCGACCGTGACCGAGTCGGTCATCAAGTTCCTGGGCTTCGAGCAGATTCTGAAGAATTCGCTGACCGGGCTGCCGATGGGCGGCGCCAAGGGAGGATCCGACTTCGACCCCAAGGGCCGCTCGGATGCCGAGGTCATGCGCTTCTGCCAGGCCTTCATGACTGAGCTGCAGCGCCACATCGGCCAGTTCACCGACGTGCCCGCCGGCGACATCAACGTGGGATCCCGTGAGATCGGCTACCTGTTCGGCCAGTACAAGAGAATGCGCGACGAGTACTCGGGCGTGCTGACCGGCAAGGACCTGACCTTCGGCGGCTCCCTGGCCAGGACCGAGGCCACGGGTTACGGCCTGTGCTACTACACCCAGGAGGCCCTGCAGACGCTGCGCAAGGATTCCTTCCACGGCAAGACCGTCGTCATCTCCGGTTCGGGCAACGTGGCCATCTTCGCCACCGAAAAGGCCCAGCAGCTGGGCGCCAAGGTGGTAACGGCATCCGACTCCAACGGATACGTCTACGATCCCAAGGGGATTGACCTGGATGTCGTCAAGGACATCAAGCTGGGTCACCGCGGCCGAATTCGCGAGTATGCGGACCGTGTGGACTCCGCTGAGTACCACGAGGGCTGCAAGGGCGTCTGGACTGTGCCCTGCGACATCGCCCTTCCCTGCGCCACGCAGAACGAAATCGACGGGGAATCCGCAAAGACCCTGGTCGCCAACGGATGCACCGTGGTATGCGAAGGCGCCAACATGCCCTCCACCCCCGAGGCCATCCAGGTCTACCAGGACAATAAGGTGCTCTACGGACCCGCCAAGGCCGCCAATGCCGGCGGCGTGGCCGTCTCCGGCCTGGAGATGAGCCAGAACTCCCTGCGCCTGCAGTGGACCTTCGACGAGGTGGATCAGCGGCTCAAGGACATTATGACGGGGATCTTCCAGAAGTCCTACCAGGCCTCCAAGGAATACGGGCATGAGGGCGACCTGATGCTGGGCGCCAACGTGGCCGGCTTCACCAAGGTGGCCGATGCCATGGTCGCCCAGGGCATCCTCTGAGCCAGGACCTAGCCAATCTGAACAGAAGGGGTCCGACCTGCAGAAATTACGGGTCGGACCCCTTATTGCGCTTTAGCGGGCTGCCGAACTCATGCGACCAGCTGGTCGATGACCTCGGGATCGATCCGCTGATGCGGGTCGAAGTCCTTGGAGCCCAGATACCGGTAGATGCTGGCCTGAAGGGCCCGCGCCTCGGGATATTCGGTCAGATTCTGCAGACCCATGGAGGAGAGCAGAAGCCGTCCCTTCCCGCAGCGGCATTCCAGTAGCTGGGTCATGGGTCGCAGGTAGGCGTAGCTGTCCATCTCGGTGATGATGGACTGGTAGCGCTCGGGCAGGATGATGGCCCGCTGGGTGGCCATGGGCCACCACTGCCAGTCAGTGTGCGAATCGGTCGGAAAATCTGCGAAAACAGGGTGGTCGGCCTGAATGAACTGCCCCATTGTGCCGCTCTGGTCCTTGAATGTCCCCACTGACCAGAAGTCCGTGGAGAAGTGGGCCTGAACGGATCCGGGCAGGGACTGGGCCGTGGAGTCGGGACTCAGATAGACTGTGCCCCCCTGGTCCAGAACCCGACGCGCCTGTTGGTCGAACCTCCTAGCCTCGTACAGACCGTCTGGCCGTTCTGGCTGGCTGTCCTGGTAGACCCAGACCGGATAGACGTTGGCCACACCGTCGATCTCCAGACTCAGACGGCAGCGTTGGTTGCCGTGAATGCCGTCCAGAGGCAGTTCGAAGATTCCCAGATCGGTCAACTTGCCCACCGGACAGGTGACCCGACGGAAGACATGTTCCAGATCAACCCCCTGTCCCTGCAACCGCAGCCGCAGATCACCCTGCAGTGTGCGTCGACCGTAGTTGGCCACCTTGACCGTCCCTGAGAGCTTCTCCAGGCTGGTATAGGCATAGCGGTCCATGACTGCCAGCGGCAACTGGTCGGTGAAGAAGGACCGGAAGCGTTCAGGGCGGGCGAAGGGAAAGCGCTTGGGGTGTAGATGGGCATCCATCATGCCCACCAAAGCCGTGCCTTGTCCAGGAAAGTCCTGAAGACCCAGCAGCGAAAGCCCGGACATGGAGGGGGTTCGCAGGACGGACTCCACCTCCTCCCGGTAGCAGATCCGCGACAGTTCGCCTGTAGCGGCCACCCAGTCCTGCCAGGTGCTCTGGTCCAGGCCAGATTCACGGACCCTGTCACGAATCATTGCGTAATTGTCGGGACGGGTGACCCCGGTGAACTCCTCGATCTCTCGAAAATCCGGCAGCACCTCATACTGGCCGACCTCGAATCCATAGACCGGAACCGTGCACTCTTTGCGGACTGCCAGCATGGAGTCCTCAAAACTGTGGGCAGTGCCCGGATGAACCGCATTGGTGGACCCACGCATGTTGGCGAAGCAGCAGCGCAGGTCATGGCCCTTGTAGGACTCTGAGGTGTAGACCTCGTTGCAGTCGTCACTGCCCAGCTGACCATAGTGCGGGTTGGAGGAGTTGGCATAGAGCCGGGTGTCGTCAATGCTCCGGGCATCCTCGATAAGCTGAGCCATGCGCTGGTGGCCGGTCGCATCCGCAGACAGCTCGTTGCCCAGGGTGAGCATGACAAAGGAGGGGTGGTTGGCCAGGAAGAGCAGTGTCTGTTCCAGTTCGATGCGATAGTAGCGGTAACTGACATCCTCTTGGAAGGCATGATAATGGTCCCAGTGGGAGAGCTCGGGCTGCATCATCATCCCCATCCGATCCGCCGCGATAAAGGCCGCTTCGGGCGGGCAGTGCGAATGGAAGCGGACCACATTCACTCCGTATGACCGGTAGGTCTCCAGAATACGAATCCAGGAGCCCACGTCCATGTGCGGGAAGCCGGTCTGCGGAAACTCAGCACAATTGGCCTCGCCACGTAGGAAGAAGGCCCTGCCGTTCAGAGCCAGTCTCCCCCGCTCATCGGCTGCGAAGTCACGGATGCCGAAATCCGTGCTGACCCGCGAAAGCACCCTGGATCCGTCCGGCGGCAGGAGCTCGATTGTCATGCCATGCAGACAGCCCTGGTATTCGTCCCAGCGATCCGCATGGACGTCAAGCGGCAGATCGGGCCAGGTCAGTGTTCGCCGCCCAGGTTCCAGGTCTGCAGTGACCTCCAGAGGCTGGGCCAGTGCATCGGAAGAGAGCCTCAGGCGACCATGGAATCCTTGACGCGAATCTACATCAGCCTCTACGCTCAGCGCATCGCCATGGGGGTAGACACGAACCCTATCCAGGAAGGTGTCCTCCTCCACACGCAGGCCGATGTTCCCCAGAAGCCCGTTCCAGTTGGTCTGGGTATGGTCAGTGGCTGTCGAGGAATCCAGAATGGCGTCGTGGGGCATGCCCTGGTAGGCGTTGTCGGAATCCACCTGCAGCAGGTCATCGCCCGTCAGTAGCCCGGTCAGCTCGAAGACATGCGGCGTGTTCAAGGTCTGAGGCCGATATGGCTCAGCCAGGCGTTCGCCCACCCTCACCTCCAGGCGGCGAGCGCGCTCCACCTCGAAGAAGATCCTCCGACCCGGCTGCGGGGTCCATCGAATCCGCCGGGACAGCCTGACAGTCCCCTCGAAGGCGTGCCGCCTGGTCAGCCGAGAGCCGATGGGGCCGGGTTTGCCACTGCCATAGTCAGCGGACAGCTCCTGATCATCATGTCCGAGTCCGTTGGTGTCCAGCGTGCCCGGCATCAGGACGGTTCCCTGCAGTTCAGGCGGGGAATCAACCCGCCAGGCTCCGGTCAATGCCACCTTGGTCATGCCTTCCTCCCGGTAAGAATTGCCCTGTGGTCCAATTCATCAGCGAACAACCCGGCCTGAATATGGCCGGCATCCAGTTCCAGCACCTGCTTCAAGCACTCCCGAGCCTGATCGATCTGCCTTGTACCGATGCGTGCCAGGCCCATCAGGTAAAGGCAGTGGACCCGGTTCATGCGGGTATAGTCCGCATCGAAGGTCAGGAAATCGGGCAGGGAGACCGCGAAATAGTCCTTTTCCACATGGTCGTCCAAGTGCTGCTCGCCGAAGTCCAGCAGCCGGTAGTAGCAGGCGTTGGCCGGACCCTGCTCGCCCAGGGCCTGATGGGCCAGCCCCTGGAAGAGGACCATCTCCGCGGGCTGATCGTTGTAATAGAGCGACTCCCCCACCTGCCCTGAACCCAGGCAGGCCAGACGGAACTCCTGATCCGCAGCTTCCTCGTCACCTGCTGATCGTCTGACCAGCCCCAGGTAGTAGTGCAGATCGTTGTCCTTCTGACCTTCCAGTTTGCCTTCGCCCAGGTTCTCCGGATAGGTCATGGCCCGCTCCAGCAGGCCCGCAGCACGATCCCAGTCCTGGACCGCCATGGCGTCCTTGGCCATCAGCGTCAGGGAGATTCGGTATTGGGCGGTGATCTTGCCCTCGCCACCCTCCCATGGGTGGAAGTGCCGGCCGCTCATCAGCCGATAGGCGCGTTCGTAGCTGCCGGTCTGGTTGAGCAGACTCAGGTATTCGATATAGAGATCATCCCTGCGGGCCACAACCGCTGGATGCTTTTCAAATTCCGTCAGTCGACGGGCAAAGCTCCAGCCCATCAGCCTATGGAGCTGATCCCGCTCCAAAAAGACCCGGGCGTCTTCGGGATCCAACCGGCAGGCGGTCTCGATTTCCTGATCGGCGGCCTGCCAATCGTGTCTCTTGTTGCCGTAGGCGATGGCCAGGTTGCGGTGGACAGTGGCGAAGTCGGGGTCCAATTGCCGGGAGTGCTCCCAAAGCTTGATGGCCCGATCCGTCAGCGACTTGTCGTAGTAGAGGCAGCCCAGATAATAGGCTGCCTTGGGACCATCAACCATGTCCATGGCCATTCGCAGGGGGGCGATATCATCGAGGCTATTGGGGAAGCAATAGTCCGAAGGCGCCGCCTCGGCCGCCTGGAAGGCCTGCAGGGCCTGGTCCTTCCGACCCAGCAGGTGCAGATACCAGCCTTGATAATACCGGACCATGGGTTGATGCTGATCGGCCTGGTCCAGTAGTTGCAGCGCCTCCTCATAGGCGCCGAATGCGGCATAGTCTCGTGCCGTCCGCAGCAGGTTGAGGTAATCCCCGCGCATCAGTCTGGACAGCTCGTCCGGATCACCGCCTGCCAGAACCCGCTCGTAGCCGGATACGAAGTCGAAACGATCCAGGGCCAGGTTCTCGCGAACCGCCTGGTCCGCCTGATCCTGCCTGCCCAGCCGACGCAGCAGATAGGCCTTGAGACCTCGGGCCCTGATGTTGTCGGTGTTGCGGGTCAGGGCACGCTGGACGAAATCCAAAGCCTGCTCCAGCTGGCCACGACATGCCGCGATGCAGGCCAGGCAGAAGAAGGCCCGTTCCTTTTGGGCATCGTCCCAGGTGGCCTTGTAGAAGGCGTCGTAGGCCTTGTCCAGTCGTCCCTGATAGCTCAAGGCGAGACCCAGATTGTAATGAGCCTCGGAATCATAGGGTTGGCTGTTGCGCCAGGTCAGCCGCTTGATGGCCGTGCGGAAGTGCTGCTCGGCTCCGGCGAAGTCGCCACGTCGAAGCAGGAGTCGGCCGTAGGCGTTGTTGATGCGCGCATCGCCCGGGTCACGCTTGAGCCCCTCCAGATAGTAGGGATCAGGCCGGTAGGTGGCATGGCGGTATTGTTCCAGGTGCAGACCGGTCAGCAGCAGTTCCTCGTTGGTGGCGATACGTTCCGGCCGATCGGCGGCCTGTGCCGGCTCGGGAATCTTTCCATCGGCGGGCGGCTGTGGACGATAGCTGACCAGGAGCCGCCCTTGAGCGTCCTCCACCCGGGCTGTCAGTGCAGTGGCCGGACGGTCGCCTGTCTCGAATTCGGCCCTGACCTGATTGTCGGGGCCGAGGGTGCCCTGCCACTGGTAGAGGATGGATCCGTCATCTGCCTGGACCTGGACGCGTGCATCCTTCTGAACCCTTGTAGCGTAGACGGTGACTCGCCCTTGCCCGGCCTTCAGCCCCTGGGCCTCGATCCCCTCATGCTCGCCGGCAGCTCCGAAGGTCTGCTCGGGGCCAACCTCCAGGTTGAGGGCCGCATTAACGCTGGCGTTCTTGACCAGACCCACCTGCTTGTAGGGCATGAAGTACTGGGTGAAGGTCTTGCCTTCGTATGGCTTGAGCCAGGTGAAGTCAGGCTGGTTGTCGGTGAAGACCCCGGTCATCAGCTCCACGTAGGGGCCGTCGGCATCGGTCAGATTGCGATCCCAGGCATGGCCGAAGTCCCCGCATCCCCAGGTCCACTGCTTCTTGCCCGGGGAGATGTGATGGTCAGCCACATGCAGAATGCCTGCCTGTCGGGAAAAATCGTAGCCGCCGACGAAGTCATAGTCCGAATGGGCGGCCATATAAGAGGTGGGCACCGGCACGTTCTTATAACGGCTGATGTCCACTCCCTGGGAGTAGTCGTGCTTGTAGTAGGTTCCCGTGGCGATGGGATAGCGGGAGACGTCGCGCTTGCCGTGATCCATGACCGCAGTGACATCGGGTGGCATGACGGTCCTGGTGTGCTCGTTGACCGCCACGGCCGGATTGGCCCACCAGAGGAAGGACTGGGGCAAAGGCGTGCCGTTGTAGAGCCTGGCCGAGATTTCGATGACGCTGACTCCGGGATGCAGGGCGATGGTGGTGGTGACCTGGGTGCCGTAGATGCGGTCGGTATCGTGGCAGACCACAGCCTTGCCACCGTCCGGCAGGTCCTTGAGCGTGCAGTCCACCGGAAGGAAGGTGCTGGGCCGATGGTGCTGTGGCCAGTTGAACTCGATACCCCCGGAGATCCAAGGGCCGGTCAGGCCTACCAGGGCAGGTTTGATGACCCGGTTGCGGTAGACGAAGTCGTAGCCGTTGGTCTTGTCCCGGGCATACTGGATGCGTCCGCCTAGCTCAGGCAGGACGGTCACCTCCAGGTATTCGTTCTCCAGAATGACCGCCTTGTAGTCCCGATCCTTGCATTCGTCCGAGATGGTCTCGATGACCGGGTAAGGATAGACCCGTCCCGAAGAGCCCTGGTAGACTCGATTTTCAATAAATTGCGGATTTTTGTCCGGTTTTCCGATCCCGTAGGTGGGGATCGTAAGCTCTGTGACCTTCACTGTGACGCCCATGGTCATCAGCCCCTTGTCTGCTCAGCAAAACTGTATATATTTGCTCTCAGTCTATAGTCGGAATCGGCCCTCAGAACTGCATAAATTGTTTGAAAATATTAAAAAATTGCTACCATGTCGGCTTAACCGATAAAGCACTTGCTGCGCTCGGGACAACTGGCGAAAATGAACGGATGCATACACATGGGGGGGGGGGTCGGCCCATAAAGGACCGACCCCTTAGGCTGGCGTTCACTTAATGCCGGATCAAGCCTTTCGGCATCTTCCTCCGACTTCGGCAATCCTGGAGAGCCCTACTCCAGTTCCAGGGCGCCGGTGTAGAGCTGGTAGTATTCGCCGTGCTTGGTCATCAGCTCATCGTGATTGCCGCGCTCGATGATCCGCCCGTGGTCCAGGACCATGATTACATCGGAGTTGCGAACCGTGGAGAGCCGGTGGGCGATCACGAAGACCGTCCGGCCGCGCATCAATGCGTCCATGCCCTGCTGGACCACCTCCTCGGTCCTGGTGTCGATTGAGGAAGTGGCTTCGTCCAGGATCATGGCCGGAGGATCGGCCACCGCTGCCCTAGCAATCGAGATCAGCTGTCGCTGACCCTGGGACAGTCCGCTTCCATCCCCCTCAAGAACGGTCTGGTAGCCCTGGGGAAGCATGCGGATGAAGCTGTCGGCGTTGGTCATCCTGGCAGCCTCGATACACTCCTCGTCCGTGGCATCCAGGCGCCCGTAGCGGATGTTGTCCAGGACGGTGCCTGTGAAGAGGTTGACATCCTGAAGGACGATGCCCAGGGAGCGGCGGAGGTCAGGCTTGCGGATATTCCTCACATCGATCCCGTCATAGAGGATCTGGCCTTGTTGGATGTCATAGAAGCGGTTGATCAGGTTGGTGATCGTGGTCTTGCCGGCACCAGTGGCACCGACCAGCGCCACCTTCTGCCCGGGCTTGGCGAACCAGGTGATGTCGTGCAGGACAGGCTTGCCTGGGTCGTATCCGAAGCTGACGTCGGTGAATCGCACATCCCCCTGGAGGAGGGTGTATCGCCCATCCGGGGATGTGATGGCCTGATCCTTGGCCTTCAGGGCCACATCACGGGCATCGCCGGGAAGCTTCATGGCGGCCTCCAGCGAGCGCCTGCCGTCGTCATCCGCCTCGCGCTTCCAGGCCCAGTGCCCTGTCTCATGGTCGACTGGGGTCATGGTCCGGCCGTCCGAGGCCAGTTCGACGCTGACCAATCTGACCGTGCCCTGGTCGGACTCGACGGGCTGGTCCATCAGGTCGAAGATCCGGGAGGCGCCTGCCAGGGCCATCATGACCATGTTGAACTGCATGGAGACCTGGCCGATGGGGTTGATGAAGGAGCGGGAGAGGGTCAGAAGGGAGACGATGGTTCCCAGGGTCAGCGGCCCAGCCCCGGTAAGTCCTACATTGCCCATGCCCGCGATGCCGGCCAGACCGCCCACGATGGCCAGGATGACATAGAGCAGGTAGCCCATGTTGCCCACGACCGGCATGGTGACGTTGCCGTAGGTATTGGCCTGGGCCGAGGCCTGGAAGAGCTCCTCGTTCCTCTCCTCGAAGACCTTGGCGGTGGCATCCTCATGGTTGAAGACCTTGATGACCTTCTGCCCGTTGACGGCCTCTTCCACAAAGGCGTTCACCTGGCCCAGATAGCGCTGCTGGTGAACGAAGTACCGGCCGCTTCGGGTGACCAGAACCCGGACCACCACAATAAGGACCGCCGCGAAGACCAGGGTCAGGACGGTGAAGGGGATGGAAAGCCAGAGCATGGAGATCAGGGCTGCCAGGGCGGACAGGACCGAGGAAACCATCTGCGGGAAAGACTGGGAGATGGCCTGACGGAGGGTATCCGTGTCGTTGGTGTAGCGGCTCATGGTGTCGCCATGCTCATGGGTGTCGAAGAAGCCGATGGGCAGCTCCTGCTGGTGGGCGAACATCTGGTCGCGGATGGTCTTCAGGGTGCCCTGCTCCACCTTGACGATCAGCCAGTTCCAGAACCAGGAGCAGAAGGTCCCCACTGCATAGAGGCAGCCCATCAGGATCAGGGTCCTCATCAGCGGTCCCCAGTCAGGGTCGGCGGCCCCGACCAGCGGCAGGATGTAGTGGTCGATCAGCGGCTGGAGGAAGAAGGCCGATGCCGCCTGGGCCCCGGCGCTGATGATGATGCAGACCACGATCACCGCCAGCTGCCAGCGGTAGGCAAGCAGGTAGCTCAGGATGCGACGGGTCGTTCCCGGCGCGGCCTTGTCCAGGCGGGGCTTGCGGTCCTTGAATGATCCGTCACTCATGGTCCTTGTCCTCCTCGCTCTGGTTCCTGGTCTGTGATTCATAGATGGATCGGTACTCCTGACATGTCCGCAGGAGCTCCTGGTGGGTGCCCTTGTCGAGAATCCTGCCCTCCTCCAGGACCACGATCATGTCGGCGTCCTCCACAGAGGCCAGACGCTGGGAGATGATGATCTTGGTGGTGTCGGGGATTTCCTGGCTGAAGGCGCGGCGGATCAGCTGGTCGGTCTTGGTGTCCACAGCGCTGGTCGAGTCGTCCAGAATCAGAATGTCGGGCTTCTTCAGCAGGGCCCGCGCTATGCACAGACGCTGTCGCTGGCCGCCAGAAAGGTTGGTGCCGCCCTCGTCCAGATAGGTCTGATAGCCATCAGGAAACTCCCGCACGAAATCGTCGGCCTGGGCCAGGGTGCAGGCGCGCACCAGATCTTCGTCCGTGGCCTCAGGGTTGCCCCAGCGCAGGTTCTCGGCGATGGTCCCGGTGAACAGGACATTCTTCTGGAGCACCATGGCCACCTGGTCGCGCAGGACGGTCAGGTCGTACTGGCGCACGTCCACGCCGCCCACCTGGAGGGACCCCTCGGTCACGTCGTAGAGACGGGGGATGAGCTGGACCAGGCTGGACTTGGAGGAGCCGGTCCCGCCCACGATGCCCAGGGTGGAGCCCGAAGGAACCTGCAGATTGATGTGGCTCAGAACGGGACGTTCGGACCGCTCCGAGTAGCGGAAGGTCACATCCTGGAAGCTGATGGAGCCGTCGGCCACCTTCATGACCGGCTTGGCGGGATCATGCACGGTGCTGACCTCGTTGAGCACCTGGCAGATGCGCTCGGCCGAGGCCTGGGAGATGACGACCATGACCACGATCATGGAGACCATGTTCATGGCCATCATGATCTGGATGGCATAGGTGACCAGGGCGGTCAGATCTCCTGTGGTAAGCCCCAGGGCCGCATTGTTCCCGGATGCCACAATCTGGGAGGCGCCCATCCAGGATATGACCAGCAGAGAGGCGTAGATGCAGAAGTTCAGCAATGCCGGGTTCAGGCTCATGATCCGCTCGGCCTTGCAGAAGGCCCGGTAGATGGCCGAGGAAATACCGTTGAATTTGCGCTCCTCGTAGTCTTCACGGTTGTAGGACTTGACCACTCTGATGCCCTGAAGGTTCTCGTCCACCACGTTGTTGAGGTGGTCGTAGGTGTGGAAGACCCGCTCGAAGATGGGATGAACCAGCAGGGACAGACCGATCAGACCGAAGCCCAGGATGGGGATGGCGATCAGGAAGACCAGGGATATGGGCCTGGAAATCCTATAGGAAAAGAGCCAGGCCACGATGACCATGATCGGCGCCCTGACCCCGACCCTGATCACCATCTGATAGGCGTTCTGCAGGTTGGTCACATCGGTGGTCAGCCTGGTGATGATAGACCCCGTTGAGAAGCGGTCGATGTTGGTGAAGCTGAAGGACTGCACCTTGGCGAACAGATCGCTGCGGACATTCTTGGCCAGGCCGGAAGAGGCGATGGCCGCATACCGGCCGGACATGAATCCGGAGAACAGGGAGACGGCCGAGCAGGCCAGCAGGATCAGCCCGAATTTGAAGATGGCCGGCATGGACCTCCCCGAGACCCCTTGGTCAATCAGGGAGGCCATGATGGTCGGGATCACGATCTCAAGGACGCTCTCCAAAAAGACGAAAGCCGGAGCCAGAAAACTGGCCTTCCGGTATTCGCGCAGGGAGCGCAGAATGGTTCGGATGGTGTGCTTTGGACGCGCTGGTTCCTGCTTATCCGATCTGACCACGGATACCGTAGACCCCTTCAAGTGGACCTCTTCTGTTTCTGTACTGATTGCTCTATCTTTTACGGCCTATCACCGACATGCAATATCCCTCGCAAGAGGGCCTGAATGCACCAAGGCTATCATCCTGTTCGCCAGAGTTGGGCGGACTCGCGGGTTTTCCGCCCTGCACAAAAAGAAGCTGTCACGCCCCTTGGGGTCATGCAGCTTCTATGCTCCAGGTCGTCTTATCTGCGAGTCTTGCCGGCGACCGGCCTCTCGACTGACAAGCTATGAATTGACAAGCTATGAATCAGCGCTTGTCCAGCTGAGCGACAATCTCCTTGGATATCTGGTCGACCTCGCCCTGGCCATCCACTGCGACCAGAAGGCCACGGGACTTATAGGTATTCAGCAGGGGGGCAGTCTCCTTGGCATAGATATCCAGCCGCTTGGCGATGGCCTCGGGGGTATCGTCTGCTCGCCCCTCCTCCTTGGCCCGCTTGGCGATGCGCTGCATGAGCACGTCATGGTCGGCATCCAGGGCCACCACAGCCGTCAGCGGAGTGCCCAGCTCCTTGAGCATCTTGTCCAGCGCCTCGACCTGGGATGCCGAACGGGGGTAGCCGTCCAGAATCCAGCCCTGGGCCGCATCATCCATGCCCAAGCGGTCCTTGACAATCTTGTTGGTCAGCTCGTCTGGAACCAGCTCGCCCTTGTCGGTGTAGGACTTGGCCTGTTTGCCCAGCTCGGTTCCGTTCTTCAGGTTGTAGCGGAAAATGTCACCAGTGGATATGGCCGGAATCCCGTAATGCTTGCTGAGCAAGGCCGCCTGCGTGCCCTTGCCTACACCTTGAGGTCCCATGATCAACAGTCGCTGTGCCATTCCCTGTCCTTTGCTTGATGTTCTTGGTCTGCAGTCCCAGGCGGACCAAACCGCGCAGGACCCTCTTTAACGTATGCTAGCGGCTGCCCGGTCCAAGAGCAGGTTCCGCTCCCAAACTCACACGAACGGTCTTCCTGGCACAGGCCTGACACAAAAATGGTCCGGCTCCATGCCAACAAGTGACAGGGCCGGACCTTAATCTGTTTGGATTGATACCACCAGCAGATGTTTGACCGAAGGGTCAGCCCTCCTTGTGGTCGCCCTCCAGCAGGAAGCCGGTGTACTGGAACTGCTCGGTCTGCGCCCTGGCCTGACGCAGGGTGTCCAGGCCGACGCCGGCGATGATCAGTATGGTTGTACCGCCGAAAGGCAGCTTGGAGTTGATCTTCAGCAGCATGATCAGCACCGTGGGAATCAGGGCCACAAAGAGCAGGTAGATTGCTCCCACCGTGTTCAGCCGGTTCATTACATATGACAGGTACCGGCTGGTGGCCCGTCCGGCCCTGATGCCCGGGATGAAGCCGCCGTACTCCTTCATGTTGTCGGCAGTCTCGTCAGGGTTGAAAGTGATTGAAGTGTAGAAGAAGCAGAAGAAGACGATCATGACCGAGTAGAGCACGATGTACCATACCGAGGTCGTATTGGCCATGTTGGCGTTGATCCACTTGACCCAGTTCTGATCGGACTTGCCGAACTGGGCGATAAGGGTGGGAATAGCCAGAATGGAGGAGGCGAAGATGGGGGGAATCACGCCTGACATATTGATCTTGAGCGGCAGATAGGTGGAGGACCCGCCGTACATCTTGCGGCCGATCATCCTACGGGTGTACTGGACGGGAATGCGGCGCTGCGCCAGCTCCACGTAGTCGACCAGAATCAGGATGACCACCAGGACGGTCACCACAATGCCGAATTTGACCCAGTCGCCGTTCTTGCCGTTGGTTCCCCAGCCGATGTTCCAGAGCTGCGGCAGGAAGCCGGAGCAGATGGAGATGAAGATCAGGACGGACATGCCGTTGCCAATGCCCTTGTCGGTGATCAACTCGGCCATCCACATGATCAGACCCGTGCCGCCGGTCATAATCAAAACCATGACGACCAGATTCCAAACGGAACTGTCGGGAATGACCTGTTGCTGGCAGGCCCCGTTGAAAAGCGCACCGTTGCGGGCTGTGACCAGAATGGTCGTGGACTGCAGCACGGCCAGACCGATGGTCAGATACCTGGTGTATTCGGTCAGCTTGGCCTCGCCCGACTGACCCTCCTTGTGCAGAGCCTCGAAGCGGGGAATGACCACGCGCAGCAGCTGCACCACGATGGATGCGGTGATGTAGGGCATGATGCCCAGTGCGAAGATGGACAGCTGCAGCAGAGCTCCGCCGGAGAACAGGTTTACCAGACCGATGAAGTCCTCATTGCCGGCCGTGGTGATGCACTTCTGCACGGAAGGATAATCCACGCCTGGGGTAGGTATGAACGACCCAATGCGATAGATGATGATGATGCCAAGAACGAAGAAGATTTTCTTCCTCAGCTCCTTGGTCTTGAAGGCCTGGATTAACGTCCTCACCTAAGTTCCCTCCCTACGCGACCGCGCGTTGGTCTCGGTGCATCGCACCTTCTTGCTCCGACCAGCTTAACCGATGGTTCCGTCAAATCATGATGGCAACCGGGTCGGAAACGAATTCCGGCCCCCGCCCGCTTGAAGCGGGGAGGGCCGGAATCATCTGCCTTGCGGTCTGTCCCCTGCGAGTATCAGTTCTCGGAGACGGACCCGCCTGCGGCTTCTATCTTGCTTCTGGCCGAGGCCGAGGCCTTGACGCCTTTGAGGGTGAAAGCGGCCTTGACGTCGCCGTCACCCAGGACCTTGACAGGGCGGCCCTTGCGGACCGCTCCCTTGTTGACCAGATCCTCGACGGTGACCTCGCCGCCCTTGGGGAAGAGTCCTTCCAGGGCACCCAGGTTGACCACCTGGTACTCCTTCTTGAAGGGGCTCCTGAACCCGCGCAGCTTAGGCAGCCGCATGTACAGGGGCAGCTGGCCGCCTTCAAAGCCCGGACGGACCTGATAGCGTGCCTTGGTGCCCTTGGTGCCACGACCGGAGGTCTTGCCCTTGGACCCCTCACCGCGACCTACACGGATGCGGTCGCGCTTGGCGCCCGGAGCCGGACGCAGGTCATGCATCTGCAGGATGGTGGGCTCTTGCTTGTCGCTGGCCATAATCAGTCTGCCTCCTCTACGTTCACCAGGTGGCGGACCTTGTTGGCCATCCCCCGGTAGACGGGGGTGTCCTCACGCAGGACGGTCTGGCCGATCTTGTGAAGGCCCAGCGACCTGACGTTCTCCTTCTGGCGGTCGGTGGCATGAGCCACGCCCTTGACCAGGGTGATCTTGATCTGCTTGGTCATCACTCACCTGCCTTCGACTGCTCGTCAGCCTTGGCCTTGGCCTCTTCGCGCTCCTTGCGCTCGTCGGCGATGCCGGCGGCACGTGCGCGCAGGAGGGAGTCGGGGGCGACCTCCTCCAGAGGCAGACCACGGCGTGCCGCGATCTCCTCGGGCTCCTCCAGCTGCTTCAGGGCAGCCACAGTGGCCCGCACCATGTTGACGGCCGTGGCCGATCCCATGGACTTGCTCAGGATGTCGGTGATGCCGGCGCACTCCAGGACGGCGCGGACCGGACCACCGGCGATAACGCCGGTGCCGGGGGCCGCAGGCCGCAGGAGGACAGTGCCGGCCGCATCGTGGCCGATCACCGGGTGGGTGACGGTGCCGCGGATGCGGGGAACAGTGAACATGTGCTTCTTAGCGTCCAGCTGACCCTTGGAGATGGCTGCGGGAACCTCGCGGGACTTGCCGTAGCCAACGCCCACAGTGCCCTTGCCGTCGCCCACGACCACCAGAGCCGCGAAGCTGAAGGTTCGGCCGCCCTTGTGGACCTTGGACACACGGTTGATGGTCACGACCCTGTCGAGCATGTCGTCACGGTCGTCGCGATCGCGACGGCCACGACGACCATCCCTGCGGCCGTCACGGGAACCGCCACGACGACCACCGCGGCGATCATCGTTCCGGTCGTTCCGGTCTCTTCTGCCACCCTGGCTGGACTGAGCGTTTGTGGAATCTTCAGTCACCTGGGTTGTTTCCTTTGTCGTTTCGTTGTCGCTCACAGTGCCAAACCTCCCTCACGGGCGCCTTCCGCAACCGCTGCGACCCTTCCGTGGTACTTGTTGCCACCACGGTCGAAGACCACGGTGGTGATGCCGGCTTTCTTGGCCTTGGCCGCGATCTGCTCGCCCACCTTGCGGGCAGCCTCGGTCTTGGTGCCCTTGAAGGAGCCGTAGTCCGAAGCCATGGTCGATTCGCTGACCAGGGTGACGCCCCTGGTGTCGTCGACGATCTGGGCGATCATGTTGCGGTTGGTCCGTGTGACCACCAGACGGGGACGCTCTGCCGTGCCGGAGACGTGCTTGCGCAGACGGGCATGGCGGCGCAGACGGGCGATCTTCTTGCCTTTGCCTAGTATCGAGACCGTCATATCACTTACCAGCCTTTCCAGCCTTGCGCAGGATGTGCTCGTCGGCGTACTTGATGCCCTTGCCCTTGTAAGGCTCGGGTGCACGCAGGGCGCGGATGTTTGCCGCAGCCTGGCCGACAGCCTGCTTGTCGATGCCGGAGACGACCACTTCGTTGGCGTTCGGCGTCTCGAAGGTGATGCCCTCCGGGGGGTCGACAGTGATGGTGTGCGAGTAGCCCAGCGAGAACTCCAGGGACTTGCCCTTGGCGACCACGCGGTAGCCGGTGCCGACGATCTGCAGGTGCTTGCTGTAGCCCTTGGAGACGCCCTCGACCATGGATGCCACAATGGAGCGGCTCAGTCCGTGCTTGGCCTTGGTGGTGCGGTCCTCGTCGGCGGGGGTCATGATAATCTGATTGCCCTCAACCTTGCCGGTGATGCCCTCGGGCAGCGTGTACTCGTCGGAGCCCTTGGGACCCTTGGCGGTGAATTCCTGGCCATTGAAGGCCACCTCCACACCTGCCGGAACGGCGATGGGGAGCTTGCCAATATGCGATGCCATGTTCAGCTCTCCTTTCTCACCATACGTAGGCGACGATTTCGCCGCCGATGCCCCTGTCGAGGCATTCCTTCTGGGTCATCAGTCCCGAGCTGGTCGAGATGATGGCGATTCCCAGACCGCCCAGGGGCATGGGCAGGGAATCCGACTTGGCGTAGCGGCGCAGACCGGGCTTGGAGACGCGCTTGATGCCCTGAATGGACTGACGTCCATCGGGACCGTACTTGAGCGTGATCTCCAGATCCTGCCCGACGCGCGCTTCCTTGGCTCGGTAATCGGCGATGAAGCCTTCGCGCTTGAGGATCTGCGCGATGTTCGCCTTGAACTTGGAGTACGGCATGTCGACTGTCTCATGCTTGGCCGCACTCGCATTACGCAGACGTGTCAGCATGTCTGCGATGGGATCTGTCATTGTCATGTGGGCTTATGCCCTTCCTCGCCGTGGTTTCCGCCGCCGGGCAGCAAACTGCCGCGACCGCGGACCTTCAGCGTCGATCTTTACCAACTGGACTTCGTCACACCCGGCAGCTCGCCGCGATGGGCCTTCTCGCGAAGGCAGATGCGGCACAGGCCGAACTTGCGATAGACGGAATGGGGACGACCGCAGACCTGGCAGCGCGTGTAGCCACGCACCTTGAACTTCGGCTTGCGTGCCGCCTTGTTTCTCAGAGCGGTTTTTGCCATATCAGTTCTCCTTGAAGGGGAAGCCCAGCTGCTTGAGCAGCGCGCGGGCCTCCTGATCGTTCTTGGTGGAGGTCACCACGGTGATATCCATACCACGCTGGTGATCGATCTGATCAGGATCGATCTCGTGGAACATGGACTGCTCCGTGAGACCGAAGTTGTAGTTGCCCTGGCCGTCGAACTGACGGTCGCTGATGCCGCGGAAGTCGCGGATGCGGGGCAGAGCCAGGGTCAGCAGACGATCCAGGAACTCCCACATGCGCACGCCGCGCAGGGTGGCGAAGGCGCCGATGGCCTGTCCCTCGCGCAGGTGGAACTGCGCCACGGACTTCTTGGCCTTGGTGATCTTGGGCTTCTGGCCGGTGATGGCCGTCAGGTCCTTGACCGCACCCTCGATCAGCTTGGAGTCGCGTGCCGCGGCCCCCACGCCCATGGAGACCACGACCTTTTCGATCCTGGGCACCTGCATGGGGTTGGAGAACTTGAACTCCTTCTCCAGCTCGGGCACGATGCTCTCGCGGTACTGCTGCAGCAAACGAGGGACTGCCGGTGCTTCAACGGTGGTATCGCTCATGACAGCTCCTTGCCTGACTTCTTGGCGAAGCGGGTGCGCACGACCTTGACTTTGCCGTCACGCGCCTCCTCCTTGATGTTTACGCCGATGCGAGTCGGCTTCTTGGTCTCCGGGTCGATGACCATCACGTTTGAGCGATGGATGGGCGCCTCGGTCGGGACGATGCCCGACTCCTGACCCTGCTGGGTGGCGCGCACATGCTTCTTGACGATCTGAATACCCTCGACGATCAGACGGTCATTGGGCAGAATCCGCAGAACCTTGCCCTCCTTGCCGCGATCCTTGCCGCGGATGACCTTGACCTGGTCGCCTGTCTTGATCTTGGCTACCACTTCAGATCACCTCCGGTGCCAGGGACACGATCTTCATGAAGCGCTTGTCGCGCAGCTCACGACCGACCGGTCCGAAGATACGAGTGCCGCGGGGCTCACGGCCTGTGCCTAGGATGACCGCCGCGTTCTCGTCGAACTTGATGTAGGAGCCGTCATGACGACGATGCTCCTTGACCGTGCGGACGACGACCGCCTTGACGACCTCGCCCTTCTTGACCGACCCGCCGGGAATGGCATCCTTGACGGTGGCGACGATCACATCGCCAATGCCGGCATAGCGTCGCTTCGACCCGCCGAGCACGCGGATGGCCAGGATCTCCTTGGCACCCGTGTTGTCGGCGACCTGAAGCCGCGATTCCTGCTGAATCATTGATTCTCCTTAGCCGCGCTGGTTCTCCGCAGACACCCCGCACCAGGGCGGGATGAAATGCGGAGCCTGGCCGAACTTGTTACTTGGCGCGCTCGACGATGGAGTCGAGACGCCAGCGCTTGGTCTTGCTCAGAGGACGGGTCTCCATGATACTCACGAAGTCGCCCACATGGGCCTCGTTCTTCTCATCATGGGCCTTGACCTTGCGGTTGCTGCGGACGACCTTGCCGTACAGGGGGTGGGTCGAACGCTGCTCCAGCTCTACGGTGATGGTCTTGTCCATCTTGTCGGACACGACGTAGCCGCTGCGAACCTTGCGGAAGTTGCGCTCCTGCTTGTCAGCCATGCTTACTTCTCCTCAGCTTTGCTCTCGGCCTTTGCTTCGGCGGGCTCCTGGCTGATGCCCAGCTCGCGCTCACGCAGGACGGTGTACATCCTGGCGATGTCGTGCTTGACGGCCTTGAGGCGGGAGGTGTTCTCCAGCTGACCAGTGGCCGACTGGAAGCGCAGGTTGAACAGCTCTTCCTTGGACTTCTTCAGGAAATCCTCGATCTCCGCATTGGTCTTTTCATTCAGATTCTTGATGGAATACTCGGCTGTTCCGACTGACATCAGATGTCACCGCCTTCACGTGCAATAATCCGGCACTTCATGGGAAGCTTGTCAGTAGCGCGGCGAAGGGCCTCGCGGGCCACATCCTCGCTCACGCCACCGATCTCGAAGAGCACCCGGCCGGGACGGACGTTGGCCACCCAGAACTCGGGCGCACCCTTGCCGGAGCCCATTCGGGATCCCAGAGCGTGCTTGGTCAGGGGGCGATCCGGGAAGACCGTGATCCAGACGCGGCCACCACGCTTGATGTACCGTGTCATGGCGATACGGGCCGCCTCGATCTGCCGGTTGGTCAGGTAGGCCGGAGCCAGGGCCTGGATGCCGTAATCGCCGAAAGCGATCTCGTTGCCGCCCTTGGACATGCCCGAACGACCCGGACGATGCTGCTTGCGGTATTTAGTCCTCTTTGGGATAAGCACGGCTCACTCCTTTGCTTCGGTTGCGACGGGGGCCGAGGCGGTCTGCTCCTGAGCCGCCGCCGGCGGCGCGGCCACACCGCTGTTCTGCTTGGCTGCATCCTGCTCGCGGCGGGTGCGTCCCTCGGAGGGACGGACGCCACGACGGGGACGACGATCGCCACGCCGACCGGGGCGGTTGTTCTGCTGAGCCTGCTGCTCCTCGAACTGACGCTCGGTCATGTCGCCCTTGTAGATCCAGACCTTGACGCCGATGCGGCCGTAGGTGGTCCTGGCCTCGAAGAAGCCGTAATCGATCAGGGCGCGGAGCGTCTGCAGGGGCACACGACCCTCGCGGTAGAACTCCGAACGGCTCATCTCGGCTCCGCCCAAGCGGCCGGACAGCTTGATCCTGATGCCCTTGGCGCCGGCCCGCATGGCATCCTGCTGAGCCTTGCGCATGGCCCGGCGGAAGGTGACGCGGTTGGTCAGCTGCTCGGCGATGCCCTGAGCAACAAGCTGGGCATCGATGGAGGCGTTCTTGACCTCGAAGATGTTCAGCTGGACCTGCTTGCCGGTGATCTTCTCCAGCTTGGCGCGCACGCGCTCGGCCTCGGCGCCGCGACGGCCGATGACGATGCCCGGCCGGGCGGTGTGGATGTCGACGCGCACACGGTCGCGGGTCCGCTCGATGACGATCTTGGAGACGCCTGCGCGTTCCAGATCCTTGTTCATCTCCTTGCGGATCTTGTCGTCCTCAAGAACGAAGTCGCTGTATCGCTCCCCCGACTTGTTGGAGTCGGAGTACCACTTGCTGCGGTGCTCCTCGGTGATGCCGAGTCGGTACCCAAACGGGTTGATCTTCTGCCCCATTATCGGGCTCCTTCCTTGTCGGCCACCACGACGGTGATGTGGCTGGTCCGCTTGTTGATGCGGGCCGCACGACCTTGGGCGCGGGCGCGGAACCGCCTCAGGGTGGTGCCCTCGTCCACGTAGGTCTCACGAACCATCAGCTCGTTCTCGCGGAAGGGCTGGTTGGCCTTGTCCGCCTTGACACGCGCGTTGGCGATGGCGCTCTCCAGGCACTTGCGGACCGGAACGGCCGCATCCTGGGGGGCGAACTTCAGAATGGTCACGGCCTCGGTCGCCTGCTTGCCTCGGATGAGGTCGACGACGCGGCGAGCCTTGCGAGGCGTCACGCGAACGTGACGTGCAATTGCCTTAGCTTCCATGTGTCTCTACTCTCCCTCGCCTCAGCGGCGTGCTTTCTTGTCGTCCTTCACGTGACCCCTGAAGGTCCTGGTGGGGGCGAATTCGCCGAGCTTGTGGCCGACCATGGCCTCGGTGACGAAGACCGGGACATGCTTGCGGCCATCGTGCACAGCGAAAGTGTGCCCGATGAAGTCCGGGGTGATCATGGAACGACGGGACCAGGTCTTGATGACGTTCTTGGTGCCCTTCTCGTTCTGCTCGTCGACTTTCTTCTGCAAGTGGGCGTCGACGAATGGGCCCTTCTTGATGCTACGAGTCATCTTTCCGACACTCCCTTACTTGCGGTTCTTACCATTTGGACGACGACGCACGATCATCTTGTTGGAGGCCTTCTTGGGCCTGCGGGTGCGGACCTCGCCCTTGCCCCAGGGAGACACTGGCGGCTTGCCGCCACGAGTGCGTCCACCATGCGGGTGGTCGACCGGGTTCATGGATTCACCGCGGGTGATGGGCCTGCGTCCCATCCAGCGGGCACGTCCTGCCTTGCCGAGCTGGACGTTGGCGTGGTCGTTGTTGCCGACCTCGCCCACGGTTGCACGGCAGCGGGAGTCGACGTTGCGGATCTCGCCGGAGGGCATACGCAGCTGGGCGTAGGCCCCGTCCTTGGCCACCAGCTGGACGGCAGCACCGGCCGAGCGGGCGATCTTGGCGCCGCCCAGGGGCCGCAGCTCAATGGCGTGGACGATGGTGCCGGTCGGGATGTTGCGCAGAGGCAGGTTGTTGCCGGGCTTGATATCGGCCTGGGGGCCGGTCTCGATGACGTCACCCTGCTTGATGCCCTGCGGGGCGATGATGTAGCGCTTCTCGCCGTCGGCGAAGTGCAGAAGGGCAATGCGGGCCGAACGGTTGGGATCGTATTCGATCTCAGCCACCTTGGCCGGCACGCCGTCCTTGTCCCAGCGGCGGAAGTCGATGAGACGGTACTGGCGCTTGTGCCCGCCGCCGCGGTGGCGGCTGGTGACGCGGCCATAGGAGTTGCGTCCGCCGGTCTTGCTCAGCTTGCGAACCAGCGACTTCTCGGGCTTGGAGCGCGTGATTTCGGCGAAGTCCGAAACCGAGGCGTTGCGACGGCCCGCGGTCGTCGGCTTGTATGTACGGATAGCCATAATCTAGTTCTTCCTTAACTTTTCTCGGCTAGCCTTCAGTTGTTGGTACCGAAGACATCGATCGACTGGCCCTCGGCCACCTTGACGATGGCGCGCTTCTCGGCGGCGCGGCGACCCCAGCCCGTACGGGTCCGGGTCCGCTTGCCCTGACGATTGAGGGTGTTGACCGATGTGACCTTCACATTGAAGATCTGCTCGATGGCCTGCTTGATGGCGACCTTGTTGGCATCAGGGTCCACCACGAATGTGTACTGGCCGCGGTCCGAGTTGGCGTAGCTCTTCTCGGAGACGACCGGACGCAGAATGATGTCGTGCGCTGGCTTGTGAATAGCTGCCATGAAAATCAGGCCTCCTTGACGGTCTCGGACTTGGCGCCGCCCTTGACAGCCAGGAAGGCGTCGAAGCCATCCTTGCTGAAGACGACATCCTCGGCCGTGACCACATCGTAGGTGTTGAGCTGATCGGCGAAGAGGACATGGACGGTGGGCAGGTTCCTGACGGAGAGCCACTCGTTGATGTTCTCACGGGACAGCACGACGGTGGTGAATCTGTTGTCGACCAGGGGCAGCAGGGCTGCCTTGGCGGCCTTGGTGGACGGGGTCTCGCCAATGCCGAAATCGACCACGTGCACGCGTCCGGCGTTGACCCGGTCGGACAGGACGTAGCGCAGGGCTGCGGCCTTCATCTTCTTGGGGGTGCGCTGGGAGTAGTCGCGCGGCTGGGGGCCGTGGACAATGGCGCCACCGGTCCACTGGGGAGCGCGGATGGAGCCCTGACGAGCACGACCGGTGCCCTTCTGCTTCCAAGGCTTGCGGCCGCCGCCGGAGACGGTGGACCGGGTCTTGACCGAGTGCGTGCCCTGGCGGGCAGCAGCCAGCTGGGCGACGACCACCTGATGGATCAGCGGCACATGCGAGCGGACATCCTCCTCGGCAATGCCGAAGATCTGCTCGGGCGCATCCACGGTCCCGGTGTTCTTGCCCTGGGCGTCGGTGATGTTCAGAGTCAACTTAGCCATGGTTTCAGGCTCCCTTCACTGCCGAACGAACCAGGACGATGGCGCCGCGGGGCCCGGGCAGGGCACCCTTGATGGCGATGACGCCCTTCTCGGCATCTGCGGAGACGATGGTCAGGTTCTGGACGGTCGAGGTGTCATGACCCATGCGGCCGGCCATCCGCTTGCCCTTGAGGATGCGGCTGGGCGTTGCGCAGGCGCCCACTGAACCGGGGCGGCGCTCGTTCTTGTGCGAGCCGTGGGTGCGGCGGTAGGACTTGAAGCCCCAGCGCTTGATGGTGCCGGCAAAGCCCTTGCCCTTGGTGGTGCCGGTCACATCGACCTCGCTGCCCTCGGGCAGCAGGTCCAGGCCCAGCTCCTGGCCGGGCTGGTAGCTGTCGGCATCGGCGGTGCGAACCTCGACCAGGTGACGACGCGGGGTCACTCCGGCCTTGGCGAAGTGACCAGCCAGCGGCTTGGTCACCTTGGTGGGGTCGATCTGCCCGTAGCCGATCTGGATGGCCTGGTAGCCGTCCTTCTCCTGGTTCTTGACCGCGGTCACCACGTTGGTGGACACGTCCACCAGGGTCACCGGGACGAAGAAGCCGTTCTCGTCCCAGACCTGGGACATGCCCAGCTTGCGGCCCAGGAGAGCCTTGCGGTTCCTCTGCTCTTCAGCCATGCGGTTTCCTCCTCCCCTACAGCTTGATCTCAATGTTGACGTCCGCCGGCAGATCGATGTGCATCAGCGAATCCACAGCCTTGGGCGTGGGATCCACGATGTCGATCAGGCGCTTGTGGGTGCGCATCTCGAAGTGCTCGCGGGAGTCCTTGTACTTATGAGGAGAACGGATGACGACATACACGTTCTTCTCAGTCGGCAGCGGAACGGGGCCAACCACAGTTGCGCCCGCGTTCGTCACCGTCTCGACGATCTTCTTCGCCGATTGGTCGATGACCTCATGGTCATAGGACTTTAGCCTGATGCGGATTTTCTGTCCCGCCATTGCCGTCCGCCCTTTCTAGCGATCTATGAACTGATTACCCAGTCTGTTTCGAGGGCACGGAACGACGGCCGCAAGGAGACATTCCTCCCGACAGGCCTCAGCCGGATCCATGCGCAGCCGTGGAGAATCCCGTGGGGATGGGACTCCTCGCTGCACCCGCTATTGTGATTGACAAAATGCGAGCCCAAAACAGGCAACTTTCTTATTAAAGCACGAGGGTTCCCCTAGAAGAATCCGGGCGTGTCGCACCGATGCCTGGGGAACCCTCGACTCGATTATGGCCCTGTAAGGCCCGCTGGGAGGCCTCCTGGACCACATCCTCATCCTGGCGGGCCACCCTCATCCGGTGGCCCTCCTCCTGGCTGACCCCGTAGTAGGCTGCCACGGCGATGTCCTTCATATCCTCAATCAGCGGAATGCGGGGGTTGGCCGGCGTGCACTGGTCCTCATAGGCGCGCATGCCGATCTGATCCAGGGACTGCCAGTAGAGGTCCTCGTCCACTCCGGCTGCCTGGAAGGAGGCATCCATGCCCAGGCGCTCGTCCCTGTAGGATTCCACAGCACGGGCCAAGAGCTCCACGCCCTCCTCTGGCGCAGCGGATTCGATGCCCAGCACATGGGCCATCTGCCTGTAGCGCTCCGGGGCCACATACTCGCTGTACTTGGGCCAGCTGGTAGGCTCGTCCGGGACCCGTCCGTTGTAGCGGATCACATAGGGCAGGAGGATGGAGTTGGCCCGCCCATGGGCCACATGGCAGAGGGCTCCGATGGTGTGCGCCATGCCGTGGCACATGCCCAGGAAGGCCGAGCCGAAGGCCATGCCGGCCATGGTTGCCGCATTGTGCATCTTCTCCTGGGCGCGCACCTTGGCCTCGCCGCCGGCGGTGCCCACGGCAGGCTCCAGGTTGTCCCAGATCAGCTTGGCCGCATGCAGGGCCATGGCGTCGGTGTAGTCATTGGCGTAGACCGAGACGAAGGCCTCCATGCAGTGGGTCAGGGCATCGAAGCCCGAGTCGCAGGCCAGCTGCTTGGGCTGGGTGCGGGCCAGAACCGGATCCACGATGGCCACGCTGGGGGTCAGGGCGTAGTCGGTGATGGGGTACTTGTATCCGGTCTTATGGTCGGTGATGACCGCGAATGGGGTGACCTCCGAACCCGTGCCCGAAGAGGTGGGAATGCAGACCAGCCTGGCCTTGGTGCCCAGGGGCGGAATCTTGAAGGCCCGCTTGCGGATGTCGAAGAACTTCTCGCGAACATCGGCAAAGGAGATCTCCGGATGCTCATAGAGCAGCCACATGATCTTGGCCGCGTCCATGGGACTGCCGCCGCCCACGGCGATGATGGTGTCGGGACCGAACTCATCGCGCATCATGGCCGCACCGCGCTCCACTGTCTCGACGCTGGGCTCCGGCTCCACATAGTCGATGATGCGGAAGGTGACCGGCTCGGGCCGGGCCCGCAGCTGATCGATGATCTTGTCGACGATTCCCAGCTGCTCCATGACCTTGTCGCATACGATGACGGCCCGGCGGATGCCGAACATGTCGCGCAGGTAGCGGACGGAGTTGGGCTCGAAGTAGGTCTTGGCCGGCACCTTGAACCACTGCATGTTGTTGTTCCTCCGCGCGATCCGCTTGATGTTGATCAGGTTGACCGCCTGGACGTTGCCCGAGACGGAATTGCCGCCGTAGGAGCCGCAGCCCAGGGTCAGGGAGGGGGCGATGGCATTGTAGATGTCACCGATGCCGCCCAGGGAGCTGGGCTGGTTCCAGACGATCCGGCAGGCGTGCATGCGCTGCCCGTACTCGCGCACCAGCCTCTCGTCATCGGTGTGGATGGCTGCCGTGTGCCCGGCGCCGTAGCGCAGCATCTGCTCGCAAAGGGTGAAGCCCTCTTCCTTGTTGCGGGCCTTGAGCACGGCCTGCACCGGAGCCAGCTTCTCCAAGGTCAGGGGTTCCACGGGGCCCACCTGGTCGCATTGGGCTGCCAGGATGGTCGCGTCCTCGGGGATCTCGAACCCGGCTTGACGGGCGATGAACTGGGGGGACTTGCCCGGAACCTCGGAGTTGAGCCTGGGAGCGGGAGCGTCGTCACCAGCATGGGCCCGCACGCCGAACATGTACTCCTCCAGCTTGGCCTTCTCCTCGGGATTGACGAAGTAAGCCTTGCGCCGCTTCATCTCCTCGATCACCCGGTCATGCACATCCTGATGGGCGATGATGGCTTGCTCCGTGGCGCAGATCATGCCGTAGTCGAAATGCTTGGACAGGATCAGGTCGTTGACGGCCCGGGGAACGTTGACCCTGCGGTCCACATATGCCGGAGCATTGCCGGCTCCTACACCCAGGGCAGGCTTGCCCGAAGAGTAGGCGGCCTTGACCATGCCAGGACCGCCGGTAGCCAGTATGGTGGCCACGCCGGGGTGCTGCATGAGCGCGCCGGTGGCCTCGACTGAGGGGTGCTCGATCCACTGGATGCAATCGCGCGGAGCGCCCGCCTCCATGGCTGCGTCGCGGACGATCCGGGCCGCCTCCACCGAGCAGCGCTGGGCGTATGGGTGGAATCCGAAGACGATGGGACAGCGGGTCTTCAAAGCCAGCAGCGACTTGAAGATGGCAGTCGAGGTGGGATTGGTCACCGGGGTCACGCCGGCCACGACTCCCACCGGCTCGGCCACCTCGATGATGCCGTCCACGTCGTTTTCGCTGATGATGCCCACGGTGCGCTGCTTGGCCAGATAATTGGTCACATGCTCGCAGGCGAAGATGTTCTTGGTGGCCTTGTCCTCCACCAGGCCGCGCCCGGTCTCCTCCACGGCCATCTGCGCCAGGGGAAGGTGCTTGTTCAGGGCCGCGATCGAGGCCTTGGCCACGATCCGATCGACATGCTCCTGGTCGAGCTCTTCAAAGGCACGTAAAGCCGACTGCGCGCGGACGACCAGGGCATCAACCTCCCTGCGGGCCAGCTCACTGCTGTCGGGCTGGCCGCCTTCCCTGCCGGCTGCCGGCTCCTTCACTTGATGGTCATGCTTCTGCTTCTGCGTTCCAGCCAAGATATTGGCCCTCCTCATGTTCCGCGGATGCCGATGAGGGCCGGCAGAAAGTCCCAGACTGTCTCAGAGCGTGCCGATCCACGAAAGACATCCGTCATAACGTGACGAAAGTCACAATATAGACCAGAGGGGGCACTATTGAGCCCCCGGATGAGCGAACGTTCGCTTGAAGCGTGTCATGTGGGAATTCGTGGCATTTCTGGTCGCTTTCCGCACCCGAACGTGCGCTTTGACGTTCGCTTCAGACCGGGCCGTCCAAGCATGAACAGGCATGAATCCAGGCATGAAAAATCCCCAAGGTCCGGGGGAACCTCGGGGATGGAAAAAACTGCGAACGTCAGCGCTTGGAGAACTGCGGGGCGCGACGGGCCTTGTGCAGACCGGCCTTCTTGCGCTCCACCACGCGGGCGTCACGGGTCAGGAATCCGGCCTTCTTCAGGGCAGGACGGTTGGCGTCCCGGTCGATGGCGTTCAAGGCGCGTGCTACGCCCAGACGGACTGCGCCGGCCTGGCCGGTCACGCCGCCGCCCTCGACGCGCACAACCACGTCGAACTTGTTCTCAAGCTTGAGCAGCACGATAGGCGAGTTGACCTCGCGCTGGTGCAGCTTGCTGGGGAAGTACTCCTCCAGGGTGTGTCCGTTGATGCTCCACTTGCCAGAGCCCGGAATCAGACGGACGCGGGCGACTGCCTCCTTGCGGCGGCCGGTGCCGTAGCCCGGCTCGATGGCGGAGGTGCCGGTGCCTGCGCCGGCGTTGGTCTCGGAAGTGTAGGAAGCGCTGGTCTCCTCGGCCTCAAGAACCGCGGAGCTGTTGTTGTTGTCAGCCATGGTGATTATCTCCTCTGGTCCTACTTGGCCTGCTGGGCGACCTGATGGATCTTGTACTCAATGGGCTGCTGCGAGGTGTGAGGATGCTCCTCGCCTGCGAAGACCCGCAGCCTGGTCAGCTGGACCTTGGCCAGCTTGTTCTTGGGCAGCATGCCCTTGACCGCCGTCGTGATGATGCGCTCGGGGTTGTGCTCCATCAACTGCCCGTAGGAGTCGCGACGCAGCCCGCCAGGGCGGCCGGAGTGGGTGTAGAGCACCTTGTCGTTCTTGTTGCCCGTCAGCACCATCTTGGACGCGTTGATGACGATGACGTTGTTGCCGGAGTCGGCGTATGGCGCATAGGTGGGCTTGTTCTTGCCGCGCAGCAGATCGGCCACCTGGGCTGCCAGACGCCCCAGCACCACACCGGAGGCATCGACGATATACCAGTCATGTGTCAGATCGGCTGGTTTCGGGGTGAAAGTCTTCACGATTCAACCTTTTCCTTGCATTGTGTTTCGGGCTCTCCGCGCCGCATGCTGCCATGCTGGCCGAAAGCCATGTATTCCGTGGGCTCCCTGAAAGTCCTAGACGGCGAGTGGGAAAAGCGCTTTGAGGACCCCTTAGGGAAACACAACAATCCATTATTGTAACGCCTGTGGGCCGTTCGTCAAAATTCGCGTCGGCACCGGTCTCAGCGCGAGGCGGCTGCCCGTGCCACCTGCCCGTCCGGGTCCTTGCGCAGGGCCTCAAGGGTCGCCTGCCCGGTGTTGGGATTCAGGGCCACGGCCCGGCGCACCATGGCGGCCAGCACATGGGGGGCGTCCTGCTCGTCGCGAGTGCCCAGAGCCCCGAGAAAGTCCAGGGTATCGGCATCGGTCCGATCGTCCTGGGCGCCCTCCAGGCGCATCTTCCAGGAGGTCATGGGGTTGGTCAGCGCAGCAGCCCTGACACCAGCGTCCTCGTCCTTGGTGAGCAGACCGACCAGCCAGTTCTTGTCATCCTTGTTGGCGGCCACCGCCCGTCGGACCTCAGGGCTGGAATCCTGGGAGAGCTTGACCAGAATGTTGGGGAATGGCATGGTCTGCGCCAGGTAGACCCTGTCCTCCACCGGCGTATGCTCATTGCCAGCCACTGCCTCCAGCAGTGCCGTGAAGCGCGAGAAGGCGGCCTGGTCGGACCTGTCGGGCAGGGGGCTGCGGGCGAATTCGTGCAGCTCGGCCGTATCCGTGGAATGCCTGAGCCTTTCATAGAAAACGGTCAGGGCCTCATGGGGCTTGCCGGCTGATGGGGATTCGGTGTCCGGTTGGTCCTGGGGATTGGTCATGCGGCCAGCTTAGGTCCTCTCCTTGATATCAGACCCGGCCCGGGATCCCCCTTAGCATGGAGATAGTGCAAGAACCGAGGAGACGACAGGCATAGGAGGCAAGCCGATTTGCTCACCATACTGGATACGCCGCAGAAACCGGCCACGGGTTCCCTTACCGAGCGGAAGTCCGAGTTCATCGGCCAGGCCTGCCATGTGGAGGACCAGCAGGCGGCCATGGCCTTCGTCCAAGAGGTCCGTTTACAGCACCCCAAGGCCCGGCACGTCTGCCACTGCGCGATCTGGGGACCCGAGGGCCGCACCAGCGAACGCATGAGCGATGACGGGGAGCCCTCCGGGACGGCCGGCAAGCCCATACTTGAGGTCATGCGTCGGCGGGGAGTGACCGACTGCGTCCTGACGGTGACCCGTTACTTCGGGGGGATCCTTCTCGGGTCAGGAGGGCTGATCCGGGCCTACTCCTCAGCAGCCTCCCTGGCGCTCAAGGCGGCAAAGCAGGCACGTGTGCTCCCGACCCAGCGATTCACGATCACCGTGGACTATCCAGAGTACGATCCTCTGCGCCGTCTGATCCGCACCTCCGGGGGGCACGTGGAGACCGAGGACTTCACTGATCAGGTCCGGCTGACCTACGACCTGGAGCCCGCAGCGGTGCCGGCCTTCCATGGTCGGCTGGACGACCTTCTGCAAGGCCGGGCAGAACCCAGTGCACTGGGCGAAGGCCAAAAACTTATTCCCCTGTCTGGGGACCAAGCTTCATCTGCCACATGATCGGCGGGACGGGCCATGCAGCCATTGCCCAGCTGTGATCTGCCCTGCCGGACAGGCTCACGCCAAGCATCTTCGGTCCGCCGCCTCACAGACTCGGACCTTCCCAGGCCGCAGCTCCACACAATATGTGGGAATAAACACGGATATGGGAATAAACGTCTTTGGCAATAAATCCCCAGTAATGAATGGGACCGGTGATCGTGCAGAATCAGCGATCACCGGTCATCTGGCGGAGACGAGGAGATTCGAACTCCTGGACCGCTTGCGCAGTCAACACCTTAGCAGGGTGCCCCTTTCGGCCACTCAGGCACGTCTCCATGCAGGCTCCCGATCCAAGGCCTTAGCCCCAGAGTTTTGGGAACAAAACAATAGATTACCATGATTTACCGACCTGACTCGCCGGTGCGACAGGATGCAATGAAGCACAGGACAGATTCGTTTATTTTCATGGATAAAAACCAGAATTGTGAATCTTTTTCAAGAATTTACGTTTGAGAATAATTTATTGCATGTTCCTCTGGGGCCCCCTTATATCATGGAGCCATGAGTACCGCACCAAGGCTTGCAGCCGCCAAGAAAGACTGGGGACATGACGAGACCGGCTGCACGGTGCTGCACATTGACATGGATGCCTTCTACGCCTCCTGCGAAGTCGCCCGACACCCTCAATTGCAGGGCCGGCCGGTCATCATCGGCACCGGACGGCGGTCGGTGGTCTCCGCGGCCAGCTATGAAGCCAGGGCTTTCGGCATCAACTCGGCCATGCCCCTGGCACGTGCCGAGCGATTGTGCCCTCAAGGGGTGTTCCTCCCGGTCGACATGACCTATTACCGGAATATCTCACGAAGGATATTTGATACGGTTTTCTCACGAATTACTGATCAGATCGAGCAGGTCTCAGTAGATGAATGCTATATGGACGTGTCCGGGGCGCTCATGCGCTGGGGCATGCCCACGGCCATCGCCCGGTGGATTCGAGCCAGCGTGGCCCGACAATTCCACGTGACCTGCTCGGTGGGCATCGCCACCAACAAGCTGGTAGCCAAGATGGCCTCCACCAACGCCAAGCCCGACGGCATGCTGCTGATCCCCAAGGCCCGGCAGGCCGAGTTCGTCCAGCTGATGCCCCTGCGCGGCATCCCCGGCATCGGACCGGCCCTGGAGAAGCGGCTCAACGCCTGGGCCATCAAGGACGTGGCCGACCTGGCCACCATGAGCGAGCGGGATCTGACTCGGGCCACGGGATCGAACCTTACCGCCAGGAAGCTGGCACAGGCCTCACACGGACTGGACGACGATCCGGTCCAGCCGCGAGCGCCGGAGAAATCCCTAGGCGCGGAACGCACCTTCCTGCACGACACGACCAGCATGAAGCAGGTCTGCGACCTCCTGCGCGTCTGCAGCAACGAAGTGGCCACCGGACTGCGATCGCACGACCTGATCGCCCGAACCATCACCGTCAAACTGCGCTTCGATGATCTGCGCTATATGACCAAGGCCCACACCCTGGAAACCCCGGTCAACTCAGCCAACCGCATCTATCCGCAAGCAGTCGGCCTGCTCAAGGCCATGCTGGGGCTGCCCGATGGCGTGCCCATGGACACACCCCTGCCCAGGCTGATCCGTCTGGCCGGTGTCAGCGCATCCGGCCTGAGCCGGGTGGAGGACACTCCCATCCAGCCGTCCTTGGACGACATCATCCACGAGAGCAAACGCCGCACCGGCAGCGAGGCCCAGCGCCTGGATCAGGCAGAGGCCACCATGGACTCCATCAGGAACCGCTACGGCAAGGGCTCAGTCAGCATGGGCCTCTAAGCGGCGCTCCGCAGACGCCCCAGGGCCAGATCCAGCTGCTCGTCAGCGATGGTTGACGAGAACCGCAGATAGCGGCCATCCCCGTAGAACTCCCCCGGGCTGGCCAGGATCCCCAGACGGGACAGTTCAGCCATGTCTGCCCAGCAATCGCCCGAACGGGCTTGTGCCCAGATATAAAGGCCGCCTTGAGGCATGACGGCATCGTATCCGTAAGCTCCGAGAGCTTCAGTCAGTGCATGCAGGCGACGAGCATAGACATCGCGCTGGGCCGTCACGGCCTCGCCATCCTCCAGAGCGGCCCGCATGGCCCGTTGCACTGGACCTGGCACAATCAGTCCGACCTGCTTGCGGTAGGCGGTCATGGCCTTCACCAGTTGAGCATCGCCGGCCACCAAGGCAGCCCTATATCCGGCCATGTTGGACTGCTTGCTCATTGAGTACAGGCACAGTATCCCGCTGGCATCGCCGCCACAGACTTGGGGCTCCAAAATGCAGGGTGAGGCCTGGGCGGATCCTGACCAGTCCAGCAGGGCATAGCACTCGTCACTCAGGACCGTAGCCCCTATCGAACGGGCTGCCTGTACAATCTTCGCCAACCCGGCTCGGTCGATGACCCGTCCACTGGGGTTGCCCGGCGAATTGATCCATATGGCTCGCACGCCGGGCAGGTCCACCCATGAATCCGTATCAGCCGGATCATCCACGGTCGTCACCAGGGCCCCGGCCAGCTGGGTTCCGATGGCATAGGTAGGATAGGATACCCTCGGCTGCACCACCCGGTCCCCCGGCCCCAGATGCAGGAGGGAGGCCATGAGCGCCACCGCCTCCTTGGATCCGACGGTGGGAACCAGGTCCGCTCCCAGGGCATCCAGATCGACCCCGCGGCAACGACGGAACCAGTCGGCCACGGCCTGCCTCAGAGGGCCATCACCGGCAGTTTTTGGATAGCCTCGTGCCTGGCCGTCATCCGCAGCCGCAGCCAAGGCCTCCCTGACCGACCTGGGCACAGGATCCACCGGCGAACCTACCGACAGGTCGACCAGGCCGCCGGGGCATTGCTCAGCATGCCGCCGATAGGGGTCGATCCTTGACCAGTCGTAGGGGGATTCGAAAGAGTGGAAACCCATGGCCCTTCTTTCTCCTATAAATAAGCCGCGGTGGGATGGCTCCCGTCCGCGGCTCGTCAGCCTGAATCGACTACTTGTTGGGCGGCAGGGCTGCCACACCCTCCGGATCATGATCGTAGGGGCCGACCGCGGCAGCGCCGCCGGCATCCCCCACCTGGGCGAAGAAATCAGTCGCCGCGTCCTTGTACCAGGTCCACTCCTCGGGCAGGTCGTCCTCGTAGAAGATGGCCTCCACCGGGCAGACCGGCTCGCAGGCGCCGCAGTCCACGCACTCGTTGGGGTTGATGTAGAGCGAACGGACGCCCTCGTAGATGCAGTCCACCGGGCATTCGTCCACGCAGGCCTTGTCCTTGACGTCCACGCAGGGCTGAGCGATGACGTAGGTCATGGGTTACCTCCTGAGTATGCGAGTATTCACTCTACACTGCAGCGCCGACGCTCCAGGTCAGTCCAGACCAGCCTGGGTGGCCTTGGATATCTTCCCGCTGAGCTGATGACGGCCGAGCAGGGAGTGCCGGTAGGAATAGCCGAAGTAGATGGCCAGTCCTGCAGCCAGCCAGACCACGAATCGGATCCAGGTCAGCACGGTCAGGTTGAGCATGAGCCAGAGGCAGGCCAGGGCGATCAGAATGGGCACCCAGGGGTTGCCGGGCATCTTGAAGGACCGGGGCAGGTCAGGCCGGCGCTTGCGCATGATGGGCAGGGAGATGGCCACCAGCAGGAAGGCCGAGAGCGTGCCGATGTTGACCATGTCGGACAAGACGTCTATGGGGAAGCAGGAGGCCACTACAGCCACCACAATGCCGCCCAGGATCTGAATGCGGGCCGGCGTGCCATGACGGCCAGTGCGGGACAGGGCACGCGGAAGAAGCCCGTCCCGGCTCATGGCGAAGACGATGCGGGTCAGCCCCAGCAGGAGCACCATGACCACGGTGGTCAGCCCCACCACGATGCCGAAGGAGATGATCTTGGCGGCCCAGGGAGCACCGACCATCTCGAAGCCTGTGGCCAGGGAGGGATTCTTGGCCTTGGCCAGGTCCTTGTAGGAGACCATGCCGGTGGTGACGATGGCGACCAGGATGTACAGGGTAATGACGATCAGCATGCCCAGGCCGATTCCGCGGGGAATGGTCTTATGGGGCTCCTTGGCCTCCTCGGAGGTGGTGGCGACAATATCGAATCCCACGAAGGCGAAGAAGACCAGGGCCGCGCCTGAGAGGATGCCGGGGATACCGTAGATAGTGGGCTGCATGCCTGAGACCCACTGCCAGAGGGGCTGGCCCATGATTCCCGGCACGCTGGCCCCCGGAACGGCAGAAGCCGGCTCAGAAGGCGGGATGAAGGGCCGGTAGTTGTCCAATTTTACGTAGAAGAAGCCCACCACGATGACGAAGACCACGATGCCGATCTTGAGGACGGTCAAGGCGCCGTCGAACCGGGCTGAAAGCTTGGTGCCCAGGACCAGAAGGACCGTGAAGAGGGTGACGACCACCAGCGGGGCCAGGTCCACATCCAGGCCACCCAGATGGAAGCTGGAGCTGAAGGAGGTGCCGCCCATCAGATGGATGAAGTCGTTCAGGTAGACGCCCCAGTACTTGGAGATGACCGAGGCGGCCATGAGCATCTCCAGAATCAGGTCCCAGCCGATGATCCAAGCCACCAGTTCGCCCATGGTGTTGTAAGTGAAGGTGTAGGCCGAACCTGAAACCGGGATCATGGAGGCGAACTCCGCGTAGCACATGACGGCCGCCGCACAGACGATGCCTGCGATGACGAAGGAGATGATGACAGCCGGACCCGCATGGAAGGCCGCTGCCTGGGCCCCCACCGAGAAAATGCCCGCGCCCACGGCCACTGCGACGGCCATGATGGCCAGATCCCAGGTGGTCAGCGTCCGCTTGAGCGACCTGCCTTCCTCCCCGGTCTCTGCCAGGGTCTGTTCAACCGATTTCTTCCTGAATAATTCCATCTTGCTCCCGACTCATGAGTCCCGCTCCGGCGAGTAATCATAGGATATGGTGCCATACAAAACCGAAATACGCTCAATACGTGAAAGCAGGAGCTACCAGGCCAGGTCGATGCCTGGGGTAACAGGCTCGGGAATCAGATGGATGCCGAAGGTGGAATCCACACCTTTCTGGATGGCACGGGCCAAGGCCACCAAGTCGTCTGAGCGAGCACCTCCGCGGTTGGTCAAGGCCAGTGTGTGCACATCAGACAGGGCGGCAGCCGACCCCTCTTCCAGGGCGAATCCCCTGTGGAAGCCTGCATGATCGATCAGCCAGGCTGCTGAGGTCTTGACCAATGCCGAGTCTTCGACAGGATAGCGCGGGGCATCCGCCGGCAGGGCATCCGCGGCCTTGCGACTGATGATCGGATTGGTGAAGAAACTCCCGCAGCTATGACGGTCAAGCAGCACCCGCTCGCCCCTGGGGCCGTGAAGGTCATCCTGGACTGCCTCCAGAGCCTCTTCCAGGTCGGAGGTCCGACGGCAGGATCCCATCCAATCTGTCAGGTACCGGTAGGGATCCTCCAGCATCCCCTTGCCTGCTCTGATGGTCAGAACCGCCTGACGGATCCGCTCCAGGGGTAGGGTTGCCCCGACCTCCACACCCAGGGCCCTGGCCAGCTGGGCGGAACCCACCTGAGAGGCGGACCCGTGTCGCAGGACCAGGGTGACCGAAAGGACCACGTAGCGCGGCGTGGGGAAGAACCGTGCGTCGGGCACAGCCGGCGCCTGATACATGGTCTGCTTGAGCAGGGAGGTCCTGTATCCGAAATCCATATCCGAGGCCCGCAGATAGGCAGTGACCTTGTTCTGGCGGTCCCAGACCTCGACCGAGTCGACCAGGCGGCCGACCTCCTGGCCGTAGGCGCCGATGTTCTGGACCACCGAGGCCCCGACAGTCCCGGGGATGCCGGATAGGCCCTCTGCCCCGATCAGGTGCATGCGCACGCAGTAGGAGACCAGATCATCCCAATTGGTCCCAGCCGTTGCGTTGATGTGAACAACAGGAGCACCACCTTCAGGCGGAGCCACCTCGTCGGGCACGCTGATGTCCTGACGGGTGTCACGCACAACCACGCCGGGAAAATCCTGGTCGGAGGCCAGCAGGTTGGATCCCCCGCCGATCAGGCAAAGGGGCAGCCCCTTGGAATCCGCGTCCTCCACAGCCTCGATCATGCCCACACGGCTTTGGGGCTGAACGAAGGCGGCCATGCTCCCGCCCACACCCACAGTGGTGATATCAGCAAAGGTCGGCATGGTGTCTCTGGAGGATACGTCAGACATGCAATTCACTGTATCATCGTCCCCTTATGAGGGCCTCTCCCGAGCAGGAGCCATGCCAGACCTGGGATGCCCCCTGTCGCCCTTGGCGATCATCAATCGGCCATACTCGGATAGCAAAGCAAGGGCATCAAGGTGACTGCGAAGTCCTGTCTGACCCCCCTATCAGCTTTTCCTATAGCTTTCGCAAGACCCGCGCAGGGTCAGGGGACGATTAGCGGCGATAGATATTACCTATATGCCAGGTCGTTGACGGGCCTGCTTCCTGGGGGTTTTATGTGACAAGAGCTTTGGGAAGGGGAATCTCCAAAGCCCTGTTTCCGGACGAAGGGCACCGGAACCACCTGGACGCCTGACCGGGCGTTCATAGGACACATCAGGAAATGAGCATGCAATGACAGAAGACAGACGAACCCAGTTCCACCAGATAGCCCATGGCCAGACAAGCCGCCCCTGGCTGACCTCCGCCTGGCAGCACCACATCGGGCACGAGTACGGTGCCGAGAATTTTGCCGCAGCCACCTTGGACTTCGTTCGCAAGTGGGATTGGGACTGGGTCAAGATCAACCCGAGGGCCATCTACTATGCCGAGGTCTGGGACGCAGTCTACGACAAGGATCACTATGATTGGCTGATCCCGCGCACCGTCCGCACGGCCATCCAGGAGGCAGGGGACATCGCCCGCATCGACTACCGCGATCCTGAAACCAATAAGGTCCTCCAAGAGCAGATCCAGGCTGCAAGAGGCATCCGAGACGGCCTGGAGGACCGAGCAGTCATCGACACTGTCTTCTCCCCACTCTCAGTCCTCCTTCAGTTGGCCGATCTCCCCTCTATCCCGAGGGGCAGGGCTCCGCGCAGGAGGATGACAGGGGCCTGAACAGACAGACGCTGATCTTCAACCAGCCCGAGGCGGCCAAGTCGGCGCTGGACAACATCGCCCGGACCCTTGCCGACTACGCTACCCTGCTGGTCAGCCCCAAGGAGCAAGGCGGGGCCGGCCTGGACGGCATCTTCTTCGCCGAAACGGGCCTAGCCAGCCATGGCTACTTCAACCAGGCGCAACTGGAGGAATGGGCCAAGCCCTATGACCGGATCGTGATCCAGGCGGTCAGACAGGCCAATCCGGAAGCCCTGGTCCTGGTGCATACCTGCCGGGAGGATGCGCATCCCGAAGAATTCACCGACCTGAATCCCGATTTTCTTCATTGGGATCAGTTCCGCCCAGGCAATCCTGAAATCAGCACCGACTTTCCAGCGGTACCCGTGGGAGGAGCCGACTTCGAACTCTTCAATCCGGGGAGCGACGTGGATCAGATCCGCCAGGAATTGGATCAGACCATCCGGGCCCGTCAAGGCCGTCCCTTCCTCCTGGCGCCCTCATGCACCATCCCAACGCCCGCCGACGAGGAGGCCCTGCGCCTTCTGAGCGGAACCCGGGCCCCCGAGCAAGTCTGAAACCACAAACAACCCACCGACATCAACTGTCAAACTCCAAGGGAGACATCATGGTCATCACATCAAAGCAGCACCGGCAGCACCGTGGCACCATCAGGGCAATGGTTGCCCTCATGACCGCCATGGCCATGGCCGGAGCGCTGTCGGCCTGCGGATTGGGAGGCGACCAGGGCTCCTCTGCAGGATCGTCGGATCATGTGACCATCGCTGCCATCTACCCCAAGACCGGTCTCTACGCCGAGTACGGCAAGATGTTCCAGCAGGGCTTCGACCTGGCCAAGGACCAGGTCAACAAGAAGGGCGGAATACAGGGCAAGCGCCTGAACATCGACTACTACGACACCCAATCAGACGCCAAACAGGATGCCGCCGTTGCCCCAAAGATCGCCTCCGATAAATCAGTCATCGCCGTTGTGGGAGACTACTCCTCGCCGGCCTCCTCAGCCGCATCGCCCATCTTCCAGCAGGCTGGACTGGTCCATTACGGCTTCAACAACTCCTCGCCGACTTTCACGAATTCAGGTGATCATGTATGGACACCTCAAATATCGCAGAAGACCTACCAGGAAGCCAACGCTGAGGCGGTGTCCAAACGAGCCAAGAAGATCTCCGTCGTCTATATAGAAAACGACTGGGGGAAGGAATCCTTCCAGTACTTCAAGGAGGCTGCGGAACGGCTCGGGGTGCAGATCGTCTACCAGTCCTCCTATCTGCCAGATTCCACGGACCTGACTCCGATACTGATCCCGGCCAAGAATGCCGCCCCCGAGGCCGTGGTGGACATCGGTTACGGACCAGATGGGGCGCTGATCGCCAACACCCTGCGGGACAAACTGGACTATAAGGGACCCTTCTTCGGCGGTCAGGAGACCAAGGAGTTCCTCTCCCTGACCGGAGCGAACGCCCAAGGGGCCATCATTACCGGTGTCTTTTCGGCGACAGGCACCAAGGATGCGAAAGCCAAAGCCTTCGTCAAGAGCTTCGAGGACCGGTACCACACTGTTCCGGGCAACTTCGAAATCACTGCCTACCAGGCCATCAAGGACCTGGCCTACGCGGGCGAGAAGACCAGCCCCACCAGGGAGGGCATCCAGGAGGCCCTAAGCAAGGTCAAGGACTTCCCGCTCTACCAAGGCCAGGGAGGGACTTTCCGATTCAACACCAAGACCCGCCGGGCGGATACGATCAAGCCCATCCTCCTCCAGGTGGATCAGGGCAAATTCAAACAGATCGAGGAGTGAGCAGCGATCATGGTCGAGACGCTCTTTTCCGGACTCATCCACGGCGGTGTTTACGCTCTGGCCGCCGTGGGTATGTCCCTGGTCTTCGGAGTGACCAATGTGGCCAACTTCGCACAAGGGTCGCTGGTGGCGGTCGGGATGATGACGGCCTGGTGGGTAGGCTCCTCCCTAGGCTGGGGACTCGTTCCCACCATCCTGGCCGTCGTCCTGGTCACGGGCCTGGTCGGCCTGATCACCAACCTCCTGGTCATCACTCCCCTGGAGGGTCGGCAACCGATCGCCGCCCTTCTGGGCACCGTGGGTCTAGGACAGGTCCTGGATAACGGGATGCAGCTGATCTTTGGCTCTCAGACCAGGCCCTTCCCCCAGCTGTTGCCCACCCACAACCTGCATGCCCTGGGCATCAGCTTCGGCACCTCCGACCTGGTCATGGGTCTGGTCGCCCTGGCCAGCATGGTTGCGCTCTGGGCCTTCTTGACCTATGGCAGGACCGGACAGGCCATCAGGGCCACCTCCCAGGATTCCCAGGCCGCATTGCAGATGGGAGTACCTGTCACCTCCATTCGCACCATAGCCTTCGTTATCGGTTCGGTCCTGGCTGGTATCGCCGGAATTTTCATCGGCCTGTTCAAGACGAACATCAACCCCATGGACGGCAACGCCATCGGCATGACGGCTTTCGTGGCCGCCGCCATCGGCGGGCTGGGCTCCATCCCCGGAGCCATCATCGGTGGCCTGGTGCTGGGTTTGGCCGAGGCCGTCGGCGTAGGACTCTTCGGCGATGGTGTACATGACCTAATCACCTTCGGCACCCTCCTGCTGGTTCTGATCCTCAAGCCTTCAGGATTCCTGGGCCGCAAGGCAGACATGGGCAAGGAGCCCATGACCGGAACCCTCCCGGAAGCCGCCAGACCCATCCGTCTGCCACTTTGGGCCAACCTCGGCCTTGCAGCAGCCGCTCTGGCCACCCCCTTCATTTTCTCCGACCATCTGGCCGGCATCGGGACCCAGGTTGCCATCTACGCCATCGCCGCAGTGGGCCTGACGCTGATCTCGGGCTCGGCCGGGCAGACCATCCTGGGGTTGGCGGGACCTGTGGCCGTGGGAGCCTACGCCTCGGCCCTGTTGACCATGCGTCTGCATTGGCCCTTCACCCTCTCCCTGCTGGGCGCGGCCGTCATCGCCGCCCTGGCCGCATCCCTGCTGACATTCCCGGTATGGAAGCTCAGTGGCCACTATGTGGCTATCGCCACCATAGGGGTGGGAGCAGTCATGGTCGCCATCATCCGCATCTGGGAACCTCTGACCAGGGGCTCGCTAGGTCTGCAGGGCATTCCGCTACCGACCTTCCTGGGCAAGCCGCTCTACACCCAGCAGATGCAGTACCTGCTGGACCTGATCGTTCTTCTACTAGTCCTCGCAGTGATCTCTCGGATCAGGTCCTCACACCTGGGTCACGTCTTCGAAGCCATCGGCGAGGACGGACAAGCGGCCTGGTCCCTGGGGATCAGGACAGGGGCCTACAAGGCACTGGCCTACGCCCTGGCATGCGGTGCTGCGGGTATCGCTGGTGCTCTGCTGGCGCACCAGTACACCTACATCGATCCGACCCTCTTCAACCCGACCATGTCGACCCTGATTCTGACCATCATCGTCCTGGGCGGGATGAAGTCCCCGACCGGAGCCGTGATCGGCTCCCTGATCCTGGTAGGCGCCCCTGAACTGCTGCGCATCCTGCCCGAGGTGAGAATCATGGCCTACGGACTCGTCCTGATCATCTTCATCATCTGCAGACCACAGGGTCTGTTCTCAACCAAAAGGAGGGCATGATGACGGGCAGCCGACATAATCCCGAACCTGTACCCGACAATCCCGATCAACCCCTGCTCAGCGTGCGCGATCTGAGCAAGAGCTTCCAGGGACTGCAGGCGGTGGCCGACGTCAACATGGATCTGGCATCCGGCCAGGTGATAGGAATTATCGGCCCCAACGGATCAGGAAAGTCCACGACCATCAACCTGATCTGCGGCTTTCTCAAGCCCGACTCGGGCCAGATCAGCCTTAAGGGACGCACCGTGACCGGCCTGCCCGCTACGGACATGGCCGAGCAGGGGGTGTCCCGCACCTTCCAGAACGGCAGGGTCTTTCCGACCATGAGCGTTGAGGAGAATGTGGCCGTAGGATTCCATAGACGCCTGGAAGCCCGCAGACCCTTTCGCCGCCTGGAGCGGTGGCCCGTCCTGCGATGGATCCCCCTGCTGACGCAGACCTGGCTGACGCTGGTGCCCGGTCCCGCTTGCCGGAGGGAGGCGGTCGTCGAGCGCAAGGCCGTCCAGTCTGAAATTGACAGATTCAGCGAGCGCCTGGAGGAGCATCGCACCCAGGCCGCCTACACACTCTCCTACGCCAACCGGCGACGCACCGAGATAGCCAGAGCCCACGTCAGCTCACCCGACATCCTGGTTTTGGACGAGCCCACGGCAGGAATGAACCAGTCGGAGACCGCCGAGGTGCTGCAGCAGCTCCTGGAACTCAAGGCCCAGGGGCAGACCATGCTTCTGGTCGAGCACAAGATCGACCTGATCGAAGCACTGTGCGATCAGGTCATCGCCATGGACGGCGGCAGGATCATTGCCTCCGGACTTCCCAAGCAGGTCAGTGCCGATCCCCGCGTCATCACCGCATACCTGGGCGACCGCAGACCCCGCAACGATGCCCCCATGAACGGGCAGGCGGATGTTCTGGCCCGGCAGAACGCCCTGGCTCCGGTCACCGCTGCGGAACCGATTGATGGCCAGGATCCCGACAGCACGGGAACCAGGCTGAGAGCCAAGGCTGAGGCCTCTGATGATGAGGGGAAGCCGACAGCCGAGGGGGAACGAACATTGCTCTCCCTGGATGGCGTCGATGTGAGCTATGGCCCGGTCAAGGCCCTGGACCATGTCAGTCTTCGCATTCCCCAAGGCGGCATCGTCTCGCTTCTGGGTGGAAACGCTTCAGGCAAGTCCACAACCATGAAGACCATCCTGGGCCTGCTGGCTCCAAAGGAGGGGACCATCCGTTTGGATGGACAGGAAATCACCCACACCCCCACCAAGGATCGGGTCCGTTCCGGAATCGCCTCGGTCCCGGAGGCAAGAAGGGTCTTCGCGGCCATGAGCGTGGAGGAGAACCTGCGTATGGGCGCCTACACCCAAAGGGAGCGCAATCAGATCGAACAGGATCTGGATACCATATATGAGCGCTTCCCCCGCCTGGCCGAACGCCGCGGGCAGCAGGCCGGCACCCTTTCAGGAGGCGAGCAGCAGATGCTGGCCTTCGGCAGGGCCCTGATGAGCCATCCCCGGCTGATATGCATGGACGAGCCGACCATGGGCCTCTCGCCCAAGCTGGTCGACCAGGTGCTTGAGCAGATCGCCTCCCTTCGGGACCAGCTGGGCATCTCCATCCTTTTGGTCGAGCAGCAGGCCGAGCTGGCCCTGTCCATCGCCGACTACGGGTACGTGCTGCAGAACGGCTTGATCCGTCTGGAGGGGCCTGCCCGACAGCTCTTGAATGATGAACGTGTCCGCCAGGCATACCTGAGCAAGGCAACCTCCCGATAGCGGGCGATAAGGAACACCTATGAGCGGAGCCTTGCCCGAGACCCTGAAAGAAGATTCGATGGTGGGCTAGCGAAGGATTCACGACCGGACATAAGCAGAGGAAGACACCCGCATGAGCAAAGGATTCGCAACAAAAGCCGTCCATGACGGCTATGACTGTCAAAGTCAGGGCGGAGGCGCGGCCAGCGTCCCCATCTACCAGTCGGCCGCCTTTGACATGGTCACCGCCGACCGGGGAGATGCCCTGGCCGCCGGCGAAATTCAAGGGTTCTCTTACTCGCGCCTGGCCAACCCCACCGTCAAGGTCCTGGAGGAGCGTCTGGCCAGTCTGGAGGGTGGCAAGGGGGCTGTGGCCATGGCTTCAGGGATGGCCGCCGTGTCATCCGCCCTCATGTGTGCAGCCGAAGGTGGCGGGAGACTGATCTCCCCTGTCGATCTTTATGGAACATCCGTGGATACCATGAAGACCTTCTTTCCCAACTTCGGCATCGAAACGGATTTTGTGGACGACATCAACGACCTTGAGGCAGTGGAATCCCTGATCCAGGACGACACCAGGGCCATCTTCGCTGAGTCCGTGGCCAATCCGTCCACAGCCATAGCCGACATCCCTGGCCTGGCCGACCTGGCCCACCGGCATGGACTGGCCCTGATCGTCGACAATACGGTGCCCACGCCGTACCTGCTCAACCCGATCGACTTCGGTGCCGACATCGTCGTGCATTCGACCACCAAGGGGATCAGCGGCCATGGCAATGCCCTGGGCGGGGTCATCGTGGATGCGGGACGGTTCGACTGGGGCAATGGCCGCTTCCCGCAGATGAGCCAGCCCGAGCTGATCATCAGCGACGAGCGGCACGGGTCCATGGTCAGCTTTCTGGATGCCTTCGGCAAGATGGCCTTCCTGCACAGGGTCCATACCAAGTACCTGCACACCTTTGGGGCGGTCATGAGTCCCTTCACCGCCTATCTGCAGCTGACGGGCCTTGAGACCCTGGCCCAACGGGTCGCCACCGAGGTGAAAACGGCAACAACCCTGGCCCGCCACCTGCTGACCATCCCCCAGGTGGAGCAGGTCAACTATTCGGGCATACCCGAGGGGCGGCACCAGGGCGATGCAGACCAGCAGGACCGCCTGGCATCGACCCTGCTGCCCAAGGGCGTCGGCACGATTCTCTCCTTCAAGGTCCAAGGGGGCTACGAGCAGGTCAAGCGCATCGTGGACTCGGTGCGTCTCATGAGCTACATGCCCAACATCGGCGACTGCCGCACCCTGATTGTGGACCCGGCCAGGATCACCCACAGGGAGGTTCCAGAACCCTACCGCCTCAGCGCCGGTGTGGGCGACGACCTGATTCGAATCTCCGTAGGCCTGGAGAACCCGGACGACCTGATCGCCGATCTGGATCAGGCCTTTGCGGCCGCCTACCAGGGCGCTCTCCAAGGCTGAGTCCCCTTTACATCACCAAACCCGTTCTGCTCCCAGCAGTATCTTCAGATAATGCGGAGCAGGCATATAAGCAGATTTATATAAAGACGAAACCTTGTATAAAAAAGGACCCGACCAAATGGTCGGGTCCTGATGAAGCCAAAAGACGGGAAGAACTCAGCGGGTCTCCCGGTGCAGGGTATGCTTGCCGCAACGGGGGCAGAACTTCTTGAGCTCCAGACGGTCAGGAGTGTTACGACGGTTCTTGGTCGTAATGTAATTACGCTCCTTGCACACGGTGCACGCCAGCGTAATGCCAGGACGGATATCTGCGGCTTTTGCCATGGTTCACCTCTATAGTCGTTGCACGACCGACGTATGTCGGCCACAGTAGCGAGGAAGAGACTCGAACTCTTGACCTTACGATTATGAGTCGTACGCTCTAGCCAGCTGAGCTACCCCGCCAGAGAGCCTCGGGTGAGAATCGGACTCACGACCTCTTCCTTACCAAGGAAGTGCTCTGCCACTGAGCTACCGAGGCGTGGCGGATAGAGGATTCGAACCTCTGAAGCATTACGCGGCTGATTTACAGTCAGCTCCCTTTGACCGCTTGGGAAATCCGCCATGCCGCACTAGAACCGGAGCTCCGTACGGCAACTTGCCTATAATGACATGTTTTTCTGTTTTCCGCAAGTCCCGCTCCAACGTCGTGTCTTCCGCGTCAGGGCGGGACAGACCGGTCAGAAATCCCAGTCCTCGTCGTCCGTCTCCACGGCCTTGCCCATGACGTAGGAGGAGCCGGAGCCGGAGAAGAAGTCGTGGTTCTCGTCGGCGTTGGGGCTCAGGGATGCGATGATGGCCGGATTCACATCAGTGGTGTCCGAGGGGAAGAGGGCGGGATAGCCCAGGTTCATCAGGGCCTTGTTGCCGTTGTAGCGCAGGAACTTGGTGACATCCTCCACCAGGCCCACCCCGGAGTACAGGCTCTCGGTGTATTCCACCTCGTTGTCGTACAGGTCGCCCAGGAGCTCGTAGGTGTAGTCGCTCATGGCCTGACGCTCAGAGTCGGAGACCTTGGCCAGACCCTTCTGGTACTTGTAGCCGATGTAGTAGCCATGCACGGCCTCATCTCGGATGATCAAGCGGATCAGATCGGCCGTGTTAGTCAGCTTGGCATGGCTGGAGAAGTACATGGGCAGGTAGAAGCCCGAGTAGAAGAGGAAGGACTCCAGCAGGGTGGAGGCCACCTTGCGCTTCAGGGGGTTGTCGCCCTCGTAGTAGTCCAGAACGATCTGGGCCTTGCGCTGAAGGAACTCGTTGTGCTCGCTCCACTCGAATGCAGCGTCAATCTGAGGGGTGGAAGCCAGGGTGGAGAAAATGGAGGAGTAGGACTTGGCGTGGACCGACTCCATGAAGGCGATGTTGGTGTAAACAGCCTCCTCATGGGGGGTCAGTGCATCCGGGATCAGGCTGACGGCGCCCACGGTCCCCTGGATAGTGTCCAGAAGGGTCAGCCCGGTGAAGACCCGCATGGTCAGGGTGTGCTCCTCCTCGCTCATGGCCTGCCAGGAGGGCAGATCATTGCTGACGGGAACCTTCTCGGGCAGCCAGAAGTTGCCGGTCAGACGGTCCCAGACCTCCAGGTCCTTCTCGTCCTCCAGACGGTTCCAGTTGATGGCGGAGACCCGGTCGATCAGCTTCAGCGGCTGCCGGGGAATGGAAATGGGTGGGACCATGGTTGATTGCTCCTTGTTGGATAGGTGTTCGACAGTGCGAAGCGGATCATGACTGGACCGTCAGTCTACCGCATGGACGGACCCGGCCTGTGGATGTGGATACCAAAGGGCCGGCGCCGCCCTCAAAGACGGCACCGACCAGGGATTGCATATGCCTTAGGGCAGATGCATTAGAGCATGCAGCTGACGCAGCCCTCGACCTCGGTGCCCTCCAGCGCCTGCTGGCGGATTCTGATGTAGTAGAGGGTCTTGATCCCCTTGCGCCAGGCGTAGATCTGAGCCTTGTTCAGGTCGCGGGTGGTGGCCGTATCGGGGAAGAAGAGGGTCAGCGAGAGCCCCTGATCCACATGCTGGGTGGCCTCGGCGTAGGTGTCTACGATCTTCTTCCAGCCGATCTCGTAAGCGTCCTCGAAGTAGTCCAGGTTCTCGTTGGTCATGTAAGGGGCCGGGTAGTAGACGCGCCCGATCTTGCCCTCCTTGCGGATCTCGATCTTGGAGGCGATCGGGTGGATGGAGCTGGTGGAGTGGTTGATGTAGGAGATGGACCCGGTCGGGGGGACGGCCTGGAGGTTCTGGTTGTAGATGCCGTCCTTGAGGATGGCCGCCTGGAGTTCCTTCCAGTCCTCCACCGTGGGGATGTGGACCTGATACTGGTCGAAGAGGTCCTTGATCCGCTGGGTCCTGGGCTCCAGGGAACGGCTGCCCTCGGTGTACTTGTCGAAGTAGTTCCCCTGTCCTGCCGGCTTGGCGTAGTCGGACTTGGCGAAGGAGGCGAAGGCCTTCCCCCGCTCCACGGCCAGGGCATGGGAGGCCCTGTAGGCGTGGTAGGCCACGGTCATGAAGTACATGTCCGTGAAGTCCAGCCCCTCCTCGGACCCGTAGTGGATGCCCTCGCGGGCCAGGAAGCCATGGAGGTTCATCTGACCCAGGCCGATGGCATGGCCTTCATCGTTGCCCCTCTTGATGGAGGGGACGGCCTCGATGTTGGTGTGGTCGGAGACGGAGGTCAGGGCCCGCACCGAGGTTTCGACCGTGTCAGCCAGTCCGCCGTCCATGGCCTTGGCGATGTTGAGGGACCCCAGGTTGCATGAGATGTCGCGGCCGATATGCTCGTAGTTCAGGTTCTCGGAGTAGGTGCTGGGCTCCTGGACCTGCAGGATCTCCGAGCAGAGGTTGGACATGGTGATCCGGCCGTCGATGGGGTTGGCCTTGTTGACCGTGTCCTCGAAGAGGATGTAGGGGTAGCCGGACTCGAACTGGATCTCGGCCAGGGTCATGAAGAAGTCACGGGCGTCGATGTACTTCTTGTGGATCCGCTTGTCCTTGACCATCTCCTCATAGTGCTCGGTGATGGGGATGTCAGCGAAGGGCTTGCCGTAGACCCGCTCCACGTCGTAGGGCGAGAAGAGAGCCATGGGCTCCTTGCGCTTGGCCAGCTCGAAGGTGATGTCGGGGATGACCACGCCCAGGGCCAGGGACTTGATGCGGATCTTCTCGTCCGCGTTCTCCCGCTTGGTATCCAGGAAGCGCATGATGTCGGGGTGGTGGGCCGACAGGTAGACGGCGCCGGCACCCTGGCGGGCGCCCAGCTGGTTGGCGTAGGAGAAGGAATCCTCCAGGAGCTTCATGACCGGAACCACGCCGCTGGACTGGTTCTCGATGTGCTTGATGGGCGCGCCCATCTCGCGCAGGTTGCTGAGCAGCAGGGCCACGCCGCCGCCCCTCTTGGACAGCTGCAGGGCGGCGTTGACGCCGCGGGAGATGGACTCCATGTTGTCCTCGATGCGCACCAGGAAGCAGGAGACCGGCTCGCCGCGCTGGGCCTTGCCCAGGTTCAGGAAGGTGGGGGTGGCGGGCTGGAAGCGGCCGGAGATGATCTCGTCCGTGTACTTCATGGCGGCCTGCTCGTCCCCGTCGGCCAGTTCCAGGGCCACGGCCACGCAGCGCTGGGGGAAGTCCTCCAGGTAGCGCTTGCCGTCGAAGGTCTTCAGCGCGTAGGAGGTGTAGAACTTGAAGGCGCCCAGGAAGGTCTCGAATTCGAAGCCGCTCTCGGCCGCATGCTTATAGATCCTGTCCAGGAACTCAGGGGTGTAACGATCGAAGACCTTCCGGTCGTAGTACTCGTGATCCAGGAGGTAGGCGATCCTCTCGGCCGTGGAGGGGAAGGTCATGGTGTTGGGCCGCACGTGCCGGTCCATGTACTGGCGCTCGGCCTCGTGGTCCTTGTCGAACTGGATCCTGCCGTCCTTGTCGTACAGGTTCAGCATGGCGTTCAGGGCATGGTAGTCGTGAGCCGGATCGAAGGTCTCTTCATCCTCGGATGCGGTCCTGTCCAGGGCCAGGGACGTGTCCTCGTTTGCTCCCATCGGGTGTCCTTTCATGAGTTTTGCGGTGATGATGCGTGTAATGAAATTGGCTCAGGACTCGGGGTGGTTGCGGAAGAAATCCACAACCCCGCGGCGGACCTTCTCCTGGTCCTCCTTGGTGCCCATGAGCTCGAAATAGTAGAGGAAGGGCACATTGCACTTGCGGGAGATGATGTCCCCCGCCATGCAGAAGGCCTCCCCGAAGTTGGTGTTGCCCGAGGCGATGACCCCGCGGATGCCGGCCCGGTTGGCCGGGTCGTTCAGAAAGCGCTTGATCTGCGGCATGACCGCCTTCTTGGCCGATCCGCCCCCATAGGTGGGGACGATCAGGATGTAGGGCTGTCGAATGTTGAGCGGCGGATCCTTGGGCCTCAGAGGGATGCGGAAGACGTCAATCCCCTCCTCGTCCAAATGGCAGTTGGCGATGAACCGGGCGGTGTTGCGCGAGGCCGATGAGAAGTAGACCACAGCCCCCAGGCGCTGACCCTGGGCGGCGAACTCGGGAGCGCTGAGCTCCGAATCAGTTCCGGCGGTCTGCTGTTGCTCCATGCTTCCTCCTGATCAGGCCATCCAGAGCCTGTCTTGACGGTGATGCCCGCCCTGAGGACGGACCGATCAGAACCCGCCCAGCGCGAGCCTGAACTACTATATGTGCTGTTGATATCGGAAACGGTGAGCATATATAGGGTTTTCTGTGCCCAATATCACACCGTCTCCAACTGGCCTAGAAGTCCCAGTCATCGTCGTCCGTGGACTCGGAATGCCCCATGACGTAGGAGGAGCCCGAACCCGAGAAGAAATCATGGTTCTCGTTGGCCGATGGCGACAGGGCCGCCAGGATCTCCGAGCTGACATCGGTCTGGTCGGCTGCGAACCGGGCCGGGTAACCCAGGTTCATCAGCGCCTTGTTGGCATTGTAGCGGACGAAGGCGAAGACATCCTCGACGAAGGGGAAGCCCTCATAGATCTGCCCGGAGTAGACCATCTCCAGATCGTAGAGCTTGTCCAGCAAATCGTTGGTGAACTTCTCCAGCATGGCCTGGTCGGCCTGGGTCCTCTCCTCCAGACCCCGCTGATACTTGTAGCCCGAGTAATAGCCGTGGATGGCCTTGTCGCGCAGGATCAGCCGGATCATGTCAGCCGTGTTCATCAGCTTGGCATGGCTGGAGAAGTAGAGGGGCAGGTAGAAACCTGCATAGAGCATGAGCGAGGAAAGCATGGTGGAGGCCACCTTGCGCTTCAGGGGATCCTCGCTGACATACTCGTGCAGGACCGTGTGGACGCGCTCCTGGAGGACATCGTTGGCCACGGCCCAGCGGTAGGCCTTGTCGATCTCCTCGCTGGAGCAGAGGGTGGAGAAGACCGAGGAATAGGAGCGGGCATGAACCGACTGCATGAAGGCGATATTGGTGTAGATGGCCTGCTCCTGCTCGGTGCGGGCGTGATCGATCTGCACCAGCTCGCCGATGGTGGCCTGGGTGGTGTCCAGCATGGTCAGCCCGGTGAAGACGCGGACCGTGGTCTGGCGCTCGTGATCGGTCAGCGTGTTCCAGGATGGGATGTCGTTGGACAGGGGCACCTTCTCGGGCAGCCAGAAGTTGGAGACCAGGCGGTTCCAGACCTCCAGATCCTTCTCATCGGTGATCTTGTTCCAATTGACCGGGCGAATCCTGGCCTCAGGGGTGACACGGTACTGGGGCGGGGTGATGGATTGGCGCATCATCTCGTCGTCGGCATAGACGCCGGCCTCTGACTTGGTGCTCTCTTCGGTGCTTTCCTGCTGGCTCATGACAAAACCGCCTTTCGTGAATCAGTCGACTGCTGCTGGAGCTGCACTCCCATTCCGGCCAGAATGGCCCTGACCGCTTGAACATCCTCGGAGGTGCCCAGCAGCTCGAAGCGATAGAGCTCAGGGACGCCGCACCGGCGGGCTATCAACGGGCCGGCCGCGCAATAGGCGCTGCCGAAGTTGCGGTTGCCCGAGGTGATGACCCCGCGGATCAGTCCGCGGTTGACCGGATTGTTCAGGAAGTGGATGACCTGCTTGGGCACGGCCCCCTTGGCTGACCCGCCCCCATAGGTGGGCACCAGCAGAAGGTAGGGCGCATCCATAACAGGCATGGGCTGGCGCCGTTCATACAGGGGGATGCGGATGGGCTCCTCCACGCCCAGCCGCTGCACAAAGCGGTGGGTGTTGTTGGAGACGCTGGAGAAATACACCAGCCTGGAGGCGCCATCGGGAGGATCGTGCCGATCCACATCTGCTGAAGACATAGTGACTGCTGCTCCTTGATAAACACTATATGTTGGATATACTTGGCCAGCCAACCACAATATATAGGTTTATCCAAGACGACACAAGTTCACAGGAGCAAAACCGCCCCCGCTGTGACATTCCATACAACAGCAGGGACGGCAGTCAAATGCTTTTACGATTGCGCGAGTGCGACCTTCAGTCGGAGGTCTAGTCCTTGGGCAAACCCTGTCGACGCAGGTCGGCGCAAACCTCCAGGACCCGGTCGTTGGCCTCCCTCTCCCCCACAGTGATGCGGATGCCCTCGCCAGGGAAAGTCCTGACCGACAAGCCTGCGTCGCGGAAACGCTGATCAGCCTGCGCGGAGGCCTGGCCCAGGGGCAGCCAGTAGTAGTTGGCCCGAGGTTGGGAGATCTTCCACCCCTGCTCCTGCAAACCAGCCAGTACTCTGGCCCGCTCCTGCTTGAGTGCCTGGACCCGTTCGGCCAGGCGGTCCTGTGCATCCAGGCTGGCCATTGCCGCCGTCTGGGCCACATCGGAGACGCCGAAGGGCAGGGCCACCTTGTTCATGCCGGCAATGATCGGCTCGGCAGCCACGGCGTATCCGATCCGCAGCCCCGCCAGTCCGTAGGCCTTGGAGAAGGTCCGGGCCACTATCACGTTGGGATGCTCGCGCATGAGTGACAATCCGTCGGCGCGGTCAGGGTCGTCGTTGAACTGTATATAGGCCTCGTCAAAGAGTACCGGCAGGTCGGCGGGCAGGGCCTGCAGCAGCCGTTCGGCCTGGTCGCGGCCGACGTTGGTCGCAGTCGGATTGTTGGGATTGTTGACGATGACCAGTCTGGTGTTGTCGTTGACCGCGGCGATCATGGCCTCGATGTCATGCCGTCCCTGCTTGTCCAGGGGCACGGGCACGCCGGTGGCTCCAGCCGAGGTGACGATGATGGGATAGGCCTCGAAGCTGCGCCAGGGGTAGACCACCTGGTCGCCATGACCGGCCACCAGGTCAACCAGCTGGGTAATGACCTCAGTGGACCCGCAACCCAGCTGGATGCATGCGGGATCCACCCCGTGCAGCTGGGCCAGCCGCTCCACCAGACGGGTGCCATGCATGTCCGGATAACGGTTCAGATGGCTCAAGGCCTGCTCCGAGACGGTCCGGAGCACGCCCGGCAGAGGCGGGTAGGGATTCTCGTTGCTGGAGATCTTGTAGCTGGTCAACCCGGGAACGGCTGGTGCCGGGCTGCCCTGCCGGTATCCGGGCAGGGAATCAATGCTGGCGCGATGACGATAGTACATGGGCACCATGCTAGTGGCCGCCATATGTCTCCGCGGTGTCTGTTCCGCTGCACGGTCTCCCGAGACGCGAATGGCCCCCGGTCCTTGCACAGGACCAGGGGCCACTATCACCGCCTCTTTACTTGAGGATGGCCAGAACGTCGCGCGCGGACACGATCAGGTAGTCCTCGCCGCCGTAGTTGACCTCGGTGCCGCCATACTTGGAGTACAGAACCTTGTCGCCAACCTTGACATCCATGGGGATGCGCTCGCCCTTGTCGTCACGACGGCCGGGGCCTGCCGCCAGCACCTCGCCCTGCTGGGGCTTCTCCTTGGCGGTATCGGGAATGACCAGCCCGGAAGCGGTCTTGGTCTCCGCCTCAGCCTGCTTGATGACGATCTTGTCTTCCAACGGTGTGAGTGAAATCGACACTGTGGACCTCCTACATCTTGTGAGAACAGCCAATGAACCCACGCCGGAACGTCGATGAGAGGCTGACGAACACTCACCACGCATTCCTTTGCGCTACAAGCCATAGTAGCGCGAAATTAGCACTCTGCCAACTTGAGTGCTAACGCTGGTGGTGAAAGATCAATCGCCGATTGATCCCTCAGGACTTGGCTGCCGGACGACGCCGGGCCAATATGGCCTCCACGCCGATGGACAGGGAGTCCTCGCTGCGGTCGGGCACCTCGACCTGAGCCTGCAACTCCCGCTTGTGAAAGTCGTCGGGCTGCCCGTCGGCCTTTTTCTTTTCGGGGGGACGGGCCACGGAGACCTGCCGGGTGGACTTGATCTCCAGGCTGTGAGGACCCTCGTCCTCGCTATTCCTGCCGTCACCGTCTGTTCCCTCACCACGGGCTGAACCCAGGGAGAAGGAGATCAGATCCTGTCCCGCCGCCATGCCGAAGGCGTCCAAGGCCGGAGAGGGATTGATGCGCTTGAGCTCATTGGTGGCGTCGTCCTGGGCCTTTGCCGAGGACGACGATCCCCCGGATGCGGAGGACTGAGCCGACGAAGCTGGGTGCTCGTTGCCAGCAGATGCAGAGACCGATCCCGACTTGCCTGACTGGGCAGCGGCGGATTGCACGGATGCCGACTGCGGAGAGGCAGCGGACTTGTCCACTGACGACTTGGGCGCTGCGGGCTTGGATGCAGCCTTTTGGGCCGTTGAAGATTTGGCGGTTGCCGGTTTGGAAGCCTTCGGACGAGAAGCCGCTTGTTTGGCTGGGGTCCGTTCAGGGGCCTTCTTGGCGTCGGACGGCCTGTTCGTCGTATGTCCTGTCTGCGCAGCAGACTTCCCGGTCGACTTGACGGACCCAGCCGAACCTTGAGTCTTGCTGCGGCCGACTGTCGGATTTGCAGGCTTGGCGGAATTGTGCTGCCTGGCCTTGAGAGCTGCCTGCTGATCAGCCCTGGCCTGTGCCAGCGTTCGACGGATCTCACCCTGGTCCAGCACATCCGTGGCAGTTTCCGCGCGTCCCTCATTCTTGGCCTGTCCAGGCTTGCCGGAGGTCCTGCTCTTAGTCAGACTGGCTGCCTGCTGACGACGCTGCCGGGCACGCCGCTGGGCTAAATTGCGCTCCCAGGCCCGCGCCTGGGCCGAAGCATGCGCGCCTGCAGCCAACACCACTACCACCAGCGCCAGGGGAATCAAAGCAAACCATGGGCTGTAGTCCATAAGGAAGGAGCAACCGGCCACCAGCAGGGTGACAACCAAGAGGGTAACGACCAAGATGCGACGACGTCGTATGGCCGCGCGGCGCAACTGTCTGATCTGCTTGACGCGCTGGGCCTGACTCCGCCGGTTGCCATCCTGCTGCCCTTGCTGCATGACCAACCCTTTCACCGTCCTCGACTGCCTGTCGCAGAACCTCATGCCGTCTTCCCGACCCACCATGTGCAGGGAGGTGGAAAGCCTGTCCTGGCGATGCTCCGAGGCCCGCTTCATGCCCTTGACGGTGCGAAACGGCAACCAACCCAGCACCAGAATCACCGCAATCACCAAAACCACGATGCTGCTGAGTGATTCATAAACCATAGGTACTACGTTAGTTGACGGTATGCCCCAAGCGGCAAGTCAAACCCAGCGTGTCGACCATGTCCGTCCCAGGGGCTCATAGACGAGCCAGCAAATCCGGATCGAATTGGTCACTGATCCAGGCGAAGGTCAGGTGGTCCCGCCACTGTCCGTTGACGTACATGTAGCTGCGGCGCAGCCCCTCCGGCTCCATGCCCAGCTTCTGGACTACGCGCAGAGACCGTTCGTTTTCAGGCAGAATCGCCACCTCAAGCCGGTGCAGATGGGGTCCGTTCCTGTCCCTGAAGGCCCAGTCAGCCAGCATGGCCAGAGCCAGGGGCGCGAACCCGTGACCAATCCAATCCTGGTCCACCCAGTAGCCCGCTGTCGCTGCACGCATGGACCCGTAGCGGATGGCACCCAAGGAAATCTGCCCCACGATGCTCTGATGAAACTCCATCAGGAAGACCGCTGAAGAGCCCTCCTGCCGGGCACGTGCCAGCTCCTGCATCCACTGGGCATAGGTCATGCCAGGCCCGTGGCGGGGATCCCCCGACTCCCATGGGGCCAGCCAATCGCGATTCCTCCATCGGACCGCGTTCCAGGCTGCTTGATCGCCCTCGCGGATGGGCCTCAGCAGGAAGTCCCCATGGCCCGGGGGCGAAGTCAGACGATCAGGCAGATCCAGGGCATGGTCCGAACGGGCTCGGGAACCCTGCCAGACCTGGCGGAAGGTATGCAGAACCGACATGGCTCCATGTTCTCACCGAACGGCTGCTGAGGCAGGCATGCGTCCACCAGGGAGAGCCCCTGCTGGTAGAACTGGGGACATGAACGAGCAGGAACGCATCGATAGGGACAAGCAGGATCGACGCAGCCGGCTGCTTGAAGCCCGACGACGTATCGACCCGGCCCGATGCCTGGACGCAGGCCGCAAGCTTGCCGATCTGCTGGCAGGCCAGGTGCTTGCCAGGATCGAACGCTCACCAGGCGGCCAAAGCCTGACCGTGGCTGCTTTTGCCTCCATTCGTGGGGAGATAGCCATGGACCCCAGCCTGGATCTCCTACTGGACCGTGGCGACCAGGTGCTCATCCCCATGCTGGGTACAGGCACCGAAGTAGGTTGGGGCCGACTGCAATCACGGCAGGATCTGGATGACATGAAGCGGATTCCAGGTTGGCGGCCTGACGAACCTGATATGCCTGCCCTGCCGGCGCAGGCCTTAGATAAGGCTGATCTGATTCTGGTGCCAGCGCTGGCCATCGACCATGCCGGCATTCGCCTGGGACGGGGCGGCGGCTGGTATGACCGTGCCCTGGCCCTGCGTGCAGACCGGACCCCGGTAGTGGGCATCTGCTGGCCCGGCGAATTCATGGAAGCCCCTCTGCCCCATCTGGACCATGATCTCCCTGTGGATGCAGTCCTGACGCCTGAAGGTTTCACGCCCACAGCCGCAGGTCTGTCACGAAGGCCCGGCACAGACCATAATGGTGATGAACAAGGCTGACGAGAGGCCCGGCGCCGATTCTTCTGGTCGAAGCCACCACTAGGATATTGGGTGTTGAACCAATCGTCGAGCGAACCGACCATCAGCGGAGGGAAAGAACGGTGCCCACCTATCATTATCGCTGCAAGAACTGCGGATACGACTTCACCAAGGAGCAGTCCTTCAACGACGAACCCATCACCATCTGCCCCAAGTGCGGGCAACAGCAGGTCCGCAAGATCTTCTCCGCAGTGCCCATCGAGTTCAAGGGCCATGGCTTCTACCGGACCGACGGAGCCTCATCCTCCTCCTCGGGCTCCACAAGCAGCAAGTAGACCGAAAAGCACATTCGACCACATCGACCATGCAGACCCATACGCCGGCCAAGATCCTGGCAGGCTGGGGACATGGCCGATTTTTCCATCTTCAGCAATAGGGATAAGCCTTCATCGGCAGCCGGATCCCTGACCCGCCGACGGCGACTTTTTCGGTTGCGGCGTGTAGGGGCCGCCCTGGCATTAGGGCTTGCGGTCTTCTGCACCCTGCAGATCCTGCTTCAGGCTCAGGGCCGCCTATCTGTACTGGTCGCCGCGCGGCCCATTGCACGCGGATCAACCATCGAGCCCGCCATGGTTGAAACGCGAATCCTGCATGGCAGGGAAGGTCTGCCCGGCCTGATCCCCTCATTTGCGCAAGTACGTGGGCAGCGGCTGATGATCAGCGTCCACACAGGGCAACCGCTGACCACGGCCATGATCAGCAGCAGACCGGCACAGCCACCTGGAACCACCCCGGTGACTGTTCGCCTTGCCGACGACCCGGGAAACCTGCAGGCTGGCGACCAGGCGAGTTTGCTGGCCTCGGGGAACTGCCCAGCCGCCGCCAGCACGCATCCCGCCCAACCCGGTTCTCTGCCACCACCCTCCACACAAGACCGACCAGGTTCTGATAGGGCGCCAGGGCTTGCCCATAGCCAGCAAGTCAACGACATGCAGACGCCGACTCCCGGGCAGGCCTCAGGCGGCGGACACTGCATGATAGCCGAGCAGGCACTGGCGCTGCAACCGGCGCAGACCATCGCCAAAGATCGATCCGACCCGGAAGAGCGGGAGGGCAACCAAGTCCGGCAAGCGTCCCAGGCCGTCTTCGCCCTGAATGCCAGTCAGGCTCTGCTCTTGCTATCGCTGGATCCATCCACACCCGTCATCGCCATCCGCCCCGACAGCACTTCTGCACCGACACCCTCCGATCATGTCGGAAAACCGAAACCATTCTGGGCCCACGATAATGGAGGAAGAAGCAGGCATGGGCGCTCCATGCCTCACATCGGCTACGGAAGGATGCAGGATGGCCTCGATCAATCAGGTGGCGGCCAAGGATACCGCCGAAGCAGTCCACAAAATCTCGCAGATCAGCAACAAGGGGGTGCTGGGCGAGTTCAAGCAGTTCATCTCACGCGGATCCATGGTGGATATGGCCGTGGGCGTGGTCATGGGTTCTGCGGTGACCAGCGTGGTCAACGCCATCGTCAACAATCTGATCAGCCCCCTGATCGCCATGATCTTCGGCAAACCGGATCTGTCGGGACTCCTGACCATCAGCTACCGGAACGCCACCATCTCCTTTGGCGCCATTCTGACGGCCCTGCTCAACTTCCTCTTGATCGCCATCGCCGTCTACTTCTGCATCATCATGCCCATCAACAAACTGCGGCAGTTGAGCCGGGCAGCCTCGGGCATCAAGGACCAGCCCAACGCACCCAGCCCTCAGGACCAGACCCTTCAGCTGCTGCGCCAGATCGCCGAAGACATCCACCAGTCAACAGGTTCAGACAATCAACAGGCCGGAACCGGACTGCCCAAAGACCAGGACTAGGACCGGCAGTCAGTCGCCGCGCTCATTGGGGAAGAGTCCCCAGTGGGGCGGCAGCTCGCCCAGGATCCGCCGGTCATCCCCGTCAAGACGATCCTGCGCACAGATCCTGTCCTGGGGATCCTCCTCGATGCCGTCGACATCGAACCGTTCCCTGCCTGGGCGCACCACGCGGCGATGCCGACGCGGGCGCGAAGCCGCAGGCTCACCGGCCTGATCGCCGTGGTCGAGCTGATCATCCGCCATCAACGCGCCTGCTGATAGATATCGGCAAGACGGGCGACGATCCTGTCGGCTTCCTTGTCGGGGTTGACGAAGGCCGAAACGCTCCAAACGGTCATGACCGACCAGCCAAGATACTGCAGGTCCTCAGTGGTGAACCGGTGACGTTCCCGTGTGGACTGGGTATGCATGAACTCGGCGTCGTCGGTCAGCACGGCCAAAGCAAAGGGCTTGTTCTTGAGCCCGACCACCAGCGGAATCCGGGGCGCATGGTCGTACCCGTAATCCAAGGCCACGTCCAGCCCCCGGGTCCGCAGCCGCTGGGCCAGATCCCGGAAGAGCACATTAGTGGACTGCTCGGCCTGCTCGGGCCGGGCCGGTTCCGCGTCGGGATGCTCAACCCAGGTCAACAGCTCCTTGAGCAGACGCGGTCCAGGCTGGTGAAGGCGATCATCCTCCAGATCATCAGCAGAGAACGCCGCGACGATATCCAGATTCCGATCCGGCAGAACCAGGGCATCCAGCAGCATGCCCTTGCCCCCTTCGCCCTCCAGATCGCCGAACTGCTGCAGGAGACGGCCGTGGGTGGTCTTGGCAAAGCCCAGAGTGAGGATCACGTCCGTGGCACGAGCGCCGCAGACCTCGTCAATGCCGACGATGCGTACATGCCGCAGGAACTTGGCGAAGACCCTGTCCTTGGCTGCCGCCGACTTGAGTTCGGCGCCCAGCCTTGAGCGGTGGGTAGCCGATAGGGTGACCACAGTCAGCAGATAACTGTTCGGCACCAGGGAGAAGGATCCGGCCCTGCGCTTGAGCATGTCGACAACGGCAGCGACCTCCTGTTGGCTGGACTCGACCAGACCGGTGGCCATGACCGGAACGCCAGCGCCCTCCACCCTGGTCAGGGTCACCCTGCCAGGTTCCCGACAATCGGGGACAGGTGCCGACAGATCCCCATAGCCGTGATCCTTCAGGAAGGCGTCCAACCGAATCGAACGGCGCGAGGGTCGGGCTTTGACGGTGACCGGGACCAGATGGTCGACCAGTTGCAAAAGGCCATCCGAAGTGATGGTGGGCCGGTGGGCGATGACCGCCACCTGCCGGGCCCGAGCCAGCACAGTCAGCACCTGGATGGAAGGCATATGGGCCCCGGCATCGATGATGACGGTGTCGGCCAGCTGTGTCGGATTGGTCCTGGTTGCCAGCGTGGCCGGAGTCGCGATGATGATGGGTTTGGCCGCCGACAGGATGCCGGGGTGGGCCTGTTGGAAGACCGCAAGGGAGGCACCGGGGTTGCCGGCCAGCATGGTGTGCAGCTGATTGGCCTCCTGGGTGCGCGAGAAAAGCAGTTCGGACAGACGCTTTTCGCTCTCCTGGGCAACCATGGGCCCTACGCTGGCCACATGCTGGGCATCCACCTGACTGAAGCGGTCGGCTGCATTGGACAGGGCGGAGCCATCCTGGTTGGAGATAATCTGCGAGGAGCGCATGATGTCGTCGAAAACCGTGGTCCACCAGGCCAGTTGCAGCTCGGCCCTTACCGCCTTGCCTTCAACCTGGCGGTTGCGCAGATCCTGGACCAGCTCCTCCAGCCCGGCCTTGCTGAATTCACCCTCCAAAGCGCAGCGCTCAGGCAAGGTATCCAAGGCTGTATGGTCGTCAAAGAGCGCCTTGAGTCGCTCCTCCACCTTGTTGAAGTCCATGGTCTCCAGATCGCCGCCAGCCGGAGTCGAGTCCAGGACGGTGTCCAGAGCTGTCATGTCGCGGATCAGGGATTCCTGCGTGTCGATGATGACGTCCAGTTTGGGCGGCAGGACCGGCCAGCCGCCGTGGGGGACGAAGGTCCGCCACTGCTCGGCCTGCTTGGAGACCACCACCAGCGACTCATGCAGATCCTCGACCTGGGCGCCTGGCCTGAGCAGGCTCTTGGCCTCCTTGACCAGACGCCGACGCTCCCAGAATCCCAGATTGGTGCCATTGGCCTTGCGATCGGCCTTGGACTTGGTGGCCTCGATCATGGCGGGAATATCGCGCTCGAAGATGGAAGGCTGGAATACATCCAGGACCCGGCGCAGGTTCTTGAGGACCACCACCTGCCGTCCCCAATCCTTGACGGTGGCGGGCACGGGGAATCCGCAGGTCTCTACAGTGGACTTGACCTGCTCACGGGTGTCCGGCAGAAGCCGTTGCAGAAGACGAACCACACGGGAGTATGCGTCCACAGCCTCGTTCTCGTTGACCAGGGTGGCACCGAACCAGGGAGTGTCCTGGGGGCCGATGACGAATTCGCCCAACTCGGCAGCCCTCTCCAGCTTGTCCGCCCACGTATCCAAATCGGGCTGCAGATCGTGGGCGGTGGCCGCGCCCAGACGGACACGGGTGGCAGGATGCGTAGGCATATTGGCGATGTTGGCCAGATTCTGAATGGTCTGGTAGGCCGAAACCCCCCAACTGGAATCCACCCCGTGCAGATCGCCCAGGTAGCGGGTCAGTCGGGAGCGGACACCCACAAGCTCGTCAGCCACCTGATCAAAATGCTCGCTGGACTTGCCGGGTTTGAACCCCACTGCATCGATCAGCCGTTGATCCAGGACCCTGCCCAGCTGGTCATCGGTCAGATCAAGGGCCATGTCAGCCATCCCGGCAGCATCCAAACGATGCTGGAAACGCCGCTTCTCCTCCACCACGCAGGGCACATAGAGCACGGTCCTGCCGGCGGTGACGCAGCGCGAGGCGATGGCCAGGGCATCGTCGGCGCTGTGGAGGCCGGTCTGCTCATCCACAAGCACGCTGTGCCCGGTCGCCACCAGCTGGGCGGCATAACGGACCCGGTTGTCCACATCTCCAGCCTCAAACTCGCTGTGAGGGTCAGCATCGAAGGGGCTGTAGTCGGGCACTGGTCCGCCCTTGAGCCGCTCGGAGGCTGCCTGGTCGCCAGCCAAGGCATCCAGCAGATCGTTGCCGGTGGACCCAGCGGTCATCCGATCCAGAATCCGAAGGCTTTCGCCCAGCAGCTGGGCCGATGGCTCGATAAAGCACCCCAGAACGATTTTCCGCTCAATGGTGAAGTCGCTGATATGCGGCGTGATCAGGGCCGTCATGTCCTTGAAAAGCGATGAGGTTTCAGGGGTGCCGCCCTGATAGTGGGAGGCGGAAAACAGACGCTCCGGATCCAGGGTGATGCCCCGCTCGCGCATGGCCGAGATCAAGGCAGGATTAAGATCCACCTTGCCTGTGAATCTGATGGAAGCCCTGGAGGCCCCCTGTGCGCTCTCATCGATGCGCACGGGATAGAGCAGTACGGGCATGTCGCGCCCCTGCCAGGCAGCCACCCCCACCACCATGGAGAGCTGGGCGAAACCGCTGGCGCGCTCCTTGGCGGCCTGATCGTCCAGGACCCGCTCCATGCGACGGTGGGCCGCACGCAGCATGCCGCGGTCCCGGAAAAGCGCATCCAGATGAACCTGGCCGCTGGCGAAGAGCTGGGCAATGCCTGAAGGATGCGCGTGCGTGAGGTCCATCTGCGCCGCCAGTTGCGACACATTCTCCAGTGGGGTCAGTCCCACCTGGTTCTGGTAGTCCTGGCGCCATCCCCGGATTCGCTCCAGTGGAGTCAACGGGGCCTTGACCTCTTCTGCCGTACAATCGGAGGAGGACCCGGCCGTCGATGCCTGTGCACCTTCAGCCTGTTTGTCTTCTTCCGATCCCCCGATGCTCATTACCGTCTCGCTCATCCGTCCACTCACTTCCGCACGGCGTTCAGATATTCGTGATACCCGTCATTGTTGCGCAGGGCCGCGTCGATGTCCTGGTCGCCCTGAGCCTCCAACCAGGCGTACAGATCATCATAGAGGGCCGGATTCATCGCCAGAAAGGGCAGCAGCTGGCGATGCTTGGCCATGGCGAACTGCAGGGCGAAGTCACCGGTACGCTTGGCATCATCGGAGCTCATTCCGTCCACCACGATGGCCTCCTGGCCACGGTCATAGTCACCCTTGGAGACCCGCTCGAAGACCGATCCGGGCTCGAAGGCCGGCTGATACTGCTGGTCATCATCCGGCTGATCCGCTGGCTGAGGACGTCGGGCCTGATCCGATTCCTTCTTGGAAAGGCGGGCCAGCTCTACGGCTCCCAGCGGGGTGAATCCCTGGGCAGTGTCCGCTTCCCTCCCCCGGCCTTGCCGGGACTGACCATCTGCATAGCCCCTGCGGCCGGAAGCTGCACGATCATCGCGATGACGACGATCATCACGGGCATCGCGAGCATCCTGGTCGTAGCGATCCTGATCAGGGGCGGATTCAGCGGAACGGGAACGACGAGCATCAGCGAAAAGATCGCGGTCGACCGGCTGGCTGTCCTCCTGCCGAGTGCCGACCAGCGGCAGACTCTGCTCGGATTCGTGCTCCTGCCATGGCAGAGGCTGGCGGGCTTCGCCACCACGCCGATCACCTTCGCGGTCTTCGAATGCTCTGTCATCCGGCTGGTCGGCATAGGCCCTGCGAGGGTATGATCCCTGACCATCAGCCGGCCCCCTGTCAGTCTGGCCATGCTCAGCTGAATCAGAATCGTCAGAATACCGAACCTGCGGGCCTTGCGAATCTGTGGGCTCTGCTCTTCCGGAGAAAGGCGGCGACGGATTGCCCTCCGAACCCTGAGCGGCTGGGGCAGTCCTGGGACGATCCTGTGAAGCACCGCCGGCCTCTTGGGAAGAATCGGCTGTCTTGGCAGCGCCCAAGGCCATATCGTGAAGGGCAGTGACCCGGTTGCGGACCCCGTCGGCCTTGAAGATGCCAGTGGGCTCGCCGGCGCGCATGTCCAGAATGTCGTCGACGGACATTTCAGCCGCATCAGGCTCCACCATGCCCCGGGGCTGTGTGGAGTATGAGAAGAGGTCGGGCACCCGGGGCGAGGGATCGGTCTTATCCTCTTCGGGATTGTTGATGCGCACGAAGTCGACAGGGACATCACCGAACTGAAAGCGAGCCGAGCTGCTGGACAGGGGGAAGGCGGCGTCCACGGGCAGCCTGACCAGCGATCCGTCGGACTGGATCAGATAGGAGCCGTTGGTGGAACCCATGTCGCGCAGGGTGGCCAGACCGTCCTGGTCGACGGCGAAAATGGCATGCCGCTTGGACATGGATTTAGTCTGATCGGGCACCTCCAGACGACGCCGACCGTCATCGGCCAGCGGACGCAGAGGCTTGCGGCCGATCTCGACGGTCTCGCCAGGCTTGAGCCGGGTCTCTTCCGCCCCATTGAACTTGACTATCCACACCTGCCCCGGTCGCCGATCGTCACTCACGTTTTCGACCTCCCAAATCTGCAGCCGCCTTCACTCGGTACTATCGCCTATTCTGTCATGAAACCCAGAGATAGGATTGATTGCGTGCCGAATTAACTGATAAAGGACACATGATAGGTTCGCAGGCATAGCCCAGCACTTGGAGCCGTCAGGATCGGGAGCATCTGCAGACCTGATTGCGAAAACGGCACGTGGTTCATTGCCTGCCATGAATCAATTCAGACACTTTGGTCCACCCTCGCACAGATAGTCTCCGAACAAATACGCACACCCATCCCCCATGGCATGGCCGGATATGGGAAAGCCCCGGGCCGTCGGTGACGGCACAGGGCTTTCCAGCATGCAAGGGCTCAGAAAGAGCCGATGACTACTTGAGCTCGACGGTGGCGCCGGCCTCTTCCAGCTGAGCCTTGGCCTTGTCGGCGTCCTCCTTCTTGGCACCTTCCAGGACGGCCTTGGGGGCACCGTCAACCAGAGCCTTGGCGTCGGCCAGGCCCAGGTTGGTGATGGCCTTGACGGCCTTGATGACCTGGATCTTCTTGTCGCCGATGGCGGAGAGGACGACGTCGAACTCGGTCTTCTCCTCCTCAGCCGGAGCAGCAGCACCGGGGGCGGCAGCGGCCACGGCCACGGGGGCGGAGGCCTCGACGTCGAACTCGTCCTCGAACTTCTTGACGAAGTCGGACAGCTCGACCAGAGTCATTTCCTTGAACGCGTCGATGAGCTCGTCAGCGGAGAGCTTGGCCATAATGGCTTCCTTTCATTTGTGGCGACCGGCATTGACTGGTAGGCCGATCACCGAACATCTTTTTTTGTGTTTGCCGTATGAATCCGGGCCAGTGGCCGTGGACTCAGGCGGCCTTTTCCTGCTTCTCGCGCAGGGCGTCGAACGTGCGCACGGCCTTGGTAGGCACAGCGACGAACAGGTTGGCGGCCTTGGACATGGTGCCCTTGAGCGCGCCGGCCATCCGGGAGAGCAGAACATCGCGGGATTCCAGATCCGCGATCTTCTTCATGGCATCCGCGTCAACAACAGCTCCATCAATGAAGCCGCCCTTGACGATCAGTGCCTGGTTGTCCTTGGCGAAATCACGCAGCGCCTTGGCGGCATTGACGTAATCACCCTTGACAAAGGTGATGGCGCAGGGGCCGGCAAGCATCTCATCGAGACCCTCGATTCCAGCCTCTTTGGCTGCAATCCGGGCTAGCGTGTTCTTCGCCACGTTGTAGGAAGTATCGCGGCCTAGCTTGTTCCGCAGATCGGCGACCTGCGGAACACTGAGCCCGCGGTACTCGGTGAGGATGATGGCGTCGGCGTCACGGAACTTGTCCGTCAGCCTGGCGACAGCCTCTTCCTTTTCGGGCCTTTTCATGGCGTTCCTTCCTAGACAGACCTCTGGAGGGAGCCGGACGACCGAGCATGGCAGGCAAAAAGAAAGCCCTGCCGACAGGCAGAGCGAAAAAACAGGTCGCAAGGACCGATTTGAAACTCAACCTGTGCTGGCTCGATCAACCGAACTTAGGAGACCCAAGGGTCCCGACCAACGGTCTTTGGTATGCAAGGGGCAATACTACACAGGTCGGGTGCAGCCGTCAAGTTCACAGGCACGGCAAGTTCGAAGCCAGCCAGCTTCGGGGACTGCAGAACTGCAGCAGATTCACGGCATCTAGGCCCTGACGGGCGCAACCCGTCAGATCGCAGGCCCATAGGCGCCAAGCTGCACGGCTGTGCTGACCTGCGCTCAGAGCTCGCACACGATGCCCAGCACCAACCTGGCGGCCGTGTCGGCATATTCGGAGATGTCGAACTCCCGGAAGACCTCGTAGTCGGTGTCGGCGTTGTCGCTCAGAGCACGGATGACCAGGGCTGGCACCTTGTTGCGGGCCGCCACATGGCAGACAGCCGCGCCCTCCATCTCGACCGCGTCGGCCCCGGTCTGCTCCTTGACTTCGGCGATCTTCTCCGGGCTGTCCACGAAGTAGTCACCTGTTGCAATGGTGCCGACGATGTGCTTGATCCCCATGGAGTCCAGAGTCCGGCTTGCCAGATCCAGCAGGCGAGGGTCCGAGTGGAACTCCTCGGTGCCGGGGGCCGACTGGGCTACCAATCGCATGTCGGTATCCAGATAACGCAGAGTGCCGCCAAGAACCACGTCGTTGATGTGCAGGTCCTTGTTCAGATTGCCCGCAATGCCGGAGAAGATAACGGCCCTGGGGCGGAAAGCATCGATCAAATACTGTGTGGTGGCGGCGATGTTGACAGTACCCATGCCACCCACGGTGGCAGCCAGACGAACCGGGCCGTGCGCCCCATTCAGGGCGCCGCATATGACCTTCAGGCCAGCTTCACCGGCCCGGGGATCCTGATCCGCCTGCTGCAGACCTCGGCCGATCAGGGCCACCTCCTCATCCATGGCCCCGATGACGGCAACCGGCCGCCGATCCTCACCCTTCGGGGAAGCATCCGCTTCGCTCATACCTGACTCCTTATCCAAGATTCCACTGGCAACTGCAGCCCGACCAGACTACTGCAGGCGCAAGTCAACGAGTTGCGCTTCGACGACGATCCACTGCTCCTGCCAGCTCCTCCAGCCGGTCCTGGGTATCAGGCCAGGAGATGCAACGGTCGGTGATCGAACACCCGTAGACCAGCTGGTCCAATGGGGCCGGCTTCTGATTGCCTCCACGTATGAAACTCTCCATCATCAGGCCAGTGACGCCTTCCTCACCGTCACCTATCCGCTGGGCCAGCTCATGGACAACCTGGATCTGGCGCCGCTCGTCTTTGCCGGAATTGCCATGGGAAGCATCGATGAGCAGTCCGTGGGCAGCCGCGCTGTCCTTAGGCATGCGCTGGCGCAGCACGGCAAGGGCTGCACGCACCGAATCCTGATCATAGTTGGGGCCGGACTTGGAGCCGCGAAGAACCAGATGGCAGTCGGGGTTGCCCATGGTCGCCACAGCCGCAGCCTGACCCTCATGGTCTATTCCGAAGAAGGTATGGCGCTGAGAGGCTGCATAGCAGGAATCAATGGACACATCCACGCTGCCATCCGTGGCGTTCTTGAAGCCGATGGGCATGGACATGCCGCTGGCCAGCTGCCGATGGACCTGGCTCTCCGTGTTCCGGGCACCAATGGCCCCCCAACTGACCGCGTCAGAAATGTACTGGGGCGATGTAGGCTCAAGAAATTCCGTGGCCGCCGGAAGCCCGGTCTCCAGCACACCCAGCAAAATGCGCCGTGCCAGAACCAGGCCCTTCTGGATGTTATAGCTGCCATCCAGGTCGGGGTCGTTGATCAGGCCCTTCCAACCGACCGTGGTCCGAGGCTTCTCAAAGTAGACCCGCATGACGATCAGCAGCCGATCCTTCAACCGCTCATTGACGGCCGACAGACGACGGGCATAGTCCAGCGCAGCATCGGGGTCGTGGATGGAGCAGGGGCCCACAATGACCAGCAGCCGGTCGTCCCGCCCATGCAGGCAGTCCACGATTTCCTGCCGGGAGCGGATGACCAGATCCTTGGCCGATCCGTCCAAGGGATATCGAGTCAGCATCTGCGCGGGCGAAGGCAGGCGGTCAAGCTCAAAGACCCTCCTGTTGACGATCCGGCCTATGCCTACCTCGTCCTCCCACCTGGGCACGTTCCCGGTCTGCAGGGGGTTGACGCCTGCCGCCAGCGCCTTGTGCACCAGTTCAACCTCGTAGGCCTTGCTGGGTCGGGGCAGAGGCTCCTGTGGCTCATCCTTCATCCGGCTCATGCCTTCTCCTTTCCCGACGAGCCTGCACGGCATCGGCCAGGATCTGCAGCAGTTCCTCGGTCCTGTCCCAGGAAATGCAGGCGTCGGTGACGGACTGGCCGAAGACCAAGTGATCCAGCGGGGCCGGAGCCTGGTGACCGCCCTCAAGGAAGCTCTCCATCATGATGCCTGACAGGCCCTGCTCACCCTTGGCGATACGTTCTGCCAGCTCTTCGACCACCTGGGCCTCACGCACTGGATCCTTGCCACAGTTGCCATGGGCTGCGTCGACGATCAGCCCCCGGCAGGCACCAGGGCCCAGCGGGGCCTGATGCATGGCCTCCAGGGCGGACCGGACGGACTCCGAATCGTAGTTGGGGCCATGACTGGAACCGCGCAGAATCAAGTGACAATCTGGATTGCCCCTGGTCTCGGCAGCGATGACATGACCGTCTAGGTTGATGGACAGGAAGTGATGCTCGGATGCTGCGGCCAGGCAGGAATCAACCGCTGCCTTTACACTGCCCTCGGTCGAATTCTTGAAACCCATGGGCATGGACATGCCGCTGGCCAGTTCCCTGTGGACCTGGCTCTCCGTGTTTCGAGCCCCGATGGCCCCCCAGCTGACCGCGTCAGAGAGATACTGCGGAGTGATGGGATCCAACCATTCCGTGGCCGCCGGAATCCCTTGTCCCAGAACCTGCCAGAGCACCTGACGGGCCAGGCGAATCCCCTTGCGAATATTGAATGTTCCATCCAGATCGGGGTCGTTGATCAGCCCCTTCCAGCCCACTGTGGTCCGGGGTTTCTCAAAGTAGACCCGCATGACGATCAGCAGCCGATCCTTCAACCGCTCATTGACGGCCGACAGACGACGGGCGTACTCCAGAGCAGCCTCCGGGTCGTGGACTGAGCAGGGGCCGGTGATGACCAGCAGCCGATCGTCCCGGCCATGCAGAACATCCCGAATGGCCTGACGGGAGTCCCGCACCAACTCCATACGCTCCGAATCCAAGGGCCGCGAGCGCAGAAAGACCCTGGGGGCCGGGATGGGATCCAACTGACGGATGTTGACGTCCACTGTTTCGGGAAAGACGGCCGTATCGGCAAAATACTGCCGTTCCTCTTCCGGGATGATATCCGGTTCCTTGACGAATGCCACGGTCGCTCTCCTCTCTGTCGTACTCCGACGATCCTGCCCGAATTTCTTATGACCGCCCGCATCCGGACCAATGCGGACGGTCCGTTCCCGCGATCCATACAGACCACGGGAACGAACAGCTGAATGGATAAATTGGTGACGTTGCTCAGGCCAGGGCGCCCATGGGATCCCAGGCGGGCAGCATGATGGCCTCTTGGTCAAAGGCCCGGCGATACTCCTCGGACAGCATGGACTTGGGCACGGCCACCTCATAGACATACTGGCTGAACCAGTCGTCGCTCATGGTGAAGTAGCCCTTGTTGGCGATGTCCCCGCCCCAGGAGTTCTCCACCCGCCAGCGGTTGGTGGTCCGGCCGTCATCGGCCACATCCACACCCACGAATGCCATGGCGTGGTTCTGGGCCGAGTCGCCGAAGCGCACCCGCTGCTCCTTGTCCATGTCGAAGTCCACACCGTAGACCCGGCCGTACTCGAACAGGTCAGTGGCCCACTGGCCGGCCTTGCGGTCCATCATGGGGTGGCAGTCGGCGCCGAACCAGACCGGCAGGCCCTGCTCGCTCATCAGACGACGGGCGCAGTCCTTCATGACCTCCACCGGAACGTTCAGATACTCGGTGGGATCGCCGCCAGCCACGTTGCCCAGATGCTCGATGCCGATCTTACGGCCCTTGGGGTGCTCGGGACGCGGATCGTCGACCAGGCAGACATAGTCTTCAAGTCCGGCATTCACGTAGCGCTTCCAGAACTCCTGCGGGGTGATCCGCCCATCCCTGTGGAAGACGCCGTCCTTGTCGGTCCACTCCCAGTCGAAGCTGGTGGGCGGGGTGCCCAGATGAATGGTCAGGATACGGTGGCCGGCCTCCAGGGTCCGATCAATGATCCCGTCGATCCCCTCCGGGTTGGCCACCATGTGAGCCGTGGCCTGATGAAGCAGGCGACGGAGCTGGTCGTTCATCTGGCTGGTGTTCTGGGAGGAAGCGGTCTCGGGATAGAACTGCTTGGGCACTGCACCGTACTTCTTATAGATGTTCATGGCCATGATCCACTGGCCGCCATCGCCCATGACATCGCCCATCAAGAAGCGCATGAGCTGGGAGTCGACGGGCTCGCCGGCACGCACCAGAGCGGCCACGTCGCGCAGGAAGTAGTTGACGCGCTCAAGCTTGTCATAGTACATGGCGTAGTTCTGGGACAGCTCGAAATCGCCCATAGGGTTGGCAGTGCTTTTACCATCGATGTTCAGAGCCTTGCGGGCCACAAATCGGGCTACATTCAACGAGCTGAAAAGCCAGCAACGTCCGGAATGCGCCTGCGAGGTGACCGTGCCATTATCGATGCTGACCGAAAATCGGTGCTGGAGCAGGCGGGAGCGGTTATAGTTGTGGGCCACTTCGTCAATGCCTACCTGAGTGACGGCGTTCATGGCGACGTGGTTGGCCTCGCGCTCATCAAAGGCGGTGCGCAGGCCCTCCAGACGGGTCTGATCCAGTGGTGTCAGTACTGATGTCATACGGTCTATCCTTGTTTCCTTTCATACGGATGTATCTGCATCCCTGCATCCAGCATAGCGGGAATCGGTCCTCAAAGGTTCGCCTGGCGGAGGATGTGGACAACTGTACCTTTTGTCAAGCCAGGGAGAAGCGCTGGGCCGCATTGACCACGGCCAGAACCAACAGGACGGCCAATCCAAGGGAGATCCAGCCCTTATAGGTGCCGGAGCGTGAACGATTGGCGCGCAGACGGTCTGCCAGCCGGCCCCGAATCAGCCAGAGGACTACCAGTCCCCCAACCAGCCCCAGAAGGGTCATGCCCTGGTTGATCATCATGCCGGTGCGGGCCGGCACCGTCTGGGTCAGCCACATCATGGCGTCAGCCAGGACCAGGTTGTTGAAAATGTGCAGGGCCATGGACCAGAGGATGGAGTACTCCATGGCGATGACACCCAAGACCAGACCCAGCAGGAAGGTGAACAGACTCTGGGTGATGTCTCCGTGCAGGCAGGCGAAGATAAGGGAGGAGGTGACGATGGCGAAGGTCCGTCCGTAGGGCTTCAGTCGGCCCATGACCACGCCGCGCAGCAGGAACTCCTCGACGATGGGGACCAGGATGGCCGTGTCCAGGGGCGACAGGAACCCATGCTGGCCCGCCGCGATCTGGGAGGTGGTGGAGTGATAGACCAGCCCCAGGGCCTGGGATCCCTGGTTGACCACCCAGGTGAAGCCGGTCTCGATGCTGCTGGCCAGCATGATCAGCAGGATGGCTCCGATCAGCACGGCCGGACCGGGATTGGTCTGAGCCTTGTACTGCACAGGGTTGGAGCCACGCCCGAGCAGATCCTGGCTGCGGGTGCCGAAGAGAAAGACCAGCATGACCAGATCGCCCAGCAGATCGCCCAGCCCCGGCTGACGGGCAATGCCCAGGGCTGCGGCCACCGAGGGCAGATTCAGAACCCCCGCGATCAGGTTGGCCACCACCAGGTACACCAGGGCATAGAGGGATTGCAGGTCCACCCCACGGCGCACCTGGGCACTCCATGGGCGCGAAACAGCCGACCCGGATGACCCCGTGGCGGACACATGTGATGATGAGTGCTGTGATTGCTGCATGACGCTCTCCCAACCCTACGACCCTTGGCCTGCACCTCTTCACCATCGACTCTAGGCCTCAGCAGGGGTTCGGCCCGAGATTGACAGGCACGCCGGTTTCGGCACGCAGCCAACCAACTTCCAAGCGAGGCTGAACGACAGGGCCGGATCGCAGACCATGCCTGCGATCCGGCCCCAACGGACAATGTCCTTTGCTGATCAGTCCTGATCGGCGGAGGTAGCGTCGTCGTTGATGGGCGGAATAACCGTAGTTTCCTGATCGGTGACTGCCTTCTCCACCTGTCCGTCCTCACTCTGGGCCGGCGCGTCATCGGCCTGGACGGGTTCATCGGGAAGGGCGCTCGGCGCTGGTGAGGGCAGGACCTGGGTGGGCATATTGGCTGAGGACCTGACAGCCGCAGCCTCAGCCGCGCTGGCATCATCCCCGGAATTACTGTCGGAATCAGTTGCCGCACCATCGGCTGACTGGCTGACTGGGACCGGATCGACTGATGTCTGAGGGGCTTCTGCCTGGGCGTCGGCAAGGGGCTGGTCGACGGCCTGATCCTCGTCTTCAGCCTCCGAGGATGTCGCCGAAGCCGACGAAGCAGGGGCCGGCAGCGGATCCGCGGCAGGCACAGCGTTGACCACGGGCACGCTGGGCGCCTGCCCCTCGTCCTGGTCATTGACCACAGCCTCATCGTGGAAGCCGTCGAAGTTGCCGAAGGACTTGGAGAAGATGTTCCGCAGCTCGTCGACCCGAGCGGTAATGGTGGCCTCCCGGTGCTGCAGCTTGGTGATGTGGTCCTTGAGCCCGTCAAGCTCGGCCTGGGCGGCCTTGCGATGGGCGTCGACTTCGGCCTGGGCGCGCTGCTTGGCCTCATCCAGCAGCTGGTTGGCCTTGCGCTCGGTCTCCTCCCGCTTGAAGGAGGCGAACGAATCGGCATCCTTGCGGGTGGCCTTGGCCTGTTCAATCAGCTCCTGGGTCTCCTTCTCGGTCTTGACCCGCCGATCCTCCAGGCTCTTAAGCAGCTCGCCCACCTTCTTGGTGGCATCCTCCTGCTGGGCGGCGATGTCGGAGCGGACCTGCTCGGCCTCGGCGTTGACCTTGGCCATGGTCTCGGCGCTGGTGACCTTGGACTCGTCCACGATCTGCTGGGCCTCTGACTTGGCTTTGTCGGTGATTTCCGAAGCCTGCCTACGGGCGTCATTCAGGCTCTTGGAGACCTGCTCACGCACGTCGGCCAGCTTCTTGTTGGCCTCGGCCAGGGCCTTCTGGATCTGATCGTTGGCCTCTTTCTTGAGCTTGGCGATCTCCTCGTCGCTCTTGCGCCGCTTGTCGGCAATCTCCTTGGCGGCCTTGGCCTTCTGTTCGGACAGTTCCTTGTCCTGGGTGGCCTTGCTGGTGGCCAGCCGCTTCTCATGCTCCTCGCGTGAGTTCTGCAGCTCCAGATCCAGAGCCTGACGGCGTTCGGCCACCACCTTATCGGCTGCGGCCTTGTTCTGTTCGCTCTGCTGCTTGGCGGTGGTGGTGACTGTCCTGGCTTCGTCGTTGGCGGCCTCGACGATGGACTTGGCCTTGGCGTTGGCCTCGTCCACAATGTGCTTGGCTTCAAGCTGAGCCTCGTTGACCAGGGTCGTCGCCTTCTCCTGGGCGGAGGTCTTGGTGGATGCCGCATCCTGCTTGGCGCGGTTGAGCAGCTCGGTGCTGGTCTGCTCGGCCGAGGCCAGCAGTTGCTGGGCGTTGGCTCCAAGTGAAGCAAAGGAGTTGCGCGGCTGTTCGGGCTTGCGGGACTTGACCTCCTGGAGTTCCGCCTCCAGCTTCAGAATGCGATCGTCATCGGCCTTGATCTGCTGACGCAACCGGGCCAGATTGCTCCGCGAGGCCGCCAAGGCCTGGTCGACCCGCTCCTTGTCATAGCCTCGCAGGACAACGGGAAACTGATCTTCGGCCATGGAAACACTCCTCTTCGCCACCAGGACATGCCGGCCCGTGACAGAAATGTCTTCGGTCCGGTGGATTTACCTCGACTCTACCCCATGACCGGCCTAAAGTCGCCGTCTGACCTGCCGCCGACACATTGGCCTTACATACGGGTCTCAGGCAATGAGAATGGGACTGGAGGAGGGCCTGCGATAGTAGCGAATGGTCTCATTGACCACCTCGCGCACAGCCTGTATCTGCTGATCCAGGGGCAGGCCGCACTCCTGACCGCCGCTTTCGTTGACCAGGGGAAGGCTGACGAACCCGGCCAGAACATCCTTGTGTCCTGCAGCCCATGCCAGCAGGTTGTAGAAGAGCGCGTTGCAGACATAGGTGCCCGCGTCCGAGCTCAGTGTGGCAGGAATGCCGCAGGTGCCGAAGTCGTGCAGGATGGCCCTCAGCGGCAGTCGGGTCCAGTAGGCGGCCGGGCCCTGGGGGTCGATGGGCTGGCGGCTGGCACGAGGGACGGTATCTCGAGACTCCTGCTCCCCCAGGTTTTCACGATCGTCAGCGTCGTCCTCCTTGAGGTTGACGGCGCAGCGCTCCATGGCGATGCCGCGAGCCCGACGCTTGAGCCCTGTAGCGATGATGATATCAGGGCGCACCCGCTCTATGGCCTCATGCAGGATGGGCCAGGCCTTGGCGAAGCTGACAGGCATGGTGACGGAGGAAATAGCCAGGTCCACGCCCTCCAAGGGATCCTCCTCGGTGGGGCCGACTGGCCGCATGCCTTCCATGCCATGCTCGGCCAAAGCCTGCGAGACCTGATAGGAGGGGTTGACATCAACACCCTCGTAATGATCGTATCCGGCGACGATGACCTTGATCTGCTCCATGTGCCCCATGGTACACAGGACTTCACCCGGCCAGGGAGCGCGCTATCCATTCAGCCATGGGCACGTCCGAGGGCAGGGTGATCTTCATATTGGTCACGCTGCCGGCCACGATGGCCACCGGCTCCTCGGGCAGGCGGTCCACCACCACCCTGGTGTCGTCGGTGGGATGGAAGTCGGGGTCTGCGGCGGCCAGGTCGTAGGCCTTGCGGATGGTGCTGAAACGGAAGGCCTGCGGGGTCTGGGCCCGGAACATGTTGTCTCGGTCGGGCACTTTACGGACCACCTTGCGCTCGCCCAGGTCGCCGGCCATCAGCATGGTGTCGGTCGAGGCCACGGCCACGGTAGCGGCGTTGAAGGTATCCAAGGCATCGATGCAGCCATTGATGGACTCCTGGCTGACGAAGGGACGTACCGCATCGTGGATGAGCAGCTTGGCATTCTGGGGGATCTCCGCTTCGGCCAGGGTCTGCAGGGCCGCCTCGGTGCTGTCCATGCGCTCGATGCCGCCCTGGATGACCGTGCGGACCTTGTCGTAGGTGTCGTCGCCCACGATGGCCTCGACAGCCTCCCGCACCCGATCGTTGACCACGACCAGGATGTCGGTGACCCGGGCATTGAACTGGAAGGCATCAATTGACCAGGCGATGATGGGTTTGCCGCCCACCTGCACCAGCTGCTTGGGGTTGCTCTCGTCAAACCGAACGCCCAGCCCGGCTGCCAGAATCACCGCCACAACTGGCTGAATCTGCTCCTCCGGCTCTGCATTATCCTGACTGACCTCGGACGGGGCTGCTGATGCTCTGCTCTCACTCATAGACTCAACGGTACTCACGCGAGGAGAGGAAGGGGCGCAGGCCCGGCGCTATCTGCACCGAACATCTGCACCCGAGGCCTGCTCCAGCTGCCGGAAGCCGGATCAATCAACATGCTGCATCAGTCGTCGGCCAGGATAAGGGCCAGCATGCGCCCCTCCCCCGCCTTGCTGGCCAGCGAGGCCCGGCGGTGGGAGTACCAGAGCGGATTCTCCAGAGTGCACAAGGGTCGGCGCAGATCCTCAAGACGCTTCGACAGGGAGGGACCCTCACTGTCATGGCTGCAGAGCTCTTCCAGGTCCGGATCCTGACGCAGGTAGCTGGTGGCGGCACCGACCCGGGGGGCGGAATCTACGATACGGGTCACTCCTGCCGCCTTCAGTTCCATCCTGGCTGCAGCGGCGATGTCGATGGCGATTCCGCCGAATCGGCATGGTCCTGATGCGCCGGGGAAACGCTTCTCGAAATCATCGGCCAAGTGCGAACACACCTGATAGCAGTCTGCGCAGATCCGAGGCCCCAGAGTTGCCACGATCCTGGACGGGTCAGCGCCCCTGTCAGTCATGGCCTTGACTGTGGCCGGAATGACGCCAGCCACCAGACCACGACGACCGCAATGCGCCGCCCCCATCACGCCGGCCTGCGGGTCGGCCAGCAGCACGGGGAGGCAATCGGCCGCGAAGATGCCCAGGGCCAGGTCACGACTGGTGGTCACCTGGGCATCGGCTTCGCAGCGCCCCTGGGGCTGACCCTGGTCAGCGTCCCAGACCCTGGCTGAGTGAACCTGATCCACCAGGACCATGGGACGGTCCAGCTGGCGGCCCAGGGCCTGACGGTTGGCAGCCACCGCCTCTGGGTCGTCGCCCCCCTTGCCGCCGAGATTCAGCTGGGCATAATCGCCCGAGGAGACCCCGCCCAACCTGGTGGTGTAGACCACTTTGATCCCAGGCGCCAGGGCTATGGGAATGGTGACCGGGATCGGCCGGCCCTGATCGTCCAGCGACGGCAGGGGACTGCTGTCCAGTAGGGTCCGTTCCCGATCCCAGGCTTGGCCCTGAGCGCTCTGGGTGCCCTGCTCTCTTGGTTCAGGCTTGGGACTCATGCAGTCGCCGCCCGGTTCAGGCGGTCCATCTCGTCCTCGCTCAGTTCCATGTCAGCCGCCTGTAGGGAATCCAGAATGGTGGCCGCCCTGTGAGCCCCGGGAACCACGAAGACGTTGCTGTTCTGGGACAGTTCCCAGGCCAGGACCACGCGCTGGTGGGAGACGCCGCGCTCCTGAGCCACCTGCCGGAAGGCATCATAACGGGTTTCGTCCTTGGGCGCTCGGAAGCCTCCCAGGGGGCTCCAGCAGACGAAGGCCAGCCCCAGCCCGGCCGCATGGTCCAGCTCCTGGCGGGAACTGGTGAAGGTGGGTGAGAACTGGTTCTGCACGGCTACGAGGTCATCGCCCAGAATCTTGCGAGCCAGGTCCATCCGCTCAATATCTACGTTGGAGACACCCAAGGTCCGGGCCACGCCCTGCTTGGCCAGCTCAGCCATGGCCTCCAGGGACTCCTGGTAGGGCACCTGCGGGTCAGGACGGTGCATATAGAGCAGGTCAATGGTGTCCACGCCCAGGGCCTGAGCGGACTCCTTGGCGTGCCGGATCAGGCTCTCCGGCCGACCGTCCACAGCCCAGGTGGGCCGTCCGTCAGTGAAGTTGCGGTAGTGCCCAACCTTGGTGGCCACCAGCACGTCCTGACGAGGTCCCTGCCAGGAGTCCAAAGCCTGGCGAACCAGCCGCTCGTTGGTCTGTTCGGGGCCGCCCGATTCGTAATATGACCAAGCGGTATCCAGATGTCGGCAACCGGCATCCAGGGCCTGGTGGATGACGTCGATGGCCGTTGCCTGGTCCGGCTTGCCCTCGATGGACAATCCCATGCAACCCAGTCCGACCGCTGTCGTAGTAAAGGGCCCCAAGGCCCGCATCGACGATGTCATGTATGTACTCCCGTCTTGTAGATTGAGGCCGGCTTCGACACCGCCGGCCTCCCAACGAGCTTAACTGGCGGCCCGGTCTCAGCGGCCGCCGAAGCGATCCGCCACCGGAACCACCGCCGCCACCGTCGAAGGAGCCACCGCCGTCGCCAAACCCACCAATAACACTGCCAGAGCCGTTGCCGCTGGCCATGCCAATCAGGCCGCCAATCTGGTCGAGTCCCTGGGTCAATTGAGTACCCAAATCAATCACGCCACCTTGGCCGAGCGCTGAATTGACAGCCAATGTTTCAGGGTCACTCAGGGAGGAAGCCGCCGCAACATCCTGGCTGTAAGGCAGGAAGGTCCAGTAGAGCAGGCTGCCGCGCGCATTGTCATTCAGCCAGTCGGAGTCGGTCAGTTCAGGGCTGGCCTGTGCCAGCTGAGCGACGACCCGGTCGCTTATGCCGAAGGCCGTAGCGTAAACCAGGTAACGGTCCCAGAGCACCAGATCCTCCACACCCCGGTGGCTAAAATCGCTGAAGTCAAGCAGATAGCGCCGAAGTCCCGACACCTGGCCGGCCATGGGCTGTCCATTCCTGCTCAGCACCCGCCAACAGTTATAGCGCAAGGAGAATGTCACCACAGCCACCAGAAGCATGGCCAAGAGCGCACGTACCAGTACGGTGCCCGGCAGGAATCCGGCCAACAGAATGAAAGCAGCCAAGAGCACAGCCAGGAAGGCAAAGATGCCTACATTATGACGATAGGCGCGCAGGTCGGCTTTGTTGGTCTCATACTCGACAGCCTGGTAGAAAGCATCCAGGTAGGCCCTGCCATTATCGGATTCAGTCTTGGCGAAGAGCGCAATCATCTCATACAGGTCGAAGCGTTTATTCTCGGAGCCGATCATAGTGGAGGCACCTTCCAGCATGCTCAGGCAGGCTTCCTCGCTTGAGGACAGGGCCAGGGATGCTCGATCCTTGCTGCAGACCGGATTGATGACCACCTCCATGGACTGCTGTTTGCCTTTGAGCAGCAAGCTCCTCACCTGGGTGGTCACGGATCCTTCGCCGAAACTCGCCCGGTCCTCATACTTGACGGGAACAAGAGCGATGGCCCGCTTGGAGGCCAGGGAGAGAATGGTTGCTGACAATTGCCTGCCAATAGGGGATTCTCGGGTCAGCATCACATCGTTGATAACGGCAGCCACGGCGGGTGACAGATCAGGAGGCTGACGGTAGTAGATGATATCGCCTTGGTACTGGGAGTCTCCATAATTGCGGAAGGCATGCCAAAGCATCACTGCAATCAGCCCGATAGCAGCCAAGAGTACCAAGACGCCCGTCAAGAGTGCGATCCGCGCCCGCCTGGTCTGGTCAGCGTGCCAGCGCTCGTACTGCGGACGCTCCTGCCCGACAATACGGTCGCGTGCCGGCTGAGAATCGGTCCTGACCACCGAGGAAGTCCTCCCCGCATCGAAGAGCACCACCAAATCCAGATGCTGGCCCGGCTTGATGCGGTCTGCGGAGAATCGGATACGGCTGTCATCCACCACCTGGTAGGAACCCCTGCCAGCGAAGTGCAGCCAGGCCTTCGCGTCCTTGCCCTTCTCCGTTCCTGTCTGCTTGGGCAGCTTGACATTGGCGCTCACATGCTCAACGGGAATCTGGTTGGTGTCTCCCACGGGCTCCCATTGGAATTCGGCCACATCGGGATGGGCAGTGGTGACCCCGTGGAAGGTCATGTCGATGCGGAAGCGCCGACCTGAATCCTTGGCAGTCTGCGGAATGTTCCAGCCCAGCTCCACTTGGCATTGATTGCCCAGATCGCCGCAGGCGGACCCTTGGCCCGCATCGCCCGGCTTGTAGGATTTCAGCTTCCAGTCCGAGACCATGCCCATATACCAGGTGCCGGCCCAGTTCTTGTCCCAGTCGTGAATGTACTTGACATCATCAGGATACTTTAGCGGGTTGGTCTGCCTATATGTGGAGCCATTAGTCAGGTCAGTCACGCTTACGTCGCTTATGCCGGTCAGCCGGTCAGGCTTGATCTGATAGCGCTGGTAGAGCTCCCGCCAAGGGCGTTTCTTGCCGTGGTCGTCCTCGCGGGAATTCATGGTGACAGTCAGGGTCTGACTGATACGCAAATCCCCATTATCCAGGACCTGGACATCATAATCCACCGAATCGTATACCAGGTCGGGACGATTCCTGTTGGAGATATACAGGACAGCGAGGCACGTCACCAAGACTGCCACCAGAGCCAGCGCCAAGGCCCCGAGAAAGCGTGAGGTGCTCCAGGAGGGATGGCTCGAGGAGGGATGATTCGAGGCCGCCTTCCCGGAGGAGGCTGCTGGGGCGTTCACTGTCCGAAGTCCACAACTGGCGCCTGGCGGCTACCCTCGTCGGCCTGGAAGTACTGGGCCTGACGGAAGTGGAAGAGGGATGCGATGATGTTTGAGGGGACCGTCTCGATGCGGGTGTTGAACTTCTGAACCACATCATTGTAGAACTGCCTGGCGTAGGCGATCTTGTCCTCCAGGTCCTTGAGCTGACGCTGCAAGTCCAGGAAGTTCTGGTTGGCCTTGAGCTCAGGGTAGGCCTCCGCCCGAGCCATCAGAGTGACCAGGGATTGACCCAGCCGTTGCTCAGCATCGGCACGTGCCTGCATCTGGTCTCCGCCAGCCGTCTGTGCCTGGGCCACGTCGGCGCGGGCTTTGGTCACCTCCTCCAGGACGGTGGACTCGTGTGAGGCGTAGCCCTTGACCGTCTGGACCAGGTTGGGCACCAGGTCGGCACGCTGCTTGAGCTGGACGTCAATCTGGGCCCAGCCATTGGCCACCCGGTTGCGCAAGTTGACCAAACCGTTGTAGATACCGATTCCCCAGATGACCAGCAACACGACCAGCAAAACGATGATGATGAGCACGATCATTGATACGGACATGCCATCATTCTCTCACTAAATTCAGAAGAGACAAAAACGGGGACCCCGTCCAATGGAACGGGGTCCCCGCATCAGTGGGAATCAGTCCTCACTGTCGAAGGGATCGAAGTCCCTGCGTACGCGGCGACGGGGACGCTCTGAGCGCTCCTCCCGGTCGGCCCGGTACTCGTCGTAGTGCTCGTCGGCGGCATAACGCGGGTTCTCCCTGCGGCCACGGTAGCCGCCACGTCCGGAAGAGCGACGCTCATGACGACCGCCGCGGTCACCACGGCCACGACGCTCGCCACGGCCCCGGCCGCCACGATCCTCGTCATCATCGCGGGAGACCCGACGACGGTCGCGACGTGAGCCACGGTCCTCATCCTCGAACCAGTCTCCGCCGTCCTCATAGTCACGGTCGCGGCTCTGACGACGGTGCCGGGGACGGTCCTCCTGGTCCTCGTCGTCGTAGTAGCGATCATCACGCTCGGAACGGGAACGGCGCGGGGCCTCATACCGATCCTCGCGGTCGGAGGAACGACTGCGGCGATCACGACGATCACGGTCACCACGTCCGCCGCGCTCACGACGGTCGCCACCACGGTCACGACGGTCTGTGCGGCCGCCACGATCACGGCCGCCTGCAGACTCCTGATCCTCGAAGCCGGGGATGGCCAGGGAGATCTTGCCGCGGTCGTCCACACCCTGGACGATGACCTCGACGGTGTCGCCCTCCTTGAGGACGTCCTCCACGGAGTCGATACGCTCGCCGTTGGCCAGGTTGCGGATCTGCGAGATGTGCAGAAGCCCGTCGGTGCCGGGGGTCAGATTGACAAAGGCGCCGAAGCTGGTGATCTTGACCACCTTGCCGTTGAAGGTCTCCCCCGCCTCGGGCACGTGCGGGTTGGCGATCTGGTCGATGACCTCCTTGGCCTTGGCCGCTGCCTCGCCGCCCTCGGAGGCGATGTAGACCGTGCCGTCGTCCTCGATGGAGACGTCGGCACCGGTGTCCTCCTGGATCTGGTTGATCATCTTGCCCTTGGGTCCGATGACCTCGCCGATCTTGTCGACAGGAACCTGGGTGGTGATGATGCGCGGCGCATAGGGGCTCATCTCGGCGGGCCCGTCGATGCACTCGTTGATCACGTCCAGGATGGTGGCCCGGGCTTCCTTGGCCTGCTGCAGGGCGGCGGCCAGGATGTCGGCGGGGATGCCGTCCAGCTTGGTGTCCAGCTGCAGGGAGGTGATGAACTCGGAGGTGCCGGCCACCTTGAAGTCCATGTCGCCGAAGGCATCCTCGGCACCCAGAATGTCGGTCAGGGTCTTGTAGGTGGGCCGACCGTCGACCTCGCCTGTGACCAGGCCCATGGCGATGCCCGCCACAGGGGCCTTCAGGGGCACGCCGGCAGCCAGCAGGGACAGGGTGGAGGCGCAGACGGAGCCCATGGAGGTGGACCCGTTGGAGCCGATGGCCTCGGAGACCTGACGGATGGCGTAAGGGAACTCCTCGCGGCTGGGCAGAACCGGGATCAGAGCGCGCTCGGCCAGGTTGCCATGGCCCACCTCGCGGCGCTTGGGCGAACCCACGCGGCCGGTCTCGCCGGTCGAATAGGGCGGCATCTCGTAGTTGTGCATGTAGCGCTTGGTGGTGGGGCCGGACAGGGCGTCGATGGTCTGCTCCATCTTCAGCATGTTCAGGGTGGTGACGCCCAGCACCTGGGTCTCGCCGCGCTGGAAGAGTGCGGAGCCATGCACGCGAGGCACCACGTCCACCTCGGCGGACAGGGTGCGGATGTCGCGCAGGCCACGGCCGTCGATGCGGTAGTCCTGGGTCAGGATGCGGCGGCGGACAATCTGGCGCTGGAGCTCCTTGAAAGCGTTGCCCAGCTCCTTGTCCTTCTCGGCCTCGTCCATATCGGTGAACTCGTCAGCCAGAGCCTCGCGGACCTTCTCCTTGATCTCGTGGATGCGCTCCTGGCGGGGCAGCTTCTCCGCGATGGAGAGGGCCTGGTCCAGGTCGGCATGAGCCACCTGGTCGATGCGCTCATAGAGCTCGTCGGTGTACTCGGGGAAGAGCTGGAACTCCTTGGTGGGCTTGGCGGCTTTGGCCTTGAGCTCGCTCTGGGCCTCGCACAGAACCTTGATGAAGGGCTTGGCAGCCTCAAGACCCTGGGCGACCACCTCTTCGTCGGGCTTGATCTGGCCCTCGTCATAGATCAGGCTCCAGGCGTTCTTGCCGGCGCCTGCCTCGATCATGGCGATGGCAACATCCCCGCCCTCGACCACACGACCGGCCACGACCAGCTCGAAGACAGCGCGCTCGCGCTCGCTCCAGCGGGGGAAGGCCACCCACTGACCATCGATCAGGGCCAGGCGCAGACCCGAGACCGGGCCCTCGAAGGGCAAGCCGGAGATCAGGGTGGAGGCGGAGGCCGCGTTCAGGGCCAGCACGTCGTAGGCATCCTCGGGGTTGACGGCCAGGATGGTCTCCACAACCTGGACCTCGTTACGCAGGGTGTGCGGGAAGAGGGGGCGCAGGGGGCGGTCGATCAGCCGGCAGGCTAGGATGGCCTCGTTGGAGGGCCGACCCTCGCGGCGGAAGAAGGAGCCGGGGATCTTGCCCGCGGCGTACATCTTCTCTTCCACATCAACGGTCAGCGGGAAGAAATCGTAGTTTTCCTTGGGGCTGGATCCGGCGGTGGTGGTGGACAGCACCATGGAATCGTCATCAAGATAGGCGGCTACTGCCCCATCCGCCTGCTGGGCGAGACGACCCGTCTCGAAGCGCACCGTGCGCTTGCCATATGATCCGTTATCGATCGTGGCTTCTACAGCCGTGATTTCGGGACCCTCCATAGGGTTCCTCCTTTTGTTTACTTCTTGTTTACTACCTGATGTCAGGATGCTCGGCATCAATTAGCTGCCGGAGATCCTTCTACTTCGGTCTGGTCCTGCCGAACCCCATGTCCGGCTATCTTCATGCCTTGCGGACCAACCTTGCATTTGTGTTCAGCACCATCTTCTGCAACCCCATTCCGGGGTTGACGGTGCCTGGTTCAGTCATGCAAAAGCGCCCGAGCGCTAGGCCCGGGCGAAAGCATGCGTATCAGTGGCGCAGTCCAAGACGCTCCACCAGGGAACGGTAGCGGTTGATATCCACCTTCTTGAGGTAATCCAGCAACCGGCGACGATGGCCGACCATGAGCAGCAGGCCACGACGCGAATGATGGTCGTGCTGATGCTGCTTGAGGTGCTCGGTCAGGTCGGAGATGCGCTTGCTCAGCAGAGCCACCTGGACCTCGGGGGAACCGGTGTCACCCTCGTGGGTCGCGTATTCCTTGACGATTGCCTGCTTCTGCTCACTCGTAAGAGCCACGGCTCCTCCTCTTGCATTCTTCCGTTACGCGGTGCACCAGCCCTATGCTGAAGCGCTCTCGATCCGCGGGCGAAACACGCCAAAGATTCATTATACACATTTTGCGGACCAAGCGAACAGTGACGGAATCAACAAAGTGGAGGAAAGCGCAGCGAAAATTGGATTGGCGCCAATGAGGAATGAGTCACTTCACTCCGATGTAGCGAAGATGTCGCACTGTGTTGCACGAATCGACCGTGATTTACATGTAGTCCTGCTATAGGTTTTTAGAGAAGTTGAAGGAATGTAACTTCATTCATCCACCAAAGAGGGCATCTAATGAAACAATCCGAGCAGAACTCCATAAAATCAGAAGACACCATTCTTCCTTTGGGATCCGTGGTGAAAACCGGAAGAGACCCGGGTACCCTGCTGGTTATCATCGCCCGCGCACCGTTGACAGTCATGCATGGAACAACGGGTTACTTTGACTATGGTGCCGTACAATTCCCGTATGGCATGACCGATCCGGCCAAGATCGTTTTCTTCAACCGCCAAGACGTGACGGAAATGGTGTTCATGGGATATATCAACGCCGAGGAACGATCCTATGAACGAAGGTTTGATGAAGTCACCAAATCAACCGCCTACCCCCACCTTCATCTCTGATTCAGTTACCGGTCACATAGGACATACTCGATAAAAGGGATAAAGGGGAGAAAACCAAAAGCGACCTTGACGGATGCGTTGATGAAGCAACCGCCAAGGCTATGCAATTCAATACATTGAACCACTCTTTCATGGTCGGCGATTTTCTTTCTGGCGGTTTTGAATCATTGAGCGGCATTGCTGATTCCTTCGGCACATACTGACAACAGGCAGCTACCCAAGACGCTATGGCTCATGGCCTGATCACTGCCTCTGATGGTGTTATCGGTGCTGCAGCATGAGCTGCCGCTGGAGCAGTTGTGGGATTCAATCGCCCCTGCACCAGGTAGGATTGTAGGAGCTGGAATTGGTTTAGTCGTAGGATACCTCGGTACAGTAGCCGACAACGCTTTTCACGACGATTCCGTCAATCGCAGGAACGGAGATGACATGTGGGGCCACATGAAGGACAATCTATGGTAGCTTTCCCGCTGTCTCCTGCATTGCCATGTGCGCGGCTCGGATTGAAACCGGGGATGACATTAGTGGGGGCGTACTGATGTTGTACCTATTGATAGATGTCGTATTAGGCTCTCCGGCGATGCTGGTCTGGTTGTTTGTGTTGATGTCGTTCAATGCGTGGAGGTCGAGGCGGCTGATGGACCGCGTCCTGGCGCCCTACCTCCTGGCGCGGGGCCTGTGCCTGCAGACCTTCCAGGGGCATGTGTGGCGGCGGCGCGGCAGGATCGGCCGGCCCCGGCCCGGGCAGGTCCTGCCCCTGGGCTCGCTGGTCGTCCTGGCCGACGGGCCTGCCACCGTATCCGGGGCCTACAGAGGCACCGGATGGTTCGACAGGCTGGGAGAGGACGGGCTGGTGGTCCGCCTGGTCGGCCAGTATGTGCAGCCACCCGAACAGACCACCGGGTCATCCGGTCCATGGTACGCGGGCAGGATCTGCTCCGTGGGCGGCCTTGCCTGCGGACCCGGCGTAGTTCCCGGGGGCGACGCTCCCCTGCCCGAGGTCGGCGTCGGCCACACCCCCGACCCCGGCCTGGTCATCTTCACCCAGGACCAGGTCAGCCTTCTGGCCTGGAAGGGACCCGACAACCCCGTCACCAGGCTCCTGCGCGCCCGCCAGGTCCGCGCCCTCGCCCGCGACCACCGGCGGGAGGACCAGGTTCGCCGCCGGACACGGCCGACGCCGAACTGGCACGCCAGCCGCCCCGCATGGTGGCGCTACGAAGCCATCGGCTTCCTGCCCGACCGGTTCACCCGCGTCTACTGGGACCGCGTCCGCAACCAGCCCGTTAAGGCCCCCATGCGCTACCGGACCCCGGAAGCCAGGGAATACAACAGAAGACACTACTCCGTCCCCTTATCCATCGTCGCGATGATCGTCATCATCTTCATATCCGCCTTGAAAATAGCCCGCGCATGGCACCGCTCCAGACCACACCCTCCACTCCAGGGGGGCGATGTCCTCCTGGGCATGCCCCCACGGACCACAGCGATCGTCAGCTGCGTCCTAGGCCTCGCCATCGGCGTCGGCGCATGGGTCTGGGCCACCCACCGGCAATTCCCCCAACACCACATGACCCCGGCCAGCAGCCGCGAACTCCAAACCGCCCTCGACAATTACTGGATCGGCATGCGATACATCACAGGAACTACCATCCCCTACACCATGCATGTCCTCGGCTACAGCGTTTACATCCTGGTGCCGCTCATGTTCCTCACTGATTTCTTCACCCTTCCCGAATGGGTCCATACCCTCATGGGCTGGCCCTTGGTCGCTCTGTTTGTGACCTGCGGGAGCCTAATCATCATAGATACCTCCTACGCCGAGCGGATAGCCAAACGCCTGGATCGGGAATTAGCCGAGTAAAGCCCATATGCATCAGCCCCCATCCCCTAGTAAATTCGCGATCCTATGATTCAAGCCGCGGTGATGAGGCCTCCGAAGAGGACGATGGCGATGGCAATCAGTTCAATGATGAAGAACATGGACAGTGCCGACCAGCTGTGAGTCAGCGTGTTCCAGGGGGAATCCTTGCGCACGCAGACCAGGATGGCCACAAAAATAACGGCAAAGACCGCCACGCCCAACCCGGCCGCGATGATGCCCAAGTTGGCCGCGTTGGCCAGGATGGCCTGATGCTGGTAGACCACGAAGGTGCTGTACCAGAAGTTCATCTTGAGCAGACAGAGGCCGGCGATCAGCTGTTCGGCAGCCAGGCTCAGCACGAAGACCACCCGCCAGAACCAGGAGGACGACTCGATGATGGACATGCCGATGCCCATAAAGGTCAGCACAGTCACGGTCCAGGCGATCAGGGCAATGCCGCGCGGATCCAGGACCGAGGCATAGTGGAGCACGCCCTGGGTATGGTTGATGGCCAGCGAGCGCCCATATCCATAAGGAATGACGATGGCCAGGAGAATCGCCAGCGCGAAGACCACCCAGCGGACCGGGCGGGCACGGCGCTGCTCAATCTCAGCCAGAGAGTATTCAGAGTCCGGAATGGTCGCCTCAGGATGAGCCGAAACTTTGTTCACTGCGGTCGCCTCATCTGGATGCGGTTGCACGACTGCGGAACCCGTTGCCTCGCTTCTGCCGGATTCCGCGCCATCCGCATCGTCGAATTGCTCCATCGGCGACCACACCTCCAAGTCCGCTGCTCGTGGACACATCGCCTACAAGCTTATACCGGGCGGCGCACCCGCGCCCAAGAATGCAAAAGGTCAATTCGCAGGCACTCGGCATCCAGGCAATAGCAGATAAATGGAGTCATCCTGAAAGCGACACAGCCCACCCACGCAGAAGCGGGGAACACCTGATTTCTGCGATCAAAAATGCTGCAGACCTAGACTCATCCCCCACGCATCCGATGAGCACCCGGGCCGCGTCTTCTGACCAGCCGATCATGCTCATCTGAAAACCATGACGATCCGTGTTCAAACACCCTGCTAGTCATCTACCGCTAGTCATATACAAAGCAGACAAAACCCTCAATCAGGGCACACCAATGCGATTACTCCGGCTGGAGAGAATCAAACACTCATGTACGGACTATGAAGCGGTTATGGATTCTCCCTGGCACTCTAATAGCGATTCTTTTGCCGATTGCAGCGGCATATGGGAGCTTGGTGGATGAATCAGTCGAACTGCCTGATGCCGATGACATCACGGAAACTCACATACTCGTCACCGGGACCGCAGCCTGTGCCGTAATTTGTACCGTAGTACACACGATCCGACTGGATCATTCGCCTTTCCTCATCATCCAGCGAATCCCAGACCCGGCGCTCGGCTTCATCCATTTTCTCAGTGATAGGATGCCTCGACGCATAACTGTCGATCAGATCCTGGGGGATGTTGTCATGAGCGGTGCAGGCCTTGTCCTTAGTTGCCATTTCTCTCATGAAATCCTCATCCATGGCCATTCGTCTCCTCTCATCTTTGTGAACCTGCAGGGCATCCATCCCATGCCCCGCAGGATCATCCCCGCGCCTGCTGGGGACACAGAGCATTCTCATTTTTGGCCGAACAGACAGCTGGACCATTCCCAGAGGATCAAACACTCATGTACGAACTATGAAGTGGTTATGGTCTCTCCCCCAGCGCTCCAGTGGAGATTCTTTTGCTGATTACAGCAGCATACAGGAATCCGGAGATGAATCAGTCGAACTGTCTGATGCCGAGGACATCGTAGAAACTCACCTTGGTGTCGCCGCCGAAGCCAGCACCATAGTTTGTCCCATAGTATGTACGATCCGACTGGATCATTCGCCTGTCCTCATCATCCAACGAATCCCAGACTCTGCGCTCTGCATCATCCATGTCATCAGTAATGGGATACTTTGACGTATAGTCATCAATCCTCTTTTGGGGAATATGGTCATAAGTGGTACAGGCCTTATCCTTGGATGCCATTTTTCTCATAAACTTCTCATCCAAGGCCATTCGTCTCCTCTCATCTTTGCGAACATGAGGGCATCCATCCGATGCCCTGCAGGATTGTCCCTGCGGGTTTAGGGAGGACCAGCAGTATTTCTATACTACTGAAAAGTCCCGGTCCATTGCTTGAGATCATTCTCGCCAATGCAGAGAGCACAGCACTCTCCCGGCTAGGAACAAGAGAATCCATGAAAGCTTGACACTATGCCGGAGCAGCAACTCATACTCATGTTTGAGAGGAATACAATTCATAATAGAGTACCAAGGAAAGAACAGTTTTAATTCATGTTTCCGCTAAAAAACAGTGCTGTCTAGGTGATTCAAAGTAGTGCGATCGGTTTTCCAATTTAGGCTCATACTTGGAGGGAGGGGGGGGGGAACTAACGCATATACGGCAGGCAGAGAACCATACGTGGCGGCATTCTCAATCCACGCTCCCGTGAAGGGAGCGACCGAGTGTTGGAGACCAGCGCCGCCTGCCTTTGCAATTTCAATCCACACTCCCCTGAAGGGAGCGACTGGAATCCGAAATCGGAAATGCTCAGATTCCAAGAATTTCAATCCACGCCCCCCATGAAAGGAGCGACCGTTCACGTCGCCTATGAAGCCTCGCACGTTCTGATTTCAATCCACGCTCCCGTGAAGGGAGCGACCCCATATGATGGGGCTGCCATCCCATTTGACTGGTATTTCAATCCACGCTCCCGTGAAGGGAGCGACGCCCATCATGGATAAGCTCTATGCGGCCATGGCCGAATTTCAATCCACGCTCCCGTGAAGGGAGCGACTGCGCAAACCGCCACCAGTCCAAATCTCCTCGAGATTTCAATCCACGCTCCCGTGAAGGGAGCGACGCCTTCGCTGGCCGGGTTGGCGCTGTTCTGCCCATTTCAACCCACGCCCTACGGCGACTTATTCATTTACGCGATACACATAAAACTTTGAACTCCAACATAGATTATACAAATTAAATCCGGCTCAAACAAATGCGCAGGAGCGCTCTCAGTCACAAATGATCTGCATCGCATTAAGGATATTACATCAGTCTACCGTTCATCGACAACCACATATAATCGACAAGTTCAACGATCCATCCATCGTCTACAAAGTGCAGCGACAATACTCAATAGGTGACATACATACTTTTGATTTAAAAGCGCTACAAAAGACGGACGGCTTGGAATATCCGCAATTCCGAGCTATACATTCGACAGACTTGGAGGAATTGCTGAGCATTCTTCGAGATGAGTTGATGGCGCGTCCATAACATAGACATAAGGCGTATAACCAGTTTCCTTTTTGAATACCCTAATGAAGCTAGGCTCCCCCTAGGCCAGTCATAACTGCAGGCTGATGAAAATCAAGAAACTCATCCAGATGATTAGCGATTTATGTCATCACCATTTGCATGTCATGGCCATTCCTGTCAACGTCGCCCCGATCCGCCGACAAAAAAGCTACGCATCGGCAACAGCCTGATAGCGATGGTATTGGCAGCAATCCAAAAGTACAAACTGGCCACCATGAGCAACGCCCTGCATAGCATTGATGCACAGTCTGAGCTCGCCTGATTTCAAATGCATGATTTGAAAACTGGGATAGGCGTCGCGCTCGGTGCGTTGGCCGTCGAGCAGATAATAAGACCTTCTTGGCATTGAGACTGCAAGCAGGAGTCAGGAATGCTTGGCATTTACTTGTTCGTGAAGCCGAAGCCCTGCAGCAGAGTGCTCAGAAATCCGGGGATTGCCCTATTCAGGATGGCAAAGCCAATTATAACGACCGCCATGAAGACGACGACTCCTATTAGCTCGTCACGCTGTCGCTGACGGCGTTGAGCCTCACGCGCCGCAGCCATTCTCTTGCGGTAAACCACCGGACACGTCGTCCCTGGACGATGACGATGTACAGGACATTCTGGATCATACTGACACACACTATTAGCATAAGTCTCCTCGCCGATTCCATGCATTGGTACTTGCCTGTAAGCTCCACTTGCTTCGTCCTTGTCTGGCCACACCACACAACCTCAAGATTGGGCGAGATCCAGTCAAAAGTGTTTAGCAGGGTTATACGCTAGTCAAACCAATCGCCCGAAACTGTTTACCTCCTTCAAAGACAAGGATGAAGATGTAAACTCGGCTGCACTTACCACGGCATTCCCTATGCCCGCCCTCATCGATGAACTCAGAGACACCAGCACCGACCCCAATATGCGAGCGCTGAAGTCAAAGACAAAGAGGCGAAAGACATACCTGCCGCACTCACACGCGACAACAGAGCGATTCGGAATCACTCTGGTTGTTGGTTTTGAATTATCGTGGCGAACATGTCAGCCATCCGTTCTGAAGTCTTTGAACTCAGAGTAAGCGAAGAGGATTGGGCCAATAACAACGAGGTTCCCCTTTGATGGAATCAGGCCGCAGATGCAGGGAACACATGAAGTCAAGTCCTGCGAGCCTGCTACAAATGTGGTTATTCACACGTATACGAGGAATACGCGTAGTATGCATAAAAAAGTTTGCATCAGTAAGGATTATCCTCGAGAATGAGGGTGTTCTGTCGCAGACCGTACTAGGCCTGCACCATGAGGGAAGTAAATCAGTCATGGCAGGGAAGGAGAATGCGAAGGGCGCATCGGCGAAGGGCGCCCATTGGCATTTCATCGTCGGTCTCGTGGCCGTCCTGGTGATTGCCGCGGGCCTATCGCTGGGGGTGTGGACTTGGTCTTCGCACGTCAAAGCGAAGTCCATGGCCGACTGCCGGTCGCAAGCGACTTCCGCGGCTCGGAGCGTGAAGGCCTACGAAGCGGATCGGGCTGCGGCGCAGCGGTGGGTTCGGGCCATACCCCAGGACGACGTGTCCGACACCAAGGTCGTGGCCACCGTGGAGAAGGCGGCCAACGACGAGGCCCGGACGGTCAAGGCGCACCTGGACAAGGCAATCGCTGACGGGGACTCGCTGCTCTCGGGCAGCAACGGCCAGGTAGCGGACAACGCTGTGTGCGACGCCCTGAAAACGGTGCTCGACCAGGTCAAGGTCGTGCAGGCCGACACCAAGGCAGATACCAACGTGCGGCGCAAGGCCATCCAGGATCTCGATCTCGCCAGCCAGATGCAGGCAGTCAATGACTCGAAGGCCGCCAAGGCCAATGCCGATCGGGAGGCCGCTGATCAGCAGGCCCAGCAGGCGGCTACTGCGGCTCCGGCGTCTTCCTCGGGCCACACACGGGGCGGCTCTGCCGGCGCTTCAGGCCGTTCCAACGGCTCCAGATATGCACGAGGCGGATCAAGAGGCGGCTATACCGCTCCAGCGCCTTCGTCGGGAGGCAGCGGCTCCAGCTACCCTCCCGCCCCCGATCACTACACCCAGGAGCAGATCGACGGAGCTCATCATTATCTGTGCATAATGCAACTTGACATCACCAGCGGATGCTGAGCGCCCTTAGCGTTTTCGGCCAGAATCAGGACCCGGCCGCGCCGTCCCTGAATTTCTTATCGGTCACAACCGGACGATGAGCCGAGATCATCCCACGGAAGTAAGGGACGCAACTCAAGAAGAGGTTGTATGTAGTTGGGAACCACAGTCAGCCCTTATGGCGACGCACGTAATACATAGAGCTGACTGCATCTGAAGTCTTGAACCTTGAATTCGACTTCGACACAATCGGAGCATCGCTCCACATGCCGAGGACTTCTATTTGGTTGTCTGACACGACAACTAGGAATTCACGGCACATGAGTCACATGTCCTAGCCTAATTTCAGACGAACCTGCACAAAAGCACAACCGCCGAAGCTACCGGCCCATCATGGCTGAGAGCGATATGCCAGCGCAACTCGACCTGGTCGACCTGACTACCGGTCAGAAGCAAGGATTCGTGAAGCTTGGCCTTTACGGAGGACTCTAGGTTGACACTCGGCCGTCCCCGACCGTCGTCCAGAATCTCCACACCGCTCCAGGGAAAATCATCCAAACCATAGGGCGACGGCTCAGGCCCCAGCGCTTGAGACCAGGCCTTGAGCACCGACTCCTTGCCAGCCCAGCGCACCGCCAAGTGCGCCGCTGTGTCGTCATGTTTGAGCAGGGCGCGCTGCTCGGCCTGCCGCCGCTCCCTTGGCGAGAATAAGCTTGTCATGCGCGTGCCTGGCATAGCCAGCTGTCGGCCGAACTTCTCCAGATCGACCAAATCATGTCCCAACCCCAGCACCTGTCCGAACCCGGCATCATCCATAGGCCCGAGTATGCCCCTCATCGGCCAATGCAGCAAATCACACAGTCGGAAATTGAGTACTTCGCGCTCCCCAACTGCGTCATTGATAGCTCCATTCCTGCGTAAGCGACCGTAAAAAGAAGAGCAAAAATAAGGGAAGTTGCGCCGTGTCAGCAGCAAGAGTCACAACGCTGGCATGACGCTGTTGGACCGCCCTGTAGCCACTGCCATCCAGAGCCTCCACGTGTACCCTATCGTGTACCCATTGAGCCCTAAATCGCCGATTACTGGGGAAAAATCTCACTCAGTCAGGCTTGATACTGACCGCTCCGAGTGACTGGAGAAACCGCCAAGAATGACGGAATACCAAAGATTACCGTGGAGCGGGCGACGGGAATCGAACCCGCGTAATCAGTTTGGAAGACTGAGGCTCTACCATTGAGCTACGCCCGCAAAGCCGTTGGCTCGGTACAGAGCATAGCACATGGGCCGGCCGGAACATGCAGTACATCGGTCATCGCCCGGTTGAACTCGGCAATAAACGTACGTATACATCACTGGGGAGAACCCCTCGGCGCCATGGAAACCGGCGCTGATTACCCCTCCTTTGCGGATAATCGTGAAGATCCGTACAGAAATTCTGATCCCTTGGCAGCTGGACTAGTCTCAGGCGGTTCATCCACCCTGAATAAGAGATCGCGCCGTCGCCAGTATCGCTTCTCTGCGTATCCATGGATCAATCCCCTGGATCCAAGGAACACCTCGTCCGTTCCAGTGACTGCCTGAGTACTGCAGGATCATCCATGCTCACGCGGTGACCACTCCTTATCGAAGGATATGGATGGGAAGAATAAACGTTCTGCACGGAACTTGGCTGACAGATTTCCGCAAGATTATTCATTCTTACAGAGCAAGTGGAATCAGACTGATAACGTGCTGCCACCCGATGTTAGAGAACAAAAATCAGAGGTAATTGACATTGGCATCGACAAATTCGCCACGCACAGCAGCCTTGCTTTTAGAGAATGGGAATTCCGCTATGCCCGCACATCGATTTTAAAAGTTGAAATCATGCTGGCGATAACAGTATGAGCATTAATCCTTCTGATAGCATTTACAGCAACATCAGTAAATATCTATTACGCGGTTCTCAAAAACGAGAACGGCGGGAAACAAGTAGCTGATCACAGTTGAGAAGGGGACTATAGCCAAACATAATTGACGAGAAGTTAGCCAGGTTCTTCTGCTTTGACTAACGAAGAGATGAATTTGTTTGCAGATAAGGTCAGATGCTAGCTTGCTGACGCGGAGCTACTACCATAACCTATGCGACAACTTGCTCTGCTTAAGCGTCGATGGATTGACCATACCGATTTTGACAGCCTTGCATCTTGCAGCTCCTTCTTAAGAAAGGGAATGAAATGGTATCAGTTATTAAACATTGTCTGTCAGCATGTTCGGATGACCTCAAAAACAATTGGGGCAAGCCGGATTACATGAAGCGACTCGCTGGGGCTACGATATTCGGATTTTGCGGTGTCGCTTTCGGTGTCGCGATGTTCCTTGTATTCCCTTAGACATGAACGATAACTTGCTGCAATATGGCTATGCACGCGAACGCAGTGAGCACCGATGAGTACGGTTCCTAAGCGGAAACGCTCGGTCAGCACAAGTTACCCTTATTGACTGGCTGTGGCTTCCCATGAGGGACACCCATCCGTGTGGTAACAATAATTAGTGAGAGCTGGGCGACAACATCGTGCATACGCGGGGTATTATGCCTGCCTTTGTTCTGAGCAATAAAACGGTACTCCTTACAAATCACTCCATGCAGCATAGGTGCCTTCCATTCCCAAGACCTGGCTGCAGGCATAAGGACTCATGTCCAGGAAATCAATCCGAATAGACCACTAGAAACAGGCAATCCCCTCAATGCAGTCAATCGCTTTACCGCCGCAATTCCTTTTCCCTGCAAGCGGTGTGTCCGCTGAGATGCTCCTTGAGCAGAAGCAGAGAACCTGACTGATACGAAACGGCGATGACACTTGGGATGTCACCCCAACCCCCGCATACAACCAATTATGGTGACAGTGGCCATCCGCTAAACGTTCAATTCGATCGACCGATCCGGCGACATCGACAACCAGCGACTCCCCCTTACTGTAGGCGTCCTGCCCACAGCTGAGGGGGAAAATATCGGCGTGGCTATGATAGTCGGGCTTCTTGCCATGAGTATTATGGCAGCAAACCTCAGCAGTAGGAATTCCATTACAGCGATCACTAGCACTAAAACTTCGCACGAGTAAGAGGCCGGACACTCCCCCAAGACGAGTTCGGCCATTTGGGTGGCCCAGCAATAATCCCAAGTAAAATCTGGGTCACCCATCTACTTTTTATACCTTTTTGTGAAAAGGCTCCAATGGGAGCCCGGTAATAGCACACCGCCGGTTGAGCAACATGCGGGCAATATTCGGACAAAATCCCTTGTGCACAGCCATTACAACAGCTCCAATGACCAATAAGTCCCTACGACCAGATAGCTCGCATACCTGCAAGGGAGCCCTTGTACATAAGGCATGAAGACAAGGGACAGCCGCACCCAATGGTAAGACAATAAGGGAGGCAAGCCGTCTGGCCCACCTCCCCGATCATCGCAATGACTGTTCCCTCACCGGACTCCCGCCTACTGCCTCAAACGGAAGTCCAGCTGGTTCACGCCGCTCTCAGCCCCGGTCGTAGTAGCCGTCGGCACCCAGGCGAGCCTGGGGATCCAGCAGCATGGCCTTCTCGATCTCATGGCCCACGTACCCGTGGCCGTCCTCGTGGAAGCGACGGTTGTCGATGGGCTCATAGAGCGGGGCCCGACCCATGCGGCCCTCCTCCAGATGTCGCTGACCAGCAGCCAGACGATCGTTGGCCCGGCGACGCCACTGATCCAGGGCCTCCTGGCCGGAGGTCTGGAGCACGGCTGCCTCAAAGGCTCCGGGGCTGACGATGACACCGATGCCGGAGACATGGCCAAAGCCCAGGGAGGTAACCAGCCCAGCCTTGATCCTGCCCACCTTCAGAGGCTGCTCCAGCCAGACCAGATGGTCGTCGCGTCTCAGGACCGGATCCACGCAGTCTAGGGAGGCATTGGCCGGAATGACCCCGGACCGGAAGAGCTGGGTGAGCCCGTTGATCTGGAAGATGCAGGCGCCGCCCTTGGCATGGCCGGTCAGGCTCTTCTGGGAGATGACGTAGAGCGGGTTGCCGTCCGTCCGCCCGATGGCGTGGGCCAGGGTGTTGTGCAACTCGGACTCGTTGGGGTCGTTGGCGTTGGTGGAGGTGTCATGCTTGGAGACCACGGCGATGTCGTCGGGGCTCACGCCCAGCTTGGCCAGCGAGCGCACCAGGTCCGAGTCCTTGCCGCCCATGCCGGCGGCCAGAGCCCCCAGTCCGGGTGCGGGGATGGAGGTGTGGGCACCGTCCGCGAAGGAGTGGATGTACCCGACCACGCCAGCCACAGGCAGACCCATGCGCAGGGCAATGTCGCCGCGGGTCAGCAGGATGGTCCCGCCGCCCTGGGACTCCAGGAAGCCCCCGCGCCGACGATCGTTGGCCCGAGAGAAGAACCGGGGCTGAATGCCCTTGGCGTACATCTCGGCGGAATCGGCGGTGGCGTTCATGTTGCCGAAGCCGATGACCGATTCCACGCCGATGTCGTCGATGGCGCCCGTGACCACGAAGTCCGCCTTGCCCAGGGCGATCTTGTCGGCGCCCTCCTCAAGGGAGACCGCAGCCGTGGCGCAGGCCGAGACCGGCTGAACCATGTTGCCGTATCCGCCGATGTAGGACTGCATGACGTGCGCGGCCACCACGTTGGGCAGGGCCTCCTGAAGGATGTCCGTGGGGATCTCCTTGCCCAGGAAGCGATCCAGGTAGAGCTTGCGCATGGAGGCCATGCCGCCGAAGCCGGTCCCCTGGGTGGAGGCTACCTTGGAGGGATGCACGGCCTGGAGAATCTCCACCGGGGTGAATCCGGCCGACAGGTAGGCGTCCACGGTGGTCACGATGTTCCAGAGGGCGATCTGATCCACGTCCCCGACCATGGAGGCGGGGATGCCCCACTTGACCGGGTCGAAGCCCTTGGGGAACTGGCCGCCCACGGTCCTGGACATGGTGGCCCGGCGCGGCACGCGAATGCGGGAGCCCGGCAGACGGGTGACGGTCCACTCGCCGGACTGCTCGTCGCGGGCGATGCTGGTGTGGTCCGGATCCTGGGCCACGTACTCTTCGGCCATGTCCTTGGTGGGCACCGAGAAGGCCACGTCGTGATCCAGGAAGACATCCACCTCCTCTTCATTGGTGCCCTGGCGGTAGTCGGAGCCCATGCCGTCGTCGAAGGGACGGATGCCGGAGCGGGCCACCACCTGATCGTGGTAGCGCTCGGCGATGTCCTGCTCGGGGACCAGCTCGCCGTCCGTGTCGTACCAGCCCGGCTTGGGGCTGTCCTGCCACTCGACCAGACCCATGTTCCAGGCCAGTTCGAGCACGGCGGCGGCGCTCAGGTCGACCTGGCCGTCCGAGTGGATGCCCATCTCGGCCTCGAAGCGGGTGCGGCCGGAACCCCAGGGACCCATCTCGCCGATGGAGACGATGACGATCTGATCCTCGGGCCGAGCGGTCACGCCCTGCCAATCCTGCAGATCCACCGGGGCCTGGGCGGGCACCCGGGGTGTGGGCAGAGCCTTGATGACCCGGTCCTGATCCTTGTCGGCATTTGCGAGCGCATCCCCGGGCTCTCCGGCTGGAGCCGGTGTCGACGGATCCTCATCCTGGGCAGCCTCGGCCTTCAGGGCCTTGAGGTCCAGCGGGCTGGAGCCCAGGCCGCCGGTCAGGTCGGCCTGGAGCGGGGCCTGGAGAGCCTGCTGACGTGCCTCTACAGTGCAAAGCTCCAGCAGGGAATCAGCCATCTGCCCGGTGGAGTAGGTGTGGATGCCGTGGCGCTCCACCACCCGGACCAGCGGATCATTGCCGCCCATGAGCCCGGTGCCCCGGACCCAGCCGATCAGCGGGTGGGCGAAGGTGACCCGGCCGGACCAGTCCTGCTCGGGGCGGGACCGGTTGACGATGGCATCCAGGGCGGCCTTGACCTCCCCGTAGGCTCCGTCGCCGCCGAACATGCCACGGTTGGGCGAGCCAGGCAGGACCACATGCAGACGGTGGTCGACGTCCGTGTCCGCACCAATGCCGGCGAACCCGGCGATCTGGCGTTCCAGGCTCCAGAGCATGAGCCGGGCCTGGGACTCGAAGAGCCTACCAGAGTCGGCCATGGTCCCGTGCATGGCGGGGGCTGCGAAGGGCAGCAGCAGGGTGGGCTCGTAGGCGGGCTTGAGCACGGTGGTCGTGGCCCCCGTGGTCTTGCGCTGCTCGTTGCCGACCCAGTCGACCAGGGCATCCACATCCCGGTAGCTGGACAGGTTGGCAGGCACGATCCAGAGACGGGCACCGCCCACGGCATGGCGACGGTAGAGGTCGCGGGCCCAGATGACGGTCTGCGGCTTCAGGGAATGGCAGACGGCGATGACCGTCGCCCCGCCCTCCAGGAGGCCGGCAGTCAAGGATCCAGCGATGGACTTGGGGGCCACGCCGGTGACCACGGCCACGTCCTTGGCGAACCGTGCGGCGGTCTGGTCCGAATCGGCTGGGGTCATGGCCTGGTCGGCGATGCCATTGAAGACCCGGGCCAGATCCTGCTCGCCGCGGTTGCGCGCCTGCTCGGCGTACCAGACGGCCTGATCGTGCACCTCGCGTCCGGCTCCTACGAAGCTCAGGCGGCTGCGGTCGTCGTCATGCTCGTGGTAGATGTGAGCCAGATCCTCGCGTGCGCTGGCCCAGCGGTCGTCGAAGAGGACGGCGCGCGAGGCCTCGAACCGTGGCGCCACCTGCTCGGGCCAGTCGCTGCCCAGCTCGGCATCGACGGCGGCCACGACGGCAGCATCCTCATTCTCGCCAGGCTGGACGGCCGGGGGTTCAAGCCCCAGCTTGTCCAGGAGGAAGCGGGCCGTGGAGGCCAGCACACCCTCAGAGCCGGTCACCTGGGCTGCGAAGGCATCCAGGGCGGCGGAGTCGACTACGGCACCGCCGGCGGCACCGCCTGCAGAGGGCATGGAGACCGTGACGCCGTGACGCTGGGCCACCTGCTGAACGGCCTGGTCGATCAGCGCATTGGCCGCAGGCACAGTGGAGACAGCCTCGGTGGGCAGGAGCGCCAGGTCGCCGCCACGCGAGGAGGCACCCTCACGGGTGTCCAGGACCAGGCTGGCCACGGTGGCCGAGACCCAGCCGGCACCCAGCTGCCAGACGTCGGAGACCCGCTGCTCCACCTGCTGCAGCTTGAGGCCGGAGGGGCCGAAGAGGTCGCGGATGCGCTCACGCACGATGTCGGAGAGCACCGGGCCGAAGGGCCGATAGTTGGGGGCCACCTTGTTCACCAGGGCGCTCAGGTCGGTCATGCTGGCCTCGGCGGCGCCGTCCACGCTGGCCACGCCCAGCTCGGAGCTGATGTCCATAAGCAGCTGGTTGCGCCTGGAGGAGACGCCGTTGGTCAGGGTGTCGGTGGTGTCGGTCTGCCCGATCTGCTCGGGGCGGATCTTGGTGGAGTAGGCCAGCAGGACAGCGATGGCATCCGAGGCCTTGAAGGGCAGGTCGGCCACATCGGCACCCGATGGGCCGCCGGTCGCCGGGGCCGGAGCGGGGGCCGAGTCCTCGGCTGCTGCAGGGGCAGGTGCGGGTGCAGCAGCCTGAGTAGGTTCAGGGCTGGAGACCTGGACCGGAGCTGCGGGCTCCTCCTGAACCGGGGCCATGGGATCAGTGTCGGTCAGATAGACCCGGCTCTCGTCCCTGCCCAGGTTGTAGACGCTCACGTGACGCTCGCGGAAGTCGGGCAGCTTCAGGGTCTTGGTGCCCAGGTTGGCCAGGGTGGGCGAATGGCCCAGCCCTACCTCGATCAGCTGCTCCACGCCCAGGCCGCCCTGCTCGGGGGCGTCGAACATGATCGCCTGGGTCTCGATCCAGCGCACAGGAGAGGCGAACTGCCAGGAGAGCAGCTCGGTCAGCAGCAGACGGCCCAGCTTCTGGTCGTCGGCCGCATACCGGTCCCATACCTGGGGATCGTCCAGCGCCTGCTTGATGCGTTCGGAGGGGACCACCTCCAGGATGGAAGCCGCGAACTCCTTGGTCATCTGGAAGGGCCGTGCAACCAGGTTGGGTATGTAGCGACCCTCCAGGCGGGAGTAGTCGATGTGCTCGGGCAGCAGGGCGTCCAGGGTGTCGCGGAACTCGGGCACCCCCTTGCGCAGCAGTGTGGAGTGGAAGGGCACGTCGATGCCGGGCACGTACATGAAGGCCGGCTTGCCGCCCGCCTCCTTGGCCCGGCGGTTGGCGTCGGCACGCAGGTACTCCAGACCGGCGATGGTTCCGGCTATGGCGTACTGCTGGCCGGCCAGGTTGTAGTTGACGATCTCCAGGAATTCGCCGCACTCCTTGGATACGGACTCCACATACTGCTTGACCCCGGAGTCACCCACGCCGAACTGGTTGGGACGCAGGGCGCCCATCCGGTAGTTGCTGCGCCCCTGCTCGTCGCGTTCGATCAGGGAATGCATGGTGGACCCGCGGTGGAAGACCAGCTCCAGAACCGTCTCCAGGGACATGACCCCGGCGAAGGAGCTCAGAGCGTTGTACTCGCCCAGGGAGTGGCCGGCGAAGTAGGCGGGCCAGATGTCCATGCCGGACTCACGCAGGCGGGCGGTCTGGGCGAAGGCCACGGTGGCCAGGGCCACCTGGGTGAACTGGGTCAGGTTGAGCAGACCCTCCGGATGGTGGTAGGTGACCCCCTTGGCCGTCAGGGTGTGCGGGTTGTCACGCACCACAGCCAGGATGGAGAACCCCAGCTTGCTGCGGGTCAGGGCATCGGCCCGTTCCCAGGTCTCACGGGCGGCCGGGGACTTGGCCCGCTCGTCCAGGACCATGCCCTGCTGCTGAATCCCCTGGCCGGGATAGACGTAGGCGGTCCTTGGGGCGCGGGCGATCGCCGTGCTGCGGGAGACCAGCTGGCCGTCGATCCTGCAGGTGACCTCCAGGACCAGGCCGCCATGGCGGACCTTGCCCACACGCTCCAGGCTGATCTCCACCTTGTCGCCCAGCTGGACCATGCCGTACATGTTGTAGGTCCATCCGGCGATCTCGTAGTGGACACCCTGCTCGTCGGTGGCCTGGGCCGCATATTGGGCGGTGGCCGACAGCCACATGCCGTGCACCAGCGGCGCAGACAGGCCGGAGACCGCGGCACCTCGCTTGGAGGTGTGGATGGGGTTGAAGTCCCCGGAGGTGCGCGCGAAGGCGGTCATGTCCTTGGGAGCGGTGACGGTGACGCGACGCAGCAGCCTGCGCGGCGTGTCCACCGTGTCGGCGCGGATGCCGCCGTACTCGGGAGCCTCCTGGGGCAGCTGGTCGCTGTAGGCACGGCCACGGATGGCGAAGCGCTCGACCTCGCGGGCCAGCACAGTCCCGTCCTGGGCGGCGTGAACCACATGGATGGTCACCACCCGGCCGGAGGAAGATTCCTGGTAGGGCTCGGCCCAGCTGGTCAGCTCGATCCGCTGGCCGGTATGCTCCAGCAGGCGCTTCTCGCTGACCTCCAGCTCGATCAGATGGTCCAGATGGACCGCGTTGAGCAGTCCCTCGATGATGGGGAAGCCATCCACATAGACGGATCCCAGGGCTGCGTAGATGGCCGGCCAGGCCGGACCCACCAGCGCATCGGGGGCGAAGCCGGAGGGGATCAGCGCATCGGGCAGGGCGCCTCCGGTGGCCGCCTCATGGTCGAAGCCCAGGTTGGATGCCAGGGTGTAGCCGCTGTGGGCCAGGCCGAAGGGGTGCTCGGGGTCGTCATCGTCCTTCTCGATGGCAGGCATGGCCTCCAGCTTGTCGCCGGTGATGGTGGTGTTGCCGATGCCGGCTGTATCGGCCAGCAGGGCGTATACATCCTTGGGCAGGCGGGTGCGGTCGACCACCGGGAAGAGGCCGACCTGGTCGCTCTTGATGGTCAACGGCACGACGATGTCGCGCACCGCATGCCTGTCCAGACCGCCGTCGGGGTCGTCGTCCCAGTAGGTATCCAGGTGGATGTCCAGGTCGTAGTGCTCGCCCAGGTCGTCCTGGCCGGTGGCGGTGATGGTGTAGTTGGGGTCGTCCATGGCCGTCCCGTAGGCCGGATTGGCCATCAGATGGCCCACCCAGGAGATGTTGGGGCTGCGGCGGATGAACTCCTGCGCATCAGCAGCGCCTGCCAGCTGGCTGTAGGCCTTGGCGGGACCGCTGCCCAGGTCGCGCACCCGGTCTATGGCCGCCTGCTCGAACCGTCCCAGAATGGAAGCCACCGGCTCGTCCACCGTGGTGATGCCCGCCACGGAGATGGGTCCGGGGATGGCCCTGACCGAGTCGGCGCCGTAGCGGGGATCTTCGGACTGCCAGAGCTGATCCTGGCCCCACCAGCGCAGCAGGTCGTTGTCGATGACCGGCACGAAGGGCATGGGCTTGGGGTACTCGCGCACCAGGACGGGGAACCAGGCCACGTCGGTGGGCACCACCTTGAGCTCTGCTGCCTGTGGGTAGGCCTCATGCAGTCGGCGAAGCGCCTGCTCGGGCTCGGCCACATCCTGCCTGGAGGCGAAGATGGAGTCGAACTCGCCGCTCTGACGCTCGCAGACACGGGCCTCGATGCGCCGCAGCAGGTGCAGGAAGCGGTCGATGTAGGTGTCGTCGGCCCAGGGGTAGGCCAGGTCGGCGAAACGCTGGGCCCAGTCCTGGTAGGTCATGGTCTCCAGATCGCCGAAGTAGGGCTTGGCGGTCTTGTTCAGGGCCTCGATGATCTCCCCGCGGCGGGTCTCCAGCTCCTCCGGGTGCTTCATGACCCGGACCAGCAGGCGGCCGCACTCGGCGGAGGAGTTCTCCATCTCGTAGATGTCGGCGTGCAGGTGGCTCAGGCCGGAGCCTACGCCCCCCACGGACTTGCCGCTGGGCACCCACTTCTCCCCCATGGGGGCGAAGGGGTCCGGATCGGGGGTTGAGCTGTCGATGCCGGGAGTGGCCACCAGAGCCCGCTTGATCTCGGGATTGGTGTGGGCCTCCTTGGCGGTCATGGCCGCTGTGCCGATCATGACGCCGTCCACGGGCATGTCCGGCAGGTGGTAGGCGCGGGACCACTGGCCGCTGATGTAGTCGGCCGCCCGCTCAGGGGTGCCGATGCCGCCGCCGGCCACCAGAACGATGTTGGGGCAGGCGCGGACCTCGGCGTAGGTGGTCGAGAGCAGGTCGTCCAGGGACTCCCAGGAGTGGTGGCCTCCGGCGGCGCCTCCCTCGACCTCCATGAGAATATGGGTGGGGGCGACCTTGCGGGCGATGGCCACGACCTGGCGGATCTGGTCCACCGTGCCGGGCTTGAAGGCCACGTAGGGGAAGCCCTCCTCGTTGAGCTGACGGATCAGAGTCACGGCTTCGTCCAGCTCGGGAATGCCGGCAGAGATGACCACCCCGTCGATGGGGGTGCCGGAGGCGCGCTTCTTGGGCACGATGTGCTGGCTGCCGAACTGGAGGTTCCACAGGTAGCGGTCCATGAACATGGCGTTGAACTCGACCGTGCGACCCTCCTGCAGCTGGTCCTCCAGCTGGGACACATGGCGGTCGAAGACCTCGGCGGTCACCTGGCCGCCGCCGGCCAGCTCGGCCCAGTAGCCGGCATTGGCGGCCGCAGCGACGATCTCGGGCTCCACGGTGGTCGGGGTCATGCCGGCCAGCATGACCGGGGGCTTGCCGGTCAACCGGCTGAAGGCCGTCTCCACCCGGGGTCCAGCCGGGGTCTCAAGCAGACGAGGGGTCAGCTTGGACCAGTCCTGGGTCCTGGCCGGATCCTCCTCCATGGTGGACAGCTGTGCGCGCCGGGCCTGGTTGGAGGCCTCGACCACGCCCACGCCGGTGCCTTGGACCAGGTTGTCCACCAGCTTGCCCAGGGTCTCGCCCGGGCCCAGATCCACCAGCCAGAGGGAGGCGGCATCCTGCTGGTCCATGACCTCGGCGATCCGGCCGGCCCAGTCGGCATGGTTGAGCAGGACCTCTTCAGCCAAGACCCGGGCACGCTCGGTGTCCAGACCGCAGCGGGAGGCCCAGTCCACGCTCAGGTCCACGGCCTCCTTCATGAGCGGGGAATGGAAGGGCAGGGTCACATCCAGGTACTCCAGAACCGGCGAGAAAGCCGTTCCACCACGGACCTTGTCCTCGCGCAGTTGACGCTGATGCTCGCTCTCCTTGCCTGCCTCGATGGCGAAGGCGGCCAGATCCTCCGGATAGCCGGACAGGACCAGGTTGCGGTCCGAGTTGGTCACGGCCACGCTGATGGGACCGCGAGCGCCAGGCACCCGGTCGACCAGGACCTCGACCTGATGGCGGGTGGCGCCGCGCACCGAAAGCATGGGGGTGGCCTCACCCTGGCGGTGGATGCCCAGGCGACGGGCCTGACGGGTGCCGGCCGCGCCGATCAGCATGGCGGTGGCCAGGATCTGGTCGATGGCGCCCTGGGCGGCTTTCATGGAACCGGCAGCTTGGATCTCCTGGACCATGTGGACGCCGATGATGCCCTGGGAGTGCCCCAGCAGGGCCACCGGGCGGGCCTGGGCTGCGTCGTAGCCCAGCTGGTCCATGTCCATAAGGGCGCCCAACTGCACCAGGGCGATGCCGGGCACGCTGACCGCCGCGTCGGCGGCCGGCCCCAGCCTGACCGGGTCAGGCTTGTAGCCAAACAGGTCCAGCTGACGGCCGTTGGTGGCCAGCAGGTCGGGCTTGACCGCCCTGAGCAGGTCGGTGGCCGCAGCCATCCGTTCCCTCAGAGACCTGTCGATGTCGGGATCGCCCTGCAGATCGGCCAAGGCCACGGTCCAGGGGTTGGACTGGCCGGCGAACATGAGCGCGTGCGGCTGCTCAGCGAGACGGTTGATGAAGAATGTACTGGTCATGATGTCCTATTCATAGAGAGTTGGGGATTGCTGATAATGACGAGGGGAAGCTCATAGAGGCTGGTTGCCGTGGTGCTTGTCGTTGACCCTGACGCGCTGCTTGTCTGCCAGGAGGTCCATGGCCTGGACCAGGACCGGTCTGGTCTGCTCCGGGTCGATCATGCCGTCCAGCTCGCCCATCTCCAGGGAGAGATTGGCGTTGACGGTGCTGGTTTCGTACTCCTGGGCCAGTTTGTTTCGCAGCTCATCCACGTCCCGGCCGGCCTCCTTGGCCTCCTGCAGGTCGCGCCGGTGGATGATGTTGACCGCGCCCTGGGCTCCCAGCACGGCTATCTGCGAGGATGGCCAGGCGTAGTTGAGGTCCGCGCCGATGGCCTTGGAGCCCATGACGATGTAGGAGCCGCCGAAGGCCTTGCGCAGCACGACGGTGACCATGGGCACCTGGGCGTTGGCGTAGGCGTAGATGACCTTGGCCCCCCGACGGATGATGCCGGCGTGCTCCTGGTCCGAGCCCGGCTTGTAGCCAGGGGTGTCCACCAGGGTGATGACCGGCAGGTTGAAGGCGTCGCAGAGGCGGACGAAGCGGGCCAGCTTCTCCGAGGACTCCACATCCAGGCTGCCCGCGTCCACCATGGGCTGGTTGGCCACGATTCCCACCGGCCGACCCTCCAGGCAGGCGAAGCCCACCACGATGGACCGGGCGTAGAGCTCCTGGACCTGGACCAGCTCGCCATAGTCGACGATGGCGTGGATGACATCCAGCACGTCGTAGGGCTGCCGGTCGTTCTCGGGAATGACCGTGGCCAGTCGTTTGGCGGCCTGGCGCTCGGCATGGCCGGAGATGAAGGCATAGCGGGGAGGCTCCTGGCCGCTGTTGGCAGGCAGGTAGGCCAGGACGGTCCGGGCGTAGTCGATGGCGTCGGCCTCGTCCTCACCCAGGTAGTGGGCCACCCCGGAACGGGTGTTGTGCACGTAGCCGCCGCCCAGCTGGTCCATGCTGATGGTCTCGCCGGTGGCCGCCTTGACCACGTCGGGACCGGTGACGAACATGTCCGAGTTCTCCTTGGTCATGATGATCAGGTCGGTCAGGGCCGGGCAGTAGACGGCGCCGCCTGCGCAGGGTCCCAGGATCAGGGAGATCTGGGGGACGAAGCCGCTGGCCTGGCAGGTCTTGCGGAAGATGCGGCCGTACTGGGTCAGAGCGGCCACACCCTCCTGGATGCGGGCGCCTCCCGAGTCGATCATGGCTACGATGGGAACCTTGATCCGCAGGGCCATGTCCATGAGCCGGCAGATCTTCTCGCCCTCGGCCCGGCCCAGGGTGCCGCCCCTGACGGAGAAGTCCTGGGCGTAGACGCCGACCTTGCGCCCGTAAACAAGGCCGAAGCCGGTGATGACCGCGGATCCCGCCCGGTCTCCGGCGATGTCGCCGCCGGCGAAGCGGCCCACCTCCTCGAAGGTGTCCTTGTCGAAGAGCAGGTCCAGGCGCTCACGGGCGGTCTGCTTGCCCTTGGCGTGCTGACGGTCGCGGGCGTGCTCCTCGGCCTGCTTGGCCAGGGCGGCGGCCCGGTGGATGCCCTGGCGCACCGGCTGGGCGCCCAGGGTGGATTCGGCGACGCTCATGCCTGCTCCTCCCCGCCCAGATCCAGGGTGACCAGGGTCTGGCCCGGATCCACCCCCTGTGCCACGGACACGTCGATGGTCTTCACACGGCCCTTGGCCGGGGCATAGACGTAGTTCTCCATCTTCATGGACTCCAGAACCACCAGCAGGTCGCCCTTGTCGACCTCCTGGTCGGGGGCCACGTTGATGCGGGTGACCACCGCCTGCATGGTGGCCACGATGACGCCGGACCGGGCCGCATCCTGCCGGGGTGCGCCGGGCTCCTGATCGCGCAGCCCACGCCCGCGCAGGGGCTGCCGGGGCCGGGAAATGCCGCCGTGGCCGCCGACGCCGCCCATGCCTCCCAGCAGCGACTGGGGCAGGGCCAGCCTGACCCGCTTGTCATCGATCTCCACGTTGTAGGTCTCCATGGGATCGCTGTCCCGGTCCTGTTCCTGGGCGGAGGCGCCGGAGACCGAGGCGGGCTGGCCGCTGCCGTTGGAGGCAGGCTCCACGTTCAGGTAAACCCGTTCCAGCCACTTGGTGGACACGTCGAAGGAGTGCCCGTCCTCGGCGGTGAACTCGGGGTTGGTGAAAATCTTCTGGAAGAGGCCGGCCGGGGTGGGGACCCCGCTAATGCTCATCTCCCGCAGGGCCCGACGAACCCTGGCCACGGCCGCCGGACGGTCCTGGGCGGTCACGATCAGCTTGCCCATCATGGAGTCGTCCCTGGGCGAGACCGTGTCGCCTACCTCGACGCCCGAATCCACGCGAATGCCGGGGCCGGAGGGCCACTGAATCGACTCGATGGTCCCTGAGCTGGGCGTCAGGTTGGTGGCCGGGTCTTCGCTGGTGATGCGCAGCTCGAAGCTGTGGCCGCGGGGCGGGGGCGCCACGTTCAGGGAGCCGCCGTCGGCGATCCGCAGCTGCTCACGGACCAGGTCCAGCCCGCAGACCTGCTCGCTGACCGTATGCTCCACCTGCAGCCTGGGGTTGACCTCCATGAAGTAGACGTCGTCCCTGGGGGTGACCAGGAACTCGCAGGTGCCCAGGCCCACGTAGCCCACCGTGTCGAACAGGCGGCGGGAGAACCCCTCCAGCTGAGCGATCACATCGTCGGACAGGAAGGGGGCCGGGGCCTCCTCCACCAGCTTCTGGTTGCGGCGCTGAACCGAGCAGTCCCTGGTGGAGTAGACGGTGAACTGGCCGTGGCTGTCCCTGCCGGACTGGGTCTCCACGTGCCGGGCCCGGTCCACGAACTTCTCGATGAAGTAGTCGCCCAGGTCGCCGCCCTGAAGGGCATCATGGTTCATGTAAAAGGTGCGCAGCTCGTCGCTGTCATTGATCAGGGTGATCCCCCGGCCGCCGCCGCCGTCAGCCTTCTTCATCATGACCGGATAGCCGTGCTCGTCGGCGAAGTCCAGCAGGGGGCGCATGTCGGTGACCGGCTCGCTCAGGCCTGGCACCACGGGCACCCGGGCCCGCTCGGCCACCTTGCAGGCGGTGATCTTGTCGCCCAGCTCGTCCAGGACCCCCGGGGCCGGACCCACCCAGGTGATGCCCGCCTCAATCACCTTGCGCGCGAAGGAGGAGAACTCGGACAGAAAGCCGTAGCCGGGGTGGAGGGCGTCAGCGCCGGACCGGCGGGCGATGGAGACAATCAGGTCCTCGTTCAGATAGGTCTCCATATTGGTGTCCCCAGGCAAGAGGTAGGCCTCGTCCGCCATCTGGGCATAGGGGGCGTCCCGATCCTGGTCGGCATAGACGGCCACGGTGGCGATGCCCATCTCCTGGGCGGTGCGCACAACCCGCAAGGCTATTTCGCCGCGGTTGGCGATCAGCAGTTTTTTCATTCCCCTCTCCTCACTGGTTGATCAAGGGCGATTGGACTGACGAAAAGCATGAACAAGGTAGGAATTAGGCTCCCACAACGGCCACTTCGGGCAGGACGCCCACATCGGCCGTGGACACGTCAACCTGGCTGCCGTCGGGCAACCGCACCCGCAGGGAGGCATCCGGATTGATCTCCAGGGCACGGCCGTCCACAGGCTCACCGGCCACGGGGACGACCCTGACCCGCCTGCCCAGCGTCCAGCTGAGTGCGGCAATCCGCGAGCGCAGCCCCTGCGGCCCGTTCAAGGCCCTGTCCAGCGACCCGTCAATGCCAAGGGGGGCCATCTCCCCGCTCAGGTGCCAGCTGATGGCATCGACCAGGTCGTCGCGCAAGGCCTGGTAGTCAGGCAGGTCCCGGTAGTGGAACTGCAGGGAGGTGGACTCCGCAATAGGAAGCGCCTGCCGGGGCAGAAAGAGGTTGATGCCGATACCGACAGCCAGGGCCGACCAGTCCTGATCCACCCGGACCAGCTCGCAGAGGATGCCGCCCAACTTGGCCCCGCGGCAGAACAGATCGTTGGGCCACTTGAGGGTCAGAACCCGTTCAGGAGCGCCGCCATCGGCCAGCCGGCAGCCGTGGTACTCAAGCACATCCTGCAAGCCTTCCAGAGCGGCCAGTCCCGCCACCATAGGCATCCATCCGCCAAAGGGCCCAGTCAGCAGTCCAGTGGGCAGCGGCAGGGCCCAAGTAGCCAGCAGGGAGCATCGGGGCTGATTGACCCAGGTTCGGGCAAGACGACCGCGGCACCGGGACTGCGCATCGGCAACCGCTACGCTCAGCGGCATGGTGCTCCCCCCGGCGCCCGGCCATCGCCGAATGCCCTTACTTGCGACTCTTCCCTCGTACCGTGTAGTCGTAGAAACACCCTGACGGGCGTTTTTTCGAGGCGTATCTTCGGCTTTTCCCCTTGTGCCAAAGGCCAGTCCCTTCACGGTCTCCGTGCTCGTTGTCGATTCACCGCCCCCAAACAGCCGCTCGACCCGGTCGCGCGCATCCGAATACGTCGAGGCTTCCAGAGCATGAGCCACGAGCGTATTGGTCGAATCGACGGTGTCGAGCACCACGATCGAGGAGAGTACGCCACTGTCCAGCGATGCCGATGGCTGCCACTTGATATTCTGATGAGGCACGCGTTCCACTATACGGCACAAGGGGTCAGCCCCGGTAGCGAACCATCCACAAAAGCGGCGGCCGGTTTTTGTATCTTTTCACAGGAGACCCTTGGACAGCTTTGAGCGCATCCTCGGATGGGCACTGGATAAAATGGGGAAGCCGTAGACCAGGCACGACCCGCGAAAGGGGTTCTTTTGAGCGCAGACAGCGGAAGGACGCAACCGAGAGAGGCGGGCGAACAACCTGTGCAGACTTCGGCCTTGCAGACCGGAAGGCCTGGATCCCGCGCATCTCGGGCCGCCGGCCTGGTCCTGGCCCTGCTGGCCTGCCTCTGGATCGCTTTCTGCACTGGTTTGGGTCCCATCTACCGTCAAGAGGGTTCGCTGACACAGGTTGGCCTGGCCCAGGTGCTGATCATGCTGGGAACCCTGGCCATCTGCCTGGCCCTGGTCCTGGCCTGCCGCCGGATTCTGCTGGGCTGCGAACCCCTCCGAATGCCACAGCGGCTGACCGCCCTGGCGCAGCGCCCACGGATGCGTGCCTACGCTGCCTTCATCACCCGGCAAACCAGCGGCTGGCGGCCCATCATGCGCCTGCTTCTGCTGGGCTGGGCCTGGGCCTTTCTTACCCTGCTGGCCGCCTATGGGGCCGACCTGTACGCGCAGGCCCAGGAATGCGCCAACTTCCTGGCCCAGCTGCAGGGCGATCAGCCCCCCTACGGCGGCAATGCCTTCACCCAGATGGACGTCTACCCCATCGGCCACTACCTGTTGCCGGGGCACCCGGTCTTCCTGACCGACCAGCACAACATGGTGTTGACCCTGGTCTACGGGATGACCATCATGGCCTCCAACCATCTGACCGGATCCTATGACGCGGGCATCGTGCTCCTGGCAGGGCTGCAGGTGATCTTTGCGGCCTTCTGCTGCGCCGTCACCGCCGACCGCTTCCTGCGCGGCAGCGGAACCGAACACGTCGGTGCCCTGGCCCGCACCCTGGTCATGCTCTTCTTCCTCTTCTCCCCCTTCGTGGTCTTCAGCACCTTCAGCCTGACCAAGTCCCCCCTCTTCGCCTTCGCCTTCATCTGGTGGTTCGGCATCTGGCGCCAGCTGGAGTCAGGGGACAAGGACTCGCCGCTCTACGCCAGCCAGGCGGCAAAGTTGCGGCCCGGCCTCGCCTTGAGCACCCTGATCATGCTGATCAGCGCCAAGTACGCCCTCTACATCGTTCTGGCCCAGCTGATCCTGGCCCTGATCATCCGCCGTCGCCAATGGGCCACCATCCTGATAGGACTCCTGCTGCCCCTGGTCCTGTTCACAGGGGTGACCGGGACCCTGACGGCCACAGGGACGGTCATCCAGGGTGACCCCGTGGAGAGCCGCAGCATCCAGCTGCAGCAGATCGCCCGGGTGGCCCAGCGCAACCCCCAGGGGATTCCGGCCCAGGCAAGAGCCGACCTTGAACCCATCATGGATCTGGACAATGCCGCCATCCAGTACACCCCCTGGGAGGCCGACCGGGTCAAGTCCTCGGGCAACCAGCCCAAACTGATCGTCTATCGCTGGAGAACCGTCACGCCCGAGCAGATGTCCCGGCTCAACCGGGCCTGGCTCCAGGTGGGACTGCGCAATCCGGTGATCTACCTGGACGCCTTCATGGCCGAGGCCTACGGCTACTTCGACCCCGGCGACCCTGCCTACGTGGCCATGTCCTACTACCTCAACAATGGCTACGTGCAGAACTCGGGCTCCTGGCTGGCGGCCTGGTGCCACGACTGGCGCAACGGGGTGACCGGATTCGTCAGGACCTGGGCCGACACCCCCCTGCTGGGCCTGGTGGCACGGGCCAACTTCTGGGTGGTGGCCGCCCTGCTGCTGATCGTCGCCCGCCTGGCGGCCGGTCACTGGCGCGGGGCCCTCTGTTGGTTCCCCCTCCTGCTGATCATGGGGGTCATGATCACCGCCCCGGCCAACAACTTCGAACGGCACATGCTGCCGGTGGACATGGTGGTGCCCTTCCTGATCCTGGACATGGTCCGGCAGAGCCGCCGCGCCCGCGCCGAAAATCTGATGGACTGGCCGTCATGATCGGCAAGTCGAAACGGTCCAGACCGCCGGACGAAGACCCTGCCGAGGAGCAGCAGGCTCGCCAGGTACCTGCCGCCTCCGGTGCCGCCATGGAGCAGATTCTCCTGAAGACGCTGGATCATCTGGATGAGGCGCTGCCCTGGACCAGGTCCCTGCCCGCCGATGGACGCAGAACCTTGGAGGGGGCCGTTCGAACAGCCCTGGACGACCTGCGCTCCCGACTTGACGCCCAAGGCGCGGAAGACAGCGAAGTCCCCTCCCCCGTGCCAGCAGAGCTCTCCCGGAGCCTGGGCCCCCACCGGGCCATGGAGCTGACCCAGGTCATTCTGGACATGCTTGAGGAGGCCGGCCGAACCATGGGAGCCAAGGGGGAACGGTCCACGCTGGTCTACACCCGTCATGCCGCCACCGCAGCAGCCGCTCTCTATGCCGACCTGGCCGAGGCAAGAAACGGACGCAAAGCCACAACGGAGTCCAGGATCATCCGGCATTTGATTGAGCAAACGGCGGATACACGGACCGTTGACGATCTGGCCCGGCTGGGCTGGCCGACCGAATTCGACTGCTTCGCCGTCGTAGGCGAGGCCCAAGGCAACGATGAGGGACAGGGCATGGAGAACGCCCGCCAGCCTATCCACACCACGGTGGCCCGTCAAGGCGGCAGGGCGCTGGTGGGCGAGAACGAAGGGCTCATGGTGGTGCTGATCGATTCCAACCGGTCGGGCACCCCGGCCGACTTCTGCGCATCCATCCTGCGCTTCTTTGCCGACGAGTCAGCTGTCTGCCTGGGACCTTTCCACCATGGAATCTCCGGTGCGGGAGCCTCCATCCGAGCCGCCCTGAGCACGCATGCGGCAGCCCCGGCAGTGGCTGACCCCATCACCGCCGCCCTGCCTAGGCCACTGCACGCCGACGACCTGCTGCCCGAACGAGCCCTGAACGGGGACAGGGACGCTGCCGACCAGCTCTACCAGGAGGTCTATCTGAGCCTGGCCGGCCAGGATCCGGACGGGCCCCTGCCGACCACCCTGCTCACCTTCCTGCGCTCGGGCAACTCGCTTGAGGTCACCGCCAAGAAGCTGGGCATCCATCCCAACACCGTGCGCTACCGGCTCAGGCGCTGCGTGGAGGTGACCGGCTGGGATGCCATGGACCCGCGAGAGTCCTTCGTCCTCCAGGCAGCCCTGATCATCGGCAGAATCCGCAGGTCGCATCCGGGCGCCGACTGACTGGCGCCATACCAGCTGCTGCCTGGCCAGGATATGAAAAGAGCGGGGACCCGAAGGTCTCCCGCCCTTGAAATATAGAGCCGAACCCGCTCAGAGCACCGCGATGTCCAGGGGAACGCCCGGACCCATGGTGGTGGTGACGGTGGCCTTGGTGATGTAGCGGCCCTTGACCGTGGCCGGCTTCAGGCGCTTGATCTCCTCGTCGACCGCATGGAAGTTCTCCTCCAGAGCCTGCTGCTCGAAGGAGACCTTGCCCACGGGGAAGCTCAGGTTGCCGTTCTTGTCCACACGGAACTCGATACGTCCAGCCTTGATCTCGGTGACCGCCTTGGCCACGTCCATGGTCACGGTGCCGGTCTTGGGGTTGGGCATGAGGCCACGGGGACCCAGCACGCGGCCCAGACGGCCGACCTTGCCCATCATGTCGGGGGTGGCCACCACGGCATCGAAGTCCAGATAGCCGCCGGCGACCCTGGTCACCAGCTCGTCGTCGCCCACCTCGTCGGCTCCGGCCTCGGCGGCTGCGGTCGCCTGGGGACCACGGGCGAAGACCAGGACGCGCACGGTCTTGCCGGTGCCGTTGGGCAGGCTGACGGTGCCGCGGACCAGCTGGTCGGCCTTGCGGGGGTCCACGTTCAGGCGGTAGACGGCCTCCACGGTCTCGTCAAACCCGCGCTTGGGCATGCTCTTGAGCAGGGCGATGCCCTCCTCCGGGGTGTACAGGTTGGTGCGATCGACCTTCTCGGCCGCCTCGCGATACTTCTTGGAACGCTTGGTCATCTGCTTCTCCTATCAGCAGTCGCGGTGCGGGCAAGCGTATGCCCTACCGCTCACAACGAAAATTTCAGTCGGTGACGGTGATGCCCATGGAACGGGCGGTGCCTTCGATGATCTTCATCCCGGCCTCGACGTCACGGGCCGACAGATCCTCCATCTTGGTCTGGGCGATCTCGCGGACCTGGGCCTTGGTGACGGAACCCACCTTGGTGGTCAGCGGGTTGCCGGCACCCTTGGAGACACCGGCCGCCTTGCGCAGCAGATCGGCTGCCGGCGGAGTCTTGGTGATGAAGGTGAAGGAACGATCCTCGTAGACGGTGATGATGCAGGGGATGACCTGGCCCATCTTGTCCTTGGTGGCATCGTTGTACTGCTTGCAGAAGTCCATGATGTTCACGCCGTGGGAGCCCAGTGCGGGGCCCAGCGGGGGCGCGGGGTTGGCCTTGCCGGCCTCTATCTGCACCTTGATCAGCGCGGTGACTTTCTTCTTTGCAGCCATATGCTGGTTCTTCTTTCTACGAAGCGGTGATGTCGGAGACCATGGATCCCCTCCCGCAACCTGTTCTTTCCAAATGCGCTCCACAGGAGAGCACAAGCTTGATGATTATCGCATCGACCGAGGACCGACCGAAGGCTTTCAGGCGATCTTTTCGACCTGGTCGAAGCCCAGCTCCACAGGGGTGTCCCTGCCGAAGATGGAGACCAGAACGGTCAGCTTCTGGGTGGTGGGCTCCACGTCTGAGACCACGGCAGCCATGGTGGCGAAAGGCCCTTCGGTGACGGTGACCTGATCGCCAACGGCGTAGGAGACCTCCACCGTGCGCTTCTTGGCGGCCTCGGGCTTGTCTCCAGCGGCCTTCAGGGCCTCGGAGGCGATCATGGGGGCCATCATCTGGACGACCTCCTTACGGGTCAGCGGGGCCGGCTCCTTGCTGGGGCCGACGAATCCGGTGACGCCCTCGGTATCGCGAATGATGCGGCGGGCGTTCTCGTCTGGCCACATGCGAATCAGCACGTAGCCCGGCACACGAACCCGGGTGACGACCTTCTTGCCCTTGTCGGTGTGCTTCTCGACCTCTTCCATGGGAATCTCCACCTGGAAGACCTTGTCCTCCAAGCCGAAGGAGGCCACGCGGGACTCCACGTTGGCCTTGACGCGCTTCTCGTAGCCGGAGTAGGTGTGCAGAACGTACCACTTGCCCTCAAGGGTGCGCAGCTTCTTGGAGAACTCGTCCACGGCGCGCTGACCGGGATCCTCCTGGTCGGTCTGGTCGTCGGAATCAGAGGAATCGTCCTGGGTGTCCTTGGCCTGGGCGGATTCGGCGGGTGTGCTGTCCTGCTCGGCCTGCTCCGAAGAGGTTCCGAGCTGCTGATCCTGGACCTGGGCATCCTCCTGCGTGGGGGCATCTTCGGATGCCGACGGGGCCGACTCAGCGGCCTGATCGGGGTCCAGTCCCTCTCTGGTCAGATCATCACTCATGGATCACTCCACCTTCTACCTTGTCACAGCTCAGCCGAATATCAGGAAGGCTAGTTTGCCCAGTCCGAAGTCCATTACGGTTACGAAGATCATCAGCAACAGCACGAAGATGAAAACCGCCACGGACCAGCCCACCAGCTCCTTGCCTGTGGGAGTCACCACCTTGCGGATCTCATCGATGACCTGCTTGATGAAGAGCCCGATACGCATGAAGAAGTTCGGCCTGGCTTCCTCAGCCCCATCCTTCTGTGCCATGGTCATCCGTCCTTCGTTTGTTCTGCATCATCTGCTGCAAGCCTTGGCAGGGAAGGCGGGACTCGAACCCACAACCTACGGTTTTGGAGACCGTTGCGCTACCAATTGCGCCACTTCCCTATCGGAACTTTCCACCAGCCTACTCGACCGGGAGGAAAAACCGCCAAATCGCAAGTTTAGCCTAAAGGGCGGATTGCGTCCAACCGTGTTGCCTCCACAGCATTTCGCCCAGGAGCCGGATCAGGCGCTGACCCAGGCCCCAAGGCGCCTCATGCCCTCGGCCAGGTCATCGTCGGCCAGCGCGTAGGAGAAACGCAGGCAGCCGGGCGCGCCGAAGGCCTCACCCGGCACGGCCGCCACCTGGATCTGCTCCAGGATGACCTCGGCCAGCTCACCCGAGGTGGCGCAGACCGTGCCTTGCGGTCCCACTGGCCGATTCAGCAGACCGGTCACGTCGGCAAAGGCGTAGAAGGCGCCCAGAGGCTCAGGGCAGGTCACCCCCTCCATGGCGTTCAGGGCATCCACAATGGCCCGTCGCCGCAGGGCAAAGGCCGACCGCATGGCATCCACGTCCTCCAGACCGCCGGTCAGGGCGGCCAGAGCAGCCTGCTGGGAGACGTTGGCCACGTTGGAGGTCATGTGCCCCTGAAGCTTGGCAGCCGCCTGGGCCACCGGCAGGGGGGCGACCAGCCAGCCCACCCGCCAGCCTGTCATGGCATAGGTTTTGGCCACGCCGTTGACCACGATCAGCTGATCGCGTACCTGAGGCACCAGAGCACCCGGATAGGGGGTATGCGCCCCCTGGTAGGTCAGGTGCTCATAGATTTCGTCGCTGATCACCCAGATCTGGTGTTCGATGGCCCAGCGATCCACGGCAGCCACCAGGCCTGCGTCCCAGATCGCCCCGGTTGGGTTGGCGGGCAGGTTGAGGATGATGGCACGGGTGCGCTCGGTTCGGGCCGCCTCCAGCTGCTCCAGGCTGGGGATATAGCCCTGGTCGGCTCCGCTGAGCACCGGAACCGGCCGACCGCCAGCCAGCAGAACCATCTGAGGATAGCTGGTCCAGTAGGGAGCGGGGATGATGACCTCATCGCCAGGGTTCAAGAGGATCTGGAAGGTCTCGTAGACGGCCTGCTTGCCGCCGTTGGTGACCACCACCTGATCCGGGTCGATTTGATAGCCCGAATCACGCAGGGTCTTGTCGGCGATGGCCTGCTTCAATCGGGGCAGACCCGCCGTGGGCGTATAGCGATGGTTGCGCGGATCCAGACAGGCGCGGGCCGCCGCCTGCACTATGTGGTCAGGCGTGGGAAAGTTGGGTTCGCCGGCACCGAAGCTGATCACATTCATGCCCTGGGCCTTCATGGCCTTGGCTTTTGAATCCACCGCCAGAGTGGCACTGGGGGCCACTGCGTCTATGCGTTTGCTCAGGGTCTGCCATTGCGCCATAGTCATGTTGCCATGCTACCGCCCAGCACCCCCAGGGCTGTGCTCAGACCAGGACCAGAGAGTCCCGATGCACCAGCGGGTGGGCATAGTGGGCGCCCAGTCGGCGGCGGAGCTCCTTGGTGTTGAGGCCCAGCATGTCCTGGGCCTCCTCGGAATCGTAGCCGGACAGGCCCTTGGCCACCTGGCGGCCAGACTCATCGTGGATCCAGACCGGATCCCCGGCAGAGAACTCACCCTGGACAGATCTGGCACCAGCCGCCAGCAGGCTGGCCCGACCGCCGCGCAGGGCTTTGACAGCACCCTGATCCACCAGATAGCCGCCCCGGGGACGGGAGGCGAACTTGATCCAGAGCCGATGCGAGGAGCCCCGCGGACGGATGGGGGCGAAGAGGGTGCCCACCCTGTCGCCGGCCAGGGCAGGACCTGCAAGGTCGGCGCGGGTCAGAACCACAGGCATGCCGGAGGCCGCAGCAATCCGCGCCGCCTCCAGCTTGGTGGACATGCCCCCGGTCCCCAGCCCGGAGACGGACCCCTGGGCATCCACCTGGTCCATGATGGCCGCCACATCGGGCACGAAGCCGATTCTGAGGGCCCCTGGCCGGGATGGGGGTTTGGAGTAGAGGGCGTCCACATCAGTCAGCAGAACCAGGGCATCGGCGCTGACGATGTTGGCGATCAGGGCCGAAAGGTGGTCGTTGTCGCCGAAACGGATCTCGTTGCTGGCCAGGGCATCGTTCTCATTGACGATGGGGATGACCCCCAGATCCAGCAGACGGCAGAGGGTGCGCCGGGCGTTGCGGTACTGGACGGCATGGGTGGTGTCACGGGCGGTGATCAGGATCTGGCCCACACGCAGACCATAACGGGCGAAGGCAGTCTCGTACTGGGCCATGAGCAGACCCTGGCCCACTGAGGCCGTAGCCTGCTGGGTGGCCACGTCACCGGGGCGTTGGTCAAACCCCAGGGTGCCGAAGCCGGCCGCGATGGCCCCGGAGGTGACCAGGACCAGGCGGGCGCCATCCGCAGCAGCCGAGGCCAGGGCGCCCACCAACGAACGCAGGCGGCCAAGGTCCAGGTGCCCATGGGGATCGGTCAGGGAGCTGGATCCTACCTTGACCACCATGGTGCGGGCCTGGGCCACCCGGGAACGGACCGCGGCCTCGTCGGATCCCTCCCCGCCGGTCATTGCCCAGCCTCCTCCGAGCGCCCCAGCAGGCCCTGCCTGTCATGGGGATCGTCATCCACGGAGGGGTCGGCCCAGTGCCCCTGGCGCCGCTCCTTCTCCATGACCTGACGCACCGCCTGCCGGGCATCCATCATCTGGTGGTACTGGCGGCGGCGCTCGCTGTTGGTGCGACGACGGTTGAGCCCCTGGCTCTCCTCCAGACGCAGGTCACGGCCCCGGGCCACCTGGGGGGTGCCGTCCAGCATTTCGGCGCCGGCCGCCACGCTCGGATCCCAGTCGAAGGCCACCGCATCGTCGCCAGGACCGATGCGGACCTCGTCACCTGGCCTGGCTCCGGCCTTGCGCAGGGCATCCTCTACACCCATCCGGGCCAAGCAGTCGGCCAGATAGCCCACGGCCTCCTCGTTGTCGAAGTTGGTCTGGCGAACCCAGCGTTCGGGCTTGGCTCCGCAGACCCTGAACCAGGTCTGTCCGGACCGGGTCTGATGCCGCTCAAGGGTGAAGTCCCCGGACTGGTCGCCGCTCCTGCGCCACCGCTCCAGGGGGCGGATGACCACGCGCTCCTCCTGCCTGGCCTCCTGCTGCTCCCGCAGCTGCCTGCGCAGACGATCCACCAGACCGGCCAGGTAGTAGCCCAGTTCCTTGAGCCCCTGATGCGAGGCTGTGGAGACTATGAAGACCTTGAGGCCCAGGGCTTCGAAGTCGGGACGGACGAATTCGGCCAGTTCGCGCGCCTCCGGCAGGTCGGCCTTATTGAGGATGATCACCCTGGGCCGCTCGGCCATGGGGATGACCCCCAGCGGAAGCTCCAGGCGGTCGGCATAGCGGGAAAGCTCCTCCTCCAGGGCCCGATAGTCGCTCATAGGGTCCCGATCAGGCTCCAGGGTGGCGCAATCGATGACGTGGGCGATGATCTCAGTGCGCTCGATGTGCCTCAAAAACTCCAGCCCAAGGCCCTTGCCCTGGGAGGCGCCCGGAATCAGCCCTGGCACGTCGGCCATGGTGAAGCGGCCCTCCCCTGCCTGGACCACGCCCAGGTTGGGCACCAAAGTAGTGAACGGATAGTCGGCGATCTTGGGCCGGGCCGCGCTCATGGCCGCCACCAGGCTGGACTTGCCTGCGCTGGGGAAACCGACCAGGGCCACATCGGCGATGGATTTGAGCTCCAGCACCAGGTCGCGCTCCTGGCCGGGGTCCCCCAGCAGGGCGAAGCCGGGTGCCCGTCTGGCCTTGGTGGCCAGGGAGCGGTTGCCCAGTCCGCCCACACCGCCCTGGGCCGCCACGAACCGGTCCCCCGCATGGGCCAGGTCGGCCAGGCGCTCGCCAGGCTGCTTGCGCTCGCCTTGGCCGCCCTTGGCTGTGAAGACCACAGTGCCCACAGGCACTGGCAGGATCAGATCCTGGCCGCGGCTGCCATCCTTGTCACCGCCCAGACCCATGGTGCCCGATTCGGCCTGGCGGTGCGGCAGGAAGCGGTAGTCCAGCAGGCTGGTGGCGTTGGCGTCGGCCTGAAGAATGACCGAGCCGCCCTGGCCGCCGTCGCCCCCATCGGGCCCGGCCAGGGGCTTGTACTTCTCGCGGCGGATGGAGGACGCCCCATTGCCGCCGTCGCCACCCTTGACATGGACGGTGACCTGATCCACAAATGCGCTCATAGGGGCCCATGGTACTCAATCCGGCCTGACATGCGGCCCCTGAGAGCTGAATGCCCGGCATCTTCATACATATGCAAAAAGGCCACCCCATGACAGGGATGGCCTTTGGCCGATGCCGATAAGGCAATCAGGCGGTGAGCACGTCAACGACCTTGCGGTCGCGCCGGTTGGCGAACCGAACCGTTCCGTCCGTCAGGGCGAAGAGGGTGTGGTCCTTGCCCAGGCCGACGTTCTGGCCGGGATGGAACTTGGTGCCACGCTGGCGAACGATGATGTTGCCGGCCACTACGGCCTCGCCGCCGAACTTCTTGACGCCCAGGTACTGTGCATTCGAATCGCGCCCGTTGCGTGAGCTGGACGCGCCCTTCTTATGTGCCATGTCTGGTTCCTTTCCTACCTCGACCTAGGCCCTCAGGCGATGGCCGTGATCTTGACCACGGTCTGCTTCTGGCGGTGGCCCTTGCGGCGCGCCACGCCGGTCTTGTTCTTGAACTTCTGGATGTTGATCTTGGGGCCCTTGGCCTCGTCGTCCACAACCTCGCCCTTGACGGAGATCTTGGCCAGATCCTTGGCGGCCATGGTCACCTTGGATCCATCGACGACCAGCGCGACCGGAAACTCGACCGACTCGCCCTTCCTGGCAGCCAGACGGTTGACCGTGATCTGGTCACCGACCTCGACCTTCTCCTGATGGCCTCCGGCCTTCACAATCGCGTACATAGCCCTACCTTGCCTGTTGTCCAAAGCTGTTTGCGCCCGGCATCCGAGTCCCGCCATGCGATTGACTGACCCGTCCAGACACCAGCTAACCAGTATAGAAGCAAACACACCGCATCGTCAAATGTGCCTGCCCCGCCGACAAAACGAAATTCAGTTTATGACTCCTTGGCGACATCCGCCGTCTCAGCCTGAGCATCGTCCTCGTCCGACGCCGCCTGGGCCGCCGCAGCGATCCTGGCCAGCTTGGCCTTGACTGCAGGAGTCGAGCCTGTGGACAGGGTCTCCTTGGAGGAAGAGCCATGCCCATGCTTGTTGGTCTTGACGAAGGGGTCGCCGCCCTTGACCGCATAGGGGTCGGCATAGGAGGCGGAGATGGTCGGCTTGTCGTGGAGGATGAAGCCTCGCCCATGGCAGGTGGGGCACTCCTCGGAGAAGGCCTCGACCAGACCCTGCCCCACCCGCTTGCGGGTCATCTGGACCAGCCCCAGGGAGGTGACCTCGGCCACCTGATGCTTGGTGCGGTCCCGGGCCAGGCACTCCACCAAGCGGCGCAGGACCAGGTCGCGGTTGGCCGGCATGACCATATCCACATAGTCGATCATGATCATGCCGCCGATGTCGCGCAGGCGCAGCTGCCGGGCGATCTCCTCGGAGGCCTCCAGGTTGCAGCGGGTCACCGTCTCCTCCAGGGACTTGCCCTTGCCGATGAAGCGGCCCGTGTTCACATCGATGGTGGTCATGGCCTCGGTGCGGTCGATGACCAGGGAGCCGCCGGAGGGCAGGTAGACCTGACGTTCCATGCCCTTGCGCAGCTGGCTGTCGATGCTCCAGCGGTCGAAGACATCCTTGCCCTGGTGCTCGGCGGGATCCCAGTGCTCGAGCTTCTCCTCCAGGTCGGGTGCCATGGTCTCCAGGTAGTTGCGGACCCTCTCGTAGACCCCCTCGCCCTGGACCACCAGCTTGGCGAAGTCATCGTTGAAGATGTCGCGGACCACGCGGATGGCCACGTCCGGCTCGCCCTGCAGAAGCTTGGGGCGCTTGCCGTGCAGGAACTCCTTGCGCTTGTCCTCGATCTTGCTCCACTGACGCTGCAGGTTCTCCAGGTCCTTGGTCAGGGCCTCCTCGCTGGCCCCCTCGGCCGCGGTGCGGATGATGACGCCCATGTCCTTGGGAGCCACCCTGGAGACGATGCTCTTGAGGCGGGAACGCTCGCGGTCGGGCAGCTTGCGGCTGACGCCGGTCATGCCGCCCGAGGGCACCAGGACCAGGAAGCGGCCGGCCAGCGTGACCTGCGAGGTCAGCCGGGCGCCCTTGTGGCCGATGGGATCCTTGGTGACCTGGACCAGCACGGGGTCGCCGGACTTGAAGGCCAGCTCGATCCGGCGGGGCTGGCCCTCCAGGCGGGTGGAGTCCCAGTTGACCTCGCCTGCGTAGAGCACGCCGTTGCGGGCCTGGCCTATGTCCACGAAGGCGGCCTCCATGCTGGGCAGGACGTTCTGGACCCGGCCCAGGTAGATGTTGCCGACAGTGGAGACCTCCTGGATGTCGGAGACGTAGTGCTCGACCAGGATGTCGTCCTCGATGACCGAGATCTGGGTGTGGTGCTCCTTCTCACGCACCACCATCAGACGGTTGACGTTCTCACGGCGGGCCAGGAAGTCCTGCTCGACCAGCTGGGACTGACGGGAGCGTTCGCGACGGTTGTCCCGTCGACGCTGCTTCTTGGCCTCCAGGCGGGTGGAGCCCTCCACGTCGGTGATCTCGTCAATATACTGCTGCTTGCGGGAACGGCGGGTGCCGGACACCTCTGACTCGCCCTCAGCGGACTTGGAACCCCTGCGACGGCGGCGGCGACGGGTCAGCGGCGCCTCGTCCTCGTCATCCTTGTCCTTTTCCTGCTCGTGCCCACGACGGCGGCGACGGGTGGAAACGGACTTTTCAGAGTCTTCATCAGCGCTCTTGGCACGGCGGCGGCGGGTGCGGGTGCCGGACACCTGCTGTTCCTCGTCCTGCTCCTGGTCCTCGTCGACCACGAAGGTGATGCCCTCATGGTCCAGATCCTCCTCGATACGCTCCACCTCGTCGGCGGCCCTGCGCTCCTCGGCGTTGAGCCTGCGGGAACGGCGTGAACCGCCCTCCGAAGTGTTCCTGGACCTGCTGCGGCGAGAGGTCTTGGGCGCTTGCTCGGCATCCTCGTCCTCGTCATCCCGTTCTTCGCGCTCATCGTGCTCAGGCCGGGAAGCGGGTATGACCGGCTCCTGGAAGAGCAGGGATGTCATAGGACGGGGACGGGAGGCGCGCGGGCGCTCATCCTGCTCTTCGGCCTTCCGGCCTGACCTCTGGCTGCGGCCCGAGGTCAGTGCCTCCACAGCCTCAATGGCACGCTCCTGACGCTCCTGGTCAGGTTCGCCCTCCTGGGCATGCTCCTCAGTGCGTCGGCGGGCGCCAGTCCGGGTGCGACGACGAGTGGTCGTCCTGGTCGGCTTCGACTCGCCCTCATCCACTTGGGCATCCTGATCGTCCGCCTGATCCTCCTTGGGCTTGCGGGCGCGACGGCGACGGGTGGCGGAGGGCTTGGACTCGTCCTCCTCCTCTTTGGCCTTGCGGGAGGCCTTGCGTTTTTCGGCCTCGACCTTCACGGGCACGTCGGCACCAGCGGCGCCGGCCACTCTGACCACACGCCGTCCAGCGCGGCGACGGGTGCTGGAACTGGCGGTCTGGTCGACCTGCCCTTCCTGCCCATCCCTGATGGCGGACCTATTATCCTGCGTATCCTCAGTATTCGTTTTTTCGGGCACAATGCTCCTTGCGGCACGCCGCCTCGCGCCGCTCTCACGGTTCCGATCCGTCCTCACGCTGCACTCTCACTGCAGCCGCGCACCTGCGTGCGCCCGATCGAAACGCCTTGGCAAAAAGTCTTCCTGACGCAGGCGGACACCGACGCCCGTACGGATCACTGGGTCTCCGTCCGGGGGGATCAACGCCTACGCTGCAAGTGGTCAGGCAGAACCACCGTCCTCTAGTATGTCACAGATCAGCGGCCATCAGGTCCATTGAGCCACTCGACCAGTATGGCTTCCAGCCGGACCAGGTCATCCAGGGGCACCTGTTCGTCGGCCTTGTGGGCCAGCAGGGGGTCCCCCGCCCCCAAATTGACGGCTGGTAGGCCAAGGGCTGAAAACCGCGCCACATCAGTCCATCCCAGCTTGGCGCGAGGCTGCTGACCCGTGGTCTGGGCAACAAGGTCCGCCAGCGAACGAGCCCAAGGCGAGTCCAGACCAGGACGAGCCGCGGGCGATTCGTCGCACATGCGCACCGAGAATCCCTTGAAGACTCCTCCTAGGGCCACATGTTCGCCATTGCCCAGCTCGGCGCCCGTCCCCTGACCCATCATCAGCTCCTTGGCCTGGGACAGGCTCTTGTCGGGGGCGAACCGGTAATTGACGTGCACCCGGCATCGGTCAGGAATGACGTTGGTGCCCAGGCCGCCCTCGATCATGGTGGCGTTGAGACCCTCACGATAGTCCAGGCCATCCACCTTCACCGTGGCCGGTTGGTACCGCTCCAGGCGTTCCAGAATGGGCGCGGCAGCGTGGATGGCGTTGCTGCCCATCCAGGCCCGGGCGGAGTGGGCCGTCGTGCCGTGGGTGATCAGGTCGAAGCGCATGGTTCCGTTGCAGCCGGCCTCGATGGCGCAGTCGGTGGGCTCGCCGATGATGGCGAAATCCCCTCGCACCCAATCAGGATGGGCAGCCACCACCCGGCCCAGCCCGTTCAGATCGGCCTGGACCTCCTCATGGTCGTAGAAGACGAAGGTCAGGTCATAGACCGGCTCCTGCAGGGTGAGCGCCAGGTGGAGAAAAACAGCATCAGAGGCCTTCATGTCGGCGGCGCCCCGGCCGTACAGCACCCGGGATCCGGGGTGGGCGGCGGCCAGGTCGGCGCGTATGTCCGGGTCGCCGGGCTCCAGCCAGCGCGGGGGCAGGTTCCCATCCACGGGCACGGTGTCCAGATGACCGGCAAGGACGATGCGGTGGGGATGGCCCAGCTGGGTGGAGGCCACGACCGTGTCGCCCAACCGTCGGACCAAGAGGTCAGCCCTTGACGACAGGGCCCTCTGGACTGCATCAGCCAGGGCGCCCTCCTGGCCGCTGACCGAGTTCAGGGCGGTCATGGACTCCAGTATCCTTGCCAGGGCCTGGGCGGGTTCAGCCCCTCGGGCGCCGGCGAGAAGATCAATATCGGTCTGTGTGTTCTTGGCCATAGTGCCATGCTAGCGGGCCGGGAATCGCAGGTGGACTTGCAGCCGCAAGCATGAGGCCCGGGTGGCACAATGGGGACAACAGAAGCGGTGGCACTCCGCCTGGGAGGCCGCCGTCCACCATGCGAGACGAGGAGGATGCCGGAGTGCCTGGACTGCTCAGTGCCATGGAAGGGTTCTTCATCATCGGCGTGGTCATCGCCGTGGGGTATGTGGCCGCCCGCTTCCATGTAGGCGGTCCAACGGCCCAGCTGGTGCTCAACAAGTACTCCTTCTTCGTCTCAACGCCCTGCCTGATGTTCGCCATCCTCTCCAAGCAGAGGCTGTCGGTCATCTTCCACCCCAGCATCATCGTGGCCTTCCTGTCGGCAGCGGCTGTAGGCCTGCTCTTCGTAGCCCTGAACGCAACCAGCTTTCACCTGCCGGCTGCCGAAGCCACCATCGGCGCTCTCGACTCCTTGTACTTGAACTCCAACAACATCGGGCTGCCTGTAGCCACTTATATTCTGGGCAATCCCACACTGGTGGCACCCATCCTGGTCATGCAACAGGCCCTGTTCACCCCTATTGGATTGACCGTTCTGGACGCGACCACCTCTGGCAAGCTCTCGATCAAGACCATCCTCAAACAGCCCCTGAAGCAGCCCATCCTGATCGGCTCCATAGGCGGCATAGTGATTTCGGCCATCAGCGCCCGGGCCGGCCATTTCATCATCCCCGACTTCGTCTACAAGCCCATCGACATGATCGGGCAGTCGGCCGTGCCCATGATCCTCATGGCCTTCGGCATGTCCCTGCGAGGTTCGCGGCCCATGGGCCGGGGCACCGACCGTCGTGCCACCCTGTGCGCGGTGATCCTGAAGAATCTGGTCATGCCCATCATCGCCTACCTGCTGGCCCGGTTCATGATGGGCTTCAGCGGGGCGGAGCTGTACGGGTGCGTGGTTCTGGCGGCCCTGCCTACCGGTCAGAACGTCTACAACTACGCGGCCCGCTACGAGGTGGGAACCACCTTCGCCAGGGACGGCATCCTGCTGAGCACGATCAGCTCGCCCGTGATCATCGCCCTGGTCGCCCTGCTCCTGAGCTGATCAACCCGACCGAGCCTTCTGTTCAGCCTTCGGCCGCCAGAGTCTCCAAGCGTTGCCGGAAGTGCGGCCAGTCCTGTCCGAAGGCCTTCAGAAGGGGCAGGTCCGCGACCTTGTCCAGATCCACCCATTCCAGGGCAATGCTCTCATCGTCATTCATGCGCGGCTCGACCTGGTGGCCGGGGCGCTCGAAGGCCAGGATGGTCGTATAGCCCCAGGGGCCGTGGTCCTCCAGGTAGGAGCCCACCACCTGGATGTCCTCCGGACGGATGTTGGCCTCCTCATAGCTTTCGCGCAGGCCGCCCTCCAGGGGGTTCTCCCCGTCCGAGATGGCGCCGCCCGGCACACCCCAGGTGCCGCCCTCGGCGCTCCAGCGGGCCCGGTGTTGCAGAAGCACGCTGATCGGCGCGCCCGTGCGGGCATCGCGCCGGGCCAGCAAGACGCCGGCAGCCCCGTTGAGCCCCCAGTGCCGCTTGCCGCAGGCACAGTTCACCCACCCGTCGCCAGGCTGGTGGACGTTCTCCACAGGGGCGACCAGTCCCTCAGGACCATGCGTCGATCCGTCTGCCTGCTGCCGCTCAGGCTGGACCCGTTGGGCCCACAGTTGAGGCCAGGAGACGCCCAGCTCCTGGGCCAGGGCGCGCAGGGTGGGCATGCTCAATCCCATCACTCCGCTGGGATCGCCCTGGATGCCCTGGATGAAAGCGCTGCCCAATCCCTCCAAGGTGAAGGAGCCGGCCACCTCCAAGGGTTCGCCGGTGGCCACATAGGCCTGCATGGAGGCCCGGTCATAGTCTCCGAAGGTCACCTGGGCGCTGCTGACCGCTCGAACCCGTCGGCCGGTGGCCAGATCGATCAGACAGTGACCGGTGACCAGGGTGCCTGTTCGGCCGCGCATGGCCATCAACCGCTCCAGAGCACGCTCCGGCTGGTGAGGCTTGCCCATGACGGCGCCGTCCACGCTGAACAGCGAGTCGCACCCCAGCAGGAGGGGCCCACGCCCGGCTCCGAGCATCCCGCCCCAGGCTCCGATGACCTGGCTCATGGAATTCCTGGAGGATGCATCCGAATCACCCTGGCTCAGAGGCCTGAACGTGACCAGGTCGCCCCGCGAGCGCCTTTCGGCATCCTTGACGGCATCCATGGTCGCTTGGACAGCCGAAGCCTTGGCCTCAGCCAAGACAGCGACCCGCTCGCGCGCATCCAGATCCTCCAGGCGGCGGCCCAGTTTACGGGCCTGTTCAGCCAGGACGGCCGGCTCATCCACCTTTGAGGGTCGGATGATGGGGTCAATGCCCGCCTGGACCAGGAGCCGCCGCCGGGAGGGGGAGGATGATGCCAGAATGAACGGGATATGCCTGTCTTCAGTGTTCACGATTGCCTTCCTGGTCCCGTTCCACCTGGACCCCCCCGCAGTCCACGTCCAAGGGCAGAATCCGCCAGCGGCCGGAATCCAGATAGTCCTTGGCAATGGTCCGCAGCTCATTTTCGGCATCACCGTAATGCAGGACGATGATGCAGGGACCGGCTCCAGAGACGGCCGCCGCGTAGCCCCGACCGCGCAGGAGCTGCAGGAGCTTGGTTGAGGAGGGCATGAGCCCGGCCCGGTATGGCTGATGAAGACGGTCCTGGGTAGCGACGAAGAGCAGGGCGTTGGCTCTGGCAGACTGCTCGGCTGCCTCTGTCTCCAGGTCATCCAGGGACTCAGGGTTCAGAGCGCCAGGAATCAGGGCCGCCCTTGACAGGTTGTGGACGGCATCCGCGTAAGGCACCCGGTTGGGCAGGGCCTGTCGGGCCTTCTGTGTGGACAGATGGGCGCCGGGAACGAAAACCGTGGCTTTGATGGCCGGGTCCACCTTGTAGCGCAGGGTGTGGTAGCCGCCCTCCAGGGGCGCGCCCCCGGCTATGGGCAGGGAACCCACGCCCTCGCCAGTGGCCAGATCATAGGAGACGGTCAGCCCCCCGTAGACAGCAGGCGCCACGTTGTCGGGATGCCCCTCGATCTGGGCGGCCAGTGCGAAGACGGCATCACGGCGCAGTGGGCCAGTGTGGGCGAAGGCCGCAGCCGCCGCGATTCCGGCCACGATGGCCTCGGCGCTGGATCCCAATCCCCTGGCCTGGGGGATTCGGTTGACCGCGCGCATGATGAAGCCGAACCTTGGCAGTCCGAAGACCTGGCAGGCCCGCCTGAAGGTGGAGACGACCAGGTGGGTCTCGTCTCGGGGCAGGGTCCGTTCCCCCTCGCCCTTGATGACCACATAGGCGGTGGTGTCGCCCGGGTCCACGGAACGGGTGAAGACGATCTCGTCATGGTAGTCCAGCGCCAGGCCGACCGCATCAAAACCTGAACCCAGGTTGGCGCTGGTGGCCGGCACGCGCACCCGCACAGTAGACGGGCCCTCTGTGGCAGCGGCCATCATTGGGCCTGCCGATCGAAGACGCGAAGGATAGAGGCCTGCCCAGTGACCGAGTCGAAGGTGGAGATCCGCTCGACGACCTGCCGCAGGGTCACCTCGTCGCACAGGTGGGTGACCACGCGCAGCTGCTGGATCTCGCCGCTGTAGCCCGGGTCATGCAGGGTGGGCTTGATGTCCTGGTTGACTCCGTTGATGGAGATGCCCGCCTCGGAAAAGACCTGGGCGATGGCCGCCAGCACGCCAGGCTTGTCGTGAATGAGGAAACGGACGGCAAAGGCGGCCCGGGATGAATCCAGAGGGGCCATGGGGATGTTGGCGTACATGGGGATCCCCGGACCCATGCCATGCTGGACGATGTGGCGGGCCTCGGTGACCACGTCCCCCAGAACGGCTGATGCTGTGGGCGCCCCGCCGGCACCCCGGCCGTAGAACATGAGGTCGTCGGCGGCCTTGGCGGTGACGAAGACGGCGTTGAAGCTGCCATGGACCGAGGCCAGAGGGTGGCTGTCGGGGATCAGCGCCGGGTAGACCCGGGCGGAGATGCCCTGTTCGCCGCGCTCAGCCACAGCCAGAAGCTTGATGACCCGGTGCTCGGTCTGTGCGGCCGCTATATCGTCGGCGGTGATGGTGCGGATGCCCTCCACGGGTACATCATCCATGCGCACGTCAGTGTGGAAGGCCAGCGTGGCCATGATTGCGGCCTTGGCGGCTGCATCCAGCCCGTCCACATCGGCGGTGGGGTCCGCCTCAGCGAAGCCCTTGGCCTGGGCGTCGCGCAGGGCCTGGTCGAATTGAAGACCCTTGGTGGTCATCTCATCCAGAATGTAGTTGGTGGTCCCATTGACGATGCCCACCAGGCTGGTGATGCCGTCGCCCACCAGGGACTCGCGCAGGGGCCGCACGATGGGGATGGCCCCGCCCACGGCCGCCTCGAAGTAGATGTCGACGCCCCGCTCTTCGGCAGCACGGTAGAGCTCAGGGCCGTGCTGGGCCAGGAGGGCCTTGTTGGCGGTGACCACGCTGGCGCCGGACTCGATGGCCTTGAGCAGCAGGGTGCGGGCCGGCTCGATGCCGCCGATCAGCTCGATGACGATGTCCGCCCGGGTGACCAGGTCGGCTGAGTCTGTGGTCAGCAGGGACGGATCGATCCAATCAGCCTTGACCTTGTCAGGATGAAGGACGGCGATGCCCACCAGCTGCAGGGGACGGCCCACTCGACTGGCCAGGTCCTGGCTCTGCTCCACCAGGAGGCGGGCGGTCTGGGAACCCACGGTCCCAGCCCCCAGAAGTGCTATGCGGATGGGCCTGACGGCCTCCTGCTGCTGCATGCGTTCAGGCATATGGATCCTCCATCCGCCCCATCGGGGCCTGTCGCAGGGTATTGCTCCATCTTAGAAAGCCAATCCGACACCCGCATCCACCCCGGCGCCTGCTTCCGCCAAGACGGAGCGCATCATCCCTGATCCAAGGCCAGCAGGTCATCCATGGTCTGCCGCCGCAGCATCAGATGGGCACCGGACTGGTCCAGACCTACCACGGCGGGAATCAGAGCCTGGTTGTAATTGCTGGCCATGGTCCGCCCGTAGGCGCCGGTCACCGGCACCAAAAGCAGATCACCCCGGCGAATGTCCGCTGGCAGGGCCACATTTTGCACCAGGATATCCCCCGATTCACAGTGCTTGCCGACCACACGGGCCTGGATACGGTCCCCGCTGCCATCCCGGTTGGCCAGGACAGCCGTGTATTGAGCTTCGTAGAGGGCCGGACGAATGTTGTCGCTCATGCCGCCGTCAACCGAAACGTAGGTGCGCACGCTTCCGTCAGACAGGGGAACGGGCTTGACGGTGCCCACCCGATACAGGCTCATGCCGCAGGGTGCCACGATCCAGCGGCCGGGCTCGAAGGCGATGACCGGCATGGGCATGCCCAGGCGACGGTTGATGGCGACCATGTCAGCCCCCAGGCTGGTCAGGGTCTGGTCCAGGTCCATCCGATCCTCATCCGGGGTGTAGGGCACGGAGAAGCCGCCGCCCAGGTCCACCTCGGGCATCAGGTATCCGTCGGTGGCCCAGAAGGTGTGCCGCAGCAGCATCATGCGCCGGGCGGCCTCGATGAAGGCCGAAGAGTCATGGATCTGGGAGCCGATATGGGTATGGATGCCCACCAGCTCCAGTTCCTTCTCGTGGGAGCGAATCTCCTTGAGCATGGCGATAGCCGGTCCGTCAGCCAGGGCGGACATGGCTTTGATCCGGGCGGGATCAGCAGGTTCAGCGGGCCCGTTGGCGGCCGAATACAGGGCTGAAGACGACGGGGAGACCACGGAATCGCCAGGAGCCAAGGAGGCGTCATTCTTTGTGGCCGCCGAAGCCGCTGCCCCAGCCTGTCCGGAGGATCCAGGCTCAGGCCCGAGGTCCAGCAGGCCCACGTCGGTGCCCTGGGGCAGCAGGGGGATGCCGAACTTCTGATCCTCGTGGGCAGTGGAAATGTACTCGTGGCCGCCGGCGTGCACACCCACGGTCACCCGGAGCATGACCTTGGCGCGACGCCCCTGGGCCCTTGCAGCAGCGGCGATTCGCGCAGGCTCGTCGGGCGCATCGATGACGATGGCCCGGTAGCCCTCCTTCACAGCCAGATCAATCTCCTGGTCGGACTTGTTGTTGCCATGCAGGACCAGACGACGGCCAGGGGCACCAGCAGCCTGGGCGATCAGCATCTCGCCCAGGGAGCAGGTGTCGATATCCAGCCCCTGGCGCAGCATGATCCGCACGGTCTCCTTGCTGAGGAAGGCCTTGCCCGCGTAGCTGACCCTGGTGGTCGCACCACCCAGGTCCCGCAGGGCCGCCTGGCGGAAGGCCGAGGCCCGTTCCGCCATCATCGCGGTGTCCATCAGATACATGGGGGTGCCGTAACGCTTGGCCAGGTCCTCCATGGGGCACCCATGCATGGTCAGCATGCCCTGACGGTCCCGCTGCAAAGCCCCGGGCCAGAACCCGTCGGGCCCCAGCCCGCACATCCCTGTTTCCATCAACGACCTCCCAGTGACCTTCAGGCTTACATACGGTCCGGGGCCTGGACGCCCAGCAGCCCCAGACCGTTGGCGATGACCTGCTGCACGGCGTCATTGAGCCGCAGACGCGCCGCTGCCCGGGCCGGCTGTGGATTCCTGTCCTCGTCCTGGTCCAGATCCGCCCGGCCGGTCGGCTCCATGGGCACCACGCGCTCCAGGTTGTACCAACGGTGATAGACCCCAGCCAGCTGCTCCAGGTAGTGGGCCACCCGGTGGGGGGCCTTCTGGTCGCCTGCAGTCTGGATCACATTAGGATAGAGGGCCAGGACGCCCAGAACATCGTTGTCAGCAGCAGTGTCCAGCAGGGACAGATCGGCTCCGGAACGGTCGATGCCCGCCTGGGACGCGTTCCGATCCACGTTTTTAGAGCGGGCGTGCGCGTACTGCACATAGTAAACAGGATTGTCGTTGGTGTGCGAGGCCAGCAGGTCCAGGTCGATGTCCACGCTCTGGTTGTAGTCGGTGCGGGCCAGGGAATACCGGGCGGCATCCACCCCCACGGCATCCACCAGATCGTCGATGGTGACCACGTTGCCTGCCCGCTTGCTCATGCGCACGGCCTGGCCGTCCTTGATGACATTGACCAGCTGGCCGATCAGGATCTGCATGTTCACGCCGGGAGTGTCCCCAAAGGCCGCGCAGATGGCCATCATTCGGCCGATGTAGCCATGATGGTCGGCACCCAGCATGTAGATGGCCTCGTCGCAGGGATCCTTGGACCTGCGACGCTTGTTCAGATAATAGGCGATGTCGGCCGCCACGTAGGCTGCATGCCCGTCGGACTTGATGATCACCCGGTCCTTGTCGTCGCCGTAGGTGGTGGAGCGGAACCAGGTAGCCCCGTCCTTCTCGAAGATGTCGCCCTTGGCCCGCAGCTCGTCAATGGCCCGCTCCACCTGGCCGGACTCATAGAGGCTGTTTTCATGGAACCAGACATCGAAGTTGACCCGGAAGTCACGCATGGACTGCTGGATCTCGGCGAACATCATGGGCACGGCCCGAGTGCGGAAGGCCTCGCGCTGGGGGCTGTCACCCTCGGCGCCGTCCTCGTCGCGCACCCTGGGCATGGCCAGGATGTCCTGCCCTTCGTCGGCAGCTTCCTTGACCACCCGGGAGGCGATCTCGTCAATATATGAGCCCTTGTAGCCGTCAGCAGGCACGGGCTCGCCGTGGGCCGCCGCCACCAGTGAGCGGGAGAAGCGGTCGATCTGCGTGCCGTGATCATTGAAGTAATACTCCCTGACCACCTTGGCACCGTTGGCCTCCAGAACCCGGGCCATGGAGTCGCCCACAGCCGCCCAGCGTGTGCCGCCGATATGGATGGGACCCGTGGGATTGGCCGAGACGAATTCCAGATTGAGCGTGCGCCCGCTCAGGTGATCGTTGCTCCCATAGGCGGAGCCCGCCTCCAGGACCGCATCGACCACAGCGGCCGCCGAGGCCGAATCCAAGGTTATATTGATGAAGCCGGGACCAGCCACATCCACCTGGGCGATCCCGTCGTCCTCCCGCAGAGCCTCAGCCAAGGCCTGCCCCAGTTCCGCAGGCCTCATGCCGGCCTTCTTGGCCAGCTGCATGGCGATGTTAGTGGACCAATCCCCGTGGGAGCGGTCCTTGGGACGCATGACCGCCAGATGGTCGGCATCAGGAACCATGTCGGGCTCCAGACTCCCCAGGCGGCCTGACTGGGCCATCTTGACGGCGGTCGAAGAGATGATACGGGCAAGTGCTTCAGGACTCATGCCCTCAAGTCTAGCGACGGCGGCGACCAGCAGCCGGCCTGTCTCAGGCCAGAGCCACGACCTCGATCTCGACCAGGGCCCCCTTGGGGATGTCCGCGCCACCGAAAGCCACGCGGGCCGGCCGCACCGAGCCGATGAAAACCTGGGAGTAAGCCTGGTCCACCTGGGTGAAATCCTCAACCCGCCGCATAAGAACAGTGGCCTTGACCACCTTCTCCATGCCGCTGCCGGCTGCATCCAGGATGTTCTTGACGTTCTTCAGGGCCTGGGTGGCCTGGTCAGCCGCAGTGCCCTCCACCAGCTCGCCGGTGTCCGGGTCGATGCCCAACTGTCCGGAGACAAAGACAAAGCCCCCGGCCTTCACAGCCTGACTGTAAGCCCCCAAGGCCTGGGGCGCATATGGCGTGCCGATCTCTTCCGGTCCATCTTCCATGAGTCCGTCCTTTCCTTCAGATCCGCCGCACCCATGCAGGGCCGAAGCCCGGGCGGACACCGTCCACTATAGGAGTGCCCGCCCGGCAGAAGCGGCATCAGTCTCAGCCCTTGCGAGCCTCCTGGCCCATCCAGTAGGCCAGGGAGCGCAGATCGCCGGCCTCGTAGGTCTTGACGAATTTCTCGACCTGATCCGGATCCGAGCAGGTCTCCGGGAACCGCATATAGCGGGTGTCCAGAGGGCTGGCTCCTGTCAGCTTGACATCGATGACCGAAGACCTGTCGGCCTTGCGAGCCTCGGAGAAGGCGTGGCGGGCATCGGCCACCGTACGCACGGTGAAGCCCAGGGCGCCCATGCCCTCGCCGACCTTGGCCCAGTCGGTGTCGGGCAGGTCCACTCCGCTCAGAGGCTGATGGCTGTCGTCGCGCTGCTCGGCCTCGATGTAGCCCAGGGAACGGTTCGAGAAAACCACGTTGATGACCGGTGCATGGTACTTGAGCTGGGCCAGCACCTCCTCGCCGAGCATGGCGAACCCGCCGTCGCCGCTCAGGGAGTAGACGGTCGATTCCGGATGCTCCAGCTTGGCAGCCAAGGCGGCCGGCACGGCATAACCCATGGTGGCGTGCTTGCCGGAGACGGTCCAGCGGTTGGTGGGCTTCAGATGCAGCAGGCGCAGGAAGTCGATGTCCACATTGCCCACATCGGGGATGACAATGTCATTGTCCTCAAGCTGCTGATCGATGACGTGGAAGACAGGCTCGGGCCTCAGGGGCGTGCGGGTGTCCTCGTTGAAGGAGGCCAGCCACTGGTCCCAGTTCTCCTTGCTGCGCAGGCAGGCCCTGTAGAAGACGGACTCCTCCTGGTCCTGGCCAGCGGCGGTTATAGCCTTGAGGGCCTCGCGGGCATCGGCCTGGATGGCCAGGACCACATTGGCCTGGAAGCGCTTGCCCAGCTTGACCGGGTTCAGATCGATCTGGATGACCTTGGTGTTGGGGGTGACGAACATGGACCCGAAGGGGTTGTCCGAACCCACCCAGACCGTCAGATCCGAGGTGTAGATGGCCTCCGTGGCGGTCTTGGTGGCCACGCGGCCGGCCGACTGCAGGTAGGCAGGATAGGTGTCCTCCACAATCCCCTTGGCCGGGAAGGTGGAGACCATGGGCATCTTGAAACGCTCGGACATGGCGACCAGCTCATCGCGAGCGCCGGCAGCGCCCTGGCCGAAGTAGAGCAGCGGGGCCTTGGCGGACTGGATGATCTCCACCGCCTTGCTGACCTGATCGGCCGCGGGCTTCAGAGGCTCCGGCTTGCGGAAGTTAGGCGCAGAAGCCACCGGGCGGTCGTCGATCTCGGCCCAGGCCAGGTCCTTGGGGATGATGACCACGGAGACCCCGTGGCTGGCATAGGCGCGGCGGATGGCCTCGTCCACCAGGGCCGGCAGCCCCTGGGCGTTGGTGGCGGCCCGGGCGAATACGGCCACATCGGTAAAGATAGGCACCTCGTCCATGGCCTGGAAGAAGTCCATGTTCATAAAGGCCTGGGGCACCTCGCCCACCAGGGCCAGCACCGGCACGCCGTCCTCACGCGCATCATAGAGGCCATTGAGCAGGTGGACCGCACCAGGGCCAGACGAACCGAAGCAGACGCCGATCCGGCCAGTCAGCTTGGCCTCGCCGGCGGCAGCCAGAGCTCCGGCCTCCTCATGACGGACCTGGATAAAGTCGATGCGCTCGCGCTCGTTGTGGATGGCGTTCATCATGGAGTCGAAGGAACCGCCGGGCAGGCCATAGATGCGCGGCACCCCCCACTGCTCCAGGACGTGAAGGACAGCATCCCCTGCATTGATTCGATTGGCCATGTGAACTCCTTTGCTTCACCGGGGAAAGGAGGCTCCGCCACAACGCGGAAGCGTCGATCCTCCCCGACGTTCGGTCTTACTCTTTCACTATGGCACCTGAAAATGAGGACACGAGCGGGCCAAGGGCCATGTTCCTCAAAAGCTTAGTGATTCACCACACATATCGTGACGCATCGCGTGCGCTTATTTCATCCAGCAAGCGCCATGATCATAATCCCTGGCGTAATGACAGACGGGAGTCGTATAAAGAAAACCCCCGCGCTCTTCCTGGCTGCAGGGATTTCATCTTGGTGGGCTCGAAGGGATTCGAACCCTCGACCTTCTGTTCCGGAGACAGACGCTCTATCCGCTGAGCTACGAACCCGACAGCCACTTTCCAGTGGACAACAGAGACCATACTAGGACACTTTGCGCATTTTCGCACCCATGCGCGTCCTGACGTGTCGGTCCGGGTCCAGTCACTCTCGGCGTGTTGCCGCAAGATTTCAGGCGTTTCGTAGTTATTGTGATGGCAAGGCTTCGTGCCACCGCCCCGGTTGCGCCATTGCATCCTCATGCGGTGGCGCGAAGCCGCCAACATTCCCGGATGATCTTCTCTCGGGATAATCTACACTCTAGTTCCTTCACCCGGCCATCACAAGCGACCTTCACATACCTGGACTCCGAAGCGGGCTGTGGACAGGAAATAGTGGCCGCAACCGGCCTACCGTACCATGGGATGCATGGCCATGAATGAGGACGAGGACGATTTCGAGTTCGAGCGCAGATTCTTCTGCCGGGACCTCCCCCGAGAGCTGCTCGGGGAGAGTCGGCCGACCCTGATTGTGCAGAGCTACTACGTGCATGAGGACAACTTCGCCCTGCGGGTTCGCCTTCAGGGGCAGGTGGACCCGGTGGTGCCCATGACGGCCCGGACCGATGCCCTCCACACCCTGCTTGAGGAAGGCGACCACTTCGAGGCTGCCTCAATGACGGCCAAGGGCCCCTCCGTCGGCGGCACCCGCTACGAGGCCGAACGGGCCATCGACCCGGGCATCGCCCTGGAGCTGATCCTGCGCGGCGGCATTCCCATCGTCAAGAACCGGTATGGAGTCTGGCTGGATGAGGACTGGTGGAACCTGGATGTCTTCGGGGACGGCAACGCCCCCCTGGTGGTGGCCGAGGTGGAGCGTACCGGGCCGGTGACCGACCTGACCATCCCTGATTTTTGCGCCACGGAGATCACCGACGACCCGCGGTTCTCCAACGATGGGCTGGCGGGCCATCCCTTCGGCGACTGGGCTGCCGACTTTGACCGGGAGCTGAAAGCCAGCGGACCGCGCTTCCTCACCAACTTCGACGAGAACCGAGATTCCTGACCCAAAGTCGGCAACTGATCAGTACATCAGTGTGGACAGACGGCGACGGGCCTTGGCCAGCCGAGGATCGGTCGGCTCAGGAATGACGAAGTACTCCAGCAGACGGCGGCGGATGGGATCGGTCTGATCCCGGTGCCCGGCCAGAAAGTCCAGCAGACGATCGAAGGCATCCTGAATCTGGCCGCCGATCATGTCCACATCGGCCACATCCAACTGGGCCTGCAGGTCGTCAGGGGCATCGGCAGCCGCCTGACGGACCCTGCGGACATCGGCCTTGGCCGAACGTGCCATCAGCAGGCACTTGGCCTGCTCACGCTTGGCCAGATCATCGGTCGCGTCAGCCTGGACCAGCTTGCCATAGGCTTCGGCCGCAGCTGCATAGTCGCCCTCCTGGGCCAGCCGGTGGGCCTCCTGATGGGCGGGGGGGATGGCATCAGCCGCTGCCTGGCCGGCCTGCTCCTCCTGCCCCTGGTCGTTGGTCTCCTGGTAGGGGGCGCTGCCGGTGATGCCGGCCTTCTGCGCCATCTGAATCACCTGTGGGATGAGCTGATCGGTGATCTGGTTCATTTCCTCATCGGTGGGCAGCCCCTGCAGGATGGGCATGGGCCGGCCCGCCAGCAGGGCAAAGAGGGCCGGTGCGCCCTGCACCTGGAAGGTCTGGGCGATCTGCGGATTGGACGCGATGTCGATGCGGGAGAGCTGAATGCGCCCCTCCTGGGCATTGACGGTCTGGGCCAGACGGGTCGCCAGAGGGAAGAGGCGGTCGTCGGTGGGCACCCAGAGCAGGATCAAAATGGGGAAGGTGGCTGAGGTCTGAACCATGGCCTGGAAACTGGCCTCCGTGGTATCGATCACGTAGCCGCCGGCAGCGGGTGCACCACCTTTCTGGCCTGGCTCGGCATCGACCTGATGCTTGAGCGCACCCAGGTCGACCGCCCCTGCCAGCGAGACGCCCGGCTGCCCCTGCCCGTTCTTGTTCGCCATGTCAGTCCTCCTAAACCTCGCGACCGCCGACTGCAGCTTCGGCCCGCCCTCGATTGCATACTCCTGGAAGCCAATCTAGTCCAAGGGCCGGGCGTTCACCCAGCGCAATCCCGCCCTTCAGACCGCTTCCACCTTGATGGGTTCACGCTCGGCACCCACGGCTCTGATGGGCTCATGCGAGTCCGCCGAAGGTATGTACAGGGCGATCACGTTGACATAGGTGACCTTCATGGTGCTGGTGGGCTTGCCCTGTCCGAAGAGGGCCTTCTCGGCATCCGAGGCCGGCGAGGACTCGCGGCCCTCACCCGCCTGCCTGGTCCAGACCGAATCAATCCGGGCCACGACCAGATCGCCTCCATCGGAGGAGTGCATGACCCGCAGCTGCCCCTGCGCCGGGGTGAAGGTCTGCGACTGGCTGCCTTTGTTGGCTTCGATCCCCTGCTGGACCACCTGGGTCAGCGTGCCCAGGGAGGTGCGGAAGTCATCCTGGGCGAACTCCTTGGCAAACTTGCTGTCCTGGGGATTCTGCAGGAGGTCGGCATAGCGGCGCACGGCCTCCACCGGCGTAGCCTTGAGACCCTGATCGTCGCCCTCCCCCATTCTGGCGCCGATGGTGGCCACCGGGAACTTGGGCAGCTGGGCCCCCTGGAAGAGCCGGGCCACCCCCCAGAGTTTGTAGTTCTCATGGGCGGACTCCTGTTCCAGAACCAAGAGGCGTTTGGACTGCTGATCCTGCGTGGTGGTGGTAATCGAAAAGACCGAGCGCGGCCAGCCCGGATCGCCGGGGATGACCGTCTGGGCGATGGTGGCAGGAATGGTTGTCTTAGGATCCAGCTGCCCGGTGGCCTGGGCAATGGTCAGCTCGCTGGTGCGGATCTCCAGCTGGGGGCCGCTGACCCGCTGGTCCAGCCCGGCCGGATCCTTGGCCTCGTTGGCCTGATCCAGAACCGCCCCGATGCTCTTGCGTATGCGGGCCTCCTGGGCAGGGGTCAGATTGGGCGCAGGAGTGGTGGTTGCGGTGCTCTGAGGCTCGGTCCGGCGAGCTTGGGGGACCTGCCCCTCGCAGGCAGACAGTCCCGGCAGGAGGGCCAGGGATAAGGCCAGAGCCGCTGCAGCCGCCACCTTGTTCATCGGCTTGTTCTTACTCATCAGCGCTCCTCCTCCCCTTCGTGGGCAAGCCTGGCCAGGTAGGAGGCCATCTCCTGACTGCTGATGACCCTGGTGGACGACACATCGTCGGCTCCCCGATCGCCGCTGACGGTGCGGCCGTCACTGTCTTCCTGTTGGTCGGCGACCAGATTCCGATTGCGCGGATCAATCACCACGGGCGGCCTGGGCGGGGGCCCTGGATCCCCCTGTCGCGCCTGGCCGCGGGCATGACGCCGACGCCGGCCCGAGGCCGAGCTGCGCCGTTGCCCCAGGCCAGGCAGAATGGCGCTTCCCAGGGCCTGGGCCACGCTGACCTCGGGGGTTTCCTCAGACTCCTGCTCGGGCTCGGTCTGCTTGCGGCGCTTGGCCGGATCCATGGCGAAGACCGTAGCCGAAAGAACGGCCAGCAGGGCCAGCAGCCCGCCGGCAAAGTAGAAGGGCATGGCAAAGTTAGGCAGCTTGTCCCGCTGCCAGAGCATCTCCAGCCCCAGGGAAGGAGAGCCCTGGGGAACCGCCACCAGCAGGACGGCCTGCGGGTCGTCGGTCTTCAGGGACATCGACACGCTGCTGTCAGAACAGGTGACCTGTTTCCACATATCCGAGTCCTGAAAGGCTACGCCCTGATCACGTTTGACGGCCTTGCCTGGGCTGGTGTCCCTGCCGACGGACAGGGTCTGCCAATCATCCAGGCCACGCACCCGGGCCACATCATGCCCGGCCGTCCAGCCAGCCGCATCTTTGGCCGTGGTCAGAGCCATGCAGATGGTCGGCTTTTGCGACTTGTGCCCTGTGGACCCGGAGGCCCCGGCAGAGGCCGCATCCACACGCATGGTCACTCTGCTGTCCACCAAGGGAAGCACACCTGGATCGGTCACTACATAAGATGCCTTCGTGCGCGCATGTGCATCCACGTGAGCCGAAGGCCTCCAGACCGTGGCGTTCATGATGCCCAGCACAATGGCCGCCACAGCCAGCAATCCGAAGATGGGGGTGACGATGCCGCGCATGATCATGCTGTGACGCGAGGGCTTGTCAGGCCGCGTCATCTCATCGGTTTCTTCGGGTACTTGCTCCATATTATCGACATTCTACCGTCGGCTCCCTATGATCTGGTTTCCGGCACCGGGAAATCACCCATAAGCCCTAAACTGGTCTTCTATGACCATCATCGCAAAGAAATCAGGCAGCAAGCGTTTGCTGGGCGCCGTGACCGCTCTGGCCCTATGTCTTGGACTGTCAGCCTGCGGCGGGAAATCCGACGGGGGCGGCCATGCGGGAGACACCATGCAGGGCGTATCAGCCAGCGGCAAACTTGGCAGCAAGCCCGACATCAGTTTCAAGACCCCCTTCAAGGTCGAGAACCAGACCCATCAGGTCATCCAGAAGGGCAACGGCGAGGTCATCCGCGACGGGGATCGTGTATGCACAAGGAGCCTGGCCCTGGATGCCAAGACCGGCAAGGTGATCAACTCCACCTGGGACAAGAGCAGCCCGGAGTGCTCCATTGTCATCAGCAAGAAATCCATTCCGGCATACTATGACACCTTCAAGGGCCTCAAGGTCAACTCCACCGTGGCCGTGGGCATCGATGAGTCAGGCTCCGGCAGCAGCAAGGCGACCGAGTCCTATATTATGGCCCTGACCTTCGTCTCCCGGTCCAAAAACCTGACCCGCGCCCAGGGTCAGAAGGTGACCGACCTGCCCAGCGACCTGCCGAAAATCAGTCTGGACGACAAGGGCAAGCCCTCCCTGGACCTCAACGGCTACCAGCCCAAGGGAGGACTGGTCGTCCAGCCCCTGATCAAGGGCAAGGGGGCCAAGGTCGGCCAGCATCAGAGCGTCAGCGCCAACTACACCGGATGGCTGGCCTCCGACGGCAAGCAGTTTGACTCCTCCTGGGACCGGGGTCAGGCCAGCGACTTCAGCCTGGACCAGGTGGTCAAGGGATGGCAGCAGGGTCTGGCCGGCCAGACGGTGGGCTCCCAGGTTCTTCTGGTAGTTCCGCCTGACCTGGGCTATGGCAGCCAGCAACAGCAGAAGATCCCAGCCAATTCGACCCTGATTTTCGTGGTCGACATCCTGGCCGCCTACTGACCCGTCAATCCACCAACAGACAGGGGCCCGTACCCATCCAGTCGCATTCGGATGGGTACGGGCCCCTGTCACAAGCCAGACGGCCAGTTCAGGCCTTGCCGCCCTCGACCACGATCTCGTCGGGGTTGGCCGCACTGCCGTAGACCGGTTCCAGGGTCTTGCGGTAGTCCTCATGGAAGAACCGCTCCTGGCCCAGCTTGTCCAGCTCCTTGTTGATGTAGTCCAGCAGGGGCTTGTTCCCCTTGCGCACGGCCGGGGCGATGACCGCCTCGTCCCCCAGTTTGGTGATACCCACCGAGAAGCCCTTGTTGGCCTTGGCCCAGGCCAGCACCTCGGTGTTGTCGGTGCTCATGGCGTCTCCGCGGTGGTCCAGCAGGGCGTTGTAGGCATCCGCGTACTGGTCGTACTTCTGCAGCTTGACCTTAGGGTAGTGCTGCTCGAAGTAAGGCTCGGCCGTTGTCCCCTTGGCGATGATCAGAGTCTTGCCCTCCAGATCCTTCACATCTTTGATCAGCGCCGAATCCGGGGAGACCACGCCCAGGAAGACCTTCATGTAGGGCTTGGCGAAGTCCACCTTGCGGGCGCGATCATCGGTAACGGTGAAGTTGGCCAGAACCACGTCCACCTTGTTGCTGGACAGCACGTCCACACGGGCGGCCGGGTCAACCGAGGTGTATTCGGGCTTGACGCCCAGATCCTTGGCCAGACGCTCGGCAAAAACGATGTCGTAGCCCTGGTTCTTGCCATCCTTGTCCACGTAGCCGAATGGGGCCTTGTCGGTGAAGACGGCCACCCTGAGCTTGCCGGACTTGGTGATCTGCTCTGGCGTGCGTGCAGACCCGGATGCTGCCGAGGAGCCGGAACCGCCCCCCGAGCCGTTTCCGGCATCACTGGGGGTGGCCGCCGAAGGACCGCAGGCTGCCATGGAAGCCATCATTGCGATCGTCGCCCCCGTGGCCAGCGCCGCCCGTATCAATCGGTTCACTACCCTTGCGGTCATGATCCCTCTTTTCCTCTTATCTTTCCTATGGCCGCCCCAGTGGGCGGTTCCGGCGAATGCCGCCGGACGAATATGCAGAGTCCCCGTCAGGACTCCTGATCCTGGTCCTGATCCCGCCTGCGCTCATAGGTGAAGGTGGACAGGAAGCGTTGCGCCCGGTCAGTGGCCGGGTGGGTGAAGAAGGCCTCCGGGTCGTCGGACTGCTCGACCAGGACGCCTCCATCCAAGAGGACGATGTGGTCGGCGATGCCCCTGGCGAAGGCCATCTCGTGGGTGACGATCATCATGGTCAGCCCCTGGTCGGCCAGTTCCAGAATGACCTGGAGGACCTCGCGAACCATCTCCGGATCCAGAGCCGCGGTCACCTCGTCGAAGAGCATGATCTCGGGATGGAGGATGAGGGCCCGGCAGATGGCCACCCTCTGCCGCTGGCCGCCCGAGAGCTGGCTGGGCCAGGCATCACGTCGGTCGGCCAGACCCACTCGGTCCAGCAGCTCCAGAGCCTCCTGCCGTGCCTGGTCCCGCTTGCGCTTCTGGACCAGGACGGGCGCCAGGGTCACATTGTCCAGAACCGTCCTGTTGGGGAAGAGGTCGTAGCTCTGGAAGACCATGCCGATCCTGGTGCGCAGGTCCGAGCTGCGGCTGCCTGACATCAGGCCGCCGGGACCTCCGCCGTGCTTGCCCAGAGGACGACCGGTCTCCACCGCCTGACCATCCAGAAGAATCCGGCCACCCTGTATGGGCTCCAGCCCGGCTATGGTCCGCAGCAGGGTGGACTTGCCTGAGCCCGAGGGGCCCAGGACCACAAAGACCTTGCCCTTGGGCACCTGGAAGGAGATGTCATTGAGCACAGGACTCTGCGCCTGCGGATACTGCTTGACCAGGTGCTCGACGGTCAGCACCGCCCCTTCCTCCTGCTCGTCCTGTGGCTGGTTCGCCGTCGTTTGCCCCTCAGTCATGGGCCCACCTCTTTTCCAGATGCCGGGCCACCAGGGACAGGGGCCAGCAGATGAAGAAATACATGAAGAAGATCACCCCGTAGATCCACAGAGTCGCCTGGGGATAGGCGAAACGGTTGGCGTCGATGATCTGCTGGCCGACCTTGATGACCTCGATGACGCCCAGCAGGGCGGCCAGGGAGGTGGTCTTGACGATCCTGGTGGCCAGGTTGACGCTGGCCGGCAACAGTCGGCGCAGGGCCTGCGGAAGGATGATCCTGGAGAAGGTCTGCCAGGAGCTCAGTCCCAGCACGTAGGCCGACTCCACCTGGGTTCGGGGAATGGACTCCAGGGCCCCGCGGACCAGGTCGCCCAGCTCGGCCCCGCCCCAGAGCACAAAGACCAGCAGGCAGGCGCCGGTGGCATCCAGATTCAGGTTCCATGCCCTGGACAGCCCGTAGAAAGCGATGAAGAGCAGTGCCAGCTGGGGCATGATGCGGATGAAGTCCAGATAGATCCTCATCAGGAAGCGGATCAAGCGGTTGCGCCGGGTCATCAGCCATCCGACCAACAACCCCAAGGGCAGGGAGAGCAGGACCGAGACGCCGGCTATCCAGACAGTCACCCAGAGCCCCTGGAAGAGCCTGGGCATGACCCCTGGCTGGAAGAGCACCTCAACGCCGTGCATAGTCGAACCTCCGCTCAAGAACGGTTCCGATGACGGAGATGGGCAGCAGAATGACCAGATAGGTGACGATGAGCAGAGTCAACGACTCGTAGGTGTCGTAGGAGGTGCCCATCAGATCCTTGGTGACGTACATGACATCGGCCAGAGCGATGGCCGAGACCACCGAGGACTCCTTGATCAGGAAGATGATGTTGGCAACCACTCCCGGTATGGCGCTGCTCAGGGCTTGGGGCAGCACGATCCTCGACAGCGTCTGCCCACGCGTGAATCCCAGGACGCGGGCTGACTCGATCTTCACCTGAGGCACGGCCTCGAACCCACCACGCATGGCCTCGGCCATGTAGGAACCGCCCAGGAAGGCCAGCCCGACGATGGCGCAGGTCTGGGCGCTCCAGTTGATCCCGAGCTTGGGCAACCCGAAATAGAGGAAGTAGAGCTGAACCAGGAGCGGGGTGTTTCTTGACAGCTCGATATATACCCTTGCCAACTGCGAGAGCAGGGGGATCCTGAAGACCTCCAACCCGGCGCAGACCAGCCCGATCAGCATGGAGAACACCACGCCAAAGAAGGAGATGAAGACCGTTACATAGGCCGCATTGACGAAAAAGTGCAGATTCTGCGCCATGAAAGTCCAATTCATGCCCTCGCCTCCCCACTTGCTCTCGTCCTGTTCATCGTCTCCTCTTCACTGCTTCTCGCCCGCTTCACGCCGACTGCGGCATTCAGTCGACAATCCTAGAGAACGCGAGCCGCTTTTCTTTGCTTTTCGATATACGAATACCGGATACCCCGTTATCATCCGCTCTCACAGCGACCCGGACGGCGATTCACCATGAGGCTGGAGCCATACAGCAACTGGACAGTACGGGCGGGGTGACCCTAGCCGGCAAAGACTGGCCGACACCTGCAGAACTTGCCTACCTGGCATCTACCAGCCAAGTAGGCGCACACTGTGTTTTCGATCAACCCTACTGCCCACCAAGCTAACAAAAAGCCCGGTCCACATATTCGTGAACCGGGCTCCGAACGCTTTGATCAGGCGAAGACCTTGGCGCTCTGTGCTGCCTTCCTGATCAGATCGGGGCGATACCCGCTCCACGTCTCCTGGTCAGTGACTACGATGGGGGTCTGCTTGAATCCCTGGGCGATGAACTGGTCGATCAAGGTCTGATCCTCGGTCAAATCCACCTGCTCGAATTCCAGCCCCTGCTTGGTCAACTGACGCTTGGTGGCATCACACTGGGGACAGTGCGCCTTGGTGTAGACCGTGATGGACATGATCGCCTCTCCCTTACATGTTGCCGTGATGTTCCAAACTCTATAGCTCTCTGCTTGGAACCTATTGATTGCACTCTACACACTCCAAGGCACAAGCACAATACCACCTGTAGTGGCGTGTCAGGCCAAAAACCCCAATATCTAGTAGCTTTTCAGGTCTTGCAGGCTCTGGGGGAAATATATGTGAGCTGCCTGACATACCGAATGCACAGGACTGAGAATGCCTTAGAAGAGGGTCAGTTCGTCACTGTCGGCGCCCTTCATGGCCTCGTAGTCCAGAATCAGGCACTCGAATCCCCTGTCCTCGGCAAGGACCCTGGCCTGGGGGGTGATGGTCTGGGCCGCAAAGATCCCGCGGACAGGGGCCAGCAGGGGGTCGCGGTTGAGCAGGCGGCAGTAGCGGGTCAGCTGTTCCACCCCATCAATGCCGCCATGCCGCTTGATCTCGATGGCCACATGCCGCCCCTGGCCGTCGACGGCCATGATGTCCACTGGGCCGATGGGCGTGGGATACTCCCGGCGCACCAAGGTGGCCCCCGGGCCGATGCGGTCGATCTGTTCGGCCAGATAACGCTGCAGGTGTGCTTCCACACCGTCCTTGACCAATCCCGGATCCGCCCCCAGGTCGTAGCTGTCGTCGGCATAGACCTGGTAGAGCCTGATGGTGAGCACATCGCTGGATTTGACGGCCGAAACACGCAGAACCTTGCGTACAGGCCGGCACTGGTCCTGATCCTGCTCCTGAGCGATCAGCGCATCGGGCGCAGCAGCTTCGGCTACCTCATCCGGCCCAGTCCCGGCCACGCAATCAGCCTTGGCGCCTGCGCCGTCTTTGCTCGTTTCCTCGGGTTCGATCTCCCTGATGGTGCAGGGAGAGCACATCCAATTCAGGGGCTTGTAGGAGCCCAGCTCCGAAAAGATCAGGCAGCTCATGTCGGCCTTGATCAGCAGGACGCGCCTGGCCGGCGGCAGGCTGGCGTTGAGACGCCCGGAGTATTCGGCGGAGCAGTCGGCAACAATGATTCGCACAGATGCCAATATATCAGCCGCCGTTCCGGGCGAAAAAGAAAAACCCGGCCGATGCAAGAGCACCGGTCGGGCGGAAGAGGAAGAAAGTCAGGACTGCTTTCCCTGATCAGCGTCTTCCAGGTAGTGGTCCACAGCCACAGTCAGCTTGTTGCTGTCGAAGGAGGCGAATCCGCTGTCCACATGGAAGGACTGACGACCGCCATCAGTGGCCTGAACCCGGATGTTGCCCTCCTGCAGCAGGGCCAGCACCGGCTCGTGGTCAGGCATGATGCCCATGGACCCCTGGGTGCCGGGCACGGTGACCGACCGCGCCTGACCCGACCAGATGGGCCTGTCCGCCGAGACGATGTTGACCTGCATGGAGGCCTTGCCTGTGTCCGCCATGACTACCGGTATTCCTTCTGCATATCGTGCCACTTGTGCTCAAGGTCGTCGATGCCGCCGATGCCGGAGAAAGCCTGCTCGGGCACGTCGTCATAGGCGCCGTCGCAGATGCGGGTGAAAGCCTCGATGGTCTCGTCCGCAGGCACATAGGAACCCTTGCGACCGGTGAACTTCTCGGCCACGTAGAAGTTCTGGCCCAGGAACTGCTCGATCTTGCGGGCACGGTTGACGGTGGTCTTGTCCTCCTCGCCCAGTTCGTCGATGCCGATCAGGGCGATGATGTCCTGGAGCTCCTTGTTCCTCTGCAGGATGGCCTTGACCCGGTTGGCGCAGTCGTAGTGGGCCTGCCCCACGTAGCGCGGATCCAGAATCCTGGAGGTGGATGCCAGCGGGTCCACAGCCGGATAGATGCCCTGGGAGGCGATGTCACGGCTGAGCTCGGTGGTGGCGTCCAAGTGGGCGAAGGTGGTAGCAGGTGCAGGGTCGGTGTAGTCGTCGGCCGGCACGTAGATGGCCTGCAGGGAGGTGATGGAGTGACCCCTGGTGGAGGTGATCCTCTCCTGCAGGGCGCCCATCTCGTCGGCCAGGTTGGGCTGGTAGCCCACAGCCGAAGGCATGCGGCCCAGTAGGGTGGAGACCTCGGAGCCTGCCTGCGTGAACCGGAAGATGTTGTCGATGAAGAGCAACACATCCTGGTTCTCCACGTCGCGGAAGTACTCCGACATGGTCAGGGCGGTCAGGGGCACGCGCAGACGGGTCCCCGGGGGCTCGTCCATCTGGCCGAAGACCAGTGCGGTCTTCTCCAGCACCCCGGCCTCGTCCATCTCGCCGATCAGATCGTTGCCCTCACGGGTACGCTCGCCTACGCCCGCGAAGACGGAGACGCCGCCGTGGTTCTGAGCCACGCGCTGGATCATCTCCTGGATGAGCACGGTCTTGCCCACGCCTGCACCGCCGAACAGGCCGATCTTGCCGCCTTCCACGTATGGGGTCAGCAGGTCGATGACCTTGATGCCGGTTTCGAACATCTGGGTCTTGGACTCCAGCTGATCGAAAGCAGGCGGGTTGCGATGGATGGGCCACCGCTCGGTGACCTTGATCTGCTCACCCTCCTTCTTGTTGAGGATGTTGCCGGCCACGTCGAAGACGTGTCCCTTGGTCACGTCGCCCACGGGTACCATGATGGGCCCGCCCGTATCGGTGACGGTAGCACCGCGGACCAGGCCGTCGGTGGGCTTCAGGGCCACGGTGCGGACTGTGGAATCGCCCAGGTGCTGCTCCACCTCCAGCATGATGGTGGTCAGCGACTCGCCCTCGGTGTTCGAGGACTGGCTCAGGTCCACGGTCAGGGCATTGTAGATGTCCGGCAGGTGACCTGCCGGGAACTCCACATCGATGACCGAACCCTGGACTCGGGTGACGCGCCCCTTGGAGGCCGAATCCGGCTTGCGGCTCGCTGTGGTCGGCTGTTCTTGCTGTGCAACCATTGGCGTTCCTACTCTTCCTCTTTGTTGAGCGCATCGGCGCTGCCGACGATCTCGGTAAGTTCCTGCGTGATGGCCGCCTGACGGCTGGCGTTGAGCCTGCGGGTCAGGTCGTCGATCAGTCCCTTGGCGTTGTCAGTGGCGGTATGCATGGCGTTCTGCCTGCTGGCGGTCTCCGATGCGGCCGAGGTGAGCAGGCATTCATGGATGCGCGACTGAATGTACTTGGGCAGAACGGCGTCCAGGACCTCCTGGGAGCTGGGCTCAAAGTCGTAGAGGGCCGCATAGCGGTCGCCCTGGCGGCCATGCTCGTCGTCCGGCACGGGGGCATCAACAGCCTCCTCAGGCTGCTCCTGGTCAGGCCTGATCAGCTCCAAGGGCAGCATGCGCAGCACCCGAACCTTCTGCACCACCATGTTGATGAATTCAGTGAAGACGATGTAGAGCTCGGAGACGCCCCCCTTGGCCGCTGGAGTCATATACGTATCCAGCAATGCCTGGGATATCTCCCTGGCCACATCCACGCCGGGCCGATCGCTGTGGCCCTCCCAGGTCTTGACGATGCTGCGGTTGCGGTAGCGGTAGTAAGAGACGCCGCGGCGACCGTAGACGAAGAGCTGGGGCTGTCGGCCCTGCTGGTCCAGTCGGGCCAGCAGAGACTCCGTCTCGCGGATGACCGAGGAGGTGTAGGCCCCGGCCATGCCGCGGTCGGCTGTCAGCGCCAGCACAGCCACGCGCGGGTTCTTCTCATCCTTCCTGACAATGGGGTGGCGGATGTCGTCCGTGTGGGCCACCAGGGCCTGGACTGCATCGAAGATCGCATCGGAGTAAGGCTTCGCTTCCAGGGCCACGGTCCTGGCCTTGGCGATATGCGAGGAGGCTATCATCTCCTGGGCATTGAAGATCTTCTCCAATGCCGAAGTGGAGGCGATCCTTGACTTGAATGCGAGTTGTGAGGCCATGGTCTACCGCTTCCCGGCCTTGCTGCCGCTCTTGCCGTCAGCCACCAGCTTCTCCTGCTGAACGGCCACCGGCTGCTCCTGCTCCTGGTCAGCCTTGTGGCCGTCCAGGGTCTGGCCCTTGTGGGTCACGAAGGTCTTGGCGAACTCGTCCACGGCCTTGTCCAGGGCCTTTTCTGTGTCGTCAGTGAAGTCCTCCGTGTCACGGATGGTCTTGAGGATGTCGGTGTTGTGGTCCAGATAGTCCAGGAGCCCGGACTCGAAGGGCAGCACGTCCTCCAGGTCCAAGTCATCCAGCTTGCCGTGGGTGCCCACCCAGACCGAGACGACCTGCTTCTCCATGGAATAGGGCGTGAACTGGGGCTGCTTGAGCAGCTCGGTCAGCCTGGCGCCACGCGTCAGCTGGGCCTTGGAGGCCGCATCCAGATCCGAGGCGAACATGGCGAAGGACTGCAGGGAGCGGTACTGGGCCAAGGAGATCTTCAAAGTCGAAGAGACCTTCTTCAGGGCCTTGGTCTGTGCGGCGCCGCCCACTCGGGATACGGAGATGCCCACGTCCACAGCAGGACGCTGGTTGGCGTTGAACAGATCGGACTGCAGGAAGATCTGGCCGTCGGTGATGGAGATCACGTTGGTCGGAATGTAGGCCGAAACGTCGTTGGCCTTGGTCTCGATGATGGGCAGACCGGTCATGGATCCGCCGCCCAGATCATCGGAGAGCTTCGCGCAGCGCTCCAGCAGACGCGAATGCAGGTAGAAGACGTCGCCAGGATAGGCCTCGCGCCCCGGCGGACGACGCAGCAGCAGGGAGATGGACCGGTAGGCCTCGGCCTGCTTGCTCAGGTCGTCAAAGACGATCAGGACGTGCTTGCCGCCATACATCCAGTGCTGGCCGATGGCCGAACCGGTGTAGGGGGCTATGTACTTGAAGCCTGCGGAGTCGGAAGCCGGGGAGGCCACGATGGTGGTGTACTCCATGGCGCCGGCCTCTTCCAGGGAGGAACGGACCGAAGCGATGGTGGTACCCTTCTGTCCGATGGCCACGTAGATGCAACGCACCTGCTTCTTGGGGTCGCCCGACTCCCAGTTCCGCTTCTGGTTGATGATGGTGTCGATAGCGATGGCCGTCTTGCCGGTCTGCCGGTCGCCGATGATCAGCTGACGCTGACCGCGGCCGATGGGTGTCATGGCGTCGATGGCCTTGATGCCAGTGGCCAGGGGCTCGTCGACAGGATGCCGGTGCATGACGTCAGGAGCCTGAGCCTCCAGGATTCTGCGGCCCTCGCTCTTGATTTCACCCAGTCCGTCGATGGGCTCGCCCAGGGGGTTGACCGTACGCCCCAGATAGCCGTCGCCGACGGGCACCGAAAGCACCTCGCCGGTCCTGTGGACTTCCTGGCCCTCTTCGACACCTGCGAAGTCGCCCAGGATGACCACGCCGATCTCGCGGGCATCCAAGTTGAAGGCCAGTCCCAGCGTGCCGTCCTCGAAGGTCAGCAGCTCGTTGGCCATGCAACCAGGCAGTCCCTCCACATGCGCAATGCCGTCACCGGCCGTACGGACGTAGCCCACCTCCTGGGTGGGGGTGTCCGTCGGCTTGTAGGACTCGACGAACTGGTCGAGTGCCTTGCGCACCACGGCGGGATCAATGGTCATTTCTGCCATGATCACTCCTTATTTCTGTTCTTGTTCAAGTCTGTCGGTACTGCGCTCATCCTGCCACGGTCATCCGCCGCTTCAGATGCTTCAGTTGCGTAGCCACCGTGCCGTCGGTGGAGACCGAGCCGTACTGGACCTTCATGCCGCCCAGGACCGTAGGATCGACCACCGAGTTGATGTGGACCGGCTTGCCCAGCTTGCGCGCGTAGACCTCCTGCAGGCGGCTGACCTGCTGGTCATTCATGGAGACTGCCGTGGTGACGGTGACCATGACCTGGTCCATATGCTCAGAAAAGCGGTTCACCAACCAAATGATGGTGTCAGGGAAGCGCCGTCCGCGCAGATCAATGGTGGCGTTCAGAGCCATCTGCTCGGTGACGGGATGCATATGCTGCCCAACCAGGAGCGCCCTGAGCAGGTCGGCTCGCGCTGTGGAATCACTGTACTCGTCCGAGAGCCGGAAGAGCACCAGCGGCATCCCGAGCAGGGCCGAATGGATCTCAGCCAGCTCGCCTGCCACCTGGTTGGTGATGCCCAGAGCATCGGCGTAATAAGCGGTGGCATCCACTGACATGTCCTCGGCTGCGTTGGCAATATGCACCACACGGCTCCACTGATGATCAGTCAAATCATGGAGGATATCCACGGTCAGCGGATCGGCCTTATCAGCCAGGATGGTGTCGATCACCTGCCACTTGTCCTCAGCTGGACGGGAGGGGTCGGTCAGCGCGCGCTCCAGGGGCCTGTTGGCGTCGAGCAGGGTCACGAAGGTATAGAGCTCCATGGCCACGCGGAGGGCATCCTTCCCCTTGCTCTTCAGCAGGGGGGCATACTTGGCCCTGGTCTCCTTATCGGAGCTCAGCGAAGTCTCTCCTCGCATGTCACCTCCCCTTTCGCGAGACGGGCGCGCCCGTCGTCCGCCGATCAGTCATCATGCCTGCCGCTTGTCAGAAGATTGCCCACCCTGGTCCGCAATGATCGAGTCGATCATGGAGGACTGCACGGCATCATCCTGAAGCTGCGAGCCCAGGATCTTGCCAGCAAGAGCCGTGGCCAGTGTGCCCACCTCGCCCTTGAGCGAGACCAGCGCCTGCTGCTGCTGGGACTTGAGGGATCGCTGGGCGTTCTCGGTGATCTGATTGGCCTCGGTCTCGGCCCGGGTCCTGGCATCCGCCACGATCCTGGAGGCCTCGGCGCGGGCGTCATCACGGATCTGGGATGCCTCAACACGGGCCTTGCCCAGTTGATCCTGATACTGCTTGCGGGCCTGATCCGCATCTTCTCTAGCCTTGGCGGCCTTCTGAATGTTGCCCTCGATCTTGGCCGAGCGCTCATCGAAGATGGCCTGGAACTTGGGCATGAAGAACTTGTAGAAGAAGACGGCCAGGATGACCAGAATGACCAGCGACCACACAATGTCATAGAGCTGGGGGATGAATAGCTGGATCCCCTTGCCTGCCGCTAGAGCGTACATTGGCTCCTCCTTTCCCTTATCGAAGCCGGATCATGCAGGAATCGCACGGCTCAGGCGATGAAGAGCGCCACGAAGCCCAGCAGGGCCAGCACCTCGATCAGAGCCAGGCCAATGAACATGGTGGTGCGCAGCTGTCCGCTGATCTCGGGCTGGCGAGCCATGCTCTCGACGGTCTTGCCGACGGCGATGCCCAGACCCAGTGCGGGGCCGAGAGCTGCAATGCCGTATCCCAGGATGCTCAGATTGCCAGAGACCTCAGCAAGTGTGATGATGTCCATTTATTTTCCTTTCCTCCACCGTTGCCGGTTCTTGGATTGTGGTTCGGCCCCGATCCCCGTCTACCGGTCGGAACCGACGAATATTTGGGCTGCGACCGCCTGAAGCGCCGACCGCGGCTTGTTCTTTTCGCTC